>NZ_CP048876.1:2977500-3980777 GCF_011008975.1 Bacillus sp. LUNF1 | reverse complement strand
TATCCGGCACAGCCCTCCTTTTCTTTAAAAATCAGCGCCCTTTCCCTGTTATAGAACACAAAAAAAGAGCATATGGCTCTGACCATTCGTACACACGAAATGTTGAAAACATATAGTATAGTAGAAAAACAGCTTTTCGACAAATTCCACAAGTTGTGGACAACAATCTACACAAGCTGTGTGAAAACAATCCACAACTTATCCACAGTTTGTGGATAAAGAGAATGGGCTGGATAAGTAATTAAGAGTTAAAACACAAATATAATATCAAATTAAGCGAGGACTTGCAATGGTTCTCGTAATCTTATCCACAAACCTGACAACTTGTTGAAAAATCTTTGTCCACAGGAGTTAGCAATGTGAAAATGTTGTCGATAACGACTGTGGATATTAAAAAAAGGCAAAAAAATTATCCACATGTCGTTTTTTCGGGGGAGCGCGGCTTTTTTTGCGTTAAAAAAAGGAATATGAAAAATAAGGTTTCTAAACTGGTTAAGGTATGTTATCCTATTATGGTTGTAAGAAATAAAAGCACTGCTGAAGTTGACAATGAATAGGCAGCACAAATATAATAAGTAAGACTGTCTTTAACAGCTATTCCTCGAGGGAGGTGTCATAAATGAAAAGAACATTCCAACCGAATAACCGTAAACGCAGTAAAGTTCATGGCTTCAGAAGCCGTATGAGTTCAAAAAACGGTCGTCTAGTATTAGCACGCCGTCGCCGCAAAGGCAGAAAAGTATTATCAGCTTAGGCCACTGAATAATGTCAGTGGTCTTTTTTCACATTAAGAGAAAAGTGATGTCATGCGTCGCCCGGTACTGGAGAAATTTCTTCAGTATTCCGGCGGCCCGTTTTTTTTAGATAGAAATAAAAGTTTCTGCGAGTGAATATCGGAGTGAATTAAAGTGAAGAAGCGAAATCGGTTAAAGAAAAATGAAGATTTTCAAAAAGTGTTTAAACGCGGAACGTCTATGGCAAACCGCCAGTTCGTGCTGTATACGCTTGATCAGCCGAAACAGGAAGAGCTCCGGGTAGGGCTTTCTGTCAGTAAAAAAATCGGCAATGCCGTCGTGCGCAATCGGGTGAAGCGGTTAATCAGACAGGCTGTTCAGGAGGAAAAAGAGCTGCTCAAGCCGAAAGATTTTATTATTATCGCAAGAAAACCCGCCGGCGACCTCAGTTTTGAAGAAACGAAAAAGAGTCTGCAGCACTTATTCAGAAAAACCTCATTATATAAGAAATCTTCGTCAAAATAGCTCATATTTTGTTTTCTTCACGTTTTTAAAAGCGCTTCCTTTTATTTGGCGAAAAATGAACGCCATTTGAAACTGAAAGATGCTAAAATACATACAAGGTTCATAAAGATTGGTATAGGAGGAAACGTTCTTGAAAAGGAGAATATGGTTACTACTGAGTATGGTCGGTATGCTCGTGCTGCTGGCCGGGTGCTCGAGTGTGAAAGAGCCGATTACGGCGAATAGTCCGCATTTCTGGGACAAATATGTTGTGTATCCATTGTCAGAAGTCATTACGTACGTAGCGAAACTGACGGGCGATAACTATGGTTTATCGATCATCATCGTTACGATTTTAATTCGTCTGCTGATTCTGCCGCTGATGATCAAGCAGCTTCGAAGCTCAAAAGCAATGCAGGCGCTGCAGCCTGAAATGCAGAAGCTCAGAGAAAAATACAGCTCTAAAGATCAAAAAACGCAGCAGAAGCTTCAGCAGGAAACGATGGCCCTGTTTTCAAAGCACGGGGTGAACCCGCTGGCGGGATGTTTCCCGATCCTGATTCAAATGCCGATTTTGATCGGATTCTACCACGCCATTATGCGTACGCAAGCCATTTCACAGCACAGCTTTTTATGGTTTGACCTAGGAGAGAAGGATCCTTACTATATTCTTCCTATCGTTGCCGGTGTGGCCACTTTTGTCCAGCAGAAGCTGATGATGGCCGGAAATCCGACTCAGAATCCTCAAATGGCAATGATGGTATGGATTATGCCGATTATGATCATCGTATTTGCGATCAACTTCCCGAGCGCGCTTTCTCTGTATTGGGTAGTCGGAAACCTGTTTATGATTGCTCAGACATTCCTTATTAAAGGACCTGACATTAAACACGATCCGGAAACGCAGAAAGCGGGAGGAAAGAAAAAGTGAAGAAGGTGACTGCTGCGGGACGGAATGTCGAAGAAGCAGTTCAATCAGGCCTTCAGGAACTTCAACTGACGAAAGATCAAATAGAAATAACGGTGGTGCAAGAAGAATACAAAGGGTTTTTGGGTATTTTCGGGAAAAAGAATGCGATCGTAGAACTGGAAGAGAAAAGAAATCCTGTTCAGGAAGCGAAAGCGTATTTGGAAGAAATCATCCATTCCATTGCCGGACCTTCTGAGATTGTTACGGAAGAAAACAAGAAAACAGTCTGTTTTCACATTAAAGGTGAAAAAGCGGCGCTGCTTATTGGCAAAAGAGGACAAACACTCAATGCCCTGGAAACATTGACGCAGCTTGTTTTGAACCGCGGCTCCGGCCAGTATCGCCAAGCCGTTGTCGACGCTGAGAATTATCGGCGGAAAAGAAGAGAAATTCTGGATCAGCTGGCAAACAGGCTGGCCAAGCAAGTGTCGAAAACGAAAAAAGATATGCATTTAGAACCGATGCCGTCAGGTGAAAGAAAAATCATCCATGACGCGCTGTCAAAGCATCCAAATATCAAAACTTTTTCTACCGGTGAAGGCCGGTACCGCCATCTCGTTATTTCCCATAAAGATAGCAGAAAACCGAAGTCCGGGTAAAATCGGAACTTCGGTTTTTTTATTGGTAAAAATGGCTCTATTCCTAAGCAGAATCGCATTTTTTGCGTTTAAGTTTTTTCTTTTTCGGTCTATGCTGTTGATAAAAAAGGTTTTAGGAAATAAAATTAATTGTTATTCACATGTGGATAAGTTAAAGTAATAAGGGATGAATTTCTGCCTTTGTGGATAACGTATCTTCCACTTCAAACCAAACTATGTTATCTTTTAATTTTGGCGTAAATAAAATTTTTTATATAGATGGAAACAGAGATAAAGAGAGGTGAACAGCATGGATACAATTGCAGCGATTTCAACTCCGATGGGTGAAGGCGCGATCGCGATCGTTCGGCTGAGCGGCCCGGAAGCCGTAGAGATCGCCGACAAAATGTACAAGGGTCCGAAAGGCAAAACGCTCAGTTCGGCAGAATCGCATACCATTCATTACGGGCATATCGCGGACAGCACGACGGGACGGATTATTGAGGAAGTCATGGTGTCTGTTTTAAGAGCGCCCAGAACATTCACAAGGGAAGATGTCATTGAAATCAATTGTCACGGAGGTATTGTGACGGTTAATCAGGTGCTCCAGCTTGCTTTAAGAGAAGGTGCGAGACTGGCAGAACCCGGTGAGTTTACGAAGCGCGCATTTTTAAACGGACGGATTGACCTATCACAGGCGGAAGCGGTGATGGATCTGATCAGGGCCAAAACGGACCGTGCCATGAATGTCGCCATGAACCAGATGGAAGGACGGCTTTCCGCACTTGTCCGCCGTCTGCGTGATGAGTTGTTAGAAACACTTGCCCATGTTGAGGTTAATATAGATTATCCGGAATATGATGACGTCGAAGAAATGACGCATCAGCTTTTAGTGGAGAAGGCAAGCGGCGTGAAGAAAGAAATCGAGGCGCTGCTCCGTACGTCTGAGCAGGGGAAAATTTTGCGTGAGGGACTGTCTACCGTGATCATCGGCCGTCCGAACGTCGGAAAATCCTCTCTGCTTAACAGCCTTGTCCATGAAACGAAGGCGATCGTAACCGATATTCCGGGAACGACGCGTGATGTGATTGAGGAATATGTCAACGTGCGAGGCGTGCCGCTTCGGCTTGTCGATACCGCGGGAATCCGTGAGACAGAAGACATCGTCGAAAGAATCGGTGTGGAACGGTCACGGCAGGTTCTGAAGGAAGCGGATCTCATTTTGCTTGTGCTTAACCACAGCGAAGAGCTTTCTGAAGAAGATGTGAAATTGTTTGAAGCGGTTGAGGGAATGGACGTCATTGTCATTATGAATAAGACGGACCTTGAGGCTAAGATTGACGCTGAACGCGTCAAGGAACTGGCGAAAGGCCGGCCTGTCGTCACGACCTCATTGCTGAAAGAAGAAGGCATTCAAGATTTAGAGGAAGCGATTCAGTCGCTATTTTATACAGGAGCGATCGAAAGCGGAGATCTCACCTATGTCAGCAACACCCGTCATATCTCGATTCTGCATCAGGCAAAGCAAGCGATTGATGATGCGCTGAACGGAATTGAACAGGATGTTCCGATTGATATGGTCCAAATTGATTTGACAAGGTGCTGGGAGCTGCTGGGCGAAATCATCGGTGATGCCGTCCACGAAAGCTTAATTGATCAGCTCTTTTCACAATTTTGTTTAGGTAAATAAAAGGGAGGAAAAAACCATGGGGTATGAAGCAGGCCAATACGACGTGATTGTCATCGGCGCCGGGCATGCCGGTGTTGAGGCTGCCCTCGCATCCGCGCGCCAGGGAGCCAAAACGCTTGTTTTGACGATTAATCTTGATATGGTTGCGTTTATGCCATGTAATCCGTCTGTCGGCGGCCCCGCGAAAGGGATTGTCGTCCGCGAAATTGACGCGCTCGGCGGAGAAATGGCTAGAAATATAGATAAAACTCATATTCAAATGAGAATGCTGAATACAGGAAAAGGTCCGGCCGTACGGGCGCTGCGTGCGCAGGCGGATAAATTCCAATATCAGCACGAAATGAAGCATACGCTGGAAAAAACACCGAATTTGACACTTCTTCAAGGGATTGCCGAGCGTTTAATCATTGAAGACGGAGAGTGCCGCGGTGTCATTACGCAAACCGGTGCTGAATACAAGGCAAAAACGGTCGTGCTGACAACCGGAACGTATTTAAGAGGGCGGATCATTCTCGGTGATTTGTCTTACTCAAGCGGCCCGAATAACCAGCAGCCGTCTATTAAACTTTCTGAGCACTTAGAGGAGCTTGGTTTTGATCTCGTCCGTTTTAAAACGGGCACGCCTCCTCGTGTGTCAAGCGATTCCATTGATTACAGCAAAACAGAAATCCAGCCGGGGGACCCGGTTCCGCGCGCTTTCTCATATGAAACGGTTGAATACATTACCGATCAGCTGCCTTGCTGGCTGACTTACACGAGTCCTGAGACTCATGAGATCATCGACAGCAACCTGCATCGTTCGCCAATGTATTCCGGTATGATTAAAGGAACGGGACCGAGATACTGCCCTTCGATTGAAGATAAAGTCGTTCGGTTTAATGATAAACCGCGTCATCAGATTTTCCTCGAGCCGGAAGGCAGAAATACGCAGGAAGTATACGTTCAAGGTTTATCCACGAGTCTTCCTGAGGACGTGCAGCAGCGGATGCTGGCGACCATTCCGGGACTGGAAAAGGTGCAGATGATGAGAGCCGGATACGCGATTGAGTATGACGCGATTGTACCGACGCAGCTCTGGCCTACACTGGAGACGAAAAAAATCCCTAACCTGTACACAGCCGGTCAAATTAACGGTACATCAGGTTATGAGGAAGCGGCCGGGCAAGGAATTATGGCAGGGATCAACGCAGGCCGCAAAGCGCTTGGAAAAGAAGAAGTGATCCTCAGCCGTTCCGATGCTTATATCGGTGTATTGATTGATGATTTGGTAACGAAAGGAACCAATGAACCGTACCGTCTGCTGACTTCACGGGCGGAATACAGACTGCTGCTCCGTCACGACAACGCGGATCTTCGTCTGACGGAAATCGGCCACGATATCGGCTTAATTTCTGATGAGCGCTATGAAGCATTTGAGAAGAAAAAAGCGGCGATCGAGGCGGAGAAAAAACGTCTCTGGTCTGTTATTATCAAGCCGTCTCCTGAGAATCAGGAATATATCCGTTCACTCGGTGGAAGTGAGCTGAAAGACGGAGTGCGCGGCACAGATTTAATGAAACGTCCGGAAATGAACTATGAAACAGTGACAAAACTTGCGCCTGCAGATTCTCCGGTTCCGCAAGATGTGGCGGAACAAGTGGAAATTCAGGTGAAATATGAAGGATATATCGAAAAATCCTTGCAGCAAGTGGAAAAGCTGAAGAAAATGGAAAACAAAAAAATCCCTGATCGGATTGATTATGACGCCATTAAAGGAATTGCTACTGAAGCCCGTCAAAAGCTGAAAGAAGTGCGTCCTTTATCAGTTGCTCAAGCGTCCCGTATTTCCGGCGTCAATCCGGCAGACATTTCAATCCTGCTGGTATACCTGGAGCAGGGCCGTATTGCCAAGGTAGCTGAATAGAAAGGATGACGGCATGAATATAGAGGAATTTACATCCAGTTTAGCGGAGAAAGGGATTTCCCTTTCTGACCGCCAGCTGGAGCAATTCGAGTTGTATTACCGGATGCTCGTGGAATGGAACGAAAAAATGAATCTGACATCCATCACTGAGAAAAAGGAAGTTTATCTCAAGCATTTTTATGATTCGATAACGGCGGCATTTTATATTGATTTTGAAAAGGTCACCACTCTTTGTGATGTTGGCGCCGGCGCCGGTTTTCCAAGCCTGCCCATCAAAATCTGCTTCCCGCATCTGCATGTCACCATCGTCGATTCACTGAATAAGCGGATTACGTTTTTGGAAACTCTCTCTGATGCTTTACAATTAGAGCATACGACATTTGTCCATGACAGAGCGGAGACATTCGGACAGCGGAAAGACGTCCGGGAAAGCTTCGATCTCGTGACGGCCCGTGCGGTGGCGCGTCTGTCGGTCCTGAGTGAGCTTTGTCTGCCGCTGGCCAAGAAAAACGGCGTATTTGCGGCACTAAAAGCAGCAGCAGCTGATGAAGAGCTGAAAGCGGGGCAAAAGGCGATTAAAGTATTGGGAGGAGAGCTTGAACAAGTTCATTCCTTTACACTTCCTGTTGAAGAAAGTGAACGGAACATTATGATCATTCGCAAGACGAAAAGCACTCCGAAAAAATATCCGAGAAAACCGGGTACTCCAAATAAATCGCCAATTGAAGGGTAATTTAGACAGCCTGATGTGACAATTCCATCATATTTTCTGCAAAATTGATGAAGATACAGCAGGAAAAACCATGAGAAAATAGAATTATAAAAATGGCAGTTTTTAAAGGTGGTGTAGGTACATGAAGCATTCATTCTCTCGTTTCTTCGGGTTTGGTGAGAAGGAAGAGGAACCGGAGATAGCTGAGCATGATACAAACAAAGAAGAGATACTCGAAATACCGGTACATGCTATCGTTCCCAACCGTTTTCAGCCACGCACCATTTTCTCAGATGAAAAAATCAAAGAGTTAGCAATGACTATCCATACACACGGCATCATTCAGCCGATTGTTGTCAGACATACAGAAGATGAAGGACAATATGAGCTCATTGCGGGTGAAAGGCGCTGGAGAGCGGTACAGACGCTTGAATGGGAGAAGATTCCCGCAATTATTAAAGATTTTTCTGATACGGAAACAGCATCTGTCGCTTTGATTGAAAACCTGCAAAGGGAAGAATTGTCCTCCATTGAGGAAGCTCATGCGTACGCAAGGCTGTTAGAACTTCATGATTTAACACAGGAAGCCTTGGCGCAGCGCTTAGGAAAAGGCCAGTCAACGATTGCGAACAAGCTCCGATTGTTAAAGCTCCCGGAACCCGTCCAGGATGCGATTATGGAGAAAAAAATTACGGAACGTCATGCAAGAGCACTGATTCCGCTCAAACAGCCGGAGCTTCAGGTCACATTGCTTGCGGAAATCATTGAGAAAAGCTTAAACGTTAAGCAGACGGAAGACAGAGTGGTAAAAATGCTTGAACAGAATAAGCAGAAACCAAAGCCGAGACGCAAAGCGTTCAGCAGGGATACAAGAATTGCGATGAATACGATTCGTCAGTCACTGTCTATGGTAGAAGACAGCGGAGTCAGACTGAATACTGAAGAAGAAGAATTCGAAGAGTACATCCAGCTTACCATTCGGATACCTAAATAAAAACTCTCCTGATCAGCAGGGGAGTTTTTATTTTAATCAAAAAACTATTTTGAGATAATGATAGATTTATTGTGCACTATACATTATATATGTAAAAATTTATCTTTTTATGTCGTGAATTGTCTTTTTACAGTCAAAAAAGTCACTTTATCGGAGAACTTATATTAGAAAGTGTCTTTTTCGTTTACATTTTTTTCACTTGCTGATAAACAAATTATGAAAAAAATAAAACGCTTTACTCTTTTTTTGATAAGATAGAAACAAGACAGTACATGTTCATGTGAAGGTAGGTGACATCGTGGGAAAAATCATAGCAATTACGAACCAAAAAGGCGGAGTCGGAAAGACGACGACTTCTGTTAATCTGGGGGCTTGCTTGGCTTACATAGGTAAAAGGGTTCTTCTTGTTGATATTGATCCGCAGGGCAATGCAACGAGCGGATTAGGGATTGAAAAAGCCGATGTGGATCATTGTGTGTACGACATTTTAGTAGATGATGCAGATGTTACAGATATTATTAAACCGACTTCAGTAGAGAACTTAGATGTCATTCCGGCCACGATCCAGCTTGCGGGAGCGGAAATCGAATTGGTTCCGACGATCTCACGGGAGGTCAGGCTGAAAAGAGCATTAGAATCTGTGAAACAAAATTACGATTACATGATTATTGATTGTCCTCCGTCTCTCGGGTTATTAACGATTAATGCGCTTACCGCTTCAGATTCAGTCGTTATCCCGGTTCAGTGCGAATACTACGCTCTTGAAGGATTGAGTCAATTATTAAATACAGTTCGGCTTGTGCAAAAACATTTAAATACCGACTTAATGATAGAAGGAGTGCTTCTGACGATGCTTGATGCCAGAACGAACCTCGGCATTCAAGTGATAGAGGAGGTAAAGAAATACTTTAGAGATAAAGTGTATCAAACCATTATCCCTCGCAATGTCCGTTTAAGTGAGGCGCCGAGTCACGGCAAGCCGATCATATTATACGATCCGCGTTCGAGAGGTGCGGAAGTATATTTAGATTTAGCAAAGGAAGTGGCAGCGAATGGCTAAAGGCGGGCTCGGAAAAGGGATTAACGCGTTGTTTAATCAGGTTGATTTGTCTGAAGAGACAGTGGAAGAGATTAAAATCAGTGATTTACGTCCCAATCCTTATCAGCCAAGAAAACAATTTGACGATGAGTCATTAGCTGAACTGAAGGAATCCATCATTCAGCATGGCATTCTTCAGCCCATTATCGTGAGAAAATCATTAAAGGGCTATGATATTGTAGCCGGCGAACGCCGTTACCGCGCCGCAAAACTTGCCGGTAAAGAGACAGTGCCGGCTATCGTGCGGGATTTATCTGAATCGCTGATGCGGGAAATCGCTCTTTTGGAAAACCTTCAGCGTGAAGACTTATCACCGCTTGAAGAAGCTCTGGCATATGACTCACTGCTGAAACATTTGGATTTAACCCAGGAACAGCTCGCTAAACGGCTTGGGAAAAGCAGGCCTCATATTGCCAACCATTTAAGACTGCTGACGCTGCCGGAAAGCATCCAGAACCTCATTGCAGAAGGTACGTTATCCATGGGACACGGCAGAACCTTGCTTGGTTTGAAAAATAAAAACAAGCTTGAACCGCTTGTGAAGAAAGTGGTTGAAGAACAGCTGAACGTCCGTCAGCTTGAGCAGCTGATTCAGCAGTTAAACAGCAATGTTCCACGTGAAACAAAGAAAAAAGAACCTGTTCAAGATGTTGTGTTAAAAGAGCGGGAATCGTATTTGCAAAATTACTTCGGAACAACAGTAAATATTAAGAGACAAAAGAAAAAAGGGAAGATTGAGATTGAGTTTTTCTCAAATGAAGATCTTGAACGTATCCTGGAACTATTGTCTGAAAGAGAAGCGTAAAAACCATCTTTTTATAAAAAGATGGTTTTTTATATACGTCTTGTCAGCTTATGAAACGGACTGAGCCGTTCCTGCAGGCCTTCTGATTTATCTGTCAGCTGTAACCCCTCTGCTAAAACATTTGCCATGCTCATAACAAGATGAAGCCTCGTATTCTGCAGGACAAAATACTCCATAAACCCGCTGACATTGACGATTCCGTTGATATGGACGTCACCGATTTCAGGAAGGTCTTTTTGAACACCTGCTCCGGGCTTCAGCGGCCCATCGCCGATTTGAAATGACCCTACGCTTTTGACGCGGCCTAAACAAGCATCAACCGCTATAATAAACGGATTTTTATGTAGATGTTGAATATCTTTCAGCTTGTCTTTCATATTGACGGCGTGAACAGGATCTGACAGCGTGCCGTAAACGTGCAATCTGCCTAAATTCATTTTTTCTAACTTTGTTCCTACGAGCGGACCTAATGAATCTCCGGTCGACCGATCTGTACCGATACACACGGTGACTAACGGTCTGCCGGCTGCTTTACGTAAAGATGAAGTAAGGATCGCTTGTATTTGATTCGCAGCAGAAGAATCCGTATGAGAAACATATTGTTTTGCCCGTTCTTGAGAAAAAAGCCCGCCTTTTCGATTCATAAGGTTCACTTCCTTGTCATGTCATACGAGTAATACATTGTTGTTTTTGGTGTTGTATGGTTGTTTACAGTATATCCAGCGCTGCCTTTTTTTATGCTTATGTCATGATGAGCATGCCGGTTGTTTGAAAAGAGCGGGATAGAAAAAAGAACTCAGAGCAGTTATTCTCTAAGTTCATGAAAGAAATAAGACCATTTGATCTATGTCGACATATTGCTGATGATCTAATTTCAGCGCTCTTTTTTCTGTAGAGAAGAGGATAAATCCTAACTGAGCGTAGAGTTTTTTTGCGGGTTCATTTGTTGAAGTAACAGAGAGATGGAGCTGTTCTGTGTCTTTCATCTTTTTTGCCTGGCCGATGGCTTCTGTCAATAAAGCTTTTCCCGCGCCTGACCCTCGGTGTTTGGGAGAAATATACATAGAACCGATAACCGCAATGTGTCTTAGTTTAAACAGCGGATGCTTGGAGATCTTGAGGATTCCTATCAGTCTGTCTTTTTCAAAGGCGCCAAGCACGATAGCATTGCCGGCTTCAAGCCTGGCTTTGAATTTTTCGGACGGCCATTCTTTCTCCTCCTCATAGCTGACGGCGAATGCGTCGGGGTGATCTTTTAAAGCTTTGAGCCTGATATCGGAGTAAGGCTGGGTATCACTTGCGGTTAAACGCCTGATGTACATGATTTGAGCTCCTTATATAAATAAAATTTTCTGAATAGTTAATCGTCGTTATCATACCATATTTGTCCCATTTGTATGAATGTTTGCCGCTGTCACTCAATATAGTAGCAATATGCGGAGATGATCAGAAATTTTATGAGGTGATGAGGGTGTGGAGAGCCGGGATGAAGTGGATGCTGCTCATATTAAGCAGCCAGATTGGGGCTGGATATGCAAGCGGGCAGGAAATATGGCAGTTTTTCGGTGTCGAAAGCGGACTGGCTATTGTATTGTTTACAGTCATGTTTACGATTTCGGCTTATATTGTGTTGAAGATCAGCTATCGGGTTCAATCAACGCACTTTTTACCTGTGCTTGAGCATTTGATGGGGCCGGCTCTTGCTAAAGTCTATGATGTGCTTATTATGTTTTATTTGTTTTCAATGACGATGGTTATGATTGCCGGCGGCGGTGTGACGCTGCAAATGTACAAGCTGCCGTTTTGGATCGGTATTTTTCTTCTTTGCATTGTGACCGTCGGTTTATTCTTTTGGGATATAAAAGGAATATTATCTTTGAATAGTATTTTGATACCGATTCTTGTAGCGGGGCTGTTATATGCATTGGTCTTTTTTCAGACAACCCATCATTACACGTGGACGATAGATTTGACCCGCCAGTATAATTGGCCGGCAAGCATTACCTTCACGTCCTTAAACATCCTTTCTGTTGTCGCTGTTCTTTCTTCAATCGGGAAAGATATGAAGGGACTGGGAGAAGCGAAAATCGCAAGCGTTGCAAGCGGACTGATTTTCGGTATGATTTCATTTGTTTACAATGAAACGCTTGTACAGCTTGCGGGCAGTCTTACACAATATGAGATTCCTCTTTTCGCCGTCCTTGAAGGCGCTCCTTATCCGTTATTTCTTTGTATGGCAGCCGTGCTTTTTTTAGCCATCTATACGACAACCGTGACCGGTCTGTTCGGGCTGTCCAGCCGCATGCTTGCATTTGTGAAATTGCCGAGATGGACGCTCGTATCTCTTCTTTTAGCTGTGATGGTGCCTTTTACGACAATCGGTTTTTCAGATTTGATCGCCATTTTATATCCCATTTACGGGCTTTTAAGTCTTTATTTGCTGGTATGTCTTCTTCTTTACCCTATTTTAGGGAGATGGAAAAAAGTATAATGCTCATTTTGAGTGCGGCCGTTGCTCTTATCCTGTCTTTTTTTGTACAATAAATAAAGCAGTCTATGGAGAGAGGTGAAGGGTCTTGGCGGATAAAGACTTTGGCCTGAATGATATTGTTGAAATGAAGAAACCGCATCCTTGCGGTGAAAACAGGTGGAAAATCATTCGGATGGGAATGGATATTCGGATCAAATGCACGGGTTGTTCCCACAGTGTTATGATTCCGAGAAGAGATTTTGAGAGAAAGCTGAAAAAAGTACTCGTCAAGCATGAGGAGCCTACATCATAAGGGCTGGCGCTCATGCTTTTTCATATAGAGGAGAGGAAGAGGCCCGATGAGCAAAGTGCATCAGTCAGCGTGCCCGCTGAATTGCTGGGACAGCTGCGGCTTTTTGGTGACAGTTGAGGATGGAAAGGTGACGAAAGTAGACGGAGACCCGAATCATCCCATTACAGAAGGGAAAATTTGCGGCCGTGGCAGAATGCTGGAGACGAAAACGAATGCGCCGGAACGGCTTCGTTTTCCTTTAAAAAAGAAAGACGGCGAATTTGTCCGCGTTTCCTGGGAGCAGGCGTTAGATGAAATCGCGGAAAAAATGGCGGTGATTAAGGAGACGTTGGGCACTGCCGCAGTGCTGCACAGTCATGATTACGCCAATAACGGTCTTTTGAAGGCGCTCGACCAGCGTTTTTTCAATGGATACGGCGGTGTGACGGAGATTGCAGGCAGCATTTGCTGGGGTTCCGGCATTGAAGCGCAGCGCTGGGATTTCGGGCGTTCTTACGGGCATGGACCGCTTGATATTTATCACAGCAAGCATGTGATCGTATGGGGCAGAAACGTGTCCCGGACGAATATGCACCTCTATCATCATCTGCAGCAGGTGAAGAAAAAAGGAGCGACACTGACGGTCATTGATCCTATTTTTAACCCGACTGCAAAGCTTGCCGATCGGTATATATCCGTCAAACCCGGCATGGATGGCTGGCTTGCGGCGGGTGTTTTAAAAATATTATGCCAAACCGGCAGAACCGATTCTGATTTCATTCAAAGGCATTCGGTCGGTTTTGAAGAAATAGAAAAGCTTCTGCAGACGATTTCTTTTGAGGAGATCATTGAGAAAACAGAAACGTCTTTAGAAGTGCTAGAATATCTTGCTGATTTATATGCTGACGGTCCCGCCTCCACTTTTATGGGTCTTGGGATGCAGAGATATAAAAACGGGGGCGGGACGATACGGTGGATTGACGCTTTAGCTGCGGCGAGCGGAAATGTCGGTATCAAAGGCGGCGGCGCAAACTTCGGAAATGTGCAAGTCGGTGAAAGCTTTGCAAAGGCCGAGCTCACCCGT
Organism: Bacillus sp. LUNF1; assembly: GCF_011008975.1. Taxonomy (NCBI): domain Bacteria; kingdom Bacillati; phylum Bacillota; class Bacilli; order Caryophanales; family Bacillaceae; genus Bacillus; species Bacillus sp. LUNF1. The sequence continues at coordinate 3,966,942 of NZ_CP048876.1, read as the reverse complement.
CCCGATTTGAAGAAAAGTTCGAGAACGTTTTCGATGATGACTCAAGCCGAAGAGGCGCTGAATGCAGCCGATCCGCCGATTGAGATGATCATCGTGACGTGCGGCAATCCGCTGACACAGGTGCCGAATACAAAAAAAGTGAAGGAAGCGTTTGAAAAAACACCGGTCACAGTGGCCATTGATTCAGTCATGACCGATACGGCGAAGCTCTGTGACTATGTGCTGCCGACGGCCGTTGTTTTCGAAGAGGAAGATATTTATTATTCCAGCATGTATCATCACTATGTTCAATATGGCAAGAAGCTTGCGGAACCGCAGGGAGAGGCAAAATCAGACCGCTGGATCTGGACGGAACTCGCAAAGCGTCTCGGATTCGGGGAACTCTTTGATTACAGTACGGAAGATTTCTTAAAAATGGGGCTCTCTTCTTTGGAGAAAGAAGGAATCACCCTTGAGCAATTAAAGGAAAAAGGACATATGCCGCTTCCGGTCAAACAGGTTCCGTGGAGTGATTTTCAATTTTTAACCCCGAGCGGAAAATTTGAATTCGTCTCGTCACTGGCAGAAGAGAAAGGATACAGCGGCCTCCCTCAATTGGAAGTGCCGGAGGAGTCTGTTTATCATGACGCCGGACTGGCCGGGAAATATCCGTATACGCTGCTGTCCATTCACCCGCAGCGCTCCAATCATTCACAGCACGTGCCGTTTATTGAAAAGCTTCAGCAGATTCAGGTGGATCTGTCGCCGGATATCGCCGAGGAGCTTTCACTTCAAGACGGAGATACGGCAGAGGTATACAATGACCGCGGCCGTCTGCGCGGCAGGGTGAAAATCATGAAGCAGGCTCACCCGAAGACAGTAAATATAGATGAAGGCATGTGGGCGGCATTCGGAGGCTCCGTCAACATGCTCACAAAGGATTCAAATTCCGATAATGGAATGGGAAGTACGCTTTTTGACTGTCTGGTAGCGGTTAAAAAAGGATAATCTAAGGAGAGAGAGGGCGGGAAATGCTTTTTTCTCAGCTTGTCTTTTCCTATGAACCTCCTTATAATTGCTCTAGGTTTACAATACGTTTATATGATGATGGTTTGATATAGAGGAGATGAAAGAATGGCTTTAACTGCTGGAATTGTCGGTTTGCCGAATGTCGGAAAATCGACGTTATTTAATGCAATTACCCAGGCTGGTGCCGAATCAGCCAACTACCCGTTCTGTACAATTGATCCGAACGTGGGAATCGTGGAAGTGCCGGATGAACGTCTGCAAAAGCTGACTGAATTGGTGAACCCGAAAAAAACGGTGCCGACTGCGTTTGAATTCACTGATATCGCGGGGATCGTAAAAGGCGCATCTAAAGGTGAAGGACTCGGAAATAAGTTTCTTTCTCATATCCGTCAGGTTGATGCGATCTGTCACGTTGTACGCGCGTTCGCTGATGACAATATTACGCACGTGTCAGGGAAAGTCGATCCGATTGACGATATTGAAACGATCAATCTTGAATTGATTCTTGCCGACATGGAGACAGTCGAAAAACGCATCACGCGTGTAAGCAAGCTTGCTAAGCAAAAAGACAAAGAAGCGGTTTTTGAATTTGACATTCTGTCTAAATTAAAAGAAGCTTTCGAACAAGAAAAGCCTGCCCGTTCCGTTGAATTTACGGAAGAACAGCAAAAGCTTGTGAAGCAGCTTCATTTGCTTACGTCAAAACCCGTGCTTTATGTGGCAAATGTAAGCGAGGATGAAGTGGCTGATCCTTCAGATAATGAATATGTTGCGAAAATCCGGGAGTACGCCGCGGGTGAAAACGCCGAAGTTATCGTCGTCTGCGCGAAAATTGAGTCTGAAATTGCTGAATTGGAAGGCGAAGAAAAGCAAATGTTCCTTGAGGAGCTCGGCATCGAAGAATCAGGTCTTGATCAGCTGATTAAAGCGTCATACTCTCTTCTCGGCCTTGCGACATACTTTACGGCGGGCGAACAGGAAGTGCGCGCATGGACATTCAGAAAAGGCATGAAAGCTCCTGAGTGTGCGGGTATCATCCACACTGACTTTGAACGCGGCTTTATCCGCGCTGAAACGGTTGCTTATGAAGACCTTTTGGCAGGCGGCGGAATGTCCGGAGCGAAAGAAGCCGGAAAAGTGCGTCTGGAAGGTAAGGAATATGTAGTCCAAGACGGAGATGTCATTCATTTCCGATTTAATGTATAGGACACAGTTGTAAAGGGACAAGAGCTTTGGTATAATATAAACTTGTGAGTAATAGAATTATTGCTCCTTGCCCATTATAGGGCCGCTTAGACCAAAAGGAGGTGCAAACAGATGAAAAAGTACGAAGTTATGTACATTATCCGTCCGAACATTGACGAAGAGTCAAAGAAGGCAGTTATCGAGCGTTTCAACAACGTATTAACTTCTAACGGAGCGGAGATCACTGGAACAAAAGATTGGGGTAAACGTCGTCTTGCTTACGAAATCAACGATTTCCGTGACGGTTTCTACCAAATCTTAAACGTTCAGTCTGAAGCTGCAGCGGTTGCTGAATTCGACCGTTTAGCTAAGATCAGTGACGATATCATTCGCCACATCGTTGTTAAAGAAGAAGAATAAGCAATTTGAAATATATAATGTTAAAAGGTGGTCTTTCATATGCTTAACCGAGTTGTATTAGTCGGAAGACTGACAAAAGACCCAGAGCTTCGTTATACGCCAAGCGGTGCGGCTGTCGCCACGTTTACTCTTGCTGTGAATCGTACATTCACGAACCAGTCCGGAGAACGTGAAGCCGATTTCATTAATTGTGTCACTTGGAGAAGACAAGCCGAAAACGTTGCAAACTTTCTTAAAAAAGGAAGCCTTGCCGGCGTAGACGGCCGACTCCAGACAAGAAATTATGAAAACCAGCAAGGACAGCGTGTCTTCGTGACAGAAGTCCAAGCTGAAAGTGTTCAATTTCTTGAGCCTAAAAACAACGGCGGTTCTGGATCAGGCGGATACAACGAAGGAAACAGCGGCGGAGGCCAATACTTTGGCGGAGGCCAAAATGATAATCCGTTCGGCGGAAATCAGAACAACCAGAGACGAAATCAAGGGAACAGCTTTAATGATGATCCATTTGCCAACGACGGCAAGCCGATTGACATCTCGGATGATGATCTTCCGTTCTAATAGATTATCGCTATATTCATAACGAGAAAGGTGGGAAATGACAATGGCAGGAGGACGCAGAGGCGGTCGTGCGAAACGCCGTAAGGTTTGTTACTTCACTTCTAACGGCATTACGCACATCGATTACAAAGATGTAGATCTTCTTAGAAAGTTTGTTTCTGAGCGTGGTAAAATCTTACCTCGCCGTGTAACTGGAACACACGCGAAATACCAACGTAAATTGACTATCGCGATTAAACGCGCACGTCAAATGGCTTTACTTCCATACGTAACTGGCGAGTAAGCCGAAAGAAAAGAGCAAGAGCCCGCGGGCTCCTGCTCTTTTTTTATATCAGTCCCCCTCCATCCTGCCGAATGTTTCACATGAAACATGGAAGTGCTTCTTACACCTTTGTTATCTTGCTCCTCTATTCAAAAACGCGTACTTAGGCAATGAATTTGTTTATACTGAAAAACAGGGGGTGGCTGAGATGGAGACAGACAGAAATATCCTGACTGATGAAAAGTGGAGCGCAATCATACGCAATGATGCTTCTTATGACGGAGTATTTTATTATGCAGTAAAAACGACGGGGATTTTCTGCCGGCCTTCTTGTAAATCGAGAGTTCCGAATAAAGAAAACGTACTGGTGTTTGATACGGCTGATGCAGCGCTCGATAAACATTTTCGTCCCTGTAAAAGGTGCCGGCCGAACGGTCTTCGTCTTCCTGATGAAGAATGGATTGCTCAAATCATTGAATACATTGAACGCCATTATCACGAATCCCTGACTCTGAGTGTACTGGCCGAAATGTGTCACGGCAGCCCCTATCATTTACAGCGGACATTTAAAAAAATCAGGGGAATATCCCCGATTGAGTATATACAGAAAATAAGATTGTCGAAGGCGGAACACCTTTTAAAGCATACTGATATGACAGTCATGGAGATCGCTCTGACTGTCGGAATTCCAAACACAGCGCATTTCGCGACTCTTTTTAAAAAGAGAACCGGGAGTTCGCCCACAGAATACCGAAAAACCGCCAAAATGGGACAGGGAGGTTCAATATGAGTAAAGAGCCTATGATCTATTGGACACTCTTCACACGGAATGATTGGAGCCTTTATACAGCCGCCACATCTAAGGGGCTTTGCTTTATAGGCTCAAATTATGGAAGCTTTGAAGAGTTTGAGCAGTGGGCAAAAAAATCACTGCCGCAATACCGATTGGCACGTGATGATGAAAAGCTGGCGCCTTATACGGCAGAGCTGTCCGAGTACATTGAACATGGCAGATCAGTTTTTTCAGTGCCGGTGGATCTTTACGGGACAGAATTTCAGCTTGCTGTATGGAAAGCGCTTATGGACATACCGTACGGCGAGACATACTCCTATTCGAATATAGCAGAAATGATTCAGAAACCGGCAGCTATAAGAGCCGTGGGCGCAGCGATTGGAAAAAATCCGGTATTGATTACGGTTCCGTGCCATCGCGTCATCGGAAAAAACGGGAAACTGACCGGATTCAGAGGCGGTTTAGAAATGAAAAAGCAGCTGCTGGCGTTAGAGGGCGGAAACATTGAAACACTGGAATACCGGCTGAGCCGGACAGGAGGGATCACATGAAACTGATTTCTTGGAATGTAAACGGCTTGCGTGCCGTGATGAAAAAAATAGATATCAATACTTACGTTCAGGAAACGGAAGCCGATATTCTATGTCTGCAAGAAACAAAAGTACAGGACGGACAAGTATCATTACAGCCTGAAGGATATCACGCCTATTGGAACTATGCGGTGAAAAAAGGCTACTCAGGCACGGCTGTTTTTTCGAAAGAAAAGCCGCTGCACGTGTTCTATGGACTGGGGATTGACGATCATGATCAAGAAGGACGGGTGATCACGCTTGAATTTGAGAACGTGTTTGTCGTCAACTGTTACACGCCGAATGCCAAACGCGGATTAGAGCGAATTGATTACCGTCTTCAATGGGAAGCCGATTTTAAGGATTATCTGCAGAAGCTTGACCGGAAGAAGCCCGTGATCTTATGCGGCGATCTGAATGTCGCACACAGGGAGATAGACTTAAAAAAGCCGAAAGCCAACCGGAAGAACGCCGGCTTCTCAGAGCAGGAGCGGGAAGCGTTCAGCGCCCTGCTGAACGCGGGATTTACCGACTCATTCCGCTATTTATATCCTGATCGGGAAGGCGCCTATTCCTGGTGGTCTTACAGGACGAACGCACGTGAGAAAAACATTGGCTGGCGGCTTGATTACGTCATTGTTTCAGACAGACTGAAGCCGCGGATCAACCAAGCGGCCATTTGTGCCGATATCATGGGTTCTGACCATTGCCCTGTTGAAATGACATTGGATTTATGATGAGATAGCAGTAAGAGAAATCCACTCTTGCTGCTTTTTTATCACCGAAAATGGAGGAGCACATGGCAAATATAAAAGAGATTGCAAAACTGGCGAATGTGTCGGTGGCTACCGTATCACGCGTGTTAAACCGACACCCGTATGTATCTGAGGAGAAAAGGCGTCTTGTGAATCAAGTGATGAAGGAGCTGGATTATACCCCTAATCGAACCGCCATTGATCTGATTCGCGGAAAGACCAATACAATCGGCGTGATTTTGCCGTACAGCGACCATCCCTGCTTTGACAAAATTGTAAACGGTATCACGAAGGAAGCGTTTGCCCATGATTACGTGACAACCCTTCTCCCCACCAACTATGACCCCGCTATAGAGATGACCTATTTCGAACTGCTGAAAATGAAAAAAGTTGACGGACTGATTGTCACGTCCCACGCGAATGAATGGGAAACCGCCGTGCCTTACCTGGAATACGGCCCCATTGTCGCTTGTGAATATACACAGCATCAAGAGATTCCCTGCGCTTATAATGACAGGCAGGAAGCATACAGAGAAAGCTTTTTGTATTTGAAAAACCGCGGACATCAAGACGTTGCTTTTACATGTGTGCGGGGAGCGGAAAAAAGCCCGAGTACGGCCGACAAGGTAACCGCTTATAAGGCGGTTTTCGGCTCTCTTGATGAAACCCGCATTCTGGTCGGATGCCATGATATGGACGACGGAAAGCGGGCGGGTGAGCACTTCTGGGGTTTCGACAAGGCGCCGACGGCCATCTATGCGCACAGTGATGACGTGGCTGCCGGCTTGTACCAGTTTGCGAAAGAACAAAAATGGGACGCGGAGATCATCGGAGAGGGAAATCTGAGCGTCAGCCGGGCATTGAATATTCCATCCCTGGAACTTCATTTGGAACGGGTCGGAAAGGAAGCATTTTTATTGTTTTTTCACGAAGAAACGGCTAAAAAACAAATTATGCATCAATTTCAGCGGAAAAAGTCTTGAGCTGAAATGGGTTTCATGCTTTATAAATAGATTGAGAAAAAAAGGGAGGCGGACATATGCGAATTGAACATGCAGCGATATGGGTGAAAGATTTAGAACGGATGAAAGAATTTTATGAGAAATACTTCGGCGCCAAGGCCAATGACCTTTATCATAATGAGAAAAAAGATTTCAAATCGTATTTTCTGACATTTGACTCCGGATGCAGGCTGGAACTTATGAAAAAAGGCGGCATTGATGAAGTTCCGTCACAGAATATGACCGGATGGGCGCATCTCGCATTTTCTACAGGCAGCAAGGAGCGGGTGAATGAATTGACGGAGACGTTTAAAAACGATGGATTTCAGGTTGTAAGCGGCCCGCGCGTGACGGGGGACGGATATTATGAGAGCGTGATAGAGGATGGGGAAGGCAATTTGATAGAAATCACAGTGTAACAGTGCGGGGGAACCCGCACTGTTTTATTGATTAAATTTGCTGTGCATTTGTTTTCGGGCCGAAGAGGATTAACAGAACGGAACATAGAAGCCAGCAGCCGCCGATGAACAAAAAGACGCTGATGTAGCCGAGCTTAACGGCAATAAATCCGACGAGCAGGGAGCCGAATATATTGGAAAAACGGCCGAGCCCGTACGCCAGCCCGCTCCCGGCCGAGCGATATTCCGTAGGATACGGTTCCGATGTGTAGGCGTATAAGTTTGAGGTGAAGATCCGTTCCGTGACGTTGACGACAAACCCAAACACAATAATCATGACGGGAATAAACGTCATGCCGTATAACAGTCCGGCAATGGCAGTCAGAAAAGCGCTTGCGGCCAGAATCCACTTCCTTTGGAACGTCTCGGATATCATGGAACCGAGCAATGCGCCAAGCGGCGCGCCGACAGAGTGAAGCACATTATACCACAGCGTTTTTTCCATGGTGATGCCGTTGCTTTTCAGCAGGCTGGGCACCCATGAAGCAAAGCCGTAAAAGCCAAAGGTTTCCAGAATCCATACCGCTGACAGGATGATGGTGATCTTTAAATTCCTGCCCTGAAACAGCCCTAAGTAGCCTGCGTGCTTCACTGTATGTACTTCTGCCGCCTCTTTTGGCGCGGGAAGCGGGCCTTTTTCTTTCTCTGCACGTGCTTCAAGACGGTTCATAATGGCGTTTGCCTGATCATATGCGCCCCGATTTTCGTGCCAGCGCGGCGATTCCTCAAGCCGGCGGATAAAAAAGAAATAAATGAGACCGGCCGCTCCCCATACGAATACGAGCCGCCACCCCCATGAGCCTAAAGGAATGACAAAAGCGGAAACAACGTTTGTGACGGGAACGCCGATCAGTCCGATCATGGCGCAAAAGGAGATGTATTTTCCTCGTACGGATGATGGGAAAAATTCCGCCAAATAGCTGTTCGTCACAATCATGGCGGCCGCGACGCCGAGCCCGGTCAAGAAGCGGAAAATCATTAAGGACGGAATGTCCCATGCCAGCGCATTCAGAAAAGATGAAATCGAAAAGACAAGGACAAAACAATTCAGCGCTTTTTTCCTGCCGATCCGATCGGACAGCCTTCCGCCGATGGAGGCGCCTAAAAACATGCCCAGGAAGGATGCGGCCGTGATGTCGGCAATGACGGACAGCTTCACGCCCCAATGCTCAATCAGCGCCGGAGCCACGTTGCTGAGCGTAAACAGATCAGCGAGATCGAAAAAATAGATGATTCCGAGAGCGGTTAATACTTGATAGTGCACACGCGAAATGGGGAGACGGTCTAATCGGTTCGCTACATTTGAGAATGTCTGATGTTTCATAAAAAACCCCCTGACTTAGCAATTGTAATCAGAAAATACTGTAAATTTATCTGACGAATACATTATAAAGGTCTTTTTTTGGCAAAAACAGAGTGTAAATAACCAGAGCCAAAGGAAACGGCATAGCGCTTTCTTCTTAAAATATATAACATTTCCTATATCTGTTTCTGTTTATATTATAAAATGTTGAAGGAAAGGAAGTTGATGCATAAATATGAATACGTTTGTACGCCCAGCAGAGGGAAGAAATAGCGTATGGAGATATCTTCTTTCTCTGTTGGTCATTGTGGGTTTGTTCTTTTTCGGAAGCATACTGACCGTGTTTTATATGTTTCTCACGTCCGCTTTCAATCCTTCACTGACGATAAATTGGGATGAGGGGGCATTAAGTGACCCGCTGGCGGATATTTATTTACAGCATATCGTCTATTTCATAGCGATCCCGGGCATTTGGATAGCGGTTCGTTTCATTATGAAACGGCGGTTTTTATCCATCATCACACCGAATCAGTCGCTGAACTGGAAGAGAATTTTCTTTGGATTCGGCACATATGTTGTGCTGATGTTTATCGCGGGGCTGATTGATTTTACAATTCATCCGGATCGTTTCTCGCTTCAGGAATTCCATGCTTCACGTTTTCTGCTCCTGTTAGCGGCGGCCGTCTTGTTGGTGCCGATTCAAACCTCTGCGGAGGAATTTCTCTTTCGCGGTCTTCTGCTTCAGTTCGCCGGAAAATTGACGGCAAACGCGGTGGTTCTGACAGTCATTATCGGCGGATTATTCGGCGCGCTTCATTTCGGAAATCCGGAGATGGAAAATGGAGCTCTCTGGGCGGGAATCGGATATGTCACCATCGGCATGATCTGGACCTTTATCACGATTAAAACGGGCAGTCTGGAGATGTCTCTTGGCGGTCACGCTGCCAATAATATGTTTTTATTTATCTTTCTCACAGAGGATCATTCGGTGTACGGCGGCATTCCGTCGATATTTACAACAGCAGCCGGCGGCTATGAAATATATGATTGCATATCGACTCTGGTGATCAATATCATCTTCGTATGGCTCGCGTTCCGTTTTGTGAAAAAAGAAAAGCAGCAGGCCGCCTAGGCTCTGCTGCTGATTTGTAAGGTGTTCATCGCTTCATCAATATCCGTCGTCGGCCTCCGGCAGGCGAAATTCTCACAAATGTAGACCGTTGTCTTCCCATCAATCATTTGATAACCCGCGGCAAAGTCAGAAATGCCAACAAGCTCATCCGGATGTTCTGCGGCGAGAATCGTATAGGCGGGAGTGAAATGCTCCTGAAGCGCCTCAATGAAACGTTTTCTGTCCGGATCATCTTTCCTTCCGAAAACAACAATTTCTTTTTGGGGCATTGTATGTGCCAGTACGCTTTGCATGAAGAAAGCGTTGCTGCTCGGATAGGCCTCTATTTCCCGTTTGAACACGGAAAACATCGCTTCGGCTTTTTCAATCAGTGATATATCACCCGTCAGGCGGCCGAGACGAAGCAGCTGTACGGCAGCCGCGCTGTTTCCGGAAGGCACGGCCCCGTCATAAACCTCTTTTTCCCTGACAAGAAGGGTCTCAGCATCATTCCCCGTAAAGAAGAAACCTCCGTGCCGTTCATCCCAGAACAGCTCCAGCATGCTTGTACATAACGTTTTCGCTTTCTGCAGATAAGACGGATGAAAACCCGCTTCATACAGTTCAAGGTAAGCCCAGATGAGAAAAGCGTAATCATCGATAAACCCTTTATTTTTCACTTCGCCCTCGCGATAGCGGACCATGACGCGCCCGTCCGGCATGAGGTGCCGTTCGAGAAAGCGGATGGCTGTTTCCGCCATGCTGAGAAAGTCAGGCTCGTGAAATACCTTTGCGGCTTTTGCCAGCCCGGCAATCATGAGCGCGTTCCATGAGGTCAGCACTTTGTCATCTGTATGCGGGTAGCTTCTGTTTTCACGGGCCTCCAGCAATTTTGTTCTTGCCTCTTCAAGGCGTTCGGCCAGCTCATGTCCTGTGAGGCCGGTCTCTTCGAGGATGGCCTCACGCCGCGTGAAAATGAGGTGCGGGATGTTTTCGCCTTCAAAATTGCCTTGATCTGTGATGTTATACACCTTGCAGTAAAGCAGGCCGAGTTCATCACCGAGAAGGTTCATGATTTCTTTTTTAGACCATATGTAATATTTCCCCTCACGGCCTTCGGTATCAGCGTCTAAAGCTGAGAAAAAGCTGCCGTCTTCATGCATCATTTCCCGCTGAATAAACGTTACGATCTGCATCGCAATCTGTTTGTAGCGCTCATTACCCGTGACTTGGTAGGCTTCCGTATAGGCGGTCAGGAGAAGGGCGTTGTCATACAGCATTTTCTCAAAATGCGGCACGAGCCATTCATTATCAGTCGAGTAGCGGGCGAATCCGAACCCGATGTGGTCAAAAATTCCGCCGTTCGCCATGCCGTCAAGTGTCTTGGTTACGCCGGCCAAAGCCTGTTCCTTGCCCGTATAGCTGTAGTAGCGAAGCAGAAACATGAGCATATGCGGCATCGGAAATTTCGGAGCCTGGCCGAACCCGCCGTACACTGTGTCAAACCCGCCGGCCAGCTGGCGATACGTGTCATGAACCGCCTGTTCGCCAAGCATGCCCTCAGCCGGGTGAACCTTGACTTCAAGATGAGCGGCGGCGTTTTCGGCGATATCCTCGACATGCTGCCGGTCATTCGCAAACGTTTCGGACAGATGTTCAAGCACATCGATAAAACCCGGACGGTTAAATTTGCTCGTCTTCGGAAAATACGTCCCCGCATAAAACGGCTTCTGATCTGGTGTGACGAACACGTTCAGCGGCCACCCGCCCTGCCCCGTCATCAGCTGGCAGACTCTCATATACACGGAATCCACATCAGGCCGCTCCTCACGATCAACCTTGATGGCTATGAATTTATCGTTTAACATACCGGCGATCTCTTCGTCCTCAAAAGATTCGTGGGCCATTACGTGGCACCAATGACACGTCGAATAGCCGATGCTGACAAGAACCGGCTTGTTTTCGCGTTTCGCTTTTTCAAATGCTTCATCTCCCCAAGGGAACCAATTCACAGGGTTATGAGCATGTTGAAGTAAATAAGGAGACTTCTCAGCGATTAATCTATTGGGTTTATTGTTAGTGGGCATGGGATCACCTTCTTTCATTTAAGTTACTTATTTAACTTACCATATTTGCTTGAAAAAATACTTCAATGTTTAACATGTATAAGCACAGAAAATTAATAAACGAATAACTATGTTTATGACTATAGAAATTGAGGTGGAGTTTAATGAAACATAGTTATTTTTATAGGGATTGTATTCATCCTCAAACACAACAAGTCTATCCTGATGGAACGTGGACGTGCGTCTTTGCTACAGTGCAGTCTTGTCAAAATGGCCAATGGCATAACACTGGATTAAATTGCGATATCCCTCCATATTATCCAGTGTTTCAGAAAAATTTATGTTGTCAGTATTGGGATGGGCGTGGTTATCGGTATAGATGTGCAGTCAATTCATGTCCTCTTTGGGGACCAGATAATAGTGTTTTTAATCAAGCATGGGAAGTTTTAAATTGTGATGATTGCCATGCCTAAAATTTAAACAAAAAAAATGAATTTAATATAGCACAACGATATCAAGACTAAATATCGTTGTTTTTTATTTTAAAATCTTAGCATTATGATTATACTATCTTCTTACTTCAAATAAGTGGTGTAATTAGGGAAAACAAGGGGACTTGTATATGGAGATTTTAAACGTAATTTTGCAGTTAATATTGGTTTTTGTCGGTTGGTTTATAATTACTTATGTAAAAAAATTACCTGATCAAGTGCATGCCAAAAATTTTAAAAAAATTGAGCACGATTTAAATACTCAGTTAGAAGAATTTAGAAATAAACTGACTACTGACCTAGAGTTAATGAAAATCAATGAAGCTCAGTTACATATTCATAAGACAGAAGAATTTGTGAGACTTATTAGGCTACTTGTTATGAATTTGACTGATAAAGATTATATAAATGACTTGACAACAAATGAAGAAGTTAAGAAAGAGCATAGTAAAAGCATGACTGAGTTAGGTTCTAAACTTTTTTTCTTTGCATCAGATGATACAGTTAAAAAGTTTGTTGAGTATAGAAAGCAATCTTTAAAAATAAAAGGTGATAAGCCCACAGAAGCTGAAAGATTAATAGTCCTTTTGGGTGAACTAATGGTTTTAATAAGAAAAGATTTGGGATACAGTCAAACAGAATGTGATAAGAATGATTATTTACATATCTTGTTGAATGATTGGGATAAGTATGAACAAAAATATAATAATTGAGGATAACTTTTGTTATCCTCTTTTTATTTTTTTAATATCATGTCAAGCCTCGAAAGTATTACTATTGCCGCAAAAAAAACGCAATCAGATTGTTTGTGTGCAGCCAAAATGTACCTTTTTACATTAAGAATTGTAAATGGCTAATTGATCTGACATAATACAATTAATGTAAATATTCGAATAATTTTGTAAATATGCGGGGTGAGATTTGCTTGAATCATATATCTATAAAAAAGAAAGGATTCCATATGAAGTTTTAATATCTAAGTTGAATTCATGGTATACAACCATAAGGAAAAACATGATTGATGAAACCAAAAAGAAGAAGTCAAAAATTGAATCTCTTTTAGAAGAAGTCGAAATGAAGCAAGAGGTTCTCCTATATTATCAACTTTTAGATTTTTAGACATGAACTAATGCTAATTTATTTGAGATCAAAAGACGTTTAAGAAGTTAGGAATACTTACGAAATTTTTTTAAAAAAGAAAGAAGGCAGTGTTTTAAAAAAATGCATTAATATTATTTCTTCTTTTTTATGGGCATGTACGAATTCAGAAGAAAAGAACTTGTTTCTGCAATAAACCGCGTTTAGTTTGTCTGAAACCAAATTATCAGATATATCTGCTCTAATAGACGTGGCACTAATAACATGTTACTGAATGTAAAAAAATCCATTGTCGGGAGATTAACAGAATGAAAACAGCAGACTTCTTCAGAAATCTGCTGTTTTCTTATCACAATATCAAGATCGCCATATAAATACAATTTGCAAAAAGGCAAATCAAAACTAAACTTAGATGTTTCTTTTTTATCTAACGTACTTACTATTCTTGAGATAAATAATTAAAATCCGTTTCTTTAAATTTAGGGAGTTTTTTGTCGATTTTTAAAGTGGACAATAACTCTTGAACATACTCTCGAATTGCAAGCATGTCAAATGGGAAATCGAAATCAAACTCCTCTTTAACAGTTAAAGTGTCCATTACATATGAACAATTATATTTCATACCCAAAAGATCATCATTAAAACTTAGTACATCTTGATATGACGAATCAGATAACTCGAAATGGGAGATTAAAAATATTTTTACATTATTACCTTCTTCAGAATCTAGCAATCTTTCATCAATGAATAACAAAAAAGCAGTTCTGTCATCATCGTTTAATTCCACTTGAAAGAATTCAAAATCTCTTAATCTCAATAAACGTTTAAATCTCGTGTTTAAAGTTCTCATATTCCTTTATCTCCGTTTCTTAATTTAAGCTACTATCGCTTTCCATTGAAACATAGTAAGGGATTTAAATGCAATGCCTAATGCCATAGCTAATACAATAAGAGGTGTAGGATCAATTACCATCTGCCACCAGCTTTTTTTATGTACTTGTTTTCGAGCTTCAGAAAGTTGATTTTCTTTTTTCTTATACTTTTTCCATTGAGAAGTACTCTTTAATTTTTTGACTGCTGATTTAGGTGCTTTTGATAAGTGACTTCCATCATGGCTTGTTCCATCCATGTTTTCACTGGCAATTTCTTTTTTTCCATTATATACATGTACATGCCATTTACCAGTCTTTTTATCATGAGGCTCATCAAATCTAGCTTTATAACCTTTTCCTAAGTTTACCCATTCTCCACCAGCAGCGTGTGCTGACTGGCTCATTGAAGTTGAGAAAACAGCAAAGCTAAATACAATCGTCATCATAATAACTAATGACTTACTTAAAAATTTTAACAATGCAAACATCTCCTTAATCATGTAATCACTCAAAATTATACAAAAAAGAGAGATGTATTTTATTGATTATTGAGGAATTTAAGCTAAAATTAAGGTAATATTACCTAAAAATATAGGGTTTATTACCCTTTGTAGAGATTTTCCTGTTTTGAGAACAAATTATGACACCAGTGACACGTCGAATAGCCGATGCTGACAAGAACCGGCTTGTTTTCGCGTTTTGCTTTTTCGAAGGCTTCTTCTCCCCAAGGGTGCCAGTTGACTGGATTGTGGGCGTGTTGAAGTAAGTACGGTGACTTCTCTGTGATTAAGCTGTTTGGTTTGCTATTGTTTGGCATGGGCTCACCTGCTTTCTATTCATATTTGTACGTTTAACATACCACAATCTTCTAAAAAAATTCAGACACTCAACTTTGTGAACCAAACCCAAGTCATTAAAAAGGAGAACTGCTTATGACTCTATTTTCAGGGTTAAACTTCATCTTTCCTTATTGCTTTTTAGATAAGAAGTAAGGATTTAAAATCTTTATCATTTTATTTACTGTTAGATAAGTGAAACACACCCCGGCGACTGTAACCATCCCGCCTGTCAGTGCAATAAACGTGGGTACTTCACCTAACCACACCCAAGAAATGACCAAGGTTATGGCTGGTGTTAAATAAAGTGAAATGGCTGCTTCTGAAGCACCGACGAGTGAAGTGACATACGCAAGTGCAAAGTAAGGCACAACCGTTGGTAATAAGCCTAAGTAAACGATAGACAATGTTGAGTTCATTGAAGCGTTCAAAAACTCTTCCCCTAAGCCAGGCAAGAATACAAGCATAGGTACTGTCCCGCCCCAAATAGTGAATGTAACGAATGGAATAAATCCATATTTTTTTATATAGCGGGCTTGAAAAACGAAATAAATACTCTCCGAAAAAGCTGCCAGCAGGATTAACAAAATGCCGTTCACTGAATTTGTATAGTTTCCTGCCCCAAATGAAATGATCGACACACCCAATAAACTTATGATAGAGCCAACCCATTTATAAAGCCCAAAATGTTCACCAAAAAACAGACGAGATAACATTGCAGAAAAAATAGGTGTCATGGTCACGAGTAAGCTTGCTACCCCTGCGCTGACTGTTTTTTCTCCGATATTCAGCAAAATGTGATATAGTGCAAAACCTAAAAATCCTAAAGATAAAATAGCAGGGATATCCTTCATATCAGGTAAACGCATATGAGTCAAAACAGCAAAAACCACCAGTGCCATTGACCCAATCAACAAGCGAAACAAAGCGAGGTGTTCCGGCGTGTAACTCTCCAAGCCCGCGCGAATTCCCGGGAAAGCTGATGCCCACAACCCAATCATCAGACTGTAAGATATGCCGATTCGAACTGTTTTCTTTCGCATCTTTCTCACTCCTCTTTACAAAAACCAACCAGTTATTTAATGTGTTTCTATATTAATAAAGATTTGATGATATGACTTCAACCAGTTAAATAGATTTTGACCCAACCACTTTAAGGAGGATACTTTTTATGAGCGCTCCAGAAGAAAAAAAGATGAAAAAGCTTCCTAAGTACATACAAATCATTCAATTTATAAAAGAGAAAATAGGAAATGGAGAATGGCCGATTGGAAGTAAGATTCCAAGCCAGCGCACGCTTGCCAAACACTTTGAGGTGAACAGGAGCACAGTCATTACAGCTTTAGAGGAATTGATGGCGGATGGATTAATCGAAGGCAGAATGGGCAAAGGGACAGTTGTTACGAACAATACATGGACACTTTTGGCTAAGAATTCCGCCCCTGATTGGGATCAGTATGTAACCTCCGGAATCCAGCAGCCAAGCCAAAAAATCGTTCAAGAGATCAATAAATCAGAATCAAATTCCGATCTTATACAGCTCAGTAAAGGAGAACTTTCACATGAGATTTTTCCTTTAGCTGTTATGAAAGAGATCATGGGAAAGGTATCTCAAAACATAGAGGCATTCGGGTATGAGGAACCAAAAGGCTATTTGCCTTTGAGAGAGGCATTAAGCGGCTATTTAAGAACAATTGGGATTCAAGCTTCTCCTTCTTCCATTCTTATTGTTTCAGGCGCACTGCAAGCCTTACAGCTGATATCAATGGGGCTTTTACAAAGGGGATCGACCGTATTTCTCGATCAGCCGTCTTATCTTTATTCACTACACGTATTTCAATCAGCCGGTATGAAGCTGACTGGAGTTCCTATGGATAATGATGGACTTTTGCCTGAACATATCCACATGGCAAGGGGGGAACGGGGGAGGGCTATCTTATATACAAATCCTTGTTTTCATAATCCGACAGGTATTTTAATGTCAGAACGGCGACGAGAAGAAATCCTTGCGGCAAGTGAGAATGCACAGCTTCCCATTATTGAAGATGACATTTATCGTGAGTTATGGATAGATGAGATTCCTCCAGATCCTATTAAAACAATTGATAAAAATGGGCATGTGCTTTACATAGGCAGTTTATCGAAAACATTAAGTCCGGGTTTGAGGATTGGATGGATTGTCGGGCCGGAACCAGTGATTGAACGTTTATCCGACATAAAAATGCAAACAGATTACGGCTCCAGTTCGTTATCCCAGAGAGTAGCGGCAGAGTGGTTTACATCCGGTGAATACCAGCAACATCTAGAACAGGTGAGAAGTCAATTAAAGGTGAGAAGACAATTGGTCATGAGTCTTTTAGAAACCAATTTGAAGAATGTCGCTGCATGGAATATGCCGAAGGGAGGATTCTTTGTCTGGGTCAAAATATTGCCTTCACTATCTATGAAATTACTTTATACAAAAGCTTTGACAAAAGGGATACTTCTCAATCTCGGCAGTATCTATGCTCAAGAAAAAGGGAATTATATTCGCTTATCATATGCTTATGCATCTCTTGAAGACCTTCAAAAGGGAATTTATGAATTGGGTTTGATGATTAAAGAATTGGCAAGCAGATAAATATATAAGAGACATGCTATCAATGACAAGAATCGGCTTGTTTTCGCGTTTCGCTTTTTCAAATGCTTCTTGTCCCCTCATGAAAACCAGTAAAAAAGCCGCTAACAAAGCGGCTTTTCTTAAGTTAAGATGCCGAATGTAAAAAAAAGGTTAATTTCTACTCTCCTTGTTTTATTCAAACTCATTATTGGGCTGTATAACCGCCATCCATTACGACGGCCTGCCCTGTAACACCTTTAGCTTTGTCACTGGCGAGGAATACTGCGTAATCAGCGATTTCTTGCACGGTTAACAAACGTTTTTGAGGAACCAAGGGGTAAATGACTTCTTCAAACACCTTTTCTATAGAAATGCCTCTAGTCTCTGCAATATCTTTTAACTGGTTTTGCACCAATGGAGTGTCGATATATCCCGGACACAAGGCGTTGACAGTAATTCCGTATTCCGCTCCTTCTAATGCTGATACTTTAGTTAAACCGATCAAACCGTGTTTAGCGCTGCAATAAGCTGCCTTCCCTGCAAAACCAATTAAACCATTTATGGAAGCCATATTGATGATGCGGCCAAATTTTTGTTTTTTCATCAAAGGGAATACTCTTTTTGTCGCACTAAAAGGAGCAGTAAGCATTAATTTCAGCATAAATTCAAATTTATCAGTCGGGAAGTTTTCTATATCCGATACATGCTGAATCCCCGCATTGTTTACCAGAATATCCAATCGCCCAAAGGTTTCAAGTGTCTTAGAGAAACTTTTTTCAACTTGTTCTTCGTTTGTTACATCACAAACTGCAGAGAGGACTTCGTATCCTTGTCCCTTAAGTTCCTCAGCTGCATGATGCACGGCTTTTTCGTTCAAATCGGAAATTACCACTTTTGCGCCTTCTTTAGCGAATTCACGTGCAATTTCTAAACCAATTCCGCTAGCCGCGCCTGTAACAAGAGCAACTTTACTTTCCAATAATTCACTCATAGTAACCCCTCCAGGAAACATTTTGGTCTCCTAAAAGTTTACACCCGGCAATTGTATAAGTAAAATGAATAAAAAGAATATAATGTATTCGTTAAACTTATGGAATGGAGATCATACGATGGATATACGCCAAATCACATACTTTCTTGAAGTTGCTAAATCCAACAGTTTTACTAAGGCATCAGAAAATCTGCATTTGTCACAGCCTGCCTTAAGTAAGATGGTTAAAAGTTTGGAAGAGGAATTAAAGGTTGAGCTCATTGATCGATCCGCTAGACAAATCGCTTTGACAGATGCAGGCGAAATTGTATTTGAGCAAGGCCAAATGATTATGAAGTCAATAGATGACTTGTCGACGAACTTATACGATCTTTTACATTTAAAAAAAGGAAAAGTGAAAATTGGAATACCGCCGCTTATCGGTGTCTTGTTTTTTCCTAAAATCATTAAAGGATTTAAACAATTGTATCCTGATGTGAACATCAAGCTGATAGAACATGGGGGTAACAAGGTGAAACAGGAGGTTGAAGATGGGGTACTGGATCTTGGCGTGGTTATTGAACCAGTGGACGAAGAGCAGTTTGATATTATTCCATTGCTTAATGAAGAACTGATGCTCTTCGTTCATTCCGCTCACCCGCTTGTTCATAAAGAGATTGTGGAAATGCAAGACTTGAAAAATGAACCTTTCATCCTGTTTAGTGAAGACTTTTCTCTTCACGATCGGATTATTCAAGAGTGTATTAGAGCCGGTTTTCGTCCAAATATTGTTTATGAAAGTTCTCAATGGGATTTTATCAGCGAAATGATTGGAGAAGAACTAGGTATCTCCATTTTCCCTCAGTCTATAGTGAAAAAGACTGATCAAAGTTTAGTTAAGGCAATTTCCATTGTTAATCCATCAATTCCTTGGAAAGTGGCGATTATTTTAAAAAAAGGTAAATACGTTTCACACGCAGTACGCGAATTTATCCGGTATATTTCATTTTTTTGTAAGAGTAATTACGTAAATCAAGATAACTCATGAAAAAAATGAATGGTTTTTATAGTTTTTATGTATTTTACGGTTAGAGAGGGCTGCGATATATTATCTTATGTCAGAAAATAAGTACCTTTCAGGAGGAAATTCAAATGGATCAAAGCCGTTACCAACAAGGTTTAGACAAATTAATGGAGTACACTTTAACAAGCGATGATAAAATCTCTACGCATTTAAAGATTTCTGAAGACTTGAAAGATATCGCCCCAGATGTAAGTAAGTACATTATAGAATTTGCTTATGGAGATATATATTCACGGCCGGGATTAACCAATCAACAGCGTGCGCTTGTTACCATTTCATCCCTTGTAACGCAAGGAACCGAGCCTCAGCTTGAACTTCATATCAATACAGGGCTTACATCCGGATTAACACCGACTGAGATTGTAGAGAGTATCACCCAATTGGTTCCTTATACAGGCTTCCCGCGTGTACTTAATGCTCTTTCAGTGGCTAAGAAGGTGTTTGCACAACGACATGTAGAAAGCCATTGAGAAATAAAGAGCTTGTATGGAATGCGCGATATTTAGTAAAAACTCATCAGTAGAATATACACAAAACGACAGCCTATAAGGCTGTTTTTTAACATTAAAATGTCTGACCTCTTTTTTGTTTTTCGGTTGATCATATGTAAAAGCGATTATATTAATCGCTTTTTGATACTTCAAAACATGCTAAGCTTTGACCTCTTTATCAGTAAGCACTTTTAAAGCATCTCTCACTTTTAAGGCGAAGTTGACAGGTTTATCAATCGCTTCGAAATGAATATACATCAGTCTCGGTTTGTCAAACAGCCAGTGATTGTGAAGTGACGTTACAATCAGATCATGTTTCCGAAGGACGCTGATAAATGGATTGCTTTCTTTTTGCAGAATTACAGTTTCTCCGCTGCAAAGAGCACGGCCGTCTTTTGTCATTGATTCAAATGAAAACATTTGCGGAATGAGCAAAAATGATCTTCCGGGCCGTCCCAGTACAACCGGTTTTATATTTGTTCGTGATCTCATTACTGTACAAATTCCATTTTCAAACGTATGCATGGTTCCGCCTAGAATATCGTTGAATTCGTCACAAAGACCATGCCGTTCAATCATTTCCCCGTCAGTTTTTGGTACCGCACGCACAGTTTTAGTAGTCAGAACTCTCAGGGCCTCTCTCACTTTTCTTGCAAAATTGAGAGGTTTATCAATTGATTCAAAATGCATAAACATCAGACGCGGTTTATCAAACAGCCAATGGTTATGAACGGCAGTTACGATGATACCGAATTTGCGCAGCTCACTCATTAACGGGTTCACTTCTTCTTGCAGTAAAACAGTCTCACCTAAACATAAAGCTCTGCCTTCCCGATCCATACTTTCAAATGAAAAGGCCTGAGGAATAAAAGGAAATGCTTCGGCTCTTCTTCCGAGTACCACCGGATGAATGTTGCTTCGAAATCTTGTCGCCGTACATACGCCATTTACGACACTGGGCGTTGAATTGAGAATTCTAGCAAATTCTTTGCAGAGCCGTGATGGCTCCATACTCGTTTCTTCCACTTCATATCTCCTCCTGGAATCTATTTACAACGTACTTAGTATTAAAGATATGTGAAGATAGAAAGAATGTAACGCGTCAGCAGTCCATATTAGATAGAATCAGCCTTTCTTGTATAATTTGAGGTTTTCTTCCCTTTTTATAATCTCTTTAACTGTTAATTTTTAATAGATTAAAAGCTTTTGATCGGACTATTTAAGAAATGAAAACATTATAAATTGGTGGTTTTATTCCAGCTTTGATTTTTTTGTGGCGGCCATTTGTGACAAGCACCGGCTGCGCACACATACCTTATAGTTGTGACTGAGTTTCAGAATATGAAAAAAAGCCTTTATACAAGGCTTTCGGTAAATAATTCATACAGCCGTTTGGCTGCTCATTAGTGACAGCTCACAGCTCTTTTGTCATTAAGACATGCGGGATGCCGTCTTCCATAAATTCCGGTGAATCTGTCTGATAGCCCAGTTTGTGATAAAAGCCTTCCGCATGTGTTTGTCCATGCAGTTTACATTGGGTGATGCCTTTTTCTTTTACCATGTTTTCTAATTCGCTTATGATTACTTTGCCCAACCCGTATTTGCGGTAAGGCTTCAGGATGCAGATTCGTTCGAGCTTGCCTGTATGGTTTACAATGCGGACGCGTCCTGTGCCGGCAGGCTGACTTTCATGATAAACCAAGACATGCCCGCACTGTTCCCCAAGCGTATCGAACTGATCAAATTCATCGGATTCAGGTACTTGCTGTTCCTCAATGAATACTGCTTTTCTAATCTCAAGCGCTGCTTGCAAATCAATTTCCGTTGTTATTCTTTTTATCCTCATGATCAATCAATCCTTTTCACATATTAGTCTGGACTGCACGGCTTGCTTGTGGTCTTATAGAAGTAACGGTAAAACAATTATATTGCATATGCAACAAAAACATGAAGGGTTTGAAAAGATATGACTGATATTTTGCGGGAAATCGGCATGATCGCACGGGCACTGGATTCCATCAGCAATATTGAATTTAAGGAATTAGACTTAACAAAAGGGCAGTATCTCTACCTTGTGCGTATATGTGAAAACCCGGGAGTGATACAGGAAAAAGTGGCGGAAATGATTAAAGTCGACCGAACAACAGCGGCGAGGGCAATCAAAAAACTGGAAATACAAGGGTTTATTGAAAAGCGTCCTGATGATCAAAATAAAAAAATAAAAAAGCTGTTTCCGACTGAAAAAGGGAGAAAGGTTTATCCATTATTGCAAAGAGAAGGAGAGCATTCTGCGGAGGTAGCCCTGTCTGGCTTTACATCTGAGGAAAAAGAAACCATTTTCAGCCTTCTTCAGCGGGTGAGAAAAAATATAGAACATGATTGGGAATATGTGAAGAAGGGGAATAAAAGAGATTATTAATGGTCATTAGTTCCTTTTAGTGAATGATTACGTTGTGAATGATTAAAGTCATAAATGGATACGTTATCTGTGAAATCTCCTTCCTCGGTTCCTGCTTCAACTAGCCGATAGGCTTATTTTTAACGAAAAGTATCAATTATGGTATATTTAAATAAGAAAAAATAATTGAAGCGGGGAATGATATGAGTACAATCGAAAAACAAAGACGTAAGAAAATCAGAGCGAAATCAATCGTACGGGCCATCATGGTCATCATCGGCGGAATTATTGCCGCGTATGGACTGGAAACCGTATTGATTCCGAATAGTGTATCTGACGGCGGTGTAACCGGACTCAGCATTGTCTGTTCACAGCTGTTTCATTTGCCTCTTGGGATCTTAATTGCGGTGATCAATATACCGTTTGTCTGGTTAGGATATAAGCAAATCGGGAAAGGTTTTGCGTTTCTATCAATTATCGGCATTATCTCACTTGCCGCGGGCACGAGTTTTTTCCACCACACACCGGCTATCATCGAGGGAGACACCCTGTTAATCACCGTTGTCGGCGGGATTATTCTCGGCTTTGGAATGGGATTGGCATTGCGCAACGGCGGCGCATTAGATGGAATTGATATGCTGGCTGTGCTTCTGTCACGGAAACTGCCGTTTGGCACGAGCGATCTCATTTTATTTTTAAACATTTTTGTGTTTATTTTTGTTTCTTTTGTATTCGGGCTGCAAGGCGCATTGCTTTCCGTCATTGCTTACTACATCGCATCCAAGGTGATCCATGTGGTTGAGGAAGGCTTAAGCGGTTCTAAAACATTTCAGATTATCACCAACGAGCCTGCATTAATGGTAGAGACCATTCGTGAAGAATTGGGCCGGAGCGCTACGTATAAAGAAGCATACGGCGGTTTTTCTCATGAAAAATTCAAAGAAATCACATGTGTCATCAACCGTTTGGAAGAAACCAAACTGAAGGAAATTATTAATGACATTGATAATCAAGCCTTTGTGACGGTATATGATGTCGCTGAAGTAAAAGGCAGTAATTTCAGAAAAATCCATAATCATTAAGAAGGAGCTGCCGTTCACCGGCAGCTTTTTTTAAAAAAGGAGAAAAAACTTGCAAAAAAAGAATGGCGGCTGTATATTATTGATATATCAATCATTGACTAGTCAATTAATTGCGCAAAAGAAAGTAGGGATGGGTTTTGACAGCATGTTGTTCAGAGGAAGGCGAGATTTTGTATCAGCTCCAATCACTGCACAAAGTGATCGGCACGAAGTTTGAAGCGTGCACCGGAATCAGCCAATCCCGCCTTGAGCTTCTCGCCGTGCTTTTTTACGTCGACGAGATCAGCCAAAGCGATCTTCAGAAAAAGGTGAATATTGATGGCGCAGCCGTGACAAGACACTTGAAACAGCTTGAAGCCAAAGAAATGGTCACAAGAAGGCGGAAGCCCGAGGACAACCGAATTATACTTGTCCGGCTTACTGATCAGGGGCGGGAGAGAATTGAGGCTTCCAAAAAGGAGAAGGAGCGTTTCATAAAGGAAATGCTTGCCGGTGTCAGCGAGGAAGAACGCAATATGTTAAAAAACGTATTGTCGCAGATGCAGAATAATATAGAAAATATGAAAGCATAGGAGTGTATTACACATGAAAACAAACGACTTTATGGACATTATGAAAGGGCGCCGTTCCATTCGGAATTACGATCCGGCCGTAAAAATCAGCAAAGAAGAAATGACTCAAATTCTTGAAGAAGCAACGACAGCGCCGTCTTCAGTCAACGCGCAGCCATGGCGTTTCCTCGTCATTGACAGCCCTGAAGGAAAAGAAAAACTCGCGCCGCTTGCCAGCTTTAACCAAACACAAGTCAGCACATCATCTGCGGTGATCGCGGTTTTCGCAGATATGAACAGTGATGACTATTTAGAAGAAATTTATTCAAAAGCGGTCGAACTGGGCTACATGCCGCAGGAAGTAAAAGACAGACAAATCGCTGCTTTGACGGCGCATTTTGAAAAACTGCCGGAGCAAGTGAACCGTGAAACGATTCTGATTGACGGAGGTCTCGTTTCCATGCAGCTGATGCTTACGGCACGCGCGCACGGCTATGACACAAACCCGATCGGCGGCTATGATAAAGAAAAGATTGCCGAGGTTTTCGGAATGGATAAAGAGCGTTATGTACCGGTCATGCTGTTATCAATCGGAAAAGCGGCAGACGAAGGATATGCTTCCTACCGTCTTCCTATCGAAACAATCGCACAATGGAAATAAGGTTGAAGTGAAGCTGAGAGGAGAGGGACAGTGGACATAATTGCGGCTGTTTTCGTCGGAATTGTAGCTTTAGAACATATATTTATCATGATACTTGAAATGTTTTTTATCAATTCGAAGGCTGCCAAGCGGTCTTTCAAATTGCCGAAGCATTTAGAAGGTGATCGGAATGTGGCGGTCATGTTTGCAAATCAAGGTCTGTATAATGGATTTCTGGCTGCCGGCCTCATTTGGGGACTGATCCTCGGAGCTGATCCGATTGGCCATATGATTCAAATGTTTTTCGTCATCTGTGTGGTCATCGCGGCCATTTTCGGAGGCTTTACTTCAAACAAATCAATTATCGTAAAACAAGGACTTCCGGCTGTTCTAGCGCTTATTTTTCTTTTATTGGCGTAGCAGACGGAGTGAGGGCTTCCGGAAAGGAAGCCCTCTTTTTTTATTCTGTTTTGAAAATCATTTCTTATATACATCACTATAGATTGGGGAATGTCAAATCAGCGGGGGCAAGCAATGGATTGCAGTCGCTTGGAATGAGTATGGTTCCGGATGTGATCAGCTCGTTTCAACACATATATCCTTATGTCAATTTTCAGTTGAACCAAGCGTCAAATCAGCTGTCACTCCTTCTTAATTGTTATTTGCTGAAATAGATGGAGCGGACTCCATGTCAATCTGTTTTTTTGAAAAAAAGCTGATCGGCAAATATGGTATGATTTACATAATCAGGGAGTGGGGTTGCAGAGGATGAATACGAAGAGAGCGTATTACGCTATTTTATACAGCCAGACCGCTATCAACTTGGGGTTTTCACTTTATACGATGGCCGTTATCTTGTTTTTGTTTACAAAAACCGGTTCGACAGCGATGGCCTCTCTTATGACGCTCGTCAGCATTGTATGCCGCGTATTGGGCAGCGCCGTTTTGCCGCTGGTCACCGGCCGGTTCACGCTTCGTTCTTTGTTAATCAGTTCTCAATTGATACAGATCACACTGTTAGTCTGTTTGTTTTTTGTCATCCAAACCGGTTTATCCGCATTCTTTTTTCTGCTGTTTTGTCTGATCGGAGGCATTTCTTTTTGCAACGGATGGTTTGCTCCGATAAAAAGCGCGCTGATTGGGGAAATCATTCCTCCTGATCGAAGGGCGAAAGCGAACAGTTTATTATCTGCGGCGGATCAGACCGTTCAGTTTGCGGGGTGGTCTCTGGGCGGCGTCATCATAGCCTTCTTGGGAGAGAGCGATACAATGATCGTCACTGTTATGTTATTGGTTTCTTCGCTTTTGGGCATCATTCTGTTTCTTCAAGTACGCATGTGTGCGCCGGCAGCAGTCAGGGGACGTTCCCTTTTTGCAGATGCGGCAAGCGGCTGGGTGTATTTATTTCAGCAAAAACAGCTGAGGGTTCTCATTGTGATGGATGTGATCGAATCGTGGGCAGGCATGATATGGATCGGGTCTGTGTCCTTAACTTATGTGCATGACGTCCTTCATAAAGGAGAGGCTTGGTGGGGGTATGTCAACGGAGTCTATTATGCAGGGACGATGATCGGCGGACTGATCATCTATAAGTTATCCGGTAAGTTTCAGCATCATCTCATTCCGCTTATGCTGACGGGAGCCTTGGCATATGGAGTGTTCACGTTTATTTATGGGTTGATCACAAGCGCCGTTACGGCCCTTTTTCTGGTGCTGTGTATGGGGCCGGCTTGTGTATTACGAGATCTCACGCAGGAAACATTACTTCAAAACATCACGACCGAAAAGACACGGGTCAATATATTAGCAGCGAGATCAGCTTTAGTTCAGTTCATTTTTATGTTTTCCATTATTGGAACGGGGGTCATCTCGGATGTATTCGGCGTGCGGTTTATTTATATTGGCGCAGGCCTCCTCTTATTAATTTCGGCTTTTTTCGGATTTTCTCAGCTGCGAATGAAGAAGTTGGTACAAAGCCGCATGTAGTGTAGTATAATTAGGAACATACGTTCTATATCGAGAGAGGAGAGGGGAATGTGGGACATCTGGCACTGCAATTGTATGATTATCATCTTTGGGCAAATCAGCAAATATTCACCCGGCTTAAAGAGCTTCCGGAGGATGTGTACCGTAAGGAGATTCAAAGTGTCTTTCCGTCGATAGCCGGTGTATTGACTCATGTGTATCTGTCGGATAAGGGGTGGTTTGATGTGTTCTCCGGAGAGCGTCTGGAGGATACGCTGAAATCAGCTGAACAGCAAAAAGAGGACATCTTGTCTAAAGAGATAGAAGAGCTGGAAGATATGTTCTCGGAATTATCAGACTGGTATCAATTATTTTTGCAAAAGGAAGAAAATATCAGTCGCCCCCTTGAAATAGAGCATCCGTCAGGTGACATCATGAAAACCGCAGCGGCCGATATGATCCTCCATGTTGTGAACCACGGAACGTATCATCGCGGGAATATAACAGCCATGCTCAGACAGATGGGGTATGCTTCTGTGCCGACGGATTACGGTATGTATTTATATATAAACAAAAAGTAAACAAGACAGCCAACGCGGCTGTCTTGTGATATCAGTAAAAAAGCCAAATCATATGAGTGATTTGGCTTTTTCGTTTGCTATGCCATGTTCTGCAGCCGTTCTAAACTGTTTTTCCAATTCGCTTCAAGCGCTGTAAAAGCAGCGGCGGCATCTTGCTGTTCTAATGCGTGAATGATATCAGAGTGTTCATTATATGATCTGTTTAAAGCGCCGTTTTCACTGAAATAGCGGATTTCCATTCTCTGAATTTTGACTTTCAGGCTTACAAGCAATTTGTGAAGTTCGGTGTTGTCCGCAAGCAGAATGATGCGCTGGTGAAATGCATTGTCCGCTTCCAGGATGGCCGGTTTATCGCCGTCTTTCATTGTTTGAAGAAGATTTTCATTCAGCTGTTTCAATTCCTGAATCACGGCATCGTCCACATGCGGGAGAGCTTGCTGCAATGCGAGTTTTTCAAGCGTCCAGACGATGGAATACAAGTTTTCCGCTTCTTTTAACTCAATCGGAGCGACAAGCGTCCATCTGTTCGCTTTTGTTATCACCAAGCCGTCATCTTCGAGCCGCAATAAGGCTTCCCGTATCGGGGTGCGGCTGATTCCCAATGTTTCCGACAAATCCTTGTCCTTTAACTTTGTTTCCGGTTTGAGCTTGCCCGTTATGATCCAGTCTCTGAGTGTGCGATACACTTCGTCCCGCATGATGGTTCTTTTCAGCACAGGTTCTTTGTTTTGATTATCCAATGGAACACCTCATGAATCGTAGTATACATATTTGCATTTTACCACAGTCCGGGCGCTGGTTAGAAATGAAGAGGGCGTCTAAGAATGAATCGAACCGAGATGCTTCATCTCAATATGCTGAAAGTCAGCGGAGCCGCCTTCAGAAAAGAGCGTGATTCCCTGATCTTCGTGTTTTGGGAACACTTCATTTGTCAAAACGGTTTTTCCGTCGTCTGCAAATACTTCAATACTTGTTTTGTCCACGAGAATTTTCAGGTGGACGCGCCCTTTGTTTCCGTCAAATGGGGCTTTGCTTTCGGCGTATGCGCCGGTTTTATCAGGCTGGTCTGTAAACGATCTGTTCACATAGGCATAGCCGTCTTCTGCTGAAATACCGACATCAATATGCCGGCTTTGGTCTGCTGATTCTCTGAGTCTGACGCCTGCATTTTTGATATCTGACCAAGCGATGTCCATATCAAGCTGATATATATCACCTTTGATCGCCAATGTCTCTGAACCGTTCACCTGTTTGTGTTCTATGCTGTCAGTTGAAGAGGTTAATTGGTTCAATGCTTCAACCGGCTCTGATACAAGGCTGTATGTGCCGCCGTCCTGCTGCTGAAGGCGGATTTCACGGACGATAGAATCCGTGCCGTTAAAGCCGTTTTTTAGTGTCGGTGTTTCATTCGGATAATCCCAATTGTTCATCCATGCCAGCGCATAGCGTTTTGTCAGCGGATCTTCGCTATTACCGTCTTCAAATGTGACGCCGCCGTACCAGTCAAAGCCGTAATCGAGCCATTGCGGTTCTTCTTGATCGGCGGTAAATTCCTTCCCGTCAAAGTTTCCGGTCCAATACGCGTACGTATTCGGTTTGCCTGCGGGTTTGCCGTTTGCGCTTACGCCCAGAACCCACTTGGCTGTTCCGTCATCTGCACGCATCATATAAAGGTCGGGGCATTCGACGAGGCCGATCTGCTGAGTGATAAAACCGCCCGTGTATGTCCAATTTTTTAAATCGGGTGATTCATAAAAACCGATTTTTTCGCCTTCGGCCATGGCCATCACCCATTTGTCATCCTGTTCATCCCAGATCACTTTCGGGTCCCGGAAATCCTTAGTTCCCGGATTTTTCATCACGGGCTGATCACTATAGGAAGTAAACGTTTTTCCTTTATCCGTGCTGTACCATAAATATTGTTCCTGGGCTTTTGTTTTGGCTGTCGGCTGCGTTGTGACGGCGACCAGCGCGTTTTTGCCGAAGCCCGCGGTGTTGTGTTTATCAATGACGACAGAACCGGACCAGATATCGCCGTTTTCGTTGGTGTATTTCGGAATAGCCGTGCCTTCGTCCGTCCAGTGCACCAAGTCCTCTGATACGGCGTGCCGCCATTCTGTGCCGTTGCCGTTCGGGTAATCCCGATTATAAAGATAGTAGTAATGATATTTCC
Source organism: Bacillus sp. LUNF1 (assembly GCF_011008975.1). NCBI lineage: Bacteria > Bacillati > Bacillota > Bacilli > Caryophanales > Bacillaceae > Bacillus > Bacillus sp. LUNF1. Next base: position 3,937,622 of record NZ_CP048876.1, on the reverse strand, counting down.
CCTCGAAAAAAATGGGCTTTTGAGGGTCGTTTTTCCATTTGTCCGGGGTCGTAAAATGATACGCCGCCCGGTAATCTTTCTTATGCTCCGTGTTTGTGTCAGAGGAATTGTGGCTTTTGTGCGGCAGTAAGCCGACAAACAGGAACGCACCCAAAAAGATCAATATTACAATGGGCCATTTTCGTGCCATGATTGAATTCACCATCTTGTTTAGAAATAAAAGAAAATGCCAATGAAGTATCGGCATTTTCTTTTTGTTGTTATTAGTTGTTAACCGTAAGCTGTCCTTGTTCAAGGATGCTGTTTTTAACAACGGATGTTTTCTTGTTTTTGATGTTCAATAAGAAGCTTGGCGCAAATGTTGCCTTTTTATCCTCAAAGAAGCCTCTGTTTGTCATGTAGCTTGTGATCACGACATTGTTGCCTTTGGCTTGCGGCACTGCGAAGTGAGAGTAAGTGAACGTCACATCGTTAGGATCAAGACCCATTTGCAGTACAAGACCAGTTTTGTTCAGCGGCTTGTAAGGACCTGTTAAAGAGTTTGATACATAACCAAGCATGTAAATATCATTTGAGTTAATACCGTCGATCGTCATTTTTGAACCGCGTGAATCAGTGAACAGGTACCATTTACCGTTCATTTTGAAAACATTCGCGCGCTCGATTTCATCAGTTACCGTGTTTGAAGTGATCAGCGGCTTCATGACTTTTTTCAATGTGTAGTCATTGTTTAATTCTACGATACCGAGGGCGCCGTTCGCTAATTCAGCATCGCGTTTTTTAGCGCTCTGCTGAAGCTTCTGACTTTCTTTACGGAAGAAGTTTGTGCTGCCGCCGTAGTACGCTTTGTTAAATAAAGATTCTTCGCCTTGGTATCCGTTATCTGTTCCCGTGTTGGCTTCGAATACAAGGTATTTATGGCCTTTGTCTTCAACGTAGTGAGGGTCTCTCAGCGTATGGTTGTCGCCGGATGTATAGTTCCCTTCATCGATAAACTGCTGAACGTTTTGGTATGTTTTTCCGTCACCGTCAAAAATCGTTTTATGATCTTCCACTCCGTTGATCTTGAGCGTGTCATCAGATTTTGACACATTTACCTGCGCCGTTGTCAGGCTTTGTTTGCCGTAATGTGTACCGGAAAAGTCAGTGTAGAATAAACGGATTTTTCCATCAGATGTAAAGGTTGCAGAACCGGACCATTCTTGTGTCTGTTCTTTCAGGATTTCATCGTTGGCGTCGAACTTATCGCTGTCTTTAAAGACACGGCCCGCGTTTTTCCAGCTGTCGATCGAGTTGTCGCCGACTTTTTGATAAAACATGTAGATGGATGTGTCATCAGCGTCTTTCGGGCTTCCGGCAAGAGCAAACACGACGTGATAGCCGTTGTATTCAGCTACTGTTCCGTCAGCGTTTTGGAGCGGCCAGCTGTCCCACACATCCAGTCCTTTTGCGGACTCGATATTTTTAATTGTTGATTGGTCGAATTGAGGCACTTGGTATTTTTCACTTTGCTGCTGTTTAGGGATCTGCAGCATATCATGGCGTGTGATGTGAGAGACGCCGTACGTTTCTTTGTAAGGTTTTTGGGTATTTTCTTTCGCGAAGGCTTGAGTCGCTCCTCCTGCCAGAAGTGCAGTCGTAAAAGTTAGAACTGTGGCTCGTTTTGCAAATTTTTTGATGTTCATGTTCATTTCTCCTTTTGTATGTACCTTTTTTTGCGATCTGCCGATTCGATCCTCCTGCATTCATGGATGGCAGGTTTGTTACAGAAAAAAAGACCTAAAATATGTAAGGGGTGACGCCAAAGAATACACTTTGCCCTTAACACATTTTAGGTCTTGCCTGCTTTATCAGTAACAATCCTGCATGATTTACTTGTCGACATCATTCTATTAGACTCTGATTCTATTGACAACTGGTCTATTTTCCTCTTTTGGATGATAGTAAAATGAAAAAAGGCCTTTTAATATATGGGTAATTGAGACTAAGGGGTGCTCTGGGCCTAGGAAAAAACCTCTCTAAAAAAGAGAGGTTATTTTTTCTTGATAGATAATAAAGCGATGGTGGCTAAAATCAGCAAAGTACCCAGCCATTCTGATATTCCGAAGGGAACATGCAGCCAGATAACAGCTAAAAAAGCTGCCGACAGCGGCTCTGCACAGGCGAGCAGGCTGGTTTCAGAGGCACTCAGATATTTCAGGCTTTCCAAGTAGCAATAAAAAGCGATGAGCGTTCCGAAAATGATGATAAACACAATCGCGGCGTATGCCGGCAAGGACCACTCGCCTTCAAATTTCCAGGGCGGGCGGATCAAGCTGAGGGCGGCCCCGCCGATCAGCATGCCCCATCCGACAATAATGGCCGATCCCCATTTCTTCAGCAGACGATGCGGCTGAAGGGTGTAAAACGCCAGTGCAAACGCCGAGCTGATGCCCCAAAAGACGGCCAAACCGGATATGGACAGGCTTCCGACATTCCCGTGCGTGACCAAAATGAATGTGCCGGCAACCGCCAATAAGACGGCCAGAAGCTCTTTTGCTGAAGGAATTCTCTTTGCGCGAATCGCTAAAAAGCATGTAATGATCGCTGGCCCTAAATACTGAAGAACGGTAGCAGCGGCCGCGTTGCCGTACTCAATTGCCGCGAAGTAGGTGTATTGAACGCCTAACATTCCGAAAATCCCGAATAAAAGAAGGGGAATTCTGTCCCGTCTGTCTTTCCAAACAGCCCATATCCGTCCTTTTTCTTTGCGGTATGCGATGCCGAGCAGAAGCGCCCCTGACACCAGAAGGCGTACCGAAGTCAGCCATTCTGTATTAAAATGGCGGTGCTGGAACAGATACTGGGCAACCGTTCCCGAGACCCCCCATAAGATAGCTCCTGTCAGCACAAGCCAAATGCCTGTTGTTCGTGAATAAGAAAGAGCAGCGTGTTTTTCCAGGATAGACACCCCCGATTCTGATGTTGCGAAATTAACTTTAATTAGAAAATGAACGTCTTACATGTGATATATTATATATTACATATTAGTTTTCGTCAAAATGATTTTCGTAGAAAGCGCTTACAAAACGGCCGTCTGATGAATGAGCAATAAAAAAACACCCCGGCGGGTTTCCGGGGTGTGTTGGTTATTCTGCAATCGCGTCTGTTAAAACAGGAACGACTTGTTTCTTTCTGGATACGACGCCTTTTAAAAGAGCCGTGTTGTTTTCTAAAGTCACGTTGAATGCTTTTTCCACTTTTGACGCTTGATCACCGATGGCAAGCGCAAGGGAATCGTTTTCCAGAATATCCGTAATCACGAGAAGGAACAGGTCAAGGTTCTTCTCGGCAATTACTTTTGAAAGAGCCGCTTCTAATTCCGGCTGCCGCTTTTTAACATCTTCAATATCAACTGTGTTGACTTGGGCGATTTCGACTTTTTTGCTGCCGAGCGTGAACTCTTTCGCATCAAGAGAAATCAGTTCTTCCACAGTTTTTTTGCTTAAGTCGGCGCCCGCTTTCAGCATGTTTAAGCCGTACTCTTCCGCATCTACGCCGGCAATTTCAGCAAGCTCTTTTGCCGCTGCGATATCTTGCTCCGTGCAAGTCGGAGATTTAAATAACAGAGAGTCAGAAATGATTGCTGACAGCATGAGGCCTGCAATTTCTTTCTCGATTTTCACGTTATTTTCTTTGTACATTTTGTTTAAGATCGTAGCCGTACAGCCGACCGGCTCAGCACGGTAGTAAAGAGGTTCCGCTGTTTCGAAGTTGGCGATACGGTGGTGGTCGATAACTTCAAGAACCTGAACGTCTTCGATATCCTTGATGCTTTGCTGGCGTTCATTGTGGTCAACAAGGATGACGCCGTTTACTTCGTTTGCGGCTGTTTCCACCAAACGCGGGCTTTCCTGTTTGAAATAATCAAGCGCGTATTGTGTTTCGCCGTTGACTTGTCCAAGGCGGACGGGCTCAGCATTGAAGCCGAGTTTATTTTTTAGATCAGCGTAGGCAATGGCAGAGCAAATGGTATCTGTGTCTGGGTTTTGATGTCCGAAAATAAGAATTTTTTCCATAATAACTCCTTGTCCTTTTTTGTAGTGTAAACAATCTTTTTATAGTTTAACACGTCTTGAGGAGGGTGTAATCTTCAAAACCTTAAAAATTGATGTGAAAAAGAAGCATTTTTGTTGAGAGTTGGGGAGGGTTGCGAGTAAAATACTGGGTAAGTCAGATGCTAATCAGCATATAGTATCAAAAAAGGTACTATGGAGGATGAAAAATGAACATATATCCGAATAAAGAAGGTTGTCCGGTTGAACTGACGCTTTCCGTTATCGGCGGAAAGTGGAAGGGTATTTTGTTTTATCATATGATCGGCGGAAAAAAGCGGTTTAATGAGTTTCGGCGCATTTGCCCCAGCATTACGCAGCGTATGCTGACGCTTCAGCTTCGCGAGCTTGAGGCGGACGGCATCGTGCATCGCGAAGTATATCAGCAGGTGCCTCCAAAGGTGGAGTATTCTCTTACCGAATTCGGCAGGTCGCTGGAACCGATCGTTTTGCAAATGAAGAAATGGGGAGATGCCAACCGGGAGTTTCTCGAGGCATACCGGGAAAAAACGTCTCCTCAAGATCAGTCCGCTCAAAAATAAGAAGCAGCAAAGGATTAAATTCCTTGCTGCTTTTTTTTATTTCATCGCGATGGCCTTTCTGGCGTTGCGCACATCATTCTTCAGCAATTCGCTCAGGTTGTAAGCCGGATATTGACCGCGTTCTTCCATATACTCAAAGACCATTTGATGCCACTTGATGGCAGCGTTTAAGTGCTTGACGAAAACGTGTCTTAATTGAGGTGTGGCCGTCTCTGTAATGGCTCCGGCATAATTGCGGACAGATGTTTTGGCCAGGATGAGCAGGCCGCCGCTGTAAAAGGAGGAATCAGCGCGCTCTTCTGTTTCATCCTCACGAAAAGCGGGAGCTTCAGGGAAGAAAGGAAGCAGTTCACGCAGATTTTGTTCCAGCGAATGGATGGAAAATCTGTAAAGCTGTTTTAATCTGGCATCGCTTACGTCCCGCTCTGTTCTTTTTAATTTCACAAGTCCGTTTGCCTGGAAAGCCACTAACTCATGCAGTTCTAACGTTTCATGCCATGCTAATGTTCTCCGCTCAGTCATGGTGTAAGAATCTCCTTTATCCTTCATTTTCACTTTCAGCATATGCCCCGGTTCCGATGTTGTTCCTGATGTTTTGAAGTTTCCAGAAAGGGAAAATCAATGTAAAGGAAATACGAAATAGAGGTGAAACTATATGTGGGACATGATAAAGAACTTCTTCCTTTTCAGCAGCGGGGTTTTGCAGGCGACCACTCTCTTACTTATCGTTATCGTCTTGTTATATGTACGAAAAACCAAAAAGAAAAACAGAGATACTTCTGGTTTCATGGATGATCAGGATCACTGATACAACGGGCATTCTTTCACTGGGATGTCCGTTTGTCTGTTTTCATGTTTCACATGGAACATTGCGGCTGTCCGCGCTCATTTTACTTGCGATTTCGACTTATGTTAAAATATATACGTGTATTTTGGAGAGTTTATGGAAAATTCAGGTCTTGAAAGAGACATTGCGGCGTCAAAAGAGCAGTCGTCTAAGCTGCTCTTTTCTATTCGTATGTTCGAATGATACAAGGTTTGAGGTGAGTAAGTGAAAAATACAAGGGCTCTAATAGAAGGCGCCATTTTGATCAGTATTTTTGCAATCATTTCCCTTTTGGTCGTGTACCTCCCTTTACTGGGGGCAATTCTTTTCTTTGCTTTGCCGCTGCCGATCATTCTTTACACCATTCGGAACGGTCTGAAGCCCGGGGTATGGATGGGGCTTGCCAGCCTTCCTGTCAGCTTTATTGTAAGTTCGTTTACCGGGCTTACAGGCGCTTTTACGGCGGCCTGTACGGGAATTGCCATGGGATATTATTTTAAAAAGAAAAAGCCCGGCTATGCGGTTGCTGCCGGCGCTATGGCGTATGTGCTGTGCGGCGTCGTTTTTTTTGTGGTCAGCATCGTGTTCCTTAACATGAATGTGGTTGATACCACCATGTCCCAGCTTCGGGAGTCGCTGTCTGTGGCTGATACCATGTCAAAACAGCTGGGTTACGGAGACCAGTTCGGGAAGCAGATCAAGCTGATGGAAAGTCAGCTGAGCACGGTTCAATATCTTTTTCCGACAGTGCTCGTATTGACCGGCATCGTTTTTTCTTTCCTCAGTTATGCTATGGCAAGGCCGCTTTTACGGCGATTTTCCCCTGATCTTCCGAAGATGAAGCCTTTTAGAGATCTCAAACTCCCGCAAAGCGTTGTCATTCTGTATTTTATTGTGACGATATTAGGGTTTCTGCCTTTAGAAAAAGGGCATATGCTGTATTCGGTTTCATTGAATGGGGGATTTATTCTCAGCTTGCTGATTTGTATTCAAGGATTAGCGTTTATTTTTTTCTATTGCCATGAGATGGAGATGCCGAAAGCCGTGCCTGTATTAGCAATTGTGCTGGGGGTGCTTTTTCCGCTCATCTTGTCCGTGTATCTCCTCTTAGGCATCATTGACATAGGCTTTAACATAAGAAATAAGGTGACGCGAAATTGAGTGTGACTTACAGGTGGGGAGTTGATAGAAATGCCTAGTTTTTATGAAAAACCGTTGTTTCGGTATCCCATCTATGCATTGATTGCATTGTCAATCATCATAATCCTCATCAGCATTTACTTTAACTGGCTGATAGGAGCCATCGGTGTTGTGCTGCTCGCCGTGATCTTGTTTTTCATCAAGCGTGCGGATTCTCTGATCAGAAAAGAAATTGACGATTATATCTCCACGTTATCGTATAGATTGAAAAAAGTAGGCGAAGAGGCATTAATGGAAATGCCTATCGGGATTATGCTGTTTAATGATCAATATTACATTGAGTGGGCGAATCCGTTTTTGTCTTCCTGTTTTAATGAAAGCACGCTCGTCGGACGCTCGCTATATGACACATGCGAGGCCGTCGTGCCGCTGATCAAGCAGGAGGTCGATTCGGAAACGATCACCTTGAATGAGCGGAAGTTTAAAGTAGTGATTAAAAGAGATGAGCGCCTGCTTTATTTCTTTGATGTGACAGAACAGATTCAGATTGAAAAGCAGTACGAAAATGAGAGAACCGTGCTGGCATATATCTTCTTAGATAACTATGATGACGTCACACAGGGGCTGGACGACCAAACGAGAAGCACGATGAACAGCCAGGTCACCTCATTATTAAATGCGTGGGCGCAGGAGTACGGTATTTTTCTGAAACGGACGTCCTCGGAGCGGTTTATCGCGGTGTTAAATGAACACATTTTAACGGAGCTTGAAAACGCGAAATTTTCAATTTTGGATGAAATCCGAGAAAAAACATCCGTCCACACTGTATCTTTGACCCTCAGCATCGGGATCGGCGCATCGGTTTCTTCCTTGAAGGAGCTTGGAGATCTGGCGCAGTCCAGCCTCGATTTGGCTCTCGGCCGCGGAGGCGACCAAGTGGCGATCAAAATGCCGAACGGCAAGGTGAAATTTTACGGCGGCAAAACGAATCCGATGGAGAAGCGCACAAGGGTGCGCGCCCGGGTGATTTCTCACGCGCTCAAGGAAATTGTCTCAGAAAGCAGCAATGTCATTATTATGGGGCACAAATTTCCTGATATGGACGCGGTCGGAGCCGCAATCGGAATATTGAAGGTGGCGCAGGCCAACGGCAAAGAAGGCTACATCGTCATTGATCCGAACCAGATCGGATCAAGCGTTCAGCGCCTGATTGAAGAAATTAAGAAATATGAAGAGCTGTGGTCGCGGTTCATCACGCCGGAAGAGGCGATGGAAATTTCAAATGATGACACGCTGCTTGTCGTCGTTGATACACATAAACCATCCCTTGTGATGGAAGAGCGTCTCGTGAACAAAATCGAGCACATCGTTGTGATTGACCACCACCGCAGAGGCGAGGAATTTATTAAAGACCCGCTGCTCGTTTATATGGAGCCATACGCTTCATCCACCGCAGAACTCGTGACGGAGCTGCTTGAATACCAGCCGAAGCGGCTCAAAATCAATATGATTGAAGCGACGGCCCTGTTAGCTGGTATAATAGTGGATACGAAGAGCTTTTCCCTTCGCACGGGCTCGCGGACGTTCGACGCCGCTTCTTATTTGAGAGCGAAAGGCGCAGATACGGTTCTGGTGCAGAAAGTTCTCAAAGAATCCGTCGGTTCTTATATCAAGCGGGCGAAGCTGATCCAGCATACGTCTCTTTATAAAGAACATATCGCGATTGCTTCTCTTCCTGAGAACGAAGAGGAGTACTTTGACCAGGTGCTGATTGCGCAGGCGGCTGATTCCCTCTTATCGATGAGTGAAGTGGAAGCTTCATTTGCGGTAGCCAGACGGGATGAGCATACGGTGTGCATCAGTGCGAGATCGCTGGGCGAGGTCAATGTGCAGATTATTATGGAGGCGCTGGATGGCGGAGGGCATTTAACCAATGCGGCAACCCAGTTATCGGGCATTTCTGTCTCAGAAGCGCTCGTCCGGCTGAAGGAAGCCATTGATGAATATTTTGAGGGAGGCGTTCAGAGATGAAGGTTATTTTCTTACAAGATGTAAAAGGTAAAGGAAAAAAAGGCGAAATGAAAAACGTAGCAGACGGTTATGCACATAACTTTCTCATTAAAAAAGGCCTCGCTGTCGAAGCAAATGCGACAAACATCAGCGCATTGAAAGGACAGAAAGAAAAAGAGAAAAAAGAAGCGATTGCCGAGCTTGAAAGAGCGAAAGATTTGAAAGAAACGCTTGAACAGCTGACTGTTGAGCTGAGTGCCAAATCCGGTGAAGGCGGCCGCCTGTTCGGGTCTGTCACAAGCAAGCAGATCGCAGAAGCGCTGCAAAAAACGCATAAGATTAAAGTGGATAAACGGAAACTGGAGCTCCAAGACGGTATCCGCACACTGGGATATACAAACGTTCCTGTAAAGCTGCACCCTGAAGTTCAGGCTGTGCTGAAGGTTCACGTAAAAGAAGAAGCGTAACACACAATGAAAAACCCGCCGATCCGGCGGGTTTTTTTTATGTCAGCAGACGGCGCAGCGCAAGAAAATGATGAGATTGTTTCATTTCCGATCGCTACCAGATTGCATATTATATTACATCATAACGAAGGATGTGTCGGTATGAAACGATTTTTTTCTGAAACATATTTTAATAATCCGGAGAATAAAAAGGCGCTGGAGCATTATCCGCTGATCGGAGACGGAAAAGACGGGGAAGTCTACCGCTTAACACACAACAAATGCATAAAATACTTCTTTGAAAAAGGGACATGCAAGAAGGAATTGGCGGCTTTAAAGACCGGACAAGGTTCCCCGGTGATTCCAAGACTGTATGAATACGGAGATCGTTATATTGTGATGGAATATGTCCAAGGCACCTCTCTTGCCCGCCATATCAGAAAAGAAAAATCCCTGTCCGTCAAACTGACTGCTGATATTTTAAATATGCTGGATGAATTAAAAAGAATCGGTTTTACCAGATGGGATGCCGAAATCAGGCACATTCTGATTAACGAACACGGAAATCTTAAGGTCATCGACCATAAAAGAGCTTTTTCCGCCATTACCCGGTTTCCCGTAAAACTATTAAAAGGACTGGACAAATACGGCTTGGCGGATGAGTTTTTGAACACTATAAAAAAATTAAATCCGTCACGTTACCTGGAATGGCAGCCGCACATGTAAGTTTCTGAAAATCCGCATATGTAAGTTTCCTTTTTTTAGGGTCGTCATATGATATTTGTAACATTTGTTTGGTGGAGTGTGGAAAAAATGGCAGAATACATTATGGTTATCGGCGCTCATCCCGATGATGAACTATTGGGAGCAGCGGGCACCATAAAACGGCTGATCAATGAAGGATATAAAGTGATTTCCATTATTACGGCATTAGGAAGAAAAGAAGAAGCTCATCATATTAAACAATTAGGCGAACGCGCGAATCAAGAGCTTGGAATTGAGAAAGTCATCTTTTTGGAGCATACGAATTTAGAGCTGGAATGTATCCCTCTTCATAAGCTTGTCAAAGAATTAGAGCAGCTCATTCGCGTCTATCAGCCTGATAAAATCTTTACACATCATTACGGCGATATCAATATGGACCACCAGAGAACATTCCAAGCAGTTTTAACAGCCGCCAGACCGCTTCCGAATCAAAAGCCTATCGAACTGCTTACGTTCGAAACGCTATCTTCAAGCGAGTGGGAGAGGAATACGGCTGATAAACTCTTCAAACCTAATTACTTCGTTAACATCACAGACACAATGGATGCCAAACTCGCGGCGCTTCACCACTATGACGTAGAAATGAGGGATTACCCTCATCCCCGTTCATATGAAGGCGTTAAACATTTAGGAAGAGTCAGAGGGATGACGGCGGGTGTAGAATACGCTGAAGCTTTTGAAGTCGTGCGGAGGATCTGGAAATGATCAAGACATTTTCCGTCCCGTATCCGTATATGGTTCAGACGCTTGACCGCTACTACGGGGTCAAAACGCTCCCTCAAAAAAAGGCGGCAGTAAAGACACAGTTAAAACATGAACATCATATTCCGCGGTTATACAGGAAAAAAAAGAAGTTATCCATTTTGATTGCCACGTTTTGGGACTACCCGCACACGGGCGGTTTATCAAACTATATTAAAACGCTTAGTGAAGGCCTGAAAAAGAGGGGTCATAAGGTCGATGTCATCTCCCCTAATCTGTTTCCGTCCGCACAGGTAAAAGAACTGCGGGCGGCTGTTGTTCCGAAGTTAAAAGATTTCTTTAAGGACAGATATGGGGATTATAACAATCATATTTTGAAAAATAATAGGCTGATGTTTATATACGAGCAAATGCTTCAAAAGATTCATTTGGAAAGATATGATGTGTTTCATGCTCAAGATTTATTTACAGCCAATATATTAGGCAGATTCAATCAAATCTATAAGAAACCTTTATTTTTCACACCGCATGGCATGTTTACTTTCAACAGACTTAAATTTCACATCTTTAAAAAAGGATCGGTAGAAGAGTTTTATTATAAAAAACTAGAGATGAAAGCCATTGAATACGCAGATCGCCTGATTATTATCAGCGATACGTTCCGCAGCCCGCTCATGAAGCTCGGAGCCGAACAGGAAGACATGACAACGGTGATCACAGGAATCGATTACGATGCAAAAACAGGCGGGAAAAGAAAAATCCCGCTGCCGAAAAATAAGATCATCATCTCGTGTATTGCAAGATTAGGCCCGAGAAAAGGACATAATCATTTGCTTGACGCACTTTCACGAATTCCGTCTGATGTGCTTGAACATGTTCAAGTGCTGATCGCGGGCGACGGAGAGATGAGGAGCGCCTTAGAGGAACAGGCTCGAAAACTGAATCTATCTATGGTCTCCTTTTTAGGAAAAAGAGATGATGTTCCCGCTATTTTGAATATGACGGATATATTCGTACTGCCGACCATTAATGATAGTCTGCCCATCTCGATTATTGAAGCGATGTTCAGCGGCTCGGCTATCATCGCGACCGATTGCGGGGGTATTCCGGATCTGATCCGCCATAACAAAACGGGACTTATTGTCGAGCCGGGAAATGCAAAGGTTCTTGCCCGGGCTTTAGCGTTTTTTATCTCTAACAAATCTGCGCGGGAGAAGGCTGCTTCAAACGCAAAGGCCTACGCGGAGAAATATTTAAGCAGTGAGACGATGATAAAAAATATCGAATCGATTTATCAAAATACCAACAGCTCGGAGGGAGATCATGAAACATGAACATGCAGCCGTTGTACTTGATTTCAGTGCAAACGGGATTGGGATCATTCGCAGTCTGGCCCGAAGAGGAATCGATGTTTACGCGTTTGACACGGAGGGACCTTATCGTATCGGAAAATCAAGATTGGCAGATTGCGGGATATGTCCCAGCCCTTTAACACAAGAGGAAGAACTGCTGACATTCCTGACTGATTTCGGGAAGCGATTCCAAGCAAAGCCGGTTCTGTACGCAGGATCTGATGATTATGCGGGATTTATATCTAAATTCCGCGAGACATTAGCCGGTTTTTTTTTATTTTTGCTCCCGAGCCGCTCTCTGTTAGAAACGGTCTTAGATAAAAGCAAAGCATATGAATTAGCGGTCAAGCATAACATCCCCTGCCCGAAAACCTTTTTTCCGAACAACCGGGATGAGCTGGAAGAGGCCATCGCCAATATTGACTTCCCGTGTATTTTAAAACCGGTGGCCGGCCATGAATACAGAAAAAAAGTAAACAAAAAAGCAATTGTAATGAAGGATGCCGCACAATTGCGCAAGGAGTTCAGCTCCTACAGAGAAAATGGAGAACTGCTCGTACAGGAGATCATCCCCGGAGACAACCAGTGTTTTTATAAAGTCGCCACTTTTTATGATGACCAAATGAAATTAATCGGTTTATTCTCTCTGCAAAAGAACCATCAATTCCCTGCTGATTTTGGCGCGGGGGCCCACGTCGTCAGCAAACGGCTTCCTGATTTAATCGAGAAGACCCTGCCGTTTTTTGAAGCGATTCAGCTGAAGGGAGTAGGCATGGCGGAATTTAAAAAGGATCCCCGGGACAATGTTTACAAGTTTATCGAAATTAATCCGCGCTTTTGGCTCAGCCATAGCCTGACAGAACCGGCAGGCATTCATTTCGTTTACATGTACTATCTGTATTTGACCGGACAACATGTGAAGCCCCAGCTCGAACAAAAAGACGGAATCAACTGGATTTATGAGGTGCGTTACTTCTTAACGTTTTTGAAGAAACGAAAAAGAGGAGAAATGACGTTCCGGGATTTTTGGAAAGGGTGTAAAGGAAAAAAAGAGTACGCTCTTTTTGCTTGGAATGACCCGATGCCATTTATCAGAAACACTTGGTCTCATCTCAAAAACAGCTGGAAACGGAAGCGGAAGGAAGATCGGCATGTATGAAAAGGAGATTTTGTATGGCGCATTTCAAAAACTGAGAATTGACGAAAAACTGTCGTATTCGTTCGGTGAAAGGGCTGCGGTGAATCCGGATGACATCACATGCCTGAAATCAACGGACAGAAGCTCCATTTATAAACTGTCTGTAAAGAAAAAATCCGGCACTGTTCCGCTGATATTGAAGGTATATAAATCTTCCCGTGAAAAAAACAAGGTCGAGATTAATATATACGGGAAAGCCCGTTCTGTTTTAGGGGATTTGCTGCCGGACATCTATCATATAGAAGAAAGTGACCATGAAACGTGGATATTTATGGAGTTTGTCAGCCAGATCAGGGGACAGCTTACATTTCACCCGAAGCATTTCAAGTATATTATTCCGTCTGTCGCAGAACTGCACAGCCGCACCTTTGAAAACAAGAATATTTCTGACGGTAAATGGCGGTCGTGGCTGCCGGTATACGAATCGGAAACCATGAGAAAAGGGCGTAAAAAGCAGATCAAAAAGACAGCGGAATTATTGGATAGAGCTCTTAAAGATGAGCGCACAAAAGATATCGTGAAGCCTCATTATCGGCAAATCACAAACTTGCTTGAGCAAGAGGAGCCGGATTTTTTCCCTGAATTGATACAAAACGGCTCAGCCATCACACACGGTGATCTTCATATGCAGAATATCTGCACCCACGATGCGTCCGGACATGAACCGTGGGATATTCAATTCATCGATTGGGAATCCGCAAAATACGCGCCGGTTTGGTTTGATATGACGGTGCTGGTCGAAATTCTGCTTGGCTTCAGAAAAGATTGGAGCCGGCACGCAGAAGATATTCGGACGTATTGCGTAAAAGTGTATACGAAAGAAATGAAAAAGCGGGGCATTCATTTTCAGACCCCTCCTATGACGCTTTATAAAATGGCTTATTTGCAGAGAACACTTGAGAAAGGGCTTCATACCCAATTGCGGAGAATCTTCGACAATCGGGGAGGGGAACTGCTGCCGTATCATGTTGACAAAGTGTCAAAATGGGGACGGGAATTAGGATTATAAGTTTGAGAGAGGGGGAGCGGATTTGAAAGAAGAGATTGGCAAGCCGAACGGTCTGGTGCCTCCAGCCTTATTGCGCGTCATGGATCAATCTTACGGGATCGAACATCAAGGTGAGCCAGAGATGCTGTATTCATTCTGTGCGGAAGGAAAAAGCTCCCCCAAACGAAAAAAGCCATTGCGTATTCTGTACGCAACCTTTCTCCGTTACCCGAATGTCGGAGGGTTGGCGAGTTATATCACATCAATTAAGACCGGTTTTGAGCGCATCGGTCATCAGGCGGATGTCATCTCGCCGCTCCAAATGCCGCCAACTTTTTTTCAGGAAGATATCCCGCGGGCCGCTGACGAGATCAGAGCGTTTCTTGTTGGCAGATACGGCGCCGCAAATGAAAAGTTTGTGAAGAATCTCAGCTATTTACATGTCTTTCAAAGATTTTTGAAGGAGAAAGACTTAGAACAATATGACCTGTTTCACGCGCAGGATTTATTTGCGGTATTTTTGCTGGGATACCTTAATCAAGCGTATCGGCGTCCTCTTTTTTTCACGCCGCACGGACATTTTACGAAAAGCCGGATGAAGTTTCATAAAATCCAAAAGGGTTCAATAGAAGAGGCATATTTCAGTGAAATAGAAAGGCAGGGTATTCGGGCTTCGGATAAAATCATTACAATCAGCGACTCCTTTCACGAGCCCTTGCTGGAGTACGGAGCGAAGGAGGCTCAGCTGACGACTGTTCATACCGGCATTGACATTCAGGATGCCCCTGAGTCAAAACGTGCTGAAAAGCTCGTGATTGCGTGCGTTTCCCGTCTGACCGAGCGAAAAGGACATGATGTGATGTTGGACGCTCTCGCCCGCATCCGGCACCATTTATCCGGAGTTGATATATGGATCATCGGAGACGGAAACATGAGAGGGTTTCTGGAGGAAAAGAAACGGAAACTGGGCCTCTCAAATGTGTTTTTCCTCGGAAAACGACGTGATGTGCCGGCGCTTTTGGCTGAATCATCTATATTTGTCCTGCCGACATTGAATGATAATTTCCCTATAGCGATCATCGAAGCGATGTTCTCAGGTCAAGCCATTGTCGCAACTGACTGCGGAGGAATCCCTGAGATGATCCGGCATGAGGCCACAGGGCTTATCTGTCAGCCCGGCAACAGCCGCGAACTTGCTGATGCTCTCGTAATGCTGATTACGGATCAGTCTCTCAGGGAACGGCTTGGAAAAGAAGCGCGCTCCTATGCGGGCCGGCATCTGCGTCAGGAACTGATGGTTTCAAAAATAGAAAGGATTTATCAATCATTTTTCTGAATGATACCGGCGCCGCATGACAGGTGCTTCAAGAGCAAAATAAAGAGGCCGGTGTTTAACTATCCAGCCTCTTTCCGAACTATTTTTTCATCTCATACAGAGTCTGCTGACTTTGTCCGCCCGGGCCGCCTGTCATTCCTTGCCGGGCTGAGCTTGTTTTTCCGGTGCTGTATTGGTCAGCTGAGATTTTTGTGCCGTTCTTTTTAATCCATGAGACAAGCTTCGTGTTGCCTGAACTGTTTCCGGATAATAAGAAATACTTCACTTTTCCATCATCAACAAGTTTTTTCAGCTGTGAGACTGTTTTACCAAAATTTTCTTTACGGAAAAAAGAGGCGGAAAGCCATCGCTTCCGCCTCCCGCACATATATATGAGAGAGCAGCCTTTATTTGTGATCGTTCTCTTTTTGGATTTCAGCTAATTTGGCAAGCAGAATGTGCTGAGGCATGTGCATGATTCTCTCAAGCGGCATATTCAGTGATTCTGCGAGCTTTTGCGCCGTTTCGGCGGAAATTTGCAGCGGTTTCATGTGATCACTCCTTCCGTTTCTTTATTGTACTAAAATCAGAAATCTATCGTAAGAGGATATGACAAAGGAATGGAGGTTTGAAAAGCGGGGCTTTATAACAGAATGGGGGAGGTTTTTTATGCAATCGCCATTGATGTTATTACAGCTGAAGCTGGCTGATTATCAGAAAAAAGCCGCAGAACTGCGGACAATTGACGAATTTATCATACTGAAACAGACATTGCAGGACATGATGAAAGTATTCGCCGCCTGTGAAGAATGGGAGCTGTATCAAAAAACGGCCGATCTCATGGCGCAGACGGTGCTGCACATCCGTTTCATCGAATAAGAAAAGCCCTCGCTCGGGCGAAGGCTTTTCTTAAAAGGACCGTTCTTCTTCAATGTTTTTATGCTGATCATAAATGACAAGCTTAGACGGGCTGTTCTCTTTAGCCGTCTGCTCCGCTTTCTCGATCGCCGCGTCCTTTGATGTATAAAGAGCCGTCGGCGCCACATTTTCCACCTTCACAAACCATCCGTCCGCATCAACACTGGGTGTTACTGCATATGTTTTCATCCTTCTTACCTCCTGGTTTCGATTTATTTATCAGTTTCCCGGCATTCAGAATGGCGAAACACGCAGCCGCTGTTTGACAAATACAGGGAAAGTGATATTTTTCTATTCTTTTTCATGAGAAATGGTAAAATGGAGTTTGGATATTTTTTAAGGAGAGGACGGTGCTTAGCATGACAGACCTTCTGAATGATCGGCTGCCGCCGCAAAACATAGAAGCTGAGCAGGCCGTGTTAGGTGCTGTTTTTTTACAGCCGTCTGCGTTGACACTGGCTTCTGAAGTGTTGATTCCGGATGATTTCTACAGAATGTCACATCAAAAAATTTACAATGCCATGCTCGTGCTCGGAGACCGCGGTGAACCGGTTGATTTGGTCACGGTAACGTCAGAGCTTGCGAATACCGATTTGTTAGAAGAGGTGGGAGGCGTCTCTTACCTGACGGACATCGCGAATTCCGTTCCGACAGCGGCTAATATAGAATATTACGCGAAAATCGTTGAGGAAAAATCCATTCTCCGCCGTTTAATCAGAACGGCGACCTCGATTGCTCAAGACGGGTATACGCGCGAGGATGAAGTTGAAGATTTATTAAGCGATGCGGAAAAAACGATTATGGAGGTCGCGCAGCGAAAAAATTCGGGCGCCTTCCAAAATATTAAAGACGTGCTTGTGCAAACATATGACAACATTGAGCAGCTTCACAACCGGAAAGGCGATATTACCGGGATTCCGACCGGTTTTATCGAGCTTGACCGGATGACGGCGGGGTTTCAGCGGAATGATTTGATCATTGTCGCGGCCCGTCCGTCTGTGGGGAAAACGGCGTTCGCCTTAAATATTGCGCAAAACGTGGCCACCAAAACGGATGAGAGCGTCGCGATATTCAGTCTTGAGATGGGTGCCGAGCAGCTTGTCATGCGTATGCTCTGCGCCGAAGGGAATATTAACGCCCAAAATCTCAGAACGGGAAATCTGACGGAAGAAGATTGGGGCAAGCTGACGATGGCGATGGGAAGCCTGTCAAACAGCGGTATCTTTATAGATGACACCCCCGGCATCCGCGTCAGCGAAATCCGTTCAAAATGCCGCCGGCTGAAGCAGGAAAACGGATTGGGCATGATTTTAATTGACTACTTGCAGCTCATTCAGGGAAGCGGCCGTTCGAGCGACAACCGCCAGCAAGAGGTATCGGAAATTTCACGGGCGCTAAAAGCGCTGGCGCGGGAGCTTGAAGTCCCGGTCATCGCTCTGTCTCAGCTCTCCCGGGGTGTTGAGCAGCGGCAGGATAAACGTCCGATGATGTCAGATATCCGTGAGTCGGGAAGTATTGAGCAGGATGCCGACATCGTCGCCTTCCTGTATCGTGATGATTACTATGATAAAGAATCCGAAAACAAAAACATCATCGAGATCATTATCGCCAAACAGCGTAACGGCCCGGTGGGCACCGTCTCACTGGCTTTTGTGAAAGAATATAATAAGTTCGTAAACCTGGAAAGGCGCTTTGATGACGGCGGTGTTCCGGCAGGTGCGTAAAGCCTCAAGCAATGTCTTGAGGCTTTTTTTCATCCGAAAGAATGAGAGAATGCCGTCCGTTCGGCAGACGAAAAAAAGAAAGCGCTTTTATATAATGGCATGAAGGGAGGGATGATGATGACAATTGAATTTCCGCAATTTCAAGCGGCGCAAATCCGGATTGCCCGGCCGACCGGACAGCTTAAGGAAATCATCAGATTTTATGAAGAGGGCCTCGGGCTGAAGAGGGTCGGCAGCTTTTCCGGACATAGAGGCTACAGCGGTGTCATGTTCGGCCTGCCCCATACGCAATATCACTTAGAATTCACCGAAGAAACCGGCTCGTCTCAACCAGCGCCCGTTCCGCACGGCGACAGCCTGCTTGTCTTTTACATCCAGGATCAGCAGGAGGTCATTCGCATCAGCACGAAATTAAAGCAGATGGGATATGAGGAGAAAGCACCCGAAAACCCGTACTGGAAAGAAAAAGGCGTGACCATCGAAGATCCTGACGGCTGGCGGGTCGTCCTGATGAATACAAGCGGCATATAAATGACTGTCTGAAGAACCCTGATTACGGGTTCTTTTTCTTATTAAAGCATGAAAGTTTCGGGAGTAATAGATAGCAAATGAAAGAGAAAACGCTTTTAATCATGTTTAAGGCGAACAAATATAGATTGATAAGATTTTAATGTTCGGATTTAAGATTGACTTTCTGTTTCGGCACTGATACACTTAATTTGTTTGAATGAGACATCGTTTTGAAAGGTTAACGGAGGTGCACGGATATATGTCTTCAGTAGTCGTAGTAGGTACGCAGTGGGGCGATGAAGGAAAAGGTAAAATTACAGATTTCCTATCAGAAAATGCAGAAGTGATCGCACGTTATCAAGGCGGAAACAATGCAGGACATACCATCAAGTTTGATGGCGTCACGTACAAGCTTCATTTAATCCCATCAGGAATTTTTTATAAAGAAAAAGCGTGTGTCATCGGGAACGGAATGGTTGTTGATCCGAAAGCGCTCATAACGGAGCTTGCGTATCTTCATGAACGCAATGTGAGCACGGATAACTTGAGAATCAGCAACAGAGCCCACGTCATTCTTCCATACCATCTGAAACTGGATGAAGTAGAAGAAGAACGCAAAGGGGCCAACAAGATCGGCACAACGAAAAAAGGCATCGGACCTGCTTATATGGACAAAGCGGCGCGGATCGGCATCCGGATCGCAGACCTGCTAGATCGTGACGTGTTTGCAGAAAAGCTTGAACGGAACCTTGAAGAGAAAAACCGTCTGCTTGAAAAAATGTATGAAACGGAAGGCTTCAAAATTGAAGATATTCTGGATGAGTATTATGAATACGGCCAGCAGATTAAAAAGTATGTATGCGATACATCCGTCGTCTTAAATGACGCGCTGGATGAAGGCCGCCGCGTTTTATTTGAAGGCGCTCAAGGGGTTATGCTTGATATTGACCAAGGGACATACCCGTTTGTCACTTCATCCAACCCGGTCGCCGGAGGGGTGACGATCGGTTCAGGCGTAGGCCCGACAAAAATCCAGCACGTCGTCGGTGTATCTAAAGCGTACACAACCCGTGTCGGTGACGGTCCTTTCCCGACTGAGCTGAAAGATGAAATCGGAGATCAAATCCGTGAAGTCGGACGCGAATACGGCACAACGACAGGCCGTCCGCGCCGTGTCGGCTGGTTTGACAGCGTTGTTGTCCGCCACGCCCGCCGCGTCAGCGGAATCACAGATCTTTCTCTGAATTCAATCGATGTGCTGACTGGCATTGAAACATTGAAAATCTGTGTCGCTTACCGCTACAAAGGTGAAGTGATTGAAGAATTTCCGGCAAGTCTGAAAGCTCTCGCAGAGTGTGAACCGGTATATGAAGAAATGCCTGGCTGGACGGAAGATATCACAGGCGCAAAAACATTAAGCGATCTTCCTGAAAATGCGCGCCATTATCTGGAACGCGTGTCTCAGCTGACAGGTATTCCGCTTTCTATTTTCTCTGTCGGTCCCGACCGTTCACAAACGAACGTCATCCGCAGTGTATACCGCGCTAACTAAGAATTTGCAGCAAACAAGCCTCCGGTCACGGAGGCTTGTTTTTTTATGTAGGAAAAAAATAATAGATTTTTTTCAAAAAAGTAGTTGCCACTTTCGAATGTTCTATGATATTATAAATCTCGTTGTTACGGAACAGCTTCAATAGAGTACTGCAAGAAAGCTTTTGTCTCAATGCTCTATGATACATAATCCGACACATCAAGAGCCATTAGCTCAGTTGGTAGAGCATCTGACTTTTAATCAGAGGGTCGAAGGTTCGAGTCCTTCATGGCTCACCACTTTTTATGGCCCGTTGGTCAAGCGGTTAAGACACCGCCCTTTCACGGCGGTAACACGGGTTCGAATCCCGTACGGGTCATTGATTTACTTTAGCGTTATTGCTAACTCCTTATTTGTCCTCGGAGGGCCGCCACGATACGGCTCTCCGGACAAATTACTGTAAGGTCCGGTAGTTCAGTTGGTTAGAATGCCTGCCTGTCACGCAGGAGGTCGCGGGTTCGAGTCCCGTCCGGACCGCCATTTTACTTTACTTTATAGTATAGAAAAGAAACATCTGGCTCGGTAGCTCAGTTGGTAGAGCAACGGACTGAAAATCCGTGTGTCGGCGGTTCGATTCCGTCCCGAGCCACTTACCCAAACGCATCTGCAATAGTAGGTGCGTTTTTTCTTTTGTTATAAAAAAAGGGAGAGCCGGCTTTTCAGCCGGCCCAGAAGAAGACGTCAAACACTAGACGGCGTTTTTTTTCGTGAGGTTTCAAAAAAATATTATTTTTTAAAAGAAAATAAAAAACATGACAAAAGGATGGCAGTTCAATACGTTTTTGCGCTGTTCTCTTTAATTTTTTTATCTTTTGACCTGAAACCGTTATAATAGACGGGGAACGTTTTTCACGATCCGAATTGTGATCATCATGAAACATCAATAGATGAAATGAAGTCATTCTGGCAGGAGGAAAATCAAGATGATGGATAAGAAAATCCTTGTAGTCGATGATGAAAAACCGATTGCAGATATATTAGAGTTTAATTTAAGAAAAGAAGGCTATGACGTGCATTGTGCGTACGACGGAAACGAAGCCGTGGAAATGGTGGAGGAGCTTCAGCCTGATTTAATTCTTTTAGATATTATGCTTCCGAATAAAGACGGAGTTGAAGTGTGCCGGGAAGTCCGGAAAAAATATGATATGCCGATTATTATGCTGACGGCAAAAGACTCGGAGATTGACAAGGTCATCGGGCTTGAAATCGGAGCGGATGACTATGTCACGAAGCCTTTCAGCACGCGTGAGCTTCTGGCCCGCGTCAAAGCGAACCTGCGCCGCCAGCTTACGGTTGCGCCGGCTGAGGAAGAATCAGCTTCTAATGACATTCATATCGGTTCTCTCGTCATCTTCCCTGACGCTTATGTCGTATCAAAAAGAGAAGAAACGATCGAGCTGACCCATCGTGAGTTTGAATTGCTTCATTACTTAGCCAAACATATCGGACAGGTTATGACGCGTGAGCATCTGCTGCAGACTGTGTGGGGCTATGACTATTTCGGTGACGTGAGAACGGTGGATGTAACAGTGCGCCGCCTTCGCGAGAAAATCGAGGATAATCCGAGCCATCCGAACTGGATCGTCACAAGACGGGGTGTCGGTTATTACTTGAGAAACCCTGAACAGGACTAACCGGCGATGAATAAGGTTGGTTTTTTTCGGTCGATTCAGTTTAAGATCACGCTGATCTATGTGCTTCTCATTATCATCGCCATGCAGATTATCGGCGTGTACTTTGTGAAACAGGTGGAGAATTCTCTTCTCAAGTCCTATGAATTATCGTTAAATCAGCGGATTGACAATCTATCCTATTATATTGAGCAGGAATATAAAGGAGATAATGACAGCACCGTCATTAAAGATGACGTCAAACGGATTTTGAATGATTTTACGAAGAATAATGAAATACGGGAGATTACATTTGTTGATAAAAGCTATGAGGTCGTCGGTTCTTCGAGGCCTTATGGCGAGGAAATAGCGGGGAAACAGACGACTGACCCGATTTTTAAACGGATTTTCTCAACAAAACAGGCCTATTCAAAAAAATATTATGATCCTAAAAGCAAAAACAGAGTGCTGATTTCAGCGAAACCTGTCGTCACAGAGAATCAGGAAGTTGTCGGCGCGATTTATGTCGTGGCCAGTATGGAAGATACCTTTAACCAGATGAAAACCGTCAACTCGATTCTTGCTTCTGGAACAGGCTTAGCCCTTGTTCTGACGGCTCTTCTCGGTATATTTCTCGCCCGCACCATTACCCATCCGCTGTCGGATATGCGTAAGCAGGCGATGGAACTGGCAAAAGGGAATTTCTCCAGAAAGGTGCGGAAATACGGGCATGATGAAATCGGTCAGCTCGCAACGACATTCAACCATCTGACGAGAGAGCTTGAAGATGCCCAAGCCATGACGGAAGGGGAGAGAAGAAAGCTTTCTTCCGTTATCGCGTATATGACGGACGGTGTTATCGCTACGAATCGCAACGGGGCTATTATTCTTTTAAACAGCCCTGCGCTTGAGCTTCTGAATGTTTCACGTGAAACGGCTTTAGAGATGCCGATCACGTCTTTATTGGGCATAAAAGAGAACTTTACATTTGAGGATTTAGTAGAACAGCAGGATTCAATGCTGCTGGAGATCGAACGTGACGATGAGACGACTGTACTGCGGGTGAATTTTTCCGTTATTCAGAGAGAGCACGGAAAAATCGACGGTTTAATCGCGGTTCTTTATGATGTCACCGAACAGGAAAAACTCGATCGGGAACGCAGAGAGTTCGTTGCCAACGTGTCTCATGAGCTGCGGACACCGCTGACGACCATGCGAAGCTATTTAGAGGCGCTTGCGGAAGGCGCGTGGGAAAACAAAGATATCGCTCCTCGTTTCTTAATGGTGACCCAAAATGAGACTGAGCGCATGATCAGATTGGTGAACGACCTGCTCCAGCTTTCTAAATTCGACAGCAAAGATTATCAGTTTAATCGGGAGTGGATTCATATGATCCGCTTTATGTCACTGATTATCGATCGTTTTGAAATGACGAAAGAACAGCATGTCGAATTTATCCGCGAGCTTCCGGACAGAAATCTGTACGTGGAGATTGATCAGGATAAAGTGACGCAGGTTCTCGATAATATCATTTCTAACGCACTGAAATACTCACCGGAAGGCGGACATGTCACTTTCTCAGTCGATGTGAATGAGAAAGAAGAGCTGCTTTATATCAGCGTAAAAGATGAAGGTATCGGCATTCCGAAAAAAGATGTGGAAAAAGTCTTTGACCGTTTCTACAGAGTGGATAAAGCGCGCACAAGAAAACTCGGCGGCACCGGGCTCGGCCTTGCGATTGCAAAAGAGATGGTTCAGGCTCACGGCGGAGACATTTGGGCCGACAGTGTAGAAGGCAAAGGAACGAAGATTACATTTACTCTTCCATATAAAGAAGAGCAAGAGGATGATTGGGATGAGGCGTGAAAATATAAAAACAGTCATACTGTCAGTGCTGGTCGTCATTAGTCTTGTTTTAACATGGGGAATTTGGACATTCCAGCCCAATTTTTCAGAAGGCACGGCCTCAACCAAATCGACTGTCCGGGAAAAGCATAAAATTGATAAAACGAGCCAAAAAGTATCGCAAACGGTAAAACCCCGGGATATGTTTATTCATACAAACGGCTCTCATTACAAAGTGAATGATGAGACGCTCTTTAATGACCTGTGGGCGGATTTGCCGCAATGGGAAGTAAAAGGGATGAAGGATATTTCCGATCAATACGACAAGCTCGGTTTTAAAAATTGGCTTTACGGCAGAAACGGCAACTCGGCAAAGCTCGATCTGCAATTCAATGACACCATTCCGATTGATTTCTTCCAAACGATGTTTAAATGGTCGAATCCGTCAATGGAATACAGCTCATTTGACCATATTGTCATTCCATTTAATGAGAATAAGACAAATAAAAAGATTTACATGGTCTCATACAGCAAGCAGCTGATTTTGGAAGTGACTGTGGAATCGGCGAATTACCGCAATCTGATGAATGAGCTGTACAGCAAAAAGTCGAGTATGCCGTTATACCACCTCTATTCGGTCGGAAAAAGCAAAGAATTTCTCATGCCGAATGCGCGGTTTAATATGAAGGAAAAAGAATTTATTACTGAAACCATTAAGACGAACCTGTTTAAGCAGACACTTTTTAATGATCCGAGCACGGTCAGAGAAGACCCGAATTACAATCGGAATGTGCTGACTGACGGAATCAGCCGTCTGGAAATCAATTCGACACAGCGGCAGATTCAATTCCAGCATCGGAACCTGGCACAAAGCGCTTCTTATCAAACAGGCGAGCTGATTAAGAAAAGCTATAAATATTTAGAGGATACGGGAAGCTGGACGGATCATTATCAATTTTTCAATGTGAGTGATAACCAGCAGCTGAGTTTCTACATGTTTAAAGACCAAATGCCTGTGATCAACAGCATGTCTAAGCCTTTCGGATCCGGACCTGTTTTGACCCTGCAATGGGCCAATGACGAGGTTCTCAGCTACAAGCGGCCGAACTATGTTCTCGGACCGAATCCGATTAAAACAAAAGACGTAAAAATGATGAACGGCAATGAGGTTGTGTCTCTGCTGGAGCAGCAGGATAAATACGACGTGAACAAAATCGACCAGATCTTCCTGTCCTATCAAATGGTCTCTTCATCAACGAATGATCTCGTTGAGCTGGAACCCGTCTGGAGTATGAAAATCAACGGGAAGATCGTCCCGATTACGAAAGATCTGCTGGGGAAGGAGGAGGACGATAATGGAGTGGAATAAGACAAAAACGATCTTCATCATTGCCTTCCTCATCCTCGATATTTTTCTCGGCTATCAGTTTTTTGAAAAACGCTCGAGCAGTGAATACGAAGTGATTAAAAATTCAAATGTGGAAAAAGACATGGAGATGGATCATATCACTTTCGGCAACCTGTCTTCTGATTCCGCGACGGGCTACCGGCTGACGGCGGGCCAAAAGGTATTTACCGCAGAAGATATTGATGCTTTGAAAGATCAAAAGCCTTTAATGGAGATGCCGGCGGATGATCATAAGGTTACGACGCTGAAAATGAAACTTACCGATCCGGTCGGTTTATCGAAGCAAAAACCGCAGGAGGATGCGGAATCGCTCGTCAGCTCTAAAATAACCGGCGGTGAAAAATATAAACTGTGGAAAGTCGACAAGGATAAAAAACAGATCATTTTTTACCAGATGTATGACGGCCAGTTTATATATCAGGATTTTGACTCGTCCACGGATGCGATCGGACAGGTGATTCTGCATCTGAACGATAAAAACGAGGTCGTATCTTACGAGCAGACCATGCTGGAGTCATTCAAGCGAATCCAGACGGAGAGCCTGATTCCTGAGCTTGATGCGGTCGAATTATTGTATTCTCAAAATTACTTAAAAGCGAATTGCGCCGTTAAAAGCGTTAAGTTCGGCTATATTGCCCAATATCCGCTGACAAGTACGCAGGTGCTGGCGCCGGTATGGAGAATTACAATCGAAGATAAGTCAAAAGGGACGAAGAAAAAGACACTGCAAACGTACACTGTGAACGCATTGGAAAGTACAGTCATTGATAACAATCAAAATAAATAATGGAGTGAGACACAATGGGCTTGCAATTTAGCGTGCTTGCGAGCGGGAGTACCGGAAATGCGTTTTATCTGGAGACAGATGAGCACTCTTTTCTGGTGGATGCCGGCCTGAGCGGTAAAGCGATGGACGGGCTGATGGAGAGAATCGGCCGCAAGATAGACGACGTCGACGGCATCTTTGTCACTCACGAGCACAGCGACCATATTAAAGGGCTCGGCGTCATTGCGAGAAAGTACGGACTTCCCGTCTACGCCAATGAAAAGACGTGGAAAGCGATGGAGAATCAGATCGGCAAGCTGGATACCGGACAAAAGTTTCTGTTCCCGATGGAAAGCGTGAAATCCTTCGGCGGGCTTGATGTCGAGTCATTCGGCGTCTCTCATGACGCGGCCGAGCCGATGTTTTATGTTTTCCACTACCAAGGCAGAAAGCTCGCGCTGATGACGGACACCGGGTATGTGAGCGACAGAATGAAAGGCATTATCCGTTCGGCCAATGTGTTTGTGTTTGAAAGCAACCATGATGTCGGCATGCTGCAAATGGGCAGATACCCATGGAGCATTAAGCGGCGGATTTTAAGCGATGTCGGCCACGTCTCGAATGAAGATGCGGCGCTCGCCATGACTGATGTCATTGGCGACGGCACATCGCGCATCTATTTGGCGCATCTGAGCCAAGACAACAATATGAAGGAACTGGCGAGAATGTCCGTGCAGCAGACATTGGCTGCGAAAGGATTTGTCGCCGGGGAAACGTTTCAGTTATTTGATACCGATCCGAAAATCCCGACGCCGCTGTGCGCCGTGTAATTTTTCCAAATGAATCATGATTATTAATCCGCGATCTGACCCACACTATAAGCAAATCGAGTAACCTTGAAAGGATTTGAGATAGGGTGGATTATAATCGCGATGATGAACAGTACGCCTCCGAACAGCCCCGCCGCAGCAAGAGAGGGTACTTTCTATCAAGTCTGATCGGCGTCATCGTCGGGGCCGCGCTCATGGCATTCCTGCTGCCGTACTGGACAGGCGGAGACCATGGGGAAAGCAGCAAAAGCACCAGCCAGCGTCTCGGCAGCGAACAGGTGAAAACAGTCAACGTAAATGTCAATGACGCTGTCACGAATATGGTCAGCCGTGTATCGGATTCGGTAGTCGGCGTTCTCAATATCCAAAAGACCGATATTTGGGGAGAGGGCGGCGAAGCGGGAAGCGGGTCGGGCGTCATTTACAAAAAGAACGGAAACACTTCTTATATCGTAACCAATCACCATGTCATTGAAGGTGCGACTGAGATTGAGATCAGCCTGAAGGATGGCTCACGCGTGCCTGCTGAGCTGATCGGGAGCGACCGTCTGATGGATCTCGCCGTGCTGAAGGTGAAGTCTGATAAGATCAAATCGGCCGCCCAGTTCGGCAATTCCGATCAGGTCAAAGTCGGAGAACCGGTCATTGCGATCGGAAATCCGCTCGGACTTGAATTTGCGGGATCAGTGACACAGGGGATCATTTCAGGCACGGAAAGGGCGGTGCCTGTTGACTCAAACGGCGACGGACAGCCGGATTGGAATGCGGAAGTGCTGCAGACCGATGCCGCGATTAACCCCGGCAACAGCGGCGGCGCTTTGATGGATATATCGGGCAAGGTGGTCGGCATCAACTCAATGAAGATCGCTGAATCCGCCGTTGAAGGCATCGGCCTGTCCATCCCGTCAAAGCTTGTCATTCCCGTTATTCAGGATTTAGAAAAATACGGAGAAGTCAGACGGCCTTTCCTCGGTATTGAGATGAAATCCTTAACGGATATTGCGAGTTACCATTGGAGCCAGACGCTGAAACTTCCGAAAGGCGTTAAAACCGGGGCGGTCATTATGGGTGTCGACGCGTTTTCACCGGCGGGAAAAGCGGGTTTGAAAAAGCTCGACGTGATTACCGGGTTCGACGGACATAAGGTCAATGACGTTGTGGATCTCCGTGAGCGCCTGTATCGCAAAAAGATCGGCGACCGTGTGAACATCACGTTCTACCGTTCGGGAAAGAAAAAAACAGCGGAAGTCAAACTGACAGAAGCGGATCGATTACAAAAATAAAAAAACAGCCCGGATATCCGGGCTGTTTTTTATTGATTTATTTGTTAATATTATACTATTGTGAAAACGGGAGGTGAAACACATGAAAACGGCTGATGTGATCATCGTATTGAATGAAATTGAAGGTGAATGTGAAGGAAGAATTATTTTAGAATGCAGAATTTAAGAACATGAAACATGTCATACCAAACGTCCTTTTTCAGGGCGCTTTTTTTATGCCTTTTTTCAGAGGCCATAAAAAAGAACTGAACGCGGGTCACAACACGTTCAGTTAAAAAATGGGTATATTTAGAAAAAGGTAGACATGAACTTAGAACTTTGTGATTGAAACAGACTGGTGCTGCTGAATTGAAGCGGCAGATGAAACTGCCGGCAGCTTTTTTGTTGTTATTTGCAGATGGCTCCGTTTTGAGCGTTTACTTTCACCAATTCAGCTTAGATTCCGTTTTGTTTCAGATAAAAGCGAATAATAGAAGGGGAAGCGAAAAAAATAAACACAGGCTGATACATCTAAGGAGAGACTGCATCATGGAGAAGTTGAAAGGCATCAAGCTGCTGAGTGCAGACGGCGAGTCTGCACTCATTGATTCTTTAACGATGGGGCTTCATCACGGAACGGTCCTCGGAGAAGACAATATCGTCGAGGTGTACATCCGTTCTTTGCGCGAAAAGCTGAAGGACAAAGAACACAAGGTGATTCGCACGGTTCGGGGCGCCGGGTACAGGGTGGATCTGGCATGAAACGGCTGTACAGAACCCTGCGATTCCAGCTCCTGTTCAGGTCACTGGCGATTTTGGCTTTGCTGTTATGTTTTATCGGCGGCACTCAGTACATGTTTATGACACGGACGATGTATGAAAATCAGGCGATCAGCATTCAGAGTGATATCAATTCAATGGATCAAAGCGTATGGAGGTCAATCACAACCCTTGCCCGTTCCGAAACACCGGCTCATCCGAATTTGATTTACCCCGGGGTGACGGTTGCTTTTATCAATCCATCATACAAGATGTCTGTTTTATCAGAAGACCCGCACGCGGGGGCCGCTCCTTCTTTTCCGAAAAAAGTGTATCAGGATGCGCTGAAAGATACAATGGCGCTTCACTATCAGGTGGCTCACAATAAGGCGGGTGAGGAAATCATCGTCGTGTTTCAGGCGATTTCCGTTGACGGAAGGCAGGCGGGAGTTGTGCAGATGAGCACGCTGACCCAGCCTCTGAATGATTCGCTTTTCCGCCAGATCAGCATTTTCGCGGTGCTTTCCTTTGCGGCTTTGGTCATCGGACTGTTTGTTTTCTTGCCGGTGATCCGGCTCACACTCAAGCCGCTGTCCCGCATTGTGCGTATGATGGGTGACATTCATGCCGGAAGTCTCGATAAACGGCTGCCGATCGACAGGAAGCAGGCCGAAATTGAGTCATTGGGCATCTCCATCAATCAGATGCTGGAACGGATTGAAACCTCTTTTCAAGCGGAAAAAGAAGCGAAGGAACGAATCCGGCAGTTTGTATCAGACGCATCACATGAGCTGAGAACGCCGCTTACCTCCATTCACGGCTTTATCGAAATTTTAATGCGCGGAGCGGCGGAGAAGCCGGAGCAGAAAGAAAAAGCGCTTCAAAGCATGTACGCGGAATCCGCCAGGGCAAATAAGCTGATAGAGGATCTTCTGTTTCTCGCGAAGATTGACCGGGTGCCGAGCTTTGAAATGAAAAAAGGCGCATTGGGAGACGTCATTTTGGAAATGGAGGCTCAGCTGAAGCTGCTCGCGAGAAACCGGAAGCTCGAGTTCTTTGTCGATCAAAAGATAGAAGCCGTTTTTGACAAAGACAAAATGAAGCAGGTCATTCTCAATCTATTTTACAATGCGGTGCAGCATACGGATGAAGACACGGGTGTCATCACCGTCTCCCTGCAGAAAGACGGAGGAATCATGCTTATGATTGCGGATAACGGAACGGGAATCGCTCCGGAGCATGTGCCTCATTTGTTTGACCGGTTTTACAGGGCGGAAACCTCCCGATCCCGTCAATCCGGCGGCGCGGGGCTGGGTCTTGCCATTACAAAAACCATTATCGACAGCCATAACGGAACAATTGAAGTGAAAAGTGAGCAGGGAAAAGGCTCCGTGTTCATCATCCGGCTGCCGGGATAAACCGGGAAGCAGGAAGAAATATCACAATTTATATATAAATTCTAAATTTTCAAAAAATAACTTGTCCTTTTCCAATATTGATGATAATATCTAGTTATTGGTAAAGGGGGTGTGTACTGATGAAGATTGAAGAACTTGATCTTGATACAGAAACAGCAAGCTTGGTGCATCGCTGCTAGTAAAGCCGTGACTCCCCTCATTGGGGAGTTATTATCTTTCAGGGGGTATGTCATGATGTCAACTGACTGTAAGCGCTGGAAGTTTAAAGACAGCGTGCAGGTGCTGACCTACACGGCGCATATTATCATTCAATATCGAAAGGCGATTAAGCTTGCGCATACGAGTGAGATCAAAGAGGCGGTTGAACGGCTGATCACCGGCTGTGAAAAACAAGAGCTTTCTGATCTTCTGGGGGAGGAAGCGGGAAACCAGTTTTTCGATGCGTTAATGAAATTGGATGCTTTAATAGAGCCATGGCAAAACAGCCGTGAAGGCCGCATCACTGAAAAGCAGCTGTACCATTTTGAGAAATACAACCAAAACCCCAATCTGATCCAAGAGAGATTAGACGGCAGCAGGGCAGCGATCGTGGGTCTGGGGGGCGTCGGAACGATCATTCTTCAAAACCTTTTGGCGGCGGGCATGCAGCATTTTATTCTCATTGATTTCGATGCCGTATCAGTACATAACCTGAACAGACAATTCGTCTATAATAAATCTTCTGTAGGCAAATTAAAGATCTCAGAATGCAGAGATTATATTGCGGGTATCAATCCCCATGCGGACGCAGCACTTTACCATAAGGAAATTACACAGCCGCAGGACCTGCGTGTGTTAGATCCGTATGAAATTGATATCGTCATAAATGCCGCTGACAAACCCCATAACATTTCTGAATGGGTTTACCGGTATTGCAAGGAGCGGAATATCGCGTTTATGACCGGGGGTGTCGGCAGCTTCAGCGGCCAATGGGGGCCTCTGCTCACGCCTGAATCCTATCAATCCGGCATCACCTATGAAAAAAACATGCCGGCCGGACTTCTGAACTGTTACCCCGATGAGCCGATCAAAGGTTCCTTAGGAGCGACAAACGGTATTATATCCTCGTTTATGTCTCATGACATTATCACATACCTTGCAGGCGGAAGCCCGAAATCCCTGAATACCCGCATCGGCCTGGACTTTGACGGACTTCATATTACAGAAACGAAGCTTTCTCAAAAGGAAAGCGCTTTATGAAGACGATGCATCGTACGGCGAGAAAACCGGGCGACCCTCTGAAAATAGAAATCGACACAAGCCCGATACGCTTGAACCCATTAGATACGCAGGATTACACAAGCAAGATGATTTGCAGCATTATGTATGAAAGCCTGCAGGACGGCTATAACTGCCGGATCATCCGCAAAGATCCCCGCACCTGTCAGGTGGACATTCACCCGGACTATTTAGGTGACGCCGAGGGTGTGGTTCAAACGATCATCTATCATCTGACGAAAGAAAATCAAAGCCCCCATCTCGGCAGTTTCCTGAACATAAAACAGGCCGTTCCGTATGTAAAAGGCCTTGTCTCATCCGATCAGCTCGGGGTGAACGTAACAGGCGATAAACGCTTTGAAGTCACCTTGGACGAGCCGTCTGATGAGATAGAAGCCGTTTTGCAGAGCAGCTTTCTGATTCCGGGGACCGCCGGGGGCGATGTGCCGGAAAACGGCCCGTACCGATTCAAGCGAACGTTTGAGAAGGGGCTGGAATTTGAGCGGAATCCGCAATATAAAATGACGCCCGCGGATCACCGCACGGTTCAGACCATCCAATTTATTTTGAATGATGATCTGGAAAAAAGCATCGGGCTGTACGAAGCGAATCAAACGGACGTGACCTGCCACACCCAGTTTCATCATTCAAACATGAGGTATCGGCAGTATGCTGATTTTAAAGAAAATCATTTGCCGATGTTATTTACCTTCAAGGTAAAGGACGGCATGCTGAGAACTTTCATTCAGCATTATTTTGATAGACAAAAGCTGGCCGGGGATTTGGGGCATATCATCACACCGACTGATTCACTGATCGGTATATGGGAAAGCGGGAGGACACCGCAGAAAGATCCGCCCCTTTTGACAAGAGAAGAGCCGATCCGAATCGTTTATGCCGATTATTATCCCAACGGAGAGATCATTGAAAGGCTGGCTGATCTGTTTCGGCGGGCCGGAGCGGACGTATCCGTCTCACGCGTCAGTCATTTCAATGATTATTATCATATGGATAAAAGCGGGTTTGATATTGAACTCCATTTGTTCCTGCCGGCTTACATGCATGAGCTGAGCTATATCAAATATTTCATCCGCGACATCAGCGATCCGGAGAAGAAAAAAACGATCATTGATGCCATAGGATCTGAAAAAAAGAAGGAACTTTTTGGGTTATTCGAGAATACAACTCATTATTGCCCAATTTGTTTTGGGAAAAGTCTGTATCTGCAAGATCCATGTATAGAGGGTTTTAGTGTAAAGACTGACGGGCTCCTTTCTGTTCATGATGTTAAATGCAGATAGCTGGAAAGGGGTATTCATTTGCGGAATCGAAATTTGCTTTACTTCTCCGGTTTTTTCGGAAACTTCTTTTTCGAACGGGGAATTTGGATTTTATATTTAACAAGCATGAATTATTCATTGTTTCTTGTGGGCATCCTGCAATCGGTCCTGAATTTGGCGATGTTTCTGGCGGAAGTGCCGAGCGGCGTCATCTCGGACAGAATCGGGAGAAAAAAATCGCTCTTGCTCGGCCATTTTATGGTCATTATCTATTTGGTGATGTTCCTGAGCTTCCATAACTTCATCGCCCTCTTCATCGCCCATATTATATACGGTATCGGGCTGACGTTTATATCAGGAACGGATCACGCCTTTTTGTTTGATTCACTGAAAGAACAAGGGAAAGAAAAGTGGTACGGCAAATCCATCGGAAATTATAACGGACTTGTCATCCTCGGTCTTGCGATTGCCATGGGCATCGGCGGCTACTTGCAGGAAATATCATGGTCATATGTGTTTATCGCCGGGATTGTCACTCAGCTGATTGCAATGGCGGTCATTACACAGCTGACGGAAATCAAATTTGAAAACAGTGAACACGAAACGCAGACGGTCGGTGACATCTTAAAAGAAGTCAAAGATTTCTTCAGACTGAACAAAGCCTTTAAATATCTGGTGCTGTCACTCTCCGTTTTCTTTGCGATTACATCGGTTTTTTATATGTACGGACAAGATTTGTTAAGTCAGGAAGGGCTGTCCGTGCGCAATATATCCATTATTTTTGCGGGACTGTCCATCTTGCAGGCGCTGTGCTCCATCTTTTCTTCCAAGCCGGCGGAAAAATTCACGCCGAGGCGCGTGCTTCTGCTGACATTCTGCATCATCGGGGCGGCCTATCTGTTTATACCTTCGGGCAGTCTGTACGTGACGATTGCAGCTTTTGTCGTCATTAACGCGCTCTATGATGTGATAGAACCCGTATCCAGTCAGGTGGTGAATAATGAGATTCCGTCCAGAACGAGAGCCACGCTGCTGTCCATTATCAGTTTGATGACCTCGCTCTTCATGTTCATTGCCTTTCCGTTTATCGGATTCTTAACGGACTATTTTGATTCAGCTTTGCTGCTGACCGCAATCGGGGTATTATCCATCTTATTGTCGCTGTTTATGATGCTCAGCTTTTACAAACTGAAAGCGAGCGTCGCCATCCAGAATAAAGTCGAGCTTTGAACCAGAATGACAAAGGGATGATGTGAGTTGCTGAATATTCATAATCTTACGGTAAATTTAGCAGGGGATACGATTTTCAAACAAGTTTCTTTTTTCATCAATGAAGGCGAAAAAGTGCTTGTGGCCGGGCCGAACGGTTCCGGCAAAAGCACGCTGTTCAGGGTGCTTTCCGGAGAGCTTGAGGCAGATGAAGGAACGATTGCGATCAACAAAGGGGCGAAAGTCGGTTTGCTGAAGCAGATCGCTGATCCCCATGAGGATCTGACGTTGTATCAATATCTGGAAAAATCGTTTGAAGCTCTCGCGGCGATCCAGAAGGAAATGAAGGCCATTGAGCTGAAACTTTCGGAACCGATGAGTGATGACGAGCTGACTGCTTTATTGGAAAAATACAGTCAATACACGGAAACATTTGAGCGGAACAACGGCTACCAGATGCATGCGATGATTGACGAGGTATGCAACGGGCTCAGCCTCAGCGAATTAAAGGATCAGCCGTTTTCAAAGCTGAGCGGCGGCGAAAAAACAAAAGCCGGCCTTGCCGAAATTTTAATCCGCAACGACGACGTTATATTGCTGGACGAGCCGACCAACCATTTGGACGTCCATGCGATTGAGTGGCTTGAAGGGTTTATTAAAAAATCGAACAAAACCATTCTGTTTACGACCCACGATAAAACGTTTGCCGACCAAACGGCGATGAAGGTGCTCGAGATTGACGATACCGAGGTGAAGATTTGGCCTTACGGTTTCAGCGAATACTTGAAAAAGCGGGAAGAATTCATCATCGCCCAGTTTGAGAAATATGAAGAACAGCAGAGAAAAATACAGAAGATGAAGGAATCCATCGCCCAGCTGAGAGATTGGGCCAACCGTTCAAATCCGCCGTCTGTCGGCCTGCACAGACGCGCGAATAATATGGAAAAGGCGCTGAAAAGGATTGAGCTGATTAATAAGCCGGTCCGGACGGAGCAAAAATTAAAAAACGCATTTCAGGAAGCGGGCGCCGGTTCAAAAGATATTGTGTTCATTGAAAACGGAAAGGTGACCAACGGATCTTCCCTTTTATATCAAAATGTGAACCTGCGCATAAAGCATAAAGACAGAATCGGCATCGTCGGCAGAAACGGCGTCGGCAAAACAACGCTGATCCGCTGCATCATCGGGGAAAGAGAACTGTCGGACGGCACCATTAAAGTGGGGGAAAATCTTAAAATAGGCTACATTGATCAAAAGAGCCATGTAGGAGATTCGAGCCAGACGATTCTGCAATTCTTTAAAGAAAATCTGCTGACTGAAGAGGGCATGGCCCGGAATATGCTGGCCAAGTACGGATTTTACGGGTCGTCGGTCTTTAAAAAACTTTCCGTCCTGTCGGGCGGTGAGAGAATCAGGCTGAAGCTGTCCATCTTAATGGAAAAAAAGCTGAATGTCCTGATCCTGGATGAGCCGACCAACCACTTGGATATTGAATCTCAGGAAATTCTCGAAAACAGCCTGATGCAGTTTCAAGGCACCATCATCTGCGTTTCTCATGACAGAAACCTGCTGGAGAAGTTCAACAAGATTTTCTGGCTTGAGAATCAAAACGTCACCATCTTTTCAGGTCCATACAGTTACGCCAAACAAAAAAAACGGCAGATTGCCGAATAAAAGGGGAATGGATATGACCATTGACAG
This sequence comes from Bacillus sp. LUNF1, assembly GCF_011008975.1. Lineage (NCBI taxonomy): Bacteria > Bacillati > Bacillota > Bacilli > Caryophanales > Bacillaceae > Bacillus > Bacillus sp. LUNF1. Next base: position 3,902,156 of record NZ_CP048876.1, on the reverse strand, counting down.
ACTGACAATCAATGAGTTATCGTACGATCTTTTTGTAAGCGAGTATGCTGATAAGAAACCTTTTATTTTGACGGGGGCAATGGATCACTGGGAATGCAGGCCGTGGACGCTTGAATACATTGATGAACACTATGGAGACAGAATGGTCACCATCCGGAAATCAGATATCGAAGGGGTCAAAACGTTTAAACAAGTAAAGCTTTCCAACTATATCGAGTACATTGATCAGAATGATGACAAATGGTACTGTGACTGGAATTTTACGCAGCTGAACCAAAATGACTTAGACCTTGTCTATTCCGCACCCGAATATTTTACAAAAGACACATTGAGAGCGGATGAAGAAACGGGACGGGATTGGAAATGGTTCTTTCTCGGTTCTAAGCAGACAGGCACACCGCTGCATCAGGATTTTAACAACACGCACGCGTGGAACGGCGTCATTTTCGGGGAGAAGGAATGGATCTTCTATCATCCGGACGACTCTCCGTATTTGTACGAAGGAAATATCAATGTCTTTGATGAAAAAGACATTGAGCAAAAACCGCTGGTGCAAAAGGCGTCTCCGATCCGCTTCAGACAAAAGGCGGGAGAAATCATTTACGCACCGCGCCATTGGTGGCATCAAGTCGAGAATACGGAACATACACTGGCAGTGAGTGAGAACTTTTGGTTTACCGGAGAGCGGCTTGCCAATCAGGTATAAACGAAAGGCTGAGGAGCATCTCAGCCTTTTTTTGTATGGATTCATTTCATCCGGTCCAGACCGAATTTTTTCAGGCGGTATTGCAGGCTCTGTCTGCTGATTCCGAGCTCGTTTGCCGTTTTGGAAATGTTATTGCCGTGTTTTCTCAGGGTTTTTTCGATCATGTATTTTTCGAAGTTTTCCATTTTGTCTTTTAAATCTGTGCCGGGCTGGGTGCTTGCGGCGGCTTTGCTTTCCGTGTCAGCGGGTTTGATTTTCATCCGGTATTGATAAGGCAGGTGGGCCGCCGTAATCGTCGTTTCATCCGTCATAAAGTTCATGGCGCCTTCAATCATATGTTCAAGCTCGCGAATGTTGCCTGGCCAGTCATATTCCAGGAAAAATCGCTGCACATCGTCACTGATCGAATCGACATGCATTTGAAACAGGTGATTGTTTTTCTGGATAAAGACTTCGGCCAGAGGCAGAATATCCTCCTTTCGCTCCCGGAGCGGGGGAATGATCAGCGTGACAACGCTTAAGCGGTAGTATAAATCTTTGCGCAGCCGCTCTTCTGAAATGGCGGTGATCGGGTCTTCATTCATCGTGGCGATGATGCGGACGTCAATCGGTTTGTCCTGAGCTGATCCGATGCGCCTGATTTTCTTTTCCTGCAGGGCGCGGAGCAGTTTTGCCTGCAGGCTGAGATTGAGCGAGTTGATCTCATCAAGGAGCAGGGTGCCTCCCTGCGCCTGCTCAAATAAGCCGGGCTGGTCGATGGCTCCGGTAAAGGCGCCTTTTTTCGTGCCGAATAAAATACTTTCGACCAGGCTGTCCGGCAGGGCGGCGCAGTTTTGTGAGATGAACGGGGCGCCTGAGCGCTGGCTGCCGTTGTGAATGCTTTGGGCGAACAGTTCCTTGCCCGTTCCCGTCTCGCCGGCCAAAAGCACCGATGATGAGGTGCGGGTTGCCCGTTTTGCGTTTTCGATGACTTCCCGAATAACCGAGCTGTTGCCGAGAATACTGTCAAACGTGTAGCTGTTCTGTTCTTTCCTGTGCATGTTCTCCCTGATCAGCCGTTCGAGCTTGGTGACGTCCTTGGCGATTTCCACGGCTCCCTTGATTTCGCCGTTTTGCACAATCGGGAAGGTGTGGTTGATCGTCGTGATTTCCTGGCCTTTGTTATTGAAATAGCTTTGCTTTACATTTTTAATCGTTTTGCCTTCTTGAAGGGCCTGAACGAGCGTGCTGTCCTGCTGATTGGAAAACATAAATACATCAGTCAGGTTTTTATGCAGGACGTCCCGTTCATCCATATCTTCAATCTGCATCATTTTCTTATTGTAAATGACGGTGCTGCCCTTCTCGTCCACCACATGCAGCCCGACATCAATCTCTTCCAGAATGCTTTGTAACACGAGTGTGTAAAATTCGCTGGTTGTGTGCAGGTCAATTCCCCCTCTCAATCGTCTTAACATTCATTATTTTAAAATAAATCGAACGGGAAACGCAAAAAAATTTTGCGCTTGGACGATGTTTAAAAATAAATGGAAATTGAGGTAATAAAACCATTGACTTTTTTAGGGAAATGATTGATATTTAGATATATACTTAAATATCTAAATCATGTACGTATGAGAGGGGGAAAGTTTTTGAATAAAGCTTTTAAAGCACTGGCCGATCCTACAAGGAGAAAAATTTTGGATTTGTTAAAGAAACAAGACATGACAGCTGGCGAAATTGCGGAACACTTCGACATGTCAAAACCCAGTATTTCTCATCACCTTACCATATTGAAAAATACTGATTTGGTTCACGATGAGAGGAAAGGCCAATTTATTATGTATTCATTAAATACCACTGTATTACAGGATCTTATAGGCTGGTTCTTTTCTCTGACTGATTCAGAACATGATAATAAGAAAGGCGGGGAATCATGAAAAAATATCTCTTTTCAGCAGGAATCATAGTTTTAACTGTTTTCACATGGGTTTGCACATATTCATCTTTACCGGACAATTTGGCGACACACTGGGGATTAAACGGAAGTGCAAATGATTACCAAACGAAAGCTAATGCGATGACGATGCTTATTGGCATCATGATTATTCTATATATTTTAATGGTTCTCACCCCTAAGATTGATCCTAAAAATAACTACAAAACATTTACCCGGCCATATATGGCTATATTTAATACAATGTTTGCGGTTCTGTTTGTCATTAATCTGATGACCATCTTGACCGGCCTGGGATATGATCTCTCTATATCTTATTTAGGAAACTTTATAGTGGGAGTCATTTTCATGGTGTTTGGAAACTTCATTCAGATCGTTAAGCCTAATTTCTTTTTAGGGATAAGAACACCTTGGACGCTGAGCAGTGAAAGAGTTTGGAAGGATACACACAGGGTTAGTTCGAAAATTTTTGTCTTAGCGGGCATACTCATGATGCTTGCAGCTTTTTTGCCGCCGGTATATAGAGTGTCAGTCATTTTCATTGCGGCAATCGGCTGTATCATATTATCTTTACTATATTCTTACATTGTATATCAGAGACAATTGAATAAATAATTGTTGGATAGGAGCAATCTAATTGGATTGCTCCTATTTTGTCAGCGGGAAACGCAAAAAAATTTTGCGCTTGGCTGAAGTTTGCACGCAAACTGCCGGAATATTTTGCAGGAAAAGAAAGAATGCTGGCGAAACATCCCGTTTTTTCGGATTGGCACGGAACTTGCTTTATAAAAAGGGAAAGCAAGATCTAATGTTGAATGATTACAAAACAAGGGGGAATCAGATTATGTCAGCTTTCACAAAATCTCAAGAAATTATCAGCCAAACTTCACATTACGGCGCGAACAATTATCATCCTCTGCCGATTGTTATTTCCGAAGCGCAGGGTGTTTGGGTAAAAGACCCTGAAGGCAATCAATATATGGATATGCTGAGTGCTTATTCTGCGGTGAACCAGGGGCACAGACATCCGAAGATCATTCAGGCGCTGAAGGATCAGGCGGATAAAATCACTCTGACGTCACGCGCGTTCCATAATGATCAGCTCGGTCCGTTTTATGAGAAAACAGCCAAGCTGACCGGAAAAGATATGATTCTGCCGATGAATACGGGGGCAGAAGCCGTTGAATCCGCTGTCAAAGCGGCGAGACGCTGGGCATATGAGGTCAAAGGAGTAGCGGATAATCAGGCGGAAATCATTGCGTGTATCGGCAACTTCCACGGCAGAACGATGCTTGCGGTATCCCTTTCTTCAGAAGATGAGTATAAACGCGGTTTCGGACCTATGCTTCCGGGTATAAAATTAATTCCATACGGAGACGCAGAAGCGCTGCGCCGGGCGATTACGCCGAACACAGCCGCTTTCTTATTCGAACCGATTCAGGGAGAAGCGGGCATCGTCATTCCGCCGGAAGGATTTTTACAAGAAGCGGCCGCCATTTGTAAGGAAGAAAATGTACTTCTGATCGCTGATGAAATTCAGACGGGACTCGGCCGCACAGGGAAAACATTCGCGGTTGACTGGGAAAATATCGTACCGGATATGTTCATCTTAGGCAAAGCGCTCGGCGGGGGCGTCTTCCCGATTTCGTGCATCGCGGCGAATCGTGACATTCTCGGCGTGTTTAACCCGGGCTCCCACGGCTCAACATTCGGCGGAAACCCGCTCGCTTGCGCGGTATCGCTCGCATCTCTTGAACTCCTTGAGGAAGAAGGGCTGGCAGAGCGTTCCCTTCAGCTTGGCCGTTATTTTAAAGAAGAGCTTGAGAAAATTGATAACCCGATCATAAAAGACGTGCGCGGTCGCGGCCTGTTTATCGGCGTTGAACTGACAGAAGCGGCCCGCCCGTACTGTGAAAAGCTGAAAGGCGAAGGGCTTTTATGCAAAGAAACACATGATACCGTGATCCGTTTTGCACCGCCGTTAATGATTTCCAAGGAAGACTTGGACTGGGCGATCCAAAAGATCACAAATGTGCTTCAAAACGCGTAAAACCTTGATGCGGCAATGCTTTCCCTCGGCTTGTATGGAATTTACAAATAAAAAATTCAGCACACTCTATTTGCGCGGCGACAGTATTTTAGTATAATGTATCTTTATGTACGAAAATGAATTTCATATAACATTCATATACAAATAGAGGCTCTTTGGACAGCAAATCGGTTTCAAAGCACCGGCTTGGTTCCAATACAAGTTGCTGAAGGGGTGCAGAATAGTGAATACAAATCAAAAAGAGAATCAGCTTCAGCGCACAATGAAATCACGCCATTTGTTTATGATTTCTTTGGGCGGAGTGATCGGCACCGGGTTTTTCCTGAGTACCGGATTTACAATTAACCAGGCGGGACCGCTGGGCGCGGTTCTGTCTTATCTGGTCGGCGGTTTTATTATGTTTTTGACAATGCTCTGCTTAGGCGAGCTTGCGGTTGCCCTTCCTGTATCAGGGTCGTTTCAGACGTACGCAACCAAATTCATCAGCCCCGCTTTCGGTTTCGCATTCGGCTGGCTGTACTGGCTCGGCTGGGCGGTAACATGCGCCATTGAGTTTTTATCTGCGGGACAATTGATGCTCCGCTGGTTTCCGCATGTTCCCGTATGGGTATGGTGCCTCGTGTTTGTCGGACTGATGTTTCTTTTGAACGCCATTACCACAAAAGCGTTCGCTGAGTCGGAATTTTGGTTTTCCGGTATTAAAATTTTAGTCATTCTGCTGTTTATTATTTTGGGCGGCGCCGCCATGTTCGGCCTGATTGACATGAAACACGGCGAGCAGGCTCCTTTCTTCTCTCATTTTTATGAGGATGGATTGTTTCCGAACGGCATTAAGGCTATGCTTATTACGATGATTACCGTAAACTTCGCGTTCCAGGGAACGGAGCTGATCGGGGTTGCCGCGGGAGAAAGTGAAAATCCCGAGAAAACGATTCCGCGCTCTATCCGGCAGACGGTATGGAGAACGCTTGTCTTTTTCGTTCTCTCCATCATCGTCATTGCCGGGATGATTCCGTGGAAGCAGGCGGGAGTGGTCGAAAGCCCGTTTGTCGTGGTGTTTGAACAAATCGGTATTCCATATGCGGCCGATATTATGAACTTTGTTATCTTAATTGCGCTGCTCTCAGTGGCCAACTCAGGCCTGTTTGCATCGACGCGTATCCTATATGCCATGGCGAACGAAGGACAAGCCTTTAAATCGCTCGGCAAAATAAATAAACGCGGCGTGCCGATGAACGCTCTGATCGTGACGCTGGCCGTCGCCTGCCTGTCCCTGCTGTCTAAGGTGGCAGCGCCGGAAGTCGTTTATATGTTTCTCTTATCATTAGCCGGACTAAGCGCGCAGGTCGGCTGGATTACGATTTCCCTGTCGCAGCTGATGTTCAGACGGAAATACATCCGCGAAGGCGGCAAAGTGGAAGACCTGAAGTTTAAAACACCGCTGTACCCGGTGCTGCCTATTATCGGGCTGACGTTAAATACGGTTGTTCTGATCAGTCTCGCATTTGATTCAGAACAGCGGCTCGCCCTTTATTGCGGCATCCCGTTCATGGCGGTGTGCGTTATCGTTTATCATCTGTATGTAAAAAAGCATAAGCAGTCAGAAAAACAGATAGAGCTTTAAATCTTTTCGTGTCCAAGTCATCTTTGAGAAACCCGCACAGGACAACATACAACATGTTGAGGTGGAAAAACGGATGAACAAGAATATCTCAGTTATTGGAATGCCGATGGATTTAGGACAAGCACGACGCGGAGTGGACATGGGCCCGAGCGCCATCCGCTACGCGCATCTCATTGAACGGTTATCTGACATGGGGTATGCGGTGGAAGACTTAGGCGACATCCCCGTCAATCGTGAAAAACTCAAAAATGATGAAGAGCTGAAAAATTTGAACTCTGTGCTCTCGGGGAACGAGCAGCTCGCCCAAAAGGTGGACAGCGTCATTGAGAATGAGCGGTTCCCTCTCGTCCTGGGCGGCGATCACAGCATCGCGATCGGAACGCTGACAGGAACGGCAAAGCACTATAAACAGCTCGGCGTCATCTGGTACGACGCGCATGGCGACTTAAACACCCTGGAAACATCGCCGTCAGGCAATATTCACGGAATGCCGCTGGCCGTCAGCCTTGGCGTCGGGCACGACACGCTGGTGAACCTGGGCGGGTATGCTCCGAAAATCAAGCCGGAGAACGTCGTCATCATCGGCGCGAGATCGCTTGATGAAGGCGAGCGTGAATACATTAAGGAAACAGGCATGAAGGTCTATACGATGCATGAGATTGACCGCCTCGGCATGACAAAGGTCATTGAAGAGACGATTGACTACTTGTCAGACTGTGACGGCGTTCACCTCAGCCTTGACCTCGACGGCCTTGATCCGAGCGACGCGCCCGGCGTAGGCACGCCTGTCGTCGGCGGCATCAGCTACCGTGAAAGCCACTTGGCAATGGAAATGCTGTATGATGCCGACATCATCACTTCAGCTGAATTTGTCGAAGTCAACCCGATCCTCGATCACAAAAACAAAACCGGCAAAACAGCGGTCGAGCTGGTGGAATCTTTGTTGGGAAAAAAACTATTATAAAATATACGCCTCCGCACTTGCGGGGGTTTTTTTTGTTGCCACGAGGAAACTAGCGGGCTGTCACCCTCTTTTTAGACCTGTAAATATGATATATTTATTACACAAAATGGGAAAGGGAGGTGTCCTGACAGATGGCTGAAGTGATGGCCCACGAAACAGTTGCGAAAAAAATCAGTGACTGGTATGAGGAAATCAAAAAGCACAACACTGAATCGGCTGAGGCGTTAAGAGAACAACTGCTTACGGATCTGCAAAATATGACACAAAATCAAACGGTGCTCCTTTATTTTAATTTAATTGATTCCCGCTATAAGCTTTTGATGGAAGAGTATGAGAAAACAGACGGCATTTTAAAAACGATCCAGCTGAACGCCGATAAAGAAAAAACAGACCAGATGATTCAATACTATTATTATTTCTTTTCCGGAATGCACGAGTTTTACCGTAAACGGTTTATGAACGCCATTAATTTTTACCGGATTGCTGAAAGCAGGCTTCGGCACATACCGAATGAGATTGAAAGAGCCGAGTTTAATTATCAAGTGGCGATTGCCTACTATGAAATCCGCCAAAACTACTTTGCGATGAACCATGCGGAAAAAGCGTTGGAGATCTACAAAGCCAATGAAATGTACGCGGTCAGAGAAGCACAGTGTTTAATGGTGATCGGCTGTAACAGAATGGACTTGTTTCACTACCAGAAAGCCGAAGAGCTCCTGCAGACGGCGGTTCATCAAGCCGCCAAAGCGGGCGATCCGCATATTGAGGCGCTCGCCCACTTTAACGCAGGCATTTGCTATGAAAGACAGGAAAAGCTTGAGGAGGCGCGGGTCGAGTTTGAAACGGCTCTCGATCAAAAGGAGCATTTGCAATCAGCATATTCGGTGCGGAGTCTGTACATGCTGGCCAGAGTGTTATTGAAACAGGAACAGATGGATGAGGGCCGGTTTTGGCTGCATAAAGCGCTGAATGCCGCTGAAGAAAAAAACGAGCCCGTATACACCCAAAAGCTGCGCATCTTACAGCATGTCTTTATTGACCGCAATGAAGAAGCGCTTGAATCAGCTTTCGCCGAGTTAAGAAGGAAAGAGCTGTGGAGTGACGTTTCCGATTTGTCGTATCAGGCCGCGGCGCATTTTAAAAAACAGGAGAATTACAAACTGGCGGCGAAGTATTTTCAGGAATCAATTGATGCCAATGACCAAATTTTGAGATTAACGGAGGGGATTCGTAATGAAAACATGTAAATTCATTGTACTCTCAGCAGCCTTGGCAAGTCTCATTTCGATTGGATTATTTGCGCAAACTGGTTCAACGGCACAAGCCGAACAAATCATAAAACCGGCGGAAAACGGAGCCTTCGGATAATACTTCATGATACCGCTTTCAATCCGTGTTTTGTAAGGAGTGATTCAATGGCTATCACGCTGCAGCCGATGACAGGACAAGAATTTCAGTCCTATCTCGCCCATTCAACCAAGCATTACGCTGAAGAAAAGGTAAAAGCGGGAACGTGGCTGCCTGACGAAGCGCCGGAGTTAGCGAAGCTGGCGTTTGAAGACCTGCTTCCTGACGGCTTGGAGACGGCCGATCACTATTTATGGACGCTGACATTGGACGGAAAGGAAAATGCCGGCTGGCTGTGGCTGCACGCCGATCCGGACCACCCGCAGCAGGACGCGTTTATTTATGATTTCGGCCTTCATCCGCCTTTCCGCGGCAAAGGCTATGCAAAAGAGGCACTCGCAAGGCTGGAGGACAAAGCCAAAGACCTGGGTGTCCGCAAGATTTCTCTCCATGTGTTCGCTCATAACGAAACGGCGCGGAAGCTGTATGAGAAGACGGGATTTCTGGAGACGGATGTCATCATGAGCAAAAAGCTGTCGTGAAAAGGGGCCCGCACGCTGGGCCTCTTTTGTTATTCATCTAACAATGTCATCATGTGTTCCGGATAACGCTCGCCGGCCGCGGTGCCGATCGGAAACATCTCATCCAATCGTGCCTTCACATCCTCGGGAAGCACAATGTCGAGAGCGGCGAGGTTCTCTTCCAAGTAGTGTTTCTTTTTTGTTCCCGGGATCGGAATGAGATCATCGCCGTTTGCGAGAACCCATGCGAGCGCAAGCTGAGGCGCGGTGATATTCATTTCCCGGGCAATGGCGGTAAGTTTTTGGACGAGCCCTATATTCACCGCCAAATTGTCTCCCTGGAATCTCGGCGTTCTTCTTCTGTAATCATCGGCATCCAGCTGCTCGGTCGACGTCATCTTTCCGGAAAGAAAACCTCTGCCGAGCGGACTGTAAGGCACAAATGAGATGCCGAGCTCACGGCAGGCGGGCAGCACATGCTCCTCCGCTTCCCTGCTCCATAAAGAATATTCCGATTGAAGCGCGGCAATCGGATGAATGCGGACGGCGCGCCTGATCGTTTCTGCGGAAGCCTCTGACAATCCGATAAATCTCACCTTTCCTTCGTCTATCAGCTCCTTCATGGCGCCGACGGTTTCTTCAATCGGCACCCGCGGATCAACCCGGTGCAGATAATAAAGGTCGATATAATCCGTCCCAAGGCGTTTCAGACTGGCGTCACACGCTTTTTTCACATAATCGGGCCGTCCGTTAATTTCGATAAACTCACCCTTTTTACTTCGGACATAACCGAATTTCGTCGCGAGGCACAGCTCCTTTCTGAATGGGGCGAGCGCTCTGCCGACAAGTTCTTCATTCGCACCCAATCCGTATTGATCAGCCGTATCAAACACATTCACGCCGAGATGAACGGCATGATGCAGTGTGGAAATCGACTCTTCCTCACTCTGGCTGCCATAGTATTCCGACATGCCCATGCACCCTAACCCCATTGCGGAAACCCGCATCGAACCGATCGTTCTGTCCTTCATATGTCCTCCCCCTTTCTTGTATGATAACCGGATTTCCTGATATTTGAAAATGATTTATGCATATGATTTACATATTGTTATAAAATTTTTAAAAATCTGTAAATTATATATTTTTTCATCACAATTTCGTCATATAATGAAAATGTGGAAAAATTATACTCAAAGAAAAGAGGCGAAGTCAATGTGTAAAAAGCTGTTCAAAGCCGTTCTCCCGTTTGCCCTGTCATTCACCATGGTTCTGTCGTTCTCCGGTATGAATGTAAAAGCGAAAGAAACAGAAGCAGCCCGCTACGCAAAAGAAATCGCAGACCTTCAGCAGGGCACGACTCCTCAAGACGTTCTCCAATCCGCCAAAGAGCTTGCCAAACAGAAGCACGTTTCAACAGAAGCAATTCTCAAGCAGTTTCATCAAGAAATCACGGCAGACAAGGTGCAAGGAAATGTAATCGCTTCCAAAGAAGGGCTCTCTACAATGGGCGGATCATCAGGCACAAAAAAACTTCCGAAAAGCACAAAAGGCAATATTTATTACACGAACTCATACACGGCTTATTACAACCACGGGCATGTCGGCATGTATTCATCCGCTGATAAAATTGTTGAATCCGTGCCGGGAGACGGCGTCCGCCAGATTGCTTATAACGGCAGAGAAGTCGAAGACAATTCAATCGTTCAGACCGTGAAAGTCACTGATGCCCAAAAACAAGCCGCCGCTGACTGGGCCGTATCAAGAGTGGGTGATGAGTACTCCTTCAACTTCGTCAATAACAGAAATACGGGCCATGAAGGCGCCAAAAACTGCTCAAAACTGCTGTGGTCGGCATTCCTTTTAAAAGCCGGGATTGATATCGACTCTAACGGCGGCTTAGGCGTATATCCGCGCGACATCACAAGCTCGTCCTACACAACCACGATTCTGACCATTCACTAAGGAGAATAACGTGAAAAAAATCATCTGGATACCCTTAGTGATCATCGCCGCCGCAGCGGTCTTATGCTTCTTCTATTTTCGCACGGAAGATCCTGCGGAGGTCGCGAGAAACACATTAAATGACCCTGATTTTCTGAAAGATAAAGAGGCGCTGCTGTATTTCTCCACTGCCGCTGACCAAGACACGTTCGGCGGCGGAAAAAGCTACGCCCTCTTCGCCGATGAAAAAGGGCGGCTCTCTTCTTATCAAATGAAGGGGCTTGAGCTCGGATCGGCCAAAGTGCATGACGAAAGCGTGCTGCTGGAGGACAAAAAAGGAATCTACACCGTTCAGGGCGGCCTTCACACGTATAAAAGAGCGTACCAGCATACGGGAGACAGCGCGGGATATATCGAGCGGGCGAAAGGCTTTTACACGCTGTATAATTCGGGCTACGACAAGAGCGGCGGCAGCTATCGCTCAGAGCTGTACCGCCAGATTGACGGCAGGTGGAAGCAAGACGTCATTCCGCACTACATCCGCGCTTCAGGCTTTTTTAAAGATCATCTTTTCGCGCTCACGCCGACAGATGACGAAAAAGGCTATCACATCCAAGACATTCAGGCCGATAAAGAGAAGCTCCATACAACATCAATCGCGACATGGACGTATAAAGAAGGCACGTCTGTCGAATCCCAGCTCGCCGCGGACGACAGCGCCATCTGCTTTGTCACCAGAGGGGAAAAAGCCGATCACATCTATCAAATGGTGAAAGTCATGAAACACAGCGGCGCTATCAAAACATATGACATCGCCACTTATAAAAATGACGAACAGACGATCTATGACTCCATGCCGTTCAGCTTCAAAAAAAGCTTTTTCATGGAGCAGCGCAGCTTCTATTTCGTTGACGGCTTCGGAACCGTCTACCGCATCAACCCTGAGACCGGAAAAAGCAAAAAGGCCTTCATCCTCCCCGCATCACGAATGAAAGCCGACTTCAAGGAGCTGACCCATCAAAACGGAAAGCTGTATCTGTTCACATACAGCTACAAAAAGCCCGCCAAAATCGAATCCTTCGACCTGAAAACGGGCAAAAAGCTGAACGATCTGGCCATTCCAAACCTGCAAGACATCGTCACGCCGAAAAGCCATCTTAAGCTGTACGATGTGCAGGTGATGGGTGGGTTTTGAAGAGTATAAACATTTCGGAAGAGCTTGCCGCTTTTGGTAAGCTTTTTATAATGAAACGTTACTGCAAGAAAGAAGGGGTTCATTTGAAATCATTCAGTATCTTCTTATTGTTGTCCGTCATTTGTATAACCATTGTTTTTGTCATAATGAATATGTTGATTGGATACCCTGAGGTGAGTAACGGGGCATTGATTATGATTGTATATATCGTTGTGACCCTCATGATAAGGCAATATAACAAGAGAAAAGCCGACCGAACATAGAGATAGAGGAATTTAGGAGGGAGCCGATGAAGAAAAAGCTTGCCGCGGTGACCGTCACCCGTAATAACCAACTCTTTTTTAAACGGCGGAAGGCTGGACTGGATAGATGTATGCTCTACACTGCTGGCGTATCTATTAGGAATTCTGTTCGTCCTTCGCTTAGAAAAAAGAGAAAACACGTAAAGAGCCGGATGCTGAAAACACCGGCTCTTTTTGCGCGTGATTTGCCGAATTGTGGATAAAACTCAGCCCGAAGCACTACTAACATGTGTATAAATAGGTTATATTGAAAAGAGAACAATTGCCGCGCGCAAAAGAAAACCGGAGGACGTAACTATGAAAACCGCTTATTATTCTTGTGAAGAACATATCGAAACCGTGCTGGACATGTACATAGATGATCATGAGCTTCCGCCCGAAATCAGAAAAATCGAACATACTAACAGTTTATCCACAGCCTGTGAATTATGTGGGGACACTGCAACATATCTAGTAGGGAACGAATGATCCTACACAAAATACAGAAAAGATATCCACAATTGTGGACAATATATATGAATAACTTGTTTCTAAAGTGGGGATGACCTGTGAATATCAATATTGTGACCATCGGAAAACTAAAAGAAAAATACCTCAAGCAAGGCATTGAAGAATACAAAAAACGACTCTCAGCCTACGCAAAAATCGACATCATCGAACTCCCGGACGAAAAAGCTCCGGAAAACCTGAGCGACCAAGACATGAAAATCGTCAAAGACAAAGAAGGCGAACGCATCCTGGCCAAAATCAGCCCGGACACCCACGTCATCGCCCTCGCCATCGAAGGAAAAATGAAAACATCCGAAGAACTGGCCGATACAATAGATAAGCTGGCGACATATGGAAAAAGCAAAATCACCTTCGTCATCGGCGGCTCACTCGGCCTAAGCGACGCCGTCATGAAGCGCGCAGACGACAAACTGTCATTCTCAAAAATGACGTTTCCTCATCAGCTCATGCGTCTGATTTTAGTGGAGCAGGTTTATCGGGCTTTTCGGATTAATCGTGGGGAGCCTTATCATAAGTGAGTGGGGTTTTTAAAAGATTCCTTTTTTATTATAGGTATTAATGGAAAGTGGAGTTATGATAAAAAACATACATACCCATAAATGTAATGAAATAATATGAGGGGAGTTGAAGTATATCAATGGCACAATCTTTAGAAAGTAAAAACTGTGAGTGTGAAGTTTGTAAAAATAATCATGAATTTATTCTTCCCAGAGATATTATTGAAGCAGTTCAAAATCGAAATCTAGTAATTTTTGCAGGAGCAGGAGTAAGTACTGAATCCAGAAGTGTGTATAACTATACACTATATGAGGAAATAAAAGATTTATTAAATTTAGACAAAGGTGCAAATTTGTCATTTTCTGAATTAATGAGTCAATTTTGTAAGCAACCAAATGGACGTGCAAAGCTCCTAAGAAAAATTAAAGATAGACTTGATTATGTAGGTTCTTTCCCAGAACTAGAAAGAAGAGCTTCGAAATTCCATAATGAGCTTTCAACAATACATCAAATTACAGAAATAATTACTACGAATTGGGACGACTTGTTTGAAAGAAAATGTGGAGCTGTACCTATTGTTACAGTTCAAGATTTTGCATTTTGGAATAATCCAGGAAGAAAGGTTTTGAAAATCCATGGTTCAATAAATAACTATGGGACAGTTATAGCGACTAAGGAAGATTATGATAAATGCTATCAATCTTTAAATAGTGGAATTATTGGAAGCTCGTTAAAGACTATGCTTGCTACAAAATGTGTTGTCTTTATAGGTTATTCATTTGGAGACGAGGATTTTAATAAGATTCATTACTCTTTAATAGAAGAAATGAAGGATTTTCTTCCACATGCATATATAGTTACCTTAGATAAAAAAGCTGAAGAAAAATTTAGCAATATAAATATTACACCTGTTATAACAGATGCAACATTTTTCATAAAGGTATTAAAAGAACATTTAATACATTTGAATTTAATAGTACCTGATGAAAACTTTGAAGATATATATGATGTTTTAGAGTTGGTCCAAGAGGAACATACTAGAATTTCATCTTCATTTAACATAAAAGAAAATCCTCAAGTAATTTTAACCTTATGTTATCAAGATGGTCTTATTCACTCGTTTGAAAGAATTTTAGCAATGAGGAAGACAGGTGATTATTCAAACCCTCAACAAGTAAGGATAATAATAAATAACTATGAAAATATAAAACAACAAAAATATAATAAAGGTGTTTATCATGATGTGGCTTATATTGATGGTTATATCACTGGATTAATATACTTCTTGTATAACGAAGAATTGGATTGCCTACCTTGTTATTATGTGTTTGGTCATGAGGAGGATATTTTTGATTTTGAAGAGTTTCTAGAAATTATAGTAAATTCAGAAATTATACATCCTGAATCTTATAAATATGCTTTGAATATTGCCAATAAAATTGATAATAAAAACGGAGATACTGTATTTCATCACACACCCTTTTTATAAAAAATTTTTATATGGAGGCTTTTTAAAGTGAGTGAAGTTATACCAAGAGAGATAGTTTTTGAGAAACTATTTAATGCATTTAACTATGGAAATTTAGGGATGTTCATTGGAGCGGGGTTTTCTAAGGCTGCTATTGGTGATGATTTTCCACCAGCTTTAGGTTGGTTTGAATTAATTAAAGAAGCAAGTGGAGAATTTGAGATAGAATTCCCGAACGATGAAGAATTAATTGGTGTTTCATTACCTGAGTTAGCAACTTTGATTTGTAAAAGGTTAGCGATTAAGCGAAGTATCGATTATGTTGAAGCTAAACGTATATTTAAAAAAGAAATTTGTAATTTATCTAACTGGCTTCCGAGTGAAGAAAGGACCTTAGAGTTTAGAGAAATCTTTGATATCTTAAGCCCTTCATGGATAGTTACCACAAACTACGATTTAGTTCTTGAAACTATTCTTACGGGGAAGAGTAAGAGTCTTAGTCCGATGAATTATTTATCTGCTCCTAAAAGTATTGTTCCCATTTATCATCTACATGGAACTAGATTAGATTCTGAATCAATTATTATTACTCAGGAAGATTATATACCGCTTTTTAGACCCAATGAATATAGGCAGGCTAAATTAGCAATGACGATAAGAGAATCTACTACCTTAATTCTGGGTTATGGGTTAGGGGATGTAAATGTTTTGTCAGCAGTTGATTGGTCTAAAAATATTTACACAGAAGAAAACGAATACCCTTATGAAATCATACAAGCTCTTTGGACATCCTCACCAAAAGAGGAAGCCTACAGAGATGAAAATGGAAATGTAATCATTGAAATAAGTGACTTAGAAAAGTTTTTAAATGAGTTGATTGTCTTTATTGTTGCAAAACAAGAAGATTATGATAATAAATTAGCTCAATTAAATAAGCTGATAGGTAAGTTAAAAGGAGGGAATGAAGAGTTCGTACAATCCTTTATAGACAATAGGGAGGTCAGATTAAAATTAATTGATGTTTTATCAAGATTTGAACACCATATGATTTCTCCATATATACAGTTCCTCACAGTTTGTATAAGTAAGGTTTGGGAAAAAACTTCTGAAAATGGAGCATTTAAAATGTATGATAAATATTTAACTATAATTTTAGACATTGTAGTTAATTATGATTACAGAAAAATGTCACCAAGGCTATTTCAGCTAACTGCACAATCGTTAGATAGGGTTCTAAACTATGTAAGTTCAAGTATATCTAGGATGTTATACGGACATAGTTGGTCGGCCACAGAATCATGGCACATCAGAAAGAAAGATGTTCCTCAAGAAATGATACATCAATTGTATCATTATTCTAAGCAACATATTCTTACTAACCTAAATCGACAATTAAAGGAACTTGTTGCAGAAGATGATAGATAACCTCATTTAGATACATCACGGAAAACTTTAACAGAAGTGAGCGAAGTTTTATAAGACAAATATCCTTTTGATTACAAACTAATCTAAAAGGATATTTGTTTAGGTAGAAATTATAATGTCTACTATGTTAAAGAAAGTGATGAAAATTCTCGAAAAATGTAAAATTAATGATATAAAGTTGATGAAATGGATCAGCCTCATTAAATCCAAACAGTACCACTTGTTCGAAAGACTTCTAGTTGAAATCTAATTTTGTCCATGAAAAACTCTGCATTTTTAAAATGAAATACACAAATGCAACTTATAATTCAAGTTTTCTATATATGGATGATGATGGGGGATAGTATGAACGGAAGGAAAGACATATTAAGTGCTTGGATTACGATAGAGCAACTATCAGAAGGTTCTATTAATAAAAAAGATAAAGCGCTAAAGCCTTTACATACGGTGGAGAAGGACTGGAATAAGTTTTTTTTAGACTTTTTAAGTAAACAAAAAGAACAGCAAAAGGTATCAGATAAGATCTTTAAGAAGTCGGGATTAGTATTATATTTTGATATATTCAATTTTCAAGAGATTGTTGACATATTGAGGGAGAAATATAAGATCGCTAAGAACTACGAAGAAGTTAGTAACTCTGACAAATTCACCTTCTCTGTATATTTTGATAACCAGTTAAATTTTATAGCAGAAAAATTGTTCTATACGATGAGCGGTTATATCCGCCGACATGGCGATTTACCGAAAGATATTTTAAAAGTTGAAAACTCATTTAGAGAAGACTTGAACAGGAAATTTGATGAGGATTTTAATACCGCAATTTCTGAACTCTTACAAAATTATAATGTTAATACAGAAAATTTCCGCTATGCATTTGTGAAAAACTTGGATAATGGAGATGTGAATCTACATTCGTTCTTTGTTGGAGATCTGAACAAAGCAAAGACAATCACTAATAAAAATTTGGATAGATATTTTAATGGCTTTTCTGGATACAGAAAAAATTTAGATGGTAAAAAAGAATCAACTCATTTTAATTCACATATTTTCGAGATGATTTTGCAACCTAAATTTTATCCGTCGGGACGTTTCCCAAGTAATCCTGATTTTGCGCTTTCATTCATGCAACAGGTTGCGGTAAATCTTGCTTTACATGATGAAAATGATATTCGTAGTGTCAATGGACCGCCAGGAACAGGGAAAACAACACTGTTAAAAGATATTTTCGCTGATTTAGTAGTGCAACAGGCAGCGGAAATCTCACAGCTGTCTGATAAAAATATTCAAGGTAGTCTAGTTTATTGGCAGAGTGCTAAACTTGGTGTTTTACCGCATTCCATTTCAGATAAGAATATTATTGTAGCAAGTTCAAACAATGGGGCAGTCCAAAACATTGTTAAGGAGCTACCAAAGAAAGAGAAGATTGCTGATGATTTTCAAAAGCAACTAGAGGAAGCGAATTATTTTAAAGATATTTCTAATTCTAAATTAACCGGTGAAGGTTTCGGAAAAAATCGCAAGATAAAAAGTGAGCTTTTAAATGAGGATAATTGGGGTACATTTTCGTTGGAAGGCGGAGCATCATCAAACATTAACAAGTTACTTTTAACTATCGAAGTAATTGAAAAGGATTTAGGAGAAAATTATGAAGCGAATACAGATGTAAGTGTATATCAAGAATTCTCACGTCTCTATGATGAATTAAAAACTGAAAGAGAAAAAATTCAAGAATATAGCGAGAAAATGTATTCTCTTCAAAAATTTAAAACCAAGCATAAGGAGCAAACCATTGCTTTTGAACAAGAAGTAACAGAGAAACGAGCAAATTTGATTTCACAGGAGGAAGAAGCACAGCGTGAACTTGAAAGGCTGGGACAAGAAAGCGTAAATCTCCAAAAAAAGTTATCGGATTGTTCCATTGAAATCAAAAATTTGAATGATTTACAAGCTCAAGCTGAACGAAATTATGATGTAGTTACTTCACAAAAGCCAAGTTTTTTATGGTTCCAGAAAATATTTAATAAATCAAAAGTTGAGCTGTATTTCAAAAATCTCAATAATACGAATGCCTATTTAAATCATCTTTCTCAACAAAAGACTAAATTGTTAAATGAGCGCATGAAATTCGAAAATGCACTAAAGGTAAATGCTGTTAAAATCGAATATACTCGGCAACAAATTCAGGACATAAAAGCTGATTTCGAACAATGGATGACTACTCAACAAAATGATTTTAAGAAATTGGAACAAGAAATTGCGTTATTGGAAAAACTCAAATTTCAAAGTGGAATAGAAGAACTAGATTTCTCACTATCATATGATGAACTTCAAAAGTCTAATCCATGGTTTACCAAGCGCTTTCGTATTTTACAATCAGAATTATTTATTTCAGCCTTAAAGGTTAGAAAGCAATTCCTGTATGTAAACAGAAAGAATTTGAGAGCGGCAAGAATTATTTGGAATAAACAGTCCGAATACATTGGAAAAGAGAATGGATATCAGTTAATTTCAGAATCATGGCAATGGTTGAATTTCGCTATCCCTGTTGTCAGTACTACCTTTGCCAGCTTTGGCAGGATGTTTAAAAACCTTAATGAAAACTCAATAGGTAACCTATTCATAGATGAGGCAGGTCAAGCACTACCGCAGGCAAGTGTTGGCGCAATTTTTAGAAGTAAAAAGGTTATGGTGGTTGGGGACCCATCACAAATAAAACCAGTATTGACGTTAGATTCAAATGTCCTGACATTGATTGGAAGATATTATAAAGTTGATGAAAAATTTGTCTCTGCTGATGCTTCTACTCAAACGATTGTGGATGCCGCAAGTCAGTATGGTTTTCAAAAAAATGAGGATGAATGGATTGGCATACCACTTTGGGTGCACAGACGTTCAAATTATCCGATGTTTACGATTTCAAATGAAATCTCGTATGATGGGTTGATGGTACAAGGTAAATCAGAAGATGAGTCACAAGGAAAATCACAATGGTATGATTCAACCGGAAAAGCAAATGACAAATTTGTTAAAGAACAAGCTGACTTACTGAAAAGTCTGATTGATAAGCGTTTGCAGGAAAATCCAGACTTAGCTGAAGAAATCTATGTTATATCTCCATTTAGAAATGTGGCTTATAAACTTGCACAAGTTTTAGATGAAATTAACTTTACGAAACACGAAAATGGGAAAACAACAAATATTGGAACTGTCCATACTTTTCAAGGAAAAGAAGCAAAAATTGTCTATTTTGTTCTTGGAGCGGACACTAATAGCAGTGGGGCAGCAAGATGGGCTGTTTCTGATCCAAATATGATGAATGTTGCAGCTACACGAGCTAAAGAAGAATTTTATGTTATTGGCGATAAGAAATTGTATGCCTCACTTGGGAGTGAAGTGGCAAATAAAACGATTTCGATTATTGAAGACTATAACAGGTAATCAGCGGTAGTATTCTAGTGAAATGTAACTGGCCTTAAGTCCTTAAAATATCCTTTTTATTGTGATGTAGAAAAGTTCAGAGAAACGTATTGTAGTCATCTGCCAAATTAAAATGTAATGGAAATATCATTTTTAATACTAACCAAGAATAGAATAAACTCTATTGTTGAACCGCTTTAAATCATAAAGGTAAACATACATTTTTAATAATCTTGAATCCGATCATTACTGTATTACTGTTTAAGCTTCATTTTAAGATTAAATAGGATTATTTTCTCGCTGAAACTAAACTTCCGCTCAAACATAGTGTTCAAAACCTAAGCTTCCTTTACCTGCTCTCAAGGTACAATAGAGAATAATAGCCTGGTTTCTGCTTATAGAATTCATTTTTATTTCCTACACATGGTAAAAGAAGCAACCTACTGTTGCTTCTCTTTCACCATCTTTATAAAGAGAAAGAAGACAATGAATACAATAAAATAATTCAATGGATTCTTAACGATGTTTATCTCCAGGGAAATCTGTAAGAGTATCCAGAGAATGAAGATGGCTAGTATTGAAGGAATGATGATTTTGTACATGTCGACCACCTTCCATAGTTAGTAAGAGAAAGGGGCGCGGGCCCCTTTTTCTTCATGGTTAAAAGCAAGATGCGGCAGCTCCTGTCATTGCACCGCCAACAGCGCCGGTAATTGCTCCAACGGCACCCGCTCCTACTGTTCCGATGCCGGGTATTGTGACTGTTCCTACAGCAGCTCCTGCGAGACCCAGTGTGCCGCCTCCAGTTACCGCACCGCCGCCAGTACCTAAAATACATTTCCCGACTGATTGGGTGCTGATTGAACCGCTCGTTTTTCCAGCGTCTTTGTTCATGACTTTGACTAAAACGCCATTTTTAATTTTTTCATATTTCAGTGTAACGGGTTCACCATTTTTGTCAGTAGAGCTTTTCGGAAGAGCCTGCTCCTCGCCCGTTATGTTGTCTTTTAGGGTTGCATTGCCTTTAGCGTCAATATGAACATCTGCATGATTGAACGTCATCTTCAGCTCACTGTCGTTGAGGTTTTCAACTTTGTATGTAGCTTGGGATTCTGCGGCAGCCGCAGAATGGGGTAAAACCGGGAGGGCAAAGGCACCTGCTAGGAATACCAAGGCTGCCAGTTTCACTGCGGTTAGCTTCATTTTGCTTTGCATAATTGATCCTCCTCCTTTGGTTGCCATACTAACAAAGGCATTCTGCTTCTTAAACCCTTACCATATAAAATGATAAAAAATTCACCCAATTTCATCACATTAACCAACAAGGTTTGTATGTTTCCCTTCGAAAGTCATAGGAGAGCAGGGTTCATATCTGATGCGAAGTTATCAAGGAGGGAAGAAACCAGAAGAGCCCAGAGAAGCACCTTTATTGCGACAACAGCTTCTTTCGCTTTTTCCATACAACAGTATAAATCCCTTTCCGTCACGGAAACCTAGTGGAAAAGGTTTCTGAAAGGAGGGGGCGTATGATGAAAGGTGAAAAAATTCAAAACAAAACATCTTTGGTTTGGAAGATGGCGATTGCCTCTGCGGTTTCTTGGGAAGCGGCAAAACTGGCGGGCTCTGATCACCCGTATTTAGCGCCGCTATCTGTTATCTTATGTTTGCAGCCAACGATAGATCAGTCGATTCGCTTTTCTTTTCATCGTATTGCGGGAACTGCGATTGGGATCATGTTAACGTCCTATCTTGTCAGTCACTTGCCAATGAATGGCTGGATGCTGGGGCTGTTCCTGTTAGGCGGGACCTATATTGCAAAGTGGTTACGAATAGATGTAACGGTTCTGCATCAGGTAGCGCTCACCATTTTATTGGTCTTTACGTTTGAACGGAACTCTAAAGATTATGCATTCGACCGAATAATCGATACGGTGATCGGCGTCATCATCGCCATTCTGGTTCACATGTTCCTTTTTCCGCCGGACTACACAAAAAAGGCAGCGGACTCTTTTCAAACATTGGCTCGTCAGCTTTCCGGCACACTTTCAGACCTTTCCAAATGGGTTCAATCAGAGTGGGGACAAGGAAAAGGGAACCTTATGGAATATAAAATGAACAATCTTCTGCAGGAGCTGCATACGGCAAAAGAGATGCTGCAAACAGCCTCTGACAGCTTAAAATTCAACCCCGTCAGAAAACACATCATTTCAAGCTATCAAATAGAGATGCAAAAGTTGAACGCCGGATTTGAGTATCTATCAAATATAGTGAAAACGTTAAAAGAATGGGAAACAGAGGGGGAGTTATCTGCCAGTGACAAAAGGGAGCTGGGGAATGATTTACAAGTGTTAAGTGAATACTTTGCGGGTTTTAAAGGAATACAGCAGGGTGAAACAGGCAACTGGAAACAGAAGGAACAGAGCGTGTTGTTGGAATCTCTCCGTTCCGACATGCTGTCGCACCCGCCGCCCGGTCATAAGGTCTATAAAGACTCTTTTTTTTTAGAAACGAAGAAATTGCTGAAGCGTTTGTAATGTTTTCCGGAAAAAAAGAATACGGATATACAGATGCAGATATGATCAGGTAAAAGCGGGGGACATGAAATGGATGATATACACCGGATTTTGGATGTCATCGCCAATTCTAAAAAAGCTAAGGTACTGGCTACCATCATTAAAACAGAGGGGTCCGCTTATAAGAAAGAAGGGGCTTCGATGCTGATTTTAGGGGATAAAACAAGAGTCGGAATGTTATCCGCCGGTTGTCTGGAAGAAGACCTCGTTGAACGGTCGGAACAGGTCTGGACTGCAGGAGAGCCGTTGATTGTCCGCTTTGATATGAGCTCGGAAGACGATTTATCCTGGGGACAGGGCGTTGGCTGTAATGGTGTTTTGACGGTTTTACTTGAGCCTGTAAAAGGGGAATTGGAACGAAATCTGATAACAGTCAAGACATGCTTAGATGAAAAAAAGTCTGTGACCCGAATGAAACGATTCACTAAAACGTTAGAGCCGAAGGAAGATCTGTATATAGCTGAAGACGGCAGCGTGTTTGGAACCGGGGATGTTATGGAACAAGGCCGTATTCAAAAACTGAGACAGACGGAAAAGGGAATCAAAAGGGATGAACATACCTCTGATTTATTTTTTATCCATCAGATGGTGCCAAAACCTTGTTTATATGTCTTCGGAGCAGGGGAAGATGCGAAGCCGTTAGTTTCGTTGGCAGCTCGTGCGGGTTTTCATGTGACGGTGATTGACTGGCGCCCCGCTTTATGTCATCACGGCCATTTTCCTGAAGCCGGACGTTTGATTACAGGAGCACCGGAAGAAGTCATGGAAGGTCTGAGCATGACAAAAAGGGATTTTGTTGTCATTATGACGCACAGCTTTCAAAAAGATCAGATCATTTTACATACATTTAAAAATAAGAATGTATTTTATAAAGGCGTATTAGGCCCCAGAAGGCGTACGGAGCGGCTTTTAGGCGGGGCTGAGATTCCGGAAGATATACATTCCCCTATCGGACTTCCCATCGGGGCACAAGGCCCTGAGGAGATTGCTGTAAGTATTGTCGGCGAGATGATTCAAAAAATGCGAAAACAAAGGTCTCGCTTATGAAAACAGCAGCCATTTACCTGGCAGCCGGTACAAGCAGACGCATGGGGACGGATAAGCGCAGTTTAGTTCTCAATGGCGTCTCTCTGGGAAGTATGGCACTTAAAAATGCCTTGTTATCTGAATTAGATCATATTTTCGTTATTACGAGAAAGGGAGATTCACTGCATTGGCTTTCGGATGTTTTCTTTTTAGATCCCATATCAAATAAGTGGAGTCAGGCAGAATGTGAGCAAGCGGGTAAAGGCCAAGGCCATTCTATACAATGCGGTGTGAAAAAAGCGGCAGAGTACGAGGCTGACGCCGTTATCATTCTCCTTGCAGATCAGCCGTTTGTCACCGCAGATATCATCAATACGTTAATTGATTCCTATCAAAAGGAGCGCCGTTATTCATTTATCGCCGCTGAAAATCATCATCTTCCTATGCCCCCCATTTTATTCTCCAATCAATGTTTTCCGGTATTGCATCAGTTAAAGGGAGACCAGGGCGCCCGGCATGTCATCCGTGAAAGTATGATCAATACGGGAAAAATGATCAGCTTTCAAGACCCTTTGCTTTTTTATGACGTCGATACAGCTGAAGATTATACGCTGCTGCTGAATAAATTCGGGGAGTGAATGAGTTGGAGTATATCGGGAAGAGTGTCATTCGGAAAGAGGCCCTTGAAAAAGTGACGGGTAAAGCGAAATATACGGATGATTTTCAAGAAACAGGCACATTACACGCAAAAATGCTGATCAGTCCATATGCTCATGCCGATATTGTGTCTATGGACTTTTCAGAAGCTTGGAAGATTCCCGGAGTGAGAGCGATATTGGGAGATGAACCTTTTCCGCTTGCAGGTGAGGAAATTAAAGACAGGTCGCCGATTGCTTATAAAAGGGTCAGATACCATGGTGAGCCGGTTGCTGTTGTTGTTGCGGAAAATCCGATTACAGCTAAAAAGGCAGCGGATGCCATCAAAGTATCCTATAAACCTCTTCCCGTCGTCAATTCCCCCCCGTGAGGCCTTTCAAAAGGATGCGCCGCTCGTCCATGAACATGCGGACCGCTATGAGAAGACAAAAGGTGTATTCCCGGTTCCGAAGACAAATATCGCAAACCTGGATAAGGTTAGAAAAGGAAATATTGAAGACGGGTTTAGGGAAAGTGATGTGACAGCAGAATTCCAGATTTCCTTTAACCCTTCTGATCACGCTGCGATGGAGACAAGATGCTCGATCGCTGAAATTCGCGCGGATGAGGAGATTATCATTACCACATCCTCTCAAGCTCCTTTTGCCATTAAAAAATTAATGCAGTGGTATTTTGGAATCGAACCCGGAAAGGTTATCGTCAAAACGCCTTTAGTAGGAGGAGCGTACGGGGGAAAAGCAGCCGTTCAGTTAGAGGTGATTGCCTATTTGGCATCAAAAGCAGTCGGAGGCCGGCCCGTCAAATTGTTTAATACGAGAGAAGAGGATCTGATCACATCTCCCGTTCATGTAGGATTGGATGCTATTGTCAAATTAGGGGCTACAAAGGATGGAATCTTAAAGGCGGCAGACATTCAGTTTTTATTTGATGGCGGAGCGTATTCTGATAAAGGAGTGGACATCAGCCGGGCTGCGGTGGTTGATTGTACGGGTCCGTACGCTATCGACCATATACGGTGTGATTCATATTGTATGTATACGAATCATCCATATCCAAGTGCATTCAGGGGCTACAGCCATGCTGAAGTGTTATTCGCCTTTGAGCGGACGATGGATGTATTGGCGGAAAAGCTGAACATGGACCCGTTAGAACTCCGCTATAAAAATGCCATTCGCCCCGGTGACACCACACCGACTCAAGTTCTTCTCAATTCAAGCACGGTCGGAAATGTGCCGAAGTGCATTGAAAGATTAAAGGAATTAATGAATTGGGACGAGGGACAGCGAATTGAAATCGATGGCCGGAAGATACGGGCGAAGGGAATCAGCTGCATTTGGAAAACTTCAACATTTGATACAAATGCAACGTCCGGGGTTCTTTTAACCTTTAATCCCGATGGAAGCATTAATTTGATGTCAGGCGTAGTGGAAATTGGAACAGGGACAAAAACAGTGCTAGCCCAAATCCTGGCGGAACGAATGAAAATGGATATAAACAAAATTCATGTAAAAATGCTTATAGATACACAAACAACACCCGAGCATTGGAAAACCGTGGGGAGCAGAGGGACGTTAATGGCCGGAAATGCCGTACTGAATGCAGCGGAGGAAGCCATTCGAAAGCTGAAAGACGTGGCATCATGTGTGTTGCGGGTTCCTGTCGAGGAATTGGAAGTGGCCGACGGAAAGGTTTATTTTATAGATCATCCTTCTGTACATGTTGACATAAAAGACATTGCTTACGGATATACGTTTCCAAATGGAAATACCATTGGCGGCCAAATCATTGCGAGCGGCAATTACACATTAACCCGGATGACGAATTTAGACCGGGAAACGGGAAGAGGAAAGCCGGGACCCGAATGGGCTGTCGGTGCTCAGGGAATTGAAGTTGAGTTGGATAAACGGGATTATACGTACCGAATTACAAAAGCCTATTCTGTTGTGGATATAGGAACTGTATTGAATGAAAAAGCTGCAAGGGGTCAAGTGATGGGGGGGATGAGTATGGGAATCGCATTTGGAGGAAGAGAAACCTTTGTATTTGATCCGTATGGCAGAGTATTAAATCCTCAGCTTAGAACATACCGCCCCCTTCACTATGGAGAGCAGCCTGAATATATCATTGAATTTGTTGAAACCCCGCATGTGATCGCGCCTTATGGAGCGCGCGGCGGCGGGGAACACGGACTGTTGGGGATGCCGGCAGCATTGGGAAATTGCCTTTCCGCCGCTTTAGGTGTCCAATTGAATCAACTTCCTCTCATTCCCGAACAATTATGGAGGACGCAAGAGGGGTGGAAAGATGATACCGTTTGATTTTAATTATTTTAAACCGAAGACCATTCAAGAAACAACCGGCCTGTTTCACTCGCTTGCGGCCGAAAAGAAAACACCAATGTATTATTCCGGCGGCACGGAAATTATCACGTTAGGAAGGCTGAATATCATCTATACGGATGCGGTGATAGATATGAACGCGCTTCCGGGATTTCAAACCATCCGATTTTATGAACATGATCTGGTGATCGGAGCAGGCGTGTCATTAACGAAACTGGAGGAAGAAAATCCATTTCCGCTATTAAGTAAAACGGTAAGTGAAATTGCGGATCGGACGACTCGAAATAAAATCAGCCTGGGCGGAAACATATGCGGGGGCATCTATTACCGTGAGGCCGTGCTGCCGTTGCTGATTTCTGATAGTTTGCTAGGGATTGCAGGGAGAGCGGGGATTCATTATCGCCCCATAAATAAAGTATTTAACAGGGAAATACAGTTGCGAAAAGGAGATTTTTTATTTCATGTCGTTGTCGATCGAGCGTATGTTGACCTGCCATTTGTCAGTATCAAAAGAAGACAGCAGTGGAATGTCGGGTATCCATTGGTGACAGTCTGTGCGCTGAAAAAAGATGATGAGATCAGAATGGCCTTCAGCGGCGTATGTCCATTTCCGTTTCGTTCTGCTGAAATGGAGGCTGTGCTTAACGATAAAAGCTATTCATTAGAAGATAGAGTGCACCGGTCTTTACAGTATGTACCCAAACCCGTTCTTGATGACGCAGAAGGCTCAAGTGAATACCGAATATTTGTCTTGCAAAATACAATTTTAGATGCCTTATGGGAATTAGAAGGAGGTCCAAATGTCTGATCCTATTACGTTGAAAGTAAATGGCGAGGAAAGACAGATTACGGTCAGACCGGCTGATACTTTATTATTTGCTCTTCGTCTTCGTCTCGGATTAACTGGTGCAAAGCCGGGCTGCTTAAATGGGGATTGCGGCGCCTGTACGGTATTAACGGACGGGGTGCCGATGAAATCTTGCTTAATGCTTGCGGCAGAAGGGGAAGGAAAGGACATTACGACAATTGAAGGACTGATCAATACACCGATTCAAAAGGCCTTTATTGAAAAATTCGCGTTTCAATGCGGTTATTGTACACCGGGTTTTCTCATGAATTGTCATGCTTTAGTGAATACTGAGCCGAATGCAAGTGATGACACGATAAAAAATTGGCTGGAGTCCAATATTTGCAGATGCACGGGTTATAGGGAGATTGAAGAAGCGGTTAAATCCGTTTTACATACAGGGAAAGGGACTTCTTAGTTCGCAACCGTAAAAAAAGAGCCCAGAGAATCATCCCTGAACTCCATATTCTTCACTTCATATACCGATACTCCCGCAGTTTCTCCAAAATCGCCACTTCTTTCATCAGTTCTTCACCGACGTTTGTTTCTTTCACTTTCTTCCGCTCCAGCTCTTTGTCGACTAATCGTTTCACTGTTAAGACGTCGGTTCCGGTGTTCAGCACTTCGGCCTTGGAGTTAAAGTGTTTATGGGCGACGAGCTGCATGCCGTAGGAGTTGTATAAGAGCGTGTAGCCGGCGATGCCTGTTGTGGATTGGTAGGATTTGGAGAAGCCGCCGTCGATGACGATCATTTTTCCGTTTGCCTTGATCGGATCTTCGCCTTCGATTTCTTTTACCGGTGTATGGCCGTTGATGATATGGCCGTGATCCGGGTTAAGGCCGAATTCCTTCAGGATGTTTCGGCAGGTTGCTTCGTCTTCACGCAAATAGTAATACGGGTTTTTCTTTTCTTTATGCGTTTCCTTCTCTTTAATGAAATACCGCTCAAAGGTGGTCATGGCGCGTTTTCCGAAGAGGGAGGAGTATTCGCCTGTCCATAAGTACCACGTCATATCTGTCGCCAGATCATCGGTTTCTTCCGGATGGGCAAACGCTTCCCGTAAGAACCGTTCAAATACATCGAGCAGCTCACGGCCCGCATAAGCTTTATCCTCTATCATCATCGTTTCCATGCTGCCGTTTTCATCGACGGGAATACAGCCGTGAATCAGCAGGTTGCCGTTATATTTTAGATAAAGGCTGCCTTTTTTCATCATAAAATTCATATGGCGGCCCAGCTTTTCGGAGTTCTGAACAGAGAACAGCAGCTTGTCCATGACTTCTGCTTCTTCTTCTAACAGCTCGTCAGGCTGTTTAGGATTCACCGTCGCAAAGCAGGTGTTTTCCAGTTGATATGTTTTTCCGTTCAGCGTGATTTCATTGCGGTCATAATCGATCTTTTCCAGTAACAGCCGTTCCTCCATATTAAAGTTCGGCCGTCTCTTAATAATCGGGCTCTCAAGCTTGAATTGGATCATCGCGATCGCCTGATGAATTTTTGTGATTTGTTTAATCTCATCTTCCGGTCTGTTTTCGTCCGCTTTCGGACGGAAAGACGGGTTATCATCGTAATACTTTTCGGCAAGGTTCAATAGCGGTCTCAGATTGATGCCGTAAACGTCCTCAATAATGTCCAGATTGTCATAGCGGGCACAGATGCGGATAATGTTTGCCAGGCATACTTTTGAGCCGGAATAAGCGCCTATCCAGAGAACATCATGATTCCCCCATTGAATATCCACTGAATGATAGTTGATCAGTTCTTCCATGATTTTATCCGGCTGTGGTCCGCGGTCGTAAATATCGCCGACAACATGCAGATGGTCGACCACCAATCGCTGCGTGCTGTAGGCAAGACCGGTGATCAGCTTATCGGCCTGACCGAGCGCAATGATCTGTTCTATGATTTCGGAATAGTATTGTTCTTTGTTGGCGGCTTGTTCTGTTTTGTACAGCAGCTCTTCAGAAATATAAGCAAATTGGGCGGGCAGTGCTTTGCGCAATTTGGAGCGGGTGTACTTGGAAGAACAATAAGAAACGAGCTTAATCATCCGATGAATCGTTTCTTTATACCACTCATTTAATGCCTCTTTCGTATCAAAGTCATGTTTGATCAGCTTTAGTTTGTCCTCAGGGTAATAGACCAAAGCCGCCAGTTCATCAATTTGTCTATCGTAAATGACGCCGCTGAAAATATCGCGGATCTTCTCTTTTACTCTTCCTGAACCGTTCCGCAGCACGTGCTGGAATGCCTGATACTCCCCGTGCAGATCACTGACGAAATGCTCGGTTCCTTTCGGCAGGTTCAGTATCGCTTTCAGATTAATGATTTCCGTGACCACTTTTTCTTCACAATCGTATTTTTGTGCGAGCAGATCTAAATATTTGGTTTCCAATCTCGTCCATCCCCTTTTTATTTACGAGCCATTGTATGGTAAGGTGAATTTAAAGTATGACATAAAGTTTACATCATTAGACCTTATATGATAGTACCGCAAATCGCCTTTTTGAGACAATGAAAACGGAAAATACGGCGCTTCAGGCATCGAAAATTGGACCGGGATAACGCCGTGAGCTCATCCCCCTATTGACAATGAATTCAACTTCCATTAAAATAAAAAGTTAGCTGATAGGTATTTCTATCATAAACTCAATACGTAGCAGGCTATGATTGCTGTGGGTCGCACTACAGCAGGAGCGGCTTCTGGAGAGACCGCGGATTTTCCGCGGCGCCGAAGGGTTCACAATCTCAGGCAAAAGGACAGAAGAGTACCGAATATGTATTTGTCATGCTGTTGATTGTCAGCGGCGCAGATATAATTTGATATTCTTATGACCATGAGATTGGAGGGCATCCAATCTCTTTTTTTATTGGCTTTTTTTGCTCGTCGTTCACTAGAGAGGTAAGGAGGAGTCAGATGTGGAGCAGCGAGAGCTAAAGAGGGACTTATCGAATCGGCACGTGCAGCTGATCGCCATTGGCGGCACGATCGGCACCGGATTGTTTTTAGGGTCTGGTAAGGCGATTCAGCTGGCGGGTCCTTCTATCATCTTTGCGTATTTTATTGTAGGTATTGCGCTTTTTTTCGTCATGCGGGCGCTGGGAGAACTGCTGTTATCTAAAGCGGGCTACCAATCATTAACGGATATTGCCGAGGCGTATTTAGGGCCGCGTGCAGCGTTTGTCACCGGCTGGACCTATTGGTTTTGCTGGATTATGACGGCTATGGCGGATGTGATCGCCGTCGGTGTGTATGTGAAATATTGGTTTGATATTCCGCAGTGGATTCCGGCACTTATCTGTTTGCTCATTTTATTAGGGCTTAATCTGTTAACGGTTAAGATTTTTGGAGAATTGGAGTTTTGGTTCGCCTTAATTAAGGTAGTCACGATTCTCGCGTTAATTGTCATCGGGGTGGTTCTGCTGGTGATTGGGTTCAAAACGCATACCGGAACGGTTTCAGCGGCGAATCTGTGGGATCACGGCGGTTTGTTTCCGAACGGATTTTCAGGCTTTTTGCTTTCGTTCCAGATGGTGATCTTCGCCTATGTCGGTGTGGAATTAGTGGGTGTGTCGGCGGCGGAAACGTCAAATCCGAAAAAAAATATTCCGTCCGCTATCAATAAAATTCCTTTACGGATTTTATTTTTCTACGTCGGGGCATTGCTCATTCTTTTATGTATTAACCCGTGGATGCAGCTGAATGCGGCGGAAAGTCCTTTTGTGAAGACCTTCAGTCTGGTCGGCATCCCGTTAGCCGCGGGAATCATTAATTTTGTCGTATTAACGTCTGCCGCTTCTGCTTGTAACAGCGGGATGTTTTCAACAAGCCGGATTTTGTATAACTTAAGCAAAACGAAACAAGCGCCTGCAAGTTTTGCGAAGCTGAATAAAAATCATGTGCCGAGCCGCGCATTATGGATATCGGTTATTGTGCTGTCAGCTGGCGCTCTTTTAAGCAAATTGATACCGGAAGCGGCTTTTGGCATCGTGACAACCATCAGCGCGATTTGTTTCATTTGGGTGTGGGGCGTGATTCTGGTCTGTCATATCAGATACAGGAAAACCCGTCCGGACTTACACGCAAGCTCGTCTTTCAAGGCGCCGTTTGCACCGTTTATCAATTACGCCGTGCTGGCGCTGTTTGCCGTCATTCTGGTGATTATGCTGTTTGCGGATGCGACGCGCCCGGCTTTGCTGCTGACGCCGCTGTGGTTTATTGGACTGTTTCTTATCTATCGGGCGAGAGGGAGAAAGACAGATTGAATTGCTTCAGACGGTGTACTGCCATGCAGTATGCCGTTTTTTGTTTTGATTGGAAAGCGGGAATATTTGTTAGAATTCAGGCTATAATGATTGTATAATTTAAAAAAGTGTATAATTTTAAATCAAGCGAGGTGATAATATGAAGTATGAGAAGTTATCTAAGCTTTTTTATAAAATGGATGCTGATTCATATGAGAAAGAATGTAAAAAGAGAACAAGCAGCTATGGCAGTTATTCAACATCACTAAACATACGGGGGTTCCGAAAAGGCCGACCCACGGACGATTCATTTGAGCTATTTTATGTGAATACACATAAACTCATGAAGCTGAATAATGAAGTGTTGTTAAACAGTTCCAAAATTTCATCCCTTATCAGTCAGCTCCCCGAATTTGCCGTCAAACCGTATTTTGATAAATTAATTATTAATGAAGCCCAGAGTAATAATGAAATTGAAGGAATCCGCAGTACAAAAAAAGAATTGAAAGAGGCTCTTAAAGCGTTAGAACAATCCGAGCCCTCACATAAGCGGTTTGTTGGATTGATGAAAACATATCAATTTATAGACCGAATTCCGTCGTTTACAAGCATTCATGACTTTAGGGAATTATATGACGAGCTGGTCGCAGATGAAATCGGAGCAGAAGATGCGCCGGATGGTGAGCTATTCAGAAAAGGCTATGTTGAAGTGAACGATGGGAACATGACCACCCATATCGGCGTTAATTCTGAACAGAAGATAACAGAAGCGCTTGAGGCTTTAATTGCTTATCTTCATGATGAAACACATCCCCAGCTGTATCGTTACATGACAGCTCATTACTACTACGAATACATTCATCCTTTTTATGACGGCAATGGAAGAACAGGACGCCTTATCGTTGGGAGTTATTTGTCCCGATACTTAGAAAAATATTCAGCCATCACTTTTTCTTACGCAGTTAATAAGAACAAAGATAAGTATTACAAGGCATTAGAGGAAATTCCCGCACCTTTAAACCGGGGAGAGCTGACTTTTTATTTAATGGATATGCTGGAATTGCTTCTGTCAGGACAAAAAGGGATTATTGAGGATCTTGAATTTAATTTAATGAAACTGAAACGAATTAGGAACTATATTGATAGCGATCAATGGGCTGATTATAAGGATGAACGTGATATTTTTAATATCATTATCACGATTAATGTATTTGTAAATGATCAGGTTACGCTGTCGGTGCAAGATTTAATGGAGCTCTCAAATAAATCGAGACATAAAATTAACAGAGTAATGGATTATTTAGAACAGCAAGGATTTGTTGAGCTGGTAAGCAGAAGGCCAAAATCTTATAAAATCAGCGAGGATTGTTTAGAGGAAATACTGCCTTCTTAATTAGTATATTTAAAAAGCCGCCATTCATATGGCGGCTTTTTTACATTAATTCCGGATCAAATAATCAAATGCGCCTAAAGCGGCAGTTGCACCTGATCCCATGGAGATAATGATTTGGTTGTACGGGCCGTCTGTGCAGTCCCCTGCGGCAAATAGGCCGGGAACGCTTGTCGCGCCGCTCTTATCGACGATGATTTCGCCGATGCGGTTGCGTTCGACAGTTTCGTCTAACCATTCTGTATTAGGCACGAGACCGATTTGGACGAATACACCTTGAAGTTCAACGTGTTTTTCTTCGCCTGTTTCACGGTCAACGAACGTAATGCCGTTTACGTTTTGGTCGCCTGTGATTTCTTTCGTTTGTGCATTTTTGTGCACAGTGACGTTTGGCAGGCTGTAGAGACGTTTTTGCAGGACTTCGTCTGCTTTCAGTTCAGGCGCGAATTCCAGCACAGTCACGTGATTGACGATACCTGCAAGGTCAATCGCCGCTTCGATTCCGGAGTTTCCGCCGCCGATAACCGCTACGTCTTTGCCTTCAAACAATGGTCCGTCACAGTGCGGGCAGTAAGCGACACCTTTGTTTTTGAACTCTTGCTCACCAGGTACGTTGACATTGCGCCAGCGGGCACCTGTTGAAAGGATCACTGTTTTACTTTTCAGTACAGCGCCGTTTTCAAGTTCAAGTTCGAAGAGGTCTTTTTTCTCAAGGCGTTTCGCACGCTGAAGGTTCATGACGTCAATATCATAATCTTTCACGTGCTCTTCAAGGCTTGCAGCGAGCTTCGGTCCTTCAGTCGCTTTGACGCTGATGAAGTTTTCGATGCTCATGGTGTCGAGTACCTGGCCGCCGAAGCGTTCAGCGACGACACCGGTGCGGATGCCTTTACGCGCCGTGTAGATCGCCGCGCTTGCGCCGGCAGGTCCGCCGCCGACAACAAGAACGTCAAACGGCTCTTTGTCGGCAAACTCAGACGCATCTGCGCCGCTGCCCATTTTTGCGAGAATCTCTTCGATGGTCATACGGCCGCTTCCGAAAGATTCACCGTTTAAGAAAACAGTCGGAACAGCCATAATGTTTTTGCTTTCTACTTCTTCTTTGAATGCCGCGCCGTCAATCATTGTATGTGTGATATTCGGGTTGAGCACGCTCATCATGTTTAATGCTTGGACGACATCAGGGCAGTTGTGGCACGTCAGGCTGATATAAGACTCAAAGCGGTATTCTCCGCTGATGTTCTTAATCTGGTCAATGACCTTTTGATCAGCCTTAGGCGCTCTGCCGCTGACTTGAAGCAATGCCAGCACTAATGATGTAAATTCGTGGCCGAGAGGAACACCGGCGAATGTAACGCCTGTGTCTTCTCCGGTACGATTAACGCTGAAGCTCGGTGTTCTGTTTAATTCAGTTTTTTCAACTGAAATTTTAGATGACATGGAAGCCAGCTCGTCAACGAGAGCCAGCATGTCCTTAGAAGTGTCATCGTCACCGGCGCTTACTTTGAGAACAATGTCGTTCTCAATTAGCTGCATGTATTGATTTAATTGTGCTTTGATATTTGCATCAAGTACCAATGGAATGCACTCCTTAGATTTTACCTACCAAATCAAGGCTAGGTGTAAG
This sequence comes from Bacillus sp. LUNF1, assembly GCF_011008975.1. Classification (NCBI taxonomy): domain Bacteria; kingdom Bacillati; phylum Bacillota; class Bacilli; order Caryophanales; family Bacillaceae; genus Bacillus; species Bacillus sp. LUNF1. Next base: position 3,867,547 of record NZ_CP048876.1, on the reverse strand, counting down.
TGTTTCGCCGCCTTCTTCCCATTTAGCCGGGCAGACTTCACCTGGGTTTTGACGAACGTATTGAGCTGCTTTTACTTTGTTTACAAGGTTGCTTGCGTCACGGCCGATACCGCCTGCATTGATTTCAACTGTTTGGATGACGCCATCAGGATCGATGATGAATGTTCCGCGGTCAGCAAGACCAGTTTCTTCGTCAAGAACGTCGAAGTTGCGGGAGATCGTTTGAGATGGGTCACCGATCATTGCGTAAGTGATTTTGCCGATTTTTTCAGAGCTGTCATGCCAGCCTTTGTGTACGAAGTGAGTATCTGTAGAAACAGAGTATACTTCAACACCTAATTCTTTCAGTGCAGCGTATTGTCCTTGAAGATCTTCAAGTTCAGTCGGGCAAACGAAAGAGAAATCCGCTGGGTAGAAGCAGAAAACGCTCCATTGACCTTTCAAATCTTCGTTAGTTACATCGATGAATTCACCGTTTTTGAAAGCTTTTGCTTCGAATGGCAGTACTTCTTTTCCGATTAAAGACATAATATCTTCCTCCTGAAATGTGATTTGAAATATATTAAAAAGACAAAGCATTCACTTTATCTTTCAATAATAATTCTAATTATATATAGATTATTAAATAACATTTATTTTTTGTCAAGCTATATGGGGTATTATTTTCTGCTTTTTTTGCTTTAGACGTTCAAAAACACCTGGTATAAGCGGTTTGGCGCTGTTTGTCCTGTTTAGCGCCGGGCGAAAGGGGGATTCTCAATTGGTGCATTGAAACAGTAGGAATCAACCCTTCTATATGGCAGTATAAACCAAAGGGGGTATGATCATGCAAATAAATAACATTACTTTGTACAGTTGTGCGTTGGAGGAGACGAAACACTTCTATGAACGGGTGTTAGGTTTTCCTTTAATTGATGAGTCCGGTGATTCGTTTACAATCAAGGCGGGAGAAAGTGAGTTGGAATTCAGGCGCGCCGATTCTCACTCTCATCCGACGTATCATTTCGCGTTTAACATTCCGAATAATCGTTTTGATGAGGCGAAGGCGTGGATAAAGGATAAAGTCGTTTTTCAAACGGAAGATGGGGAGGATGAGGTGTATTTCTCTCATATTCAGGCGCGTTCCTTTTATTTCAAAGATCCGTCCAACAATCTGGCGGAATTCATCGCGAGAGAAACATCGCCGCCAAGCGCGGAACGTTTTTCGATTGAGTCCGTTCTGAATATCGGTGAGGTGAATCTGACGGCTGCCGGGGTCGTATCAACCGGGAGGGAGCTGCAGCGTTTCGGCATTCCGGTGAGAAAGCATGCGCCCCTTAGGGAAGACGGGTTTCATTTTATGGGTGATTACAATGATGGGGCGTTTTTGCTTTTAGGGGCGAGCGGCCGCCGCTGGATTTTTTCTGATCAGCATGCGGAGTTCCATCCGCTGTCTGTCATTGTGAACGGGACGGTCCGCATTGAGGCTGACGGAAAGGGCGGCATTGACATCAGGCGGGCACAGCCGTCATAAAAAAGCCCGGGCTCAAAAGGCCCGGACTTGAGGTCATTATTTATAGACAACACGGGTGCTGCACATGATGTCGTGCAGCGTTTTTTTCTCTCCGAAGGCGCCCATGATGAATCCGATATAAAGAATGAGCTTAGATATGATATATGCGAAAGCGCGTCCGAAGGCCTGGCCGATGGATATCCGTCCGCCATCCTCATTGACGACCTTAAGGCCGAGCAATGCTTTTCCCAGAGTCCCCTGCATCTTTGAGGCCGTGAGCAGGCTGAAATATAAGATACTGATCACAAAAGAGCTCACAAGAATCGGGATGACGCCGAACACCAGAAAAGAGATGTTAAACTGATTTTCGGTCATGAAGGGGTCAGCCGCCGCAACGCCTGCCGCAAATAAAAAAGAGACCATAAATTGAATGATAAAAATCGGAATTCCTATGATGATTTGATCAATGACGTAAGCCAGAAACCGAATCCAAAATCCTGCCGGTCTTTCCATGTATCTTTTTCTCTCCCTTGCTTTAATCTGGAATATTATACGTAATCATTCCGGATTTTGCAATGGAGCTTAAGCTTCTGCGAGCAGCCTCTTTCTCCATGCCAAGCGTCCCATGATCAGTCCGAAAGCCAGAAGGGCAAACATGATGCCGCACCACATCAGCTGATGGACTCCCAAATGTGAAATAAACCAGCCGCCCGCCGCCGTTCCGATGGTGATGCCGAGGTTGGAAAAGGAGACAAACAGGCTGTTGCCGAATTCGGGGGCCTCCTTTGCTTCCGCAGTAAGCCATGTCTGGCTGACAATGAGCCCGCCGGAATGAACGGCGCCCCATACGAAGACGAGGACGGCCATCGGCGCGAAAGACGTCCCAAACCCGTATATGAGCAAGTAGGCGGCTGTATAAAGAAGCGGAAACAGGATGACGGTCTTTTTCATATTTTTATATAACAAAGCACCGAAGACGAAATTCCCGGCTATCATAATCACTCCGAAGCCCATCAGCATGAAGCTGACCCATGTACCATTCATATGGGACACCCGTCCGAGGTACTCCGCAAAATAGCTGTAGACAGAAAACATGGCCGCAAAGAGACAGGTGACGGCAGCGATATTGAGCCACAAAGCCGGTTTGCGAAGGATGCCGAGCTGGCTTCTGAAAGACATTTTTTCTGTGACCGGCATGGATGGCAAAAAGAGAAGAATGCCCGTGAACGCGATGAGACTGATGATAGCGCCGAATAAGAAGGCGGCTTCAAGGGAGAGACGATCCGCCAGATAAGACGTGAAAGGCACGCCGAACGCAAAGCCGGCGGTGATGCCTGAAAAGACTTTCGTTACTGCTTTTCCGGATTGGCCGGCGGGGACAAGCCGGGCCGCGGCCGCAAGCGCTACAGAAAAGAACACCGGGTGGCATAAAGCCGGAATGATCCGAAACGCCAGCATGACACTGAAATGCGCCGTATACGCGTAGACCGCATTTGAAACGGCAAACATCAGCACCGCCAAAAGCAGAATGTATTTCCGGTTTATGCCTGAAGCAAGCAAGGTCAAAAACGGTCCCGACACAGCAACGATGAACGCGAAAATACTGACAAGCCACCCCGCTTTTGAAGCAGAAATATGAAATCTGTCCGCCACTTGCGGAAGAACGCCGATAATGCCCATTTCGGTCGTGATAATTCCGAAAACCCCTAATGCCAAAAACAGAATGAAGATGGAACTGCTTTTTTTCATTGTTATGTATGCCTCCTTTTATAACTACATATATAGATAAATAGATATGTTATAACAAAAAAAGCCCTCCTTTCATGGTTATAGCTGGTGCTGAACATAGTCAGCAAAGGCTTTAATTTGTTTTTCATTCCTTCTGTAATAGGTCCATTTTCCGATTCGTTCGGATTCCAGCAGGCCGGCTTTTTGCATGGTCAGCAGGTAGCTGGAGATGACGGACTGCGCAAGCCCCGACTTTGCCTGAATATCACCGACGCAAATTCCGGTGCGGAAACTGAGTCCCTGATCAAGATAAGGTCTTTCATCAAAATGGTCCTCCGGGTGTTTAAGCCACGTCATAATATCACTTCGTGTTTTGTTAGATAACGCTTTATGAATCAATATCGGTTCCATAACGTTTATTATATCTATTTTTCTGGATTTGTAAATTCGTTTTTGGGAAAACATTCTCAAATTAAGTAAATATCGTGCTAAAATATAACATATTATCAGATTACCGGTAAAAAAGCCGGGTTATTGTCAGGAGGATATTCACATGAATCAAAAGAAAAAAGGTGCGGTTGCGGTGACCTTGCTTTCCGCTCTGCTGTTTTGTTTATTGCCGGTCCTCGTCTCGCTTTCTCCGCTTGCGGAAACGGGGCCGAACGCGAATCGTTTTAATTCCGCGGGCATGTGGGCCGCCGTCGGCCAGATCCTTGTGATATATGCGGTCCCGCTCATTTTGTATATTCTCGGTATTCGTGTCATGAAAATCATCATGGCCGTTTTTTGCGGAATCGGGCTTATCATTTGCGCGGCTGTCTTGTTGGTGACGTTATTGACCGCAATTTCCTTAGGGCAGGAGCTGTCTCTTTATTACGGCCTTTTCGTTTGGTCAGGCGCGGCTTTTATCGTCAATGTGGTGTGGTATATTGCCGCGTTTCGATCATCCCCGAAGCATCAGCAGGCTATGTGACATTTGTTCTATAAATCTACCGAAAATACAAATATTTCATAGGTTAATTATGGTATGATCAAAGTGGTATAGCAGCTTTTAATAGAAACGGGAGGAACTGACATTGAAAAAAAAGACAGCTTCATTGCGAGTGAAAACATTGGCGGCCGGCGCTGCGGTTGCTGCGGCTTTATCTGTGGGAGCGGTTACTGATCTGCCGGGGGCAAAATGGCTGCATCCGGCGGCTGCTCAAGCCGCGGAAACGGTATTTAAACAAAATCATGCGGCATCCGGTTTCTTGGCGGGACGGTATGACGCGCAGGCGATGTCTCCGACGATGTTCAACTGGTCAAGAGAAAGCCGGTTTACAAGCACTGCCGATGGCGCATTAAAATGGGAAAAGAATGTTCCGGCCAATCCTCAAAACGGTGCGGGAGCCGCGGTTGATGGGGACGGCACCGTATTTATTCAATCAAAAGACGGGAAGCTCACGGCGTATCATCCGAACGGTACTGTGAAATGGGTGACGGAAAACCTTGGGACGACCTATACGCTGACTCCGGTGCTCGGAACAAACGGTGTCATTTATCTTCCTTCTCACGATAAAAAACTATATTTCATCGACAAAGAAACCGGAAACATTTTAACATCGGTTCCGCTGAGCGGAGCGCCGAGTTCCGATGCGGCTATCGGCTCTGACGGCACGCTGTATGTGTCGACGCTGGATAACTATATCTATGCGATTAAACCGACGTCGGCTTCGACATGGACGCAAAAGTGGAAGTTTAAAACAAACGGCGTGGTCGGCTCCGCTCCCGTGTTAGCATCAAACGGCACTCTGTATACGGCAACGTACAATAATATCTTTTACGCGATCAATTCCGGAACGGGCCAAGTGAAATGGTCAAAAACGACGTCCAACGGGTTTAAAGGTTATCCGGTTATTGATAGAGACGGCACCGTTTACGCCGGAAACCAGGACGGCAACTTATACGCCTATACATCAACGGGTGCTGTAAAGTGGACGTTCCCGTTAAACGGTTTCTCCAGCTCTTCATTAGCGATCGACCATAACGGCAATGTGTATATCGGTTCCGGAAGCGGCGAGCTGTTTTCCATCAGCAAAACCGGCAATATGAACTGGTCTTTCTATACGGACGGGCCTGTGAGAACGGCGCCGCTGATTGATGCGGACGGCAATGTGTACTTCGGTTCTGACGATAAAAATGTCTATGCGGTTGACGCTGACGGCAATGAAAAATGGCGCTATCAAACAGACAGCAATGTCATTTCCTCCCCGGTTCTGGCTGAAGACGGCACGCTCTATGTCGGCACTTATACGAAACTGCTCGCATTCGGAGCAAAAAAATAATAAAAAAGAATCCGCGTCGTCTGCGCGGATTCTTTTTTTATTTAGAGGCTTGAATAAATACGCCTTTTTCATGAGAGAATTCTTTAAAGCCGTACACACCGTGATATGAACCGATCCCGCTCGTATTGACACCGCCGAACGGAAGGTTGACGTCAGTGAAATGAACGACGACATCATTGACAGAAGCATTGCCGGACGTCGTATGCTGCAGCACATAATCGATCAGCTCCTGATTATGGCTGAATACATACAAGGCAAGCGGCTTGTCCCGTTCAGTGATGTAATCAACGGCTTCACTGATATCTTCGTAATTCATAATCGGCAGAATCGGTGCGAAGATTTCTTCCTGCATGATCTTCATATCAGGCGTGACGTTTGTCAGCACGGTCGGAGAAATCGTGCGGTCATGCGCATCGAATACGCCGCCGAACGCCGTTTTCGCCCCTTTTTCAATGGCATCATCATACAGGGCTTTGACACGGTTAAAGTTGCGGTCGTTGACAATCTGCGTGAATTTATTGCGGTCAACCGTATGATCATCCTCCATAAAACCTGCATTGACAATGGTTTGCAAGAGATCTGTAAAGATGCTCTGCACTTCTTTCTTCATAAGGAGATAGTCAGGTGCGATACATGTTTGCCCCGCATTGACAAATTTGCCGACGGCGATTTTTTTCGCCGCGTCCATCAAATCATAGCCGCTGTCGATGATCGTCGGGCTTTTTCCGCCAAGCTCAAGCGTGACGGACGACAAGTGCTTCGCCGCTGCCGTCATGACGATTTTACCGACATTCGTGCTTCCGGTGAAGAAAATGTGGTCAAACGGATGGTCGAGCAGTTCTGTGGCGACATCGACCTCACCTTCAAAAATGGCGACTTCTTCTTCGTGAAATGCCTCGCGAATAACTGTCGCGGCGATATGGCTCGTCTCCATCGTAAAATCAGACAGCTTCACAATCGCGCTGTTGCCGGCCGCAATGGCAGCCGCAAGCGGAGCCATCGTCAGCATAAACGGATAATTCCATGGGCCGAGAATTAAGGTGACGCCTTTTGGCTCATACATTAATACGCCGTCAGCGTCGGGGCTGACGGATGAGCCGACGCGTTTCGGCGCCATCCAGGTGTCGAGATTGTTCATATTATCTTTAATCGCCTTGATCGTTCCCTGCGTTTCCGCTCTTTTCACCTCATGATAAGGCTTGCGGACGTCCCGTCTGATCGCCTCGATGATTTCTTCTTCATGTGCGGTGACGGCATCTAAAAAGCGCTGAAGCTTTTCTCTGCGCTGCCCGGCTGTTGAAGCACGCAGCGTTTTTTGATTTTTTTTCTGAAGCTCAAAGACGCGTTTGATGTCTGCTTTTATATGCTGATCCATCGGTCTTCCTCCTCTGGTTGCTTTTTTGTTTCTTCAGGGCCTATTATAATGTGATGTGTTTTTGCGGCAAAGACAGCGTAAACACATCTATACGTTACCGTACAAATTGCGGTGATCTGTCTAATGAAAGGAGTGTCTCTTATGCCGGATTCTGTGACAACTGACATCAAACAAGCGCTTTTGGCCATGCTTGGAGAGCGGGATATCCGCCGTGTGACCATGAAGGACATCGCCGAACGGTCGCACGTGAGCCGGGGGACACTGTACCTTTATTACGAGGATAAATATGCGATTTTAGAGGATATAGAAGAAGAAATGAAAGACGGACTGAGCGAAGCGCTTTATGATTCACTGAAGAATAAAGATGTTCTTCATTTACATGGCGGATGGCAAAAAGTGCATCCGACCCTGTCTTTTGTTGACCGGCATCGGGAGTTTTTTCAAACGATGATGGACCGTCATAAAATGCCGTATTTTCACTTTCATGCTTTTTTAAAAGATGTGTTCCGGCATGATGTGCTGCTGTCACCGGTCAATGCGGATTTCTCACCGACTGAACAGGATATGTACATTCATTACCGCGCGTTATACACATATGCCATTGTGTTGTACTGGCTGAATGAGGAGCCCGGGGCATCCCCGGAAGCGATCAGCGGACAGGTGTGGGATTTGATTTCTCAAAAACGGTTTTACTGGCTGTTCGGCCGCCGGGTACCGGAACAAGAAGAAAAAAAGCCCGCCGACCGCCGGGTGACCCGAACGAGGCAGGCCTTGCAAGAAGCCATGATCGGCTTAATGGCGGAAAAAAAAGAGTACGCGGCGATTACGATTTCCGATATTGCCCGTCAAAGCAACCTCCGCCGTGCCACTTTTTATGACCATTACGCCAACAAAGAAGCATTGCTGAAAACGATCATCCATCAATCATGCCGGGATCTGATCGGATTATTGACCGTAAAAGGAGAGCCTGCCGACTGTTCCATGGAAGAAGCGGAAGCCGCGCTCGTCCGTCTCTTTTCCGCACTGTCGGACGGCATGCCGCTCGTCCATTTTCTGAGAGAGGGTTCCGGAGTGCCTGACGTCATCCCGGAAATGTTCAGAGCGCTGCAATCGTTTTATCTTCATCAGCCCCTGCACATTCAGGCGGGGAAAAAGCTCTATGCATATTATGTCGCGTCCATGCTCGTCGGTCTGATTCAATATCGTCTTCATGAAGGAAAAGACCACGCGCCGGACATGCTGGCCCGGGAGTTTCTGCAGTTTTTGGATGTGAAGAAGTATCGGGTGATTTTGCTGTGAGGATGATGAAAAAGAACTCAGCCGAAAACAGGCGGGTTCTTTTTTGCTGTTTTCTTTGAGAAGTGCCGATATGAAGTGTCCGGCTTTATCCCTTATAAAAAAGAAACCTTATGACGCCTGATCAGCATTCTGCCGCCAAACATGACAAATGTCATATTCGGGGCATGATGGCTGCTACTACAAAAGCGTCTGGCGCCCCGTTATACTTGGGATCATAATGAAAAAGAAGGGACATGACATTTATGATCAATCATGCCGCAACTCAAAAACAAGCGTCTTTAAAAAAGCAGGTTGCCGCATTTTCCGGCGCCGATACAAAGCATAGTGTCATTCAGCTTTTCAACACGTTTGTGCCGTTCTTTGCCCTTTGGTTTCTTGCTTACCTCAGCCTTGATGTCTCCTATCTTCTGACCCTCGCCTTTACTGTTATAGCAGCGGGATTTTTGACAAGAATCTTTATTATTTTCCACGACTGCTGCCATCAATCCTTTTTCAAACAAAAGAAGCTGAACCGGCTGTTCGGGTTTATTTCAGGTGTGCTGACACTGTTTCCGTTCCTTCAATGGCAACGCAGCCACTCCATTCATCATGCGACAAGCAGCAACTTAGATAAACGGGGCACCGGCGATATTTGGATGATGACTGTCAAGGAATACAACGAAGCCTCAGCTTGGACAAAAATACGCTACAGAATTTATCGCAATCCGTTTATTATGTTTATTCTCGGACCGATTTACGTATTTCTGATTCAAAACCGTTTTAATGTAAAAGGCGCCCGCCGCAAGGAGCGCTGGAACACCTATTTCACGAACGCGGCGATTGTCTTATTGGCTGCTGCGACGTGCCTGCTTGTCGGCTGGGAAAACTTTTTGCTTGTTCAGGGTCCGATTTTCCTTATTTCGGGGTCAATCGGCGTCTGGCTCTTTTATGTTCAGCACACGTTTGAGGATTCTTATTTTGAAGCAGATGAGCATTGGGATTATGTGCAGGCCGCGGTAGAAGGAAGCTCCTTTTACAAGCTTCCGAAGCTTTTGCAATGGCTGACGGGCAATATCGGCTACCATCATGTCCACCACTTAAGCCCGAAAGTGCCGAACTACAAGCTGGAAGCCGCTCATGAGGGGCACGAGCCTTTAAAAAACGTACCGACCATTACGCTTAAAACAAGTCTTGAATCCATGAAATTCCGTTTGTGGGATGAGGACGAAAAGCAATTTGTCACCTTTCGGGAGGCGCGGAAAAAACCGGCGCCCCATCCGGTGCCGAAAGAACCTTTAAAGAAAAATGCCTGATATGGCGCGCGGCTCTTTCTCTTATCAGAAAGAGCCTTCTCTTCATGCGTGAGGATGCAATGAAGGCGGTGTTTTGATAAAGTGATGGTAGACACAAGCAGCAGAAGGTGGAACAAAGATGAAGAAGTATTTTAAATTTCAAAAACTGAACGGGATTTCTCCTTATATATGGATGATTTTTTTCATCTTGCCTTTTTATTTTATTTTTAAAAGCTCTTCTACCTTTGTCATCGTGGCCGGCATCATTTTCACACTTGTTTTCTTTGGCGCATACCGCTTCGCATTTGTTGCAAAAGGCTGGCCGCTTTACTTATGGGCGCTTCTTCTGATCGGCATTTCGACCGGCTCAGCCATGCTGTTCAGCTATATTTATTTCGCCTTCTTTATCGCCTACTTCATCGGCCATATCCGAGACAAAGTTCCATTTTACATCTTATATTACATTCATATCATCAGTGCGGCGGTTGCCGTCAACTTCAGCCTTGTTCTGAAAAAAGAGTGGTTTTTGACACAGATTCCGTTTATCGTCATTACACTGATCAGTGCCATCCTGCTCCCGCTCAGCATTCGAAGCAGAAAGGCACGGGAGCGCCTTGAAGAGAAATTAGAATATGCAAATGAGCGAATCGCCGATCTTGTGAAGCTGGAAGAAAGGCAGCGCATCGCCCGGGATCTTCACGATACACTTGGACAAAAGCTCTCCTTAATCGGACTGAAAAGCGACCTCGCCCGAAAGCTGATTTACAAGGACCCTGAACAGGCCCGCACTGAGCTGAAAAGCGTGCAGCAGACGGCCCGCACCTCCTTAAATGAGGTCAGAAAAATCGTCTCATCGATGAAAGGCATCCGATTGAAGGATGAGCTCGGCAATGTTCGGCAAATTCTTGAAGCGGCAGGAATTGAATTTGTGTATGAAGAAAAAGAAGCGCCAAAACATATCTCTCTGCTGAACGAAAACATCGTCAGCATGTGCATAAAAGAAGCCGTCACCAATGTCGTGAAGCACAGCGGCGCCAAAGTATGCCATATCACCATTCAGCAGCTTTGGAAAGAGGTTGTCATTACGGTGGAAGATGACGGCAGCTTTCAATGCAAAGAAGACCGCTTTTTTTCAAAGGGGCACGGCCTGCTTGGAATGAGGGAACGTCTTGAATTCGCAAACGGCAGTTTAGCCGTCGATACAGCCGCCGGAACAAAGCTGACCATGAGAATCCCGAATGATTCAAAATCAAAAGAAAAGGATGGTAGCAGATGATCAACATCTTCATTGCCGAGGATCAGCAAATGCTGCTCGGCGCACTCGGTTCACTGTTGAATTTAGAAGAGGATATGACGGTTGTCGGCCAAGGCACAAGCGGCCAGGATGCCATCGATTTCGTGGGAAAACATGCGCCCGACATTTGTCTGATGGATATCGAAATGCCCGGGAAATCAGGCCTTGAAGCGGCAGAAGAACTCAAGGACAGCGGTGTGAAAATCATCATTTTGACGACCTTTGCCCGCTCCGGCTATTTTCAGCGGGCGCTAAAAGCAGGCGTCAGCGGGTACATGCTCAAGGACAGCCCGAGCGATGAGCTCGTCAGCGCCATCCGCAGCGTCATGAAAGGAAGACGCGTCTACGCACCTGAATTAATGGAGGACATCTATAGTGAAGAGAACCCGCTGACCGAACGGGAAAAAGAGGTGCTCGAGCTTGTGGCAGACGGAAAAAACACGAAAGAAATCGCAAACGCCCTCAGCATTAAAAGCGGCACAGTCCGCAATTACGTTTCGATGATCCTTGATAAATTAGAAGTGAAAAATCGAATTGAAGCCATTACCCGATCAAAGGAAAAGGGCTGGTTTAAGTAACCCGCCCTCAGCTTGTTCAGCCAGTGTTTTTGCACTGGCTTGTTTCTTTTTCACCGTCACTCCGTCTCTTCCTTCCACTTCTTATCAATCAGCATTTTCCCCGGCCAAGTGTATGCCATGATGCCGCCGTCTGCGGTGATGTCTTCTCCCGTGACGTAAGAGCTGTCGTCTGAAGCGAGGAAGAGCGCGACGGCTGCCATTTCTTCCGGTTTTCCGAGCCGGCCGAGCGGCGTGATCCATTTGTTGGCTTCACGGAACGCTTCGCCCATTTCGTCTTCTGTCGTGCCTGCCAATTTATCAATGAGCGGCGTTTCAATCGTCCCCGGCGATAAGGAATTGACGCGGATTCCGCTTCTGGCGTAATCAATGGCCATCGCTCTCGTCAGGTTCGTGATTCCGCCTTTTGCGGCGTTATAGCCGGAGCGGTCAAGGTCTGCGGCCCGGCCGGACATGGAGGAGGTGTTGATGATGGAGCCTCCTTTTTCGAGCATGAGCGGAATCAGGTATTTGCTGCACAGAAATGTGCCGCGCAGATCGACGGCGATGATCCGGTCAAACAGGTCGACCGGGTATTCATGGACTTTTCCGCCCTCTTGGTCAACACCGGCATTGTTAAACAGAATATCAATTGCTCCGTACTTTTGCTGAATGCTGTCCGCAAAAGACTTTACGTTTTCTTCGTCTGATACATCAAGGTGAAAGGCTTCTGCTTCTCCGCCGTTTTTTCTGATGGCGCTGACGGTTTCGTTCAGTTCGCTTTCATTGATGTCACCGCAGATCACGCGGGCGCCTTCATCGGCGAAAACCCGTGCCGTCGCTTGTCCGATGCCTGTCGCGGCCCCTGTGATGATTGCGGTTTTGTCTGTTAATCTTCCCATATTGCGATTCCTCCTTTTTTATATCTGTTCCCGCTGAATAGGGGGATAAACATATGGAGGTCTATTTCTAAATACCTATTAAATATGTTAATATTATGTATATATATCATTGGGAGGTTTACATATTTTGAAGATACAGCATAAGAAGGAGATAGCGTTTTATTGTTATGCCATTGTTCCTATGGGATTTGTGATTTACACCGTTATCTCTATTCTATTTCAGGACATCACATTTCCTCTCACTGTAAGAAATGTTCTGCATGAGTCTTTGCGAAACTTGGGATCTCTTATCTTATTTAGTTTGTTTTTCTACCCGTCATACATATGGATGAAGAAGGAATTCGGCCGCCGGAAAGAAGCAGAGAAGAGAGGATGATCAACATTCTCTCTTTTTTATTAATAAAATGGGTGAAATGAATCCATTAACATGTTAAATTTACAATATATGCATCTGCTAATGCTAGTTGACAATTGTCACTGTATATGATAAATAGATGCTGAAAAGATTTTACATAACATCAAAGCATAATTAAAGGAGAGATCTGAAGTGCGGAAAAAAAAGTTTAAAGCAGAATCCAAGCGATTGCTGGACATGATGATTAACTCCATTTACACGCAGAAGGAAATTTTTCTCCGCGAGTTAATTTCCAACGCGAGCGATGCGATTGACAAAATCTATTACAAGGCGTTAACCGATGATTCATTAACGTTTGATCAAGACAATTACTACATAAAAGTGACGGCGGACAAAGAAGCGAGAACGCTCACCGTCACAGACACCGGTATCGGGATGACAAAAGACGAGCTTGAACAGCATCTCGGCACGATTGCGAAAAGCGGTTCACTCGCTTTCAAGCAAGAAAATGACTCGAAAGACGGCCATGACATTATCGGCCAGTTCGGCGTCGGATTTTATGCGGCGTTTATGGTGGCTGATAAAGTCACGGTGAAAAGTAAAGCGCTCGGCAGTGACGAGGCGTATGTGTGGGAGTCGGAAGGGGCTGCCGGCTACACGATCGCGCCGTGTGACAAGGAAACCGTCGGTACGGAAATCACCTTGAAAATAAAAGAAAACACAGAAGATGAAAGCTATGATGAGTTTTTAGAAAACTACCGCATCAAAGCGATCGTGAAAAAGTACTCTGATTTTATCCGCTACCCGATCAAAATGGAAGAGACGGTCAACAAGCCGAAAGAGGGCAGCGAGAACGAATTTGAAGAAGTTCAGGAAGAACAGACGGTCAACAGCATGGTGCCGATCTGGAGAAAAAACAAAAGCGAGCTGACGGATGAGGATTACGAGGCTTTTTACGCCGAGAAGCATTACGGTTTTGATAAACCGCTGACCCATGTGCATATCAGCGTCGATGGAGCGGTGCGCTACAATTCGATTTTGTTTATTCCGGAAAACATGCCGTTTGACTATTATACGAAGGAATTCGAAAAAGGATTGGAGCTGTATTCCAACGGCGTGCTGATCATGAACAAATGCGCCGACCTGCTGCCGGATCATTTCAGCTTTGTAAAAGGCATGGTGGATTCTGAGGATCTGTCGCTGAACATTTCCAGAGAGATGCTGCAGCACGACCGCCAGCTGAAGCTGATTGCGAAAAACATCAATAAAAAAATCAAAGCCGAGCTGAAGAGCCTGCTGAAGAACAAAAGGGAAAAATACGAATCTTTCTATGAATCTTTCGGCAGACAGCTGAAATTCGGTGTCTATAATGATTTCGGCGCGAATAAAGACGTATTAAAAGATCTGCTTCTCTTCTATTCATCTAAGGAGAAAAAGCTCGTCACTCTGGACGAATATGTGTCCAGAATGCCTGAGGATCAAAAATATATCTATTACGCGTCCGGCGATTCATATGAGCGGATTGAAAAGCTGCCGCAAACTGAAATGGTGGCGGACAAAGGCTACGAGATTTTATATTTCACGGAAGATATTGATGAATTCGCGATCAAAATGCTGACAAGCTATGAGGAAAAAGAGTTCAAATCCGTATCCAGCGCCGACTTAGGCATCGACAGTGACGAAGATGAAAAGCAGACTGAAGCCGAAGAGAACGAATATAAAGACCTGTTCGAAAGCATGAAAGAGATTCTTGCGGATAAAGTAAAGAACGTCAGAGCATCGAAACGTTTAAAATCCCATCCGGTCTGCTTTGCGACAGACGGCGAAGTGACGATCGAAATGGAAAAAGTGTTGAACGCCATGCCTGACAGCCAGCAGGTCAAAGCGGAAAAAGTGCTGGAAATCAACCCGAATCACGAAGTGTTTGAGACGTTAAAGAACGCTCACGGACAAGATCGGGAAAAGATTGCATTATACACAAACCTTCTCTACAATCAGGCGCTTCTGATTGAAGGGCTGCCGATCCATGATCCGGTCGAGTTTACGAATGACATCTGCAAAGTCATGGTATGACGCTAAAAAGGAATCGCCCGGCGGGGGCGATTCCTTTTTTTATTACAGTGTGCGCTGTTTAAGAATTTGATTTTGTTTGCTGCGCTTCTTTAAGGAGAACCGTTTTTTCAAGTGCGTTTCGATTTCTTCTAAACTTCTGCCCTTCGTTTCAGGAACGATGTAAGCGGCGAAGAAGAAGGATGAGAGGCAAATGACTGAGAATATTCCGAATACCCAGCCGATGCCCATGGCGCTCAGCATAAGCGGGAATACCAGTGAAACGATCAGGTTGGTTGCCGACAGAATCAATGTCGTAAATCCTGTTGCGGCTCCGCGTGCGTTTGACGGGAACAGCTCCGGCATCAGGACCCACACAACGGGACCCCATGTCGCCTGATAGAAAACGATATAGATGCCGAGAAACAGCACGGTCAGCCATGCCGTTGAAGCTGACAGGCCGGCCAGAAGGAGAATGGCTGATAGTGACGCCAGGCTCAAGGTAATGCCGACACTTCCCCACATCAGCAGTTTTTTCCGGCCGATCCGGTCAATTAAGATCATGGCGGTGATACACATGATGACGTTTAAGACACCGATGCCCATCGTGCCGAGAACGGACGCCGAAGTGCCGAGTCCGGCCTTTGTAAAGATGGTCGGCGCATAGTAAATCACCGTGTTGATACCGACCGCCTGCTGGAAGATGGCGAGGCCGATCCCGATCAGCAGCATAGGGCGGATCCATTTGGCTTTCAGCAAGCCGAGTGTAGATTCTTTTTTCTCGGCTTCACCTTGTTTCATTTCCGCCAATTCAACGGCGATATCCTCTTTGTCGTGAGTCATTTCCATGACTTGTCTGGCTTCCTTCTCACGGCCGCGTTTGACGAGCCATCTCGGAGATTCCGGCATAAACGCGATTCCGATTAATAAAAGCGCCGCCGGTACTGCGGCGAGACCGACCATCCAGCGCCAAGCTTCAAACGGGGTGAATATGTAATTCACAATATATGCGAGTAAAATTCCGGTTACAATCATTAAGTTATTCAATGTGCCGAGCGTTCCGCGTATTTTTGTCGGCGCCATCTCAGATAGATAAACGGGAACCAGCGCCGTTGAGCCGCCGACGGCTAACCCGAGAATGACACGGGAGATAATCAGCATGGTGACGGTTTGCGAAGCCGCACACGCAAGCGCGCCGATAATAAAAATGAGTGAAAGGACGAAAACCACTTTTCTCCGGCCCCATCGGTCAGAGCATGTCCCGCTTAAGGCGGACCCGAAAATCGCACCGAGCAGCAGCATGCTGACGACCAATCCTTCGGTCAGCGTGTTTAAAGGAATATCATTGTTAATAAATAACAAAGCCCCTGAAATCACACCGGTGTCATAGCCGTAAAGCAGCCCGCCTAATGCTCCGAAAAAGTAAATCAGGTATTTTTTGGTGTTTTTCTTCACAGATGATCCTCCTCATCTTTTGGAACGCATAATAGTTTATTTAGATAACTATTTCATTCCCCGAAGAGAAAAATATAAACATAAAAAACACGCCCCTTTTAAAAGGCGTGTTTTTTTTTCTTTCTTAGGAAAACAGCTTGTCGATAAACGCGATTTCTTCAGCAGATAGCGTAATGGAGGCTGCTTTCATGTTGTCTTTTAATTGATCCGCACGTTTGGCGCCCGGAATCAGGATATCGATTTCAGGTCTCGCCAAGTACCAGGCAAGCACGATATGCGCCGTATCGGCATTGTGCTTTTCGGCAATTGGTTTGAGCTGGTTGACTTTTTTGATGTTTTCTTTAAACTGCTCCCCTTGGAAATGCGCCTGGTCATTGCGCAGGTCGCCTTCAGGGAAGGTTGTGTTCTCGTCGTATTTGCCGGCCAGCAGTCCGGATACGAGCGGGAAGTACGGAATGAATGAGATGCCGTGTTCTGTCGTATAAGGGAAGAAAGTCTTTTCCGCCTCACGGTTCAGCAGGTTGTATTCTCCTTGAATCACGTCGACTAAGCCGTCTTTATTGGCTTCTTTCAGCTGCTCCAATGAGAAATTGGATACGCCGATGGAACGGATTTTTCCTTCTTTTTTCAGCTCATTCAATGCTTGAACGGCTTCGTCCTTCGGCGTGTGCTCATCCGGGAAATGGATGTAGAATAAATCAATGTAATCAGTCTGCAGGCGTTTCAGGCTGTCTTCGACCGATTGTTTCAAAAAGGCCGGTGAGTTGTCGAAAACAAAGTCATCGCCTTCTTTTCTGTGAGCGGCTTTTGTGGCGATGAAGACATCCTCGCGGTTAAAGTCTTTCAGCACCTCGCCGATTAATTCTTCAGAACGGCCCACACCGTAAATATAGGCGGTATCTAACATGGTAACGCCGCTTTTAATCGCTTCCCGGACCAATTCTTTTCCTGTTTCTTCATTCAGATTCGGATAGAGATTGTGTCCGCCGACCGCATTTGTTCCCAAACCGATCGGAAATACCTGTAGGTCAGTTTTGCCGATTGTTACTTTGCTCATGTTTTCGCCCCCTGAAAAAATTGGATATCATAGCGACTGCCGGAAAAATACGGCAGCGTTCTCTATTAACTATAACGCTATGCCAAGTGAATGTCGATTTGATGCTCTTGGCAATACTTCGTATATTCCTCATCGAGCTGCTGAGAAGTGACGATGCTGTGAAGCCGGTCGAAAGGCGCGTATGTCAAAAGCGTGGATTTGCCGAATTTGGAATGATCCGCGAGCAGATACACTTCGTTCGCCTTTTCGGAAATTCTCTTTTTCACCTCGTATTCCAGTAAGTCGGAATTCGTCAGGCCGTGGGTGATCGTTGTCCCGGTAGCGGACATGAACGCCTTGTTAATGTTGTATTTATTGAGTGTGCTCGGATCATCAATGCCGACAAACGACCTTGTCTTCCGTTTGTAGTTATTGCCGATGATGATCAGGTCGATATTTTTCATGGATGAAGCCGCGTTAATAATATCAAGGCTGTTCGTCAAAACCGTTACATTCTTATCGGGATCAAGCGTCTCCAGCATCGATTTGGTCGTCGTGCCGGAATCAATAAACACAAGATCATGATCCTCGATAAATCGTGACGCATAGCGGGCGATTTTGATTTTTTCATCCTGATGTTGAATGGTGCGGTTTTCAAAAGGGACGAGCACAGATTTTTCGGCTGACGTCACGCCGCCGTATACCTTTTTGATAACCCCTTTTTCCGCAAGCTTATTAATATCGCGTCTGACCGTGTTTTTAGAGACGTTGAATACCTCGCACAGCTCATCCAGCGAAGTGGCTCCGTGTTTGAGAATGTATTCTTCCATCTCCTGAATCCGCATCAGTTTCATAAAAAAACTCCTTCTAGAATTCTTAAAGTAATTAAAATATATAATAAACACCAGAAGTTAATCAATAGTTACTTAACAAATGATAAAAAAGAGGGTTCACACCGTACGATTCGACACGGTTCTCCAAGTTCCTGTTTTCCCGTTCAAAAAAAGCATGATAAAAATAATGAAAAAATTTTGATTTTTTAGATTGACTTGAAGGTTTGTTGGGCTTACAATGTAACCAAGAAATGACCAAAATATAACCTATAAAATCAAAAGTGAAAGATGTAACCGTTTGCTTTTTTCCGTCACATGATCAACTTTTACATGGAAAGATTGGGAGTCACCATCATTTTAGCATTTGTAAGCGTTTAATTCATGTCTTTTATATGTAAAAGATGAATATATTCATCCGTTATTACCCAGTTGAACAGGATGCTTACTATTTAAGGAGGCAATGAGAATGGCAGAGATCAGAAAACTGAAAAACTACATCAATGGTGAATGGGTTGAAAGTAAGACAGATCAATATGAAGACGTTGTCAATCCGGCTACAAAAGAAGTGATGTGCCAGGTTCCGATTTCTACGCGGGAGGATGTGGAATACGCCGTCCGCTCAGCGTCAGAGGCGTTTCAAACATGGTCAAAGACGGCAGTGCCGCGCCGTGCGAGAATTCTATTTAACTATCAGCAGCTTCTCCAGCAGAACAAAGAAGAGCTTGCCCGTCTGATCACTTTGGAAAACGGTAAAAACACGACGGAAGCACTCGGTGAAGTGGGACGCGGAATTGAAAACGTCGAATTCGCAGCGGGAGCGCCGTCACTCATGATGGGCGATTCACTCGCCTCCATCGCGACGGATGTAGAGGCGGCGAACTACCGCTATCCGATCGGGGTGGTCGGCGGTATCGCACCGTTCAACTTCCCGATGATGGTCCCGTGCTGGATGTTCCCGATGGCGATTTCATTAGGAAACACTTTCATTCTGAAGCCGTCTGAGCGCACGCCGCTGTTAACGGAAAAACTGGCAGAGCTGTTTGAACAGGCCGGTCTGCCGAAGGGCGTCTTCAATGTCGTGCACGGCGCGCATGACGTCGTAAACGGCGTTCTTGAACATCCGGAGATTAAAGCCATCTCATTCGTCGGTTCAAAACCTGTCGGCGAGTATGTTTTCAAAAAAGGCAGCGAACATTTGAAACGCGTGCAGGCGTTAACGGGCGCGAAAAACCATACGATCGTGTTAAATGACGCCCACCTTGAAGATACGGTGACAAACATTATCGGCGCGGCATTCGGTTCGGCAGGAGAGCGCTGCATGGCATGCGCGGTTGTGACGGTTGAAGAGGGAATCGCCGATGAGTTTATGGCGAAATTACAGGAAAAGGTCGCAGACATCAAGATCGGAAACGGACTGGATGACGGCGTGTTCTTAGGCCCGGTCATCCGCGAGGACAACAAAAAACGGACGCACAGCTATATTGAAAAAGGCATCGAAGAAGGAGCGAGACTTCTTTGTGACGGGCGTGAAAACGCAACGGAAGACGGCTATTTCGTCGGACCGACAATTTTTGACAACGTGACGACGGATATGACGATCTGGAAAGATGAAATCTTTGCGCCCGTTCTGTCGGTCATCCGCGTGAAAAACTTAAAAGAAGCGGTGGACATCGCCAACCAGTCTGAATTTGCGAACGGCGCGTGTCTGTTCACTTCAAATGCGAACGCGATCCGCTACTTCCGTGAAAATATTGATGCGGGAATGCTCGGCATCAACCTTGGCGTCCCGGCGCCGATGGCATTCTTCCCGTTCTCTGGCTGGAAGTCTTCTTTCTTCGGCACATTGCACGCAAACGGAAAAGACAGCGTCGACTTCTATACACGTAAAAAAGTCGTGACGGCACGATACCCGTCTCCTGACTTCAATTGATCTGACAGCCGGCCCGGACGGCTTTGTGATTCCGTCCGGGTTTTCTTTTACCATCAATTAAGGAGGAATAAACATGAGTCATTTGCTGCGCAAACCGCAGGCCGATGAGATTTCTCAAGGCGTGAACATCATACATGACGTCACTTCAGCCAATTCAGACCTCAAATACGTCGGATTTAAAGTCGTTGACCTCACTCCCGGTTCCGCATATACAGAAGATTTGAAAAAGACGGAGTGCTGCATCGTTGCGGTAACGGGAAAAATCACCGTCACTGATTATGATCAGACATTTGAAAGCATCGGCACCCGTGAAAGCGTATTTGAAAGAAAACCGACGGACAGCGTTTATGTGTCCAATGACCGCTCTTTTGGAATCACAGCGGTCAGCGGGGCGAGGGTCGCGCTGTGCTATTCTCCGTCCGAACGCCAGCTTCCGACAAAGCTGATTAAAGCGGAAGACAACGGTGTGGAACATCGCGGCAAGCTGGCAAACAAACGAACCGTTCATAATATTCTCCCCGATTCAGATCCATCGGCAAACAGCCTTCTCGTTGTTGAAGTTTACACGGACAGCGGCAACTGGTCGAGCTACCCGCCTCATAAACATGACCAAGACAATCTGCCGGCTGAATCCTTTTTAGAAGAAACCTATTACCATGAAACGGACCCGCCGCAGGGGTTTGTCTTCCAGCGTGTGTACACGGACGACCGCTCGATTGACGAGACGATGACCGCAGAAAATGAAAACGTTGTCATCGTCCCGGCGGGCTATCACCCGGTTGGTGTTCCGGACGGGTATACCTCTTACTACCTGAATGTAATGGCGGGACCGACACGAAAATGGAAGTTTCATAATGATCCGGCCCATGAATGGATCCTGAAACGCTAACCAGTGAGGAGTGGCAGATAACGATGAAATATACGTTTAATGAAGAAAAAGAGTTTGATATTGTCGCGATCGGACGCGCGTGTATTGATTTGAACGCGGCGGAATACAACCGGCCGATGGAAGAAACGATGACGTTTTCTAAATATGTCGGCGGCTCCCCGGCAAATATTGCGATCGGCAGCGCCAAGCTCGGATTAAAAGCAGGTTTTATCGGCAAAATCCCGGATGACCAGCACGGCAGATTCATCGTTTCCTATATGCAGGAAAAGGGCGTTGATACGTCACAAATGACCGTTGACAGAGAAGGGCGCAAAGCCGGGCTCGCTTTTACGGAAATTCTCAGTCCCGAAGAGTGCAGCATTCTGATGTACCGGGATGACGTGGCGGATTTGTATCTTGAGCCGTCCGAAGTCAATGAAGGCTACATCGCAAACGCGAAAATGCTGCTCGTTTCAGGTACGGCGCTTGCGAAAAGCCCGTCGCGCGAAGCCGTCTTAAAAGCGGTGCATATCGCAAAAAAACATGACGTAAAAGTCGTGTTTGAGCTCGACTACCGTCCGTATACATGGCAATCGGCAGAAGAAACAGCCGTGTACTACACGCTGGCGGCGGAACAATCCGATATCGTCATCGGTACGCGTGACGAATTTGACGTAATGGAAAACCGCAGCGGCGGAGATAACGATGAAACCGTCCGCTATTTGTTTGCCCACTCCGCTGATCTTGTCGTCATTAAGCATGGCGTTGACGGATCATACGCATACAGCAGATCGGGAGAAGTTTTCCGGGCGCATGCCTATAAAACAAAGGTGCTGAAGACCTTCGGAGCGGGTGATTCCTATGCGTCAGCCTTCATCTACGGACTTGTCAGCGGCCGGGATATTGAAACGGCTTTAAAATACGGGAGCGCTTCCGCTTCCATCGTCGTCAGCAGACACAGCTCCTCAGAAGCAATGCCGGCTGCCGGTGAAATCATCGAACTGATTGAAGCGCAGCACAGTCTTAACGGTAAATAGAACGTATAAAAGGTGGGATCGTTTGTGGGTAATACAATTCGCTTAACGACAGCACAAGCGCTGATAAAATTCTTGAACCGGCAGTACATTCATGTTGACGGAAAAGAAGAGCCGTTCGTTGAGGGCATCTTCACGATTTTCGGCCATGGAAATGTGTTGGGGATCGGGCAGGCGCTTGAGCAGGACGCCGGGCACCTGAAAGTCTATCAAGGCAAAAACGAACAAGGCATGGCGCATGCCGCGATGGCATACAGCAAGCAGATGCTGAGAAGAAAAATTTACGCGGTATCGACTTCGGTCGGTCCGGGTGCCGCTAACTTGACGGCTGCCGCGGGTACGGCGCTGGCCAATCATATCCCGGTGCTGCTGCTTCCGGCCGATACCTTTGCGACGAGGCAGCCTGACCCGGTGCTTCAGCAGGTGGAGCAGGAATACAGTGCCGCCGTCACGACAAACGATGCGTTAAAGCCCGTGTCCCGCTATTGGGACCGCATCACCCGCCCCGAGCAGCTGATGAGCAGCTTAATCCGGGCATTTGAAGTGATGACAGATCCGGCAAAAGCGGGTCCGGCGACCATCTGCATTTCTCAGGATGTAGAGGGAGAAGCATTTGATTTTGATGAAAGCTTCTTTGAAAAACGCGTTCATTACATTGACCGGATGCAGCCGAGCGAGCGTGAGCTGAAAGGCGCCGCAGAGAGAATTAAGGAGAGCAGCCGTCCCGTCATTTTAGTGGGCGGAGGCGCGAAGTACTCCGGCGCGCGTGAGGAATTAATCGCGCTTTCTGAAACATACGGCATTCCGCTTGTCGAAACGCAGGCCGGCAAGTCAACGGTTGAAGCTGATTTCGCCAACAATCTTGGCGGCATGGGCATCACGGGCACACTCGCCGCAAACAAAGCCGCCCGCCAGGCTGATCTGATCATCGGTGTCGGCACACGGTACACGGACTTTGCGACATCCTCGAAAACGGCGTTTGATTTTGACAAAGCAAAATTTTTGAATATCAATGTCAGCCGCATGCAGGCTTACAAGCTTGACGCGTTTCAGGTCGTAGCCGATGCGAAAGTGACGCTCGGCAGGCTGCACGGCTTATTAGACGGATATAAAAGTGCATTCGGCACGGCGATTAAAGATTGGAAAGATGAATGGCTGGCTGAACGGGACCGGCTCGGCAAGGTCACTTTTACACGTGACGCGTTCAAACCGGAAATTAAAAACCATTTCTCACAGGACGTGTTAAACGAGTATGCCGACGCGCTCGAGACTGAGCTGCCGCAGACAACGGCGCTGTTGACCATCAATGACACGATTCCTGAAGACAGCGTCGTCATCAGCTCGGCGGGGTCTCTTCCGGGAGATTTGCAGCGGCTGTGGCATTCCAACGTCCCGAATACGTACCACCTCGAGTACGGCTATTCCTGCATGGGGTATGAAGTATCGGGCACACTCGGCCTCAAGCTGGCTCATCCCGACAAAGAAGTCTATTCTCTCGTCGGTGACGGAAGCTTTCTGATGCTGCACTCAGAGCTGATTACCGCGCTTCAATATAACAAAAAAATCAATGTCCTGCTCTTTGACAACTCGGGATTCGGCTGTATCAACAACCTGCAGATGGATCACGGGAGCGGCAGTTATTTCTGCGAGTTCCGCACCGAGGACAATCAGATTTTAAACGTTGATTACGCGAAGGTGGCAGAGGGCTACGGCGCTAAAACTTACAGAGCCAATACGGTTGAAGAACTGAAAGCGGCGCTTGAAGATGCGAAAACGCAAGATGTATCCACTTTAATTGAAATGAAGGTTCTGCCGAAAACGATGACGGACGGCTATGACAGCTGGTGGCATGTCGGCGTGGCGGAAGTGTCAGAGCAGGAAAGCGTTCAGCGGGCATACGAAGCGAAAGAGACGAAGCTGAAGTCTGCGAAGCAGTACTAGAGGGGAGGCATCACGATGGGCAAACAAGATATTCTGTGGGGCATCGCTCCTATTGGGTGGCGCAATGACGATATGCCGGAAATCGGAGCCGGGAATACGCTGCAGCATTTGTTAAGCGATATTGTTGTCGCCGGCTTTCAAGGTACGGAAGTGGGAGGGTTTTTCCCTGAACCCTCCGTCCTCAATAAGGAGCTGGCTCTCCGGAACTTGCGGATTGCGGGGAAATGGTTCAGCAGCTTTATCATACAAGACGGTATTGAAAAAACGGCTGAACAATTTACAGAACACTGTGATTATTTGCAGAAAGTCGGAGCGGATGTCGCCACCGTTTCTGAACAGACGTACAGTGTTCAAGGCTTGGACATTGATGTATTTAAGAAAAAACCGCACTTCTCAGATGAAGAATGGGATACGCTGTGCCAAGGCTTGAACCGTCTCGGGAAAATCGCTGACGAATACGGGCTGGATCTCACGTTTCATCATCATCTCGGCACAGGCGTCCAGACGGCGGAAGAAGTTGACCGGCTGATGGATGGAACGGACCCGCGGTATGTCCATTTACTATATGATACCGGCCATGCCTATATCTCGGACGGAGACTATATGACGATTCTCAACAAGCATATGGATCGGATCAGACACGTTCATTTCAAGGACGCGCGGTTTGACATTATGGAGCGGTGCAGACAGGAAGGCAAGTCATTCAGGCAGTCGTTTTTACAAGGCATTTTTACGGTTCCCGGAGACGGATGCATCGATTTTACCGAAGTGTACCGAGCGCTCGTCCGTCATGATTATTCAGGCTGGATCGTCATCGAAGCCGAACAAGACCCGGCAGTCGCCAATCCGCTTGAGTACGCGCTGATTGCGAGAAAGTACATCGACAGTGAACTGCTTGATCCTGCAAATTAGAGGGGGACTTATATGAATAGTGCCAAGGCGGAATCAGCTTTCAGCAAAAGGACTATCGCCGCAGCATTAGCAAATTACATTGATGCAGGTTCCATTGTGGCAGGATCAGCGGGTTTATCTATGTGGGTCAGCTACTTGAAGCTGTCCGACAGTCAGATCGGATTGCTCGGCGCCTTCAGCGCAAATGCGATATCAGCGGCCGTCGGAGCGCTGCTCGGCGGGTATTTGGCTGATAAGGTCGGCCGAAAAGCTGTATACACAAACAGTATGCTCGTCTACGCCTTAGGAATTTGTTTGGTTTTGTTTGGATTCAACTTTCCCATGTTGTTATGCGGATACATGATTGTCGGGATTTCTGTAGGCGCGGATATTACGGCTTCATGGACCATTATCGCGGAAAACGCCCCTGAGAAAAACCGGGCGAGGCATTGCGGAGTGGCGCAGGTGGCGTGGGCCGCCGGAGCCGTTGTGGTTCTGCTGTTATCCGTTTTGGTCGGTGACCTCGGGCTTTTAGGAAATAAAATTGTCTTTGCGCATCTATTGGTGATCGCCCTGATCACATATGTGATAAGAAAGCGTTTACCTGAGTCGGATGCCTGGAAAAACAGTGAAGAGCGGCCTGTTGCCGTAAAAAAAACATCTTATTTTGACCTGCTTCAGCCGAAATTTTTCAAGAACATTTTGTTTTTAATGGGTGTGTTTCTCGTATGGAATCTCGCAGCGGGCGTCATGGGATTCTTCATGCCGTACATCTACCAGCAGGTCGGCGGCGTATCCGCAAATACGGCCAACATTCTGCAGATGGCCCTGTTTATCTTCACCGGGCTCGGCGTCGTCTGTATCTTCATGCCTTTTGCAGATAAATATCGGAAAACGGTGTTCGGAATCTGCGCATGTATGGCCGTTGTCGGCTGGTCGCTGTTTTTGCTGCCGTTTCGGGGACTCCCGATGCTGCTTTTGTTTGTTTTAGCGATCGGCATCAATAACGGAGCCGGCCAGCAGGCGAACTACCAGCTGTGGGCAAGCGAGCTGTTCCCGACAGAACACAGAGCGTCAGCACAAGGGCTCATGTTCTTTCTCGTCCGTATTTCAATCGGCATTTGGAGTTTATTTGTGCCGGTCATCATGTCACAATTCGGCATCGGTTTTATGGCCGGTATTCTGCTCATATGTGTGACGGCCAGTATGATCATCGGGCTTGTCTTCGCGCCGAATACGTCCGGCAAGTCGCTTGAACAGATACAGGAGGAACTGTACGGCGCTCCTCAGGACGGCAGCGGGAAAAGAAAGACGAGAACCATTATTTGATTATCAGAAGGAGTGGCGATCAATGAATTTACGTATAGGTGTTATCGGAACCGGTGCTATCGGAAAAGAGCACATCAACCGCATCACAAATAAGCTGTCAGGTGCGGAAATTACCGCTGTCACAGATGTGAATCAGGAGGCCGCGCAGCAGACCGTTCAGGATTTCAATTTGAACGCCTCCGTTTATCCTGATGACGACAGCCTCCTCGCTGCTGAAAATGTGGATGCCGTCTTAGTGACAAGCTGGGGCCCGGCTCATGAGTCCAGCGTTTTGAAAGCGATTCAGCACGGCAAGCACGTGTTTTGTGAAAAGCCGCTTGCGACAACGGCAGAAGGCTGTATGCGCATTGTCGAGGAAGAAATGAAGACGGGAAAACGATTGGTGCAGGTAGGTTTCATGCGCAGATATGACAGCGGTTACGTTCAGCTGAAAGAAGCGATTGACAACCGCGTGGTCGGCGAGCCGCTGATGATTCACTGTGCGCACCGCAACCCGACAGTCGCATCGAATTATTCAACGGACATGGCCGTCGTCGATACGCTCGTTCATGAAATTGATGTCCTCCACTGGCTCGTCAATGACGACTATGAATCCGTACAGGTGATCTATCCGAAGAAATCAAAAAATGCGCTGCCGCATCTGAAAGATCCGCAGATGGTCATCATCGAAACAAAAGGCGGCATCGTCATCAATGCCGAAATCTACGTGAACTGTAAATACGGCTATGACATTCAATGTGAAATCGTCGGGGAAGACGGCGTTATCAAGCTTCCGGAACCGTCAAGCATCAGCTTGAGAAAAGAAGGGACATTCAGCACCGATATCCTGATGGACTGGCAGCGCCGATTTGTGGCTGCGTATGATGTGGAAATTCAAGACTTCATTGATTCGATCCGGAATAAAGGCGAAGTCAGCGGTCCGACGGCATGGGACGGTTATATTGCCGCGGTGACAACTGACGCGTGCGTAAAAGCTCAGGAATCCGGCCAGAAAGAGCCAGTGGCGCTTCAAGAGAAACCGGCATTCTACCAATCATTTACGACTGTGAACAAATAATAGATCGGGAGTGAAAGAAATGAAACTGGCCTTAGATCCATCCATGTACCGCGATGATTTAACTTTGGAGGAAACGGTCTATAAAACGGCGGAACTCGGATACGAATATATCGAACTGTCTCCGCGCGAGGATTTTTGTCCTTTCTATAAATATCCGAAAGTCGATTCAGCAAAAATCAAACAATTGAAGCGCCTTTTAAAAGATACAGGTGTGAAGCTGTCTTCTCTTCTTCCGCTTTACCACTGGGCGGGTCCTGATGAAGACCGCCGACAGGCCGCCGTGCGCAACTGGAAACGGGCGATCGAAATTGCGGTTGAACTTGAAGTGGATTTGATGAACAGTGAATTCAGCGGTTCAAAATATGATCCGTTGACAAGTGAAGAAAAATTCATCAAATCCATGGATGAACTGCTGCCCGTCTTTGAAAAAGAAGGCGTTAAACTCAATCTTCAAGCTCACCCGTATGATTTTATCGAAACGCACAAAGGCGCGATGGATATGATCCGCGCGCTTGACAAGGATTGGATCAATCTTGTCTACTCGACTGCGCATACGTTCTTCTATGATGACGGAAAAGGCGATATTGCGACCATGTTTGATGAAGCCGGCGACCGCCTCACACATGTTTTATTTGCAGATACTTTTAATCATAAAGCGGCGCATGGCCTGCGCTACATCGTCAACCCGCCTGACGCGAAAGTAACGGTTCACCAGCATTTGGACATCGGGCAAGGCGAGGTCGATTTTGAGACGATTTTCAGAAAGATGAGAGAGATGAAATTCGACGGAATCGCGACGAACGCCGTTTTTGCTTGGGTCGGCGAAAGAGCGGATGAATCAAGCCGGACCACGCTTAAGAAATTAAAGGAAGAACTGGGTATGGCATAAGCTGAGTATGGAGTTCGGTGGAGCGGGGCAAACAAGCCCTCCAGCCGGACTCCCTTCATATCGAAAACGCGGATGGGAGAGGCTGACATGAAACTTTGCTTTAATGAAGCGACTACGCTGGAGAATTCAAACCTGAAACAGGATTTAGAACTGTGCGAAAAGCACGGCTATGATTATATTGAAATCCGCACAATGGATAAGCTGCCGGAATACTTAAAAGACCATTCACTGGCCGATCTGGCGGAATATTTTCGAACCCATCACATTAAACCGCTTGCCCTGAACGCATTGGTTTTTTTCAACAACCGTGATGAGAAGGGCTATAGGGAAATCATTTCGGAATTCAAAAGCATGATGGAAACCTGCAGGACGCTCGGCGTGAAATATGTGGTGGCCGTGCCGCTTGTGACAGAGCAGAAGATTGTAAAAGAAGAGATCAAAAAGAGCAGTGTAGAGGTGCTGACTGAGCTTTCAGATATCGCGGAGCCGTACGGCGTAAAAATCGCGCTTGAATTTGTCGGCCACCCGCAATGTACGGTCAATACATTTGAACAGGCGTATGACATCGTGAACGCTGTCGGCCGCGATAATGTCGGACTGGTGTTTGACAGCTTCCATTTCCACGCGATGGGCTCCAATATTGAGAGCTTGAAGCAGGCGGACGGAAAGAAAATTTTCATCTATCATATCGACGATACAGAAGACTTCCCGATCGGCTTTTTAACGGATGAAGACCGCGTCTGGCCGGGACAAGGGGCGATTGACTTAGATGCCCACTTATCAGCACTGAAGGAAATCGGTTTTTCAGATGTTGTATCGGTTGAGCTCTTCCGCCCTGAATACTATAAGCTGAGTGCTGAGGAAGCCATTCAAACAGCGAAAAAAACAACAGTGGACGTCGTATCAAAATACTTCAATATCTAATGGAAAAAGGAGGGGTGAACATGGCTTTTGTCACCATGAAACATCTTCTTGCAGAAGCGAAACGGGAGCATTATGCAGTCGGCCAGTTTAATATCAACGGCCTCCAATGGACGAAGGCGATTCTGCAAGCGGCGCAAAAGGAGCAATCGCCGGTCATCGCCGCGGCTTCCGATCGTCTGGTCGACTATTTAGGCGGATTTAAAACGATTTCCGCCATGGTCGGCGCGTTAATGGAAGAAATGGCGATTACCGTTCCCGTCGTGCTCCATCTTGATCACGGAAGCAGTGCGGAACGCTGCAGACAGGCCATTGACGCCGGATTCAGCTCAGTGATGATTGACGGCTCCCATCATCCGATTGATGAGAACATCGCGATGACAAAAGAAGTTACCGCTTATGCCGCTAAGCACGGCGTCTCAGTAGAAGCAGAAGTCGGTACGGTCGGCGGCATGGAAGACGGGCTGGTCGGCGGTGTCCGCTATGCCGATGTCGCCGAATGTGAGCGGATCGTCAAAGAAACCAATATCGACGCGCTGGCCGCCGCCCTCGGCTCCGTCCACGGCAAATATCAAGGTGAACCGAATCTCGGATTTAAAGAAATGGAGGCTATCTCCCGCATGACTGATATTCCTCTCGTTCTTCACGGAGCATCCGGGATTCCGCAGGATCAGATCAAAAAAGCCATCACGCTCGGCCACGCGAAGATCAATATCAATACGGAATGTATGGCAGCCTGGACAGACGAAACACGCCGCATGTTTCAGAAAAACAGCGATCTGTACGAACCGCGCGGCTACATGACACCCGGCATTGAAGCCGTGGAAGAGACGGTGCGAAGCAAAATGAGAGAGTTCGGATCAGCCGGTAAAGCCGTAAAGCAGCAGGTCGGCTGATGAAAAGCACTCACAACATCGTGAGTGCTTTCGTCTTTCCGTTTATTTCCTTCTCGCGTTTCACCAAAGTATCACAATCAAATCAACCTGTTCAACCTTTTCAGGCACTTTCAATCCAAGCGAATTGTATACAGCTTGCCCCCTCGTTTACTATAGTTATGAAAACTAGAATTCGTTATTTTCCTTTTCTTTATCGATGACGTCGGTAACTGTCTTTTTTGTTAAAATAATCTATAAGTCATGTATCTTTATCTTTCGCAGTGATTTCATTATTACCTTGTCTCGAATTCTCATAAGTTTATACCGCATATACCCTACGTAAGGTCTCGTTTAGTAAAATTTCTTATTCCGTAAACCAGGAGACCGAGACATGTTATTACCATAATTGAGTAAAATAGGAAGCTTGATTGAATCGGTGATTCATCTTCGGGTGACATTGCTAACATAGGCTGTGTCCATGGATATACTTGACCTAATGGTGTACTGGCAATAATAATGGCCGGTAATGTAAAAACAATGCTAACAGCGAGTGGTATGCCAAATGTTTTAGACCTGATTGAAACAATAAGCTGCAATAAAATTAATGGTAAACAAGCTAAGATCCCTCTAATTCCATAACCTAGAATTGTAAGTAAAGGAAGAGTCCCGCTTATGCCTAACATATAACCGAATCCAATAAATAAGAGGATTAAAATGAACATACTAATGAATATCATGCGGACCACTGTCAGAAACTTTCCCAGTAAGATATCTGAGTGTTTGACTGGTAAGGCTAGAAGCTGTTTCCAACCGCCTCCTACATGTTCCCCCCTGCAAACAAGGGCGGCGAAAATTCCCACTACGATAGGCAATACAAAAGGGCCCATAAATAAGGCAACTTGTGTCCAAGCCTCTACCCAGGGATTGTCTCCAGGATTCATAAAAAGGTTATAGTTTTTAATAAAGTTAGTGTATGCCAGGGATACACCTAACAAAGGCCCTAATAAATAGATGATCCATAACTTTGATCGCTTAAGCTTTAAACGTTCTACAAATAAAATGTTTTTCAAGTATTTCGCCTCCTTTTTACAAAGCATCCCGTTTAGCAAAATGAATAGAGCCTAGAAATAATATAATTATCCCTAAGAAAAGGCTAATGCAAAGGTAAGATGAAAGATCTGGGTTATATCCTATCCCTTCATACTGCAGAATGACTGTCGAAGATTGACTAGGATAAGCCAGTGGAAACCACCTCGTTGATTGAGCAGCTGCCAAAAACAAACCCATTATAGATGATACTGATCCTACAAGAATTGAGAATGCCTGGTTGCTAAACACCATAGATAACCATATCTGGAAGGCCATTATAGGCAGTACTGTAACTAACATGCTGTAACTATCTCCAAACAAAAGTCCCCAAGGTACACTACCTTCGAAACCTACCAGTTTGCCCAGCAGTACCATGCCGAGCAAGAAGATTGTTGACGAAATAAATAAACTGACTACTAAGTAAATAAATTTGCTTACATAAATTCGCATTCTAGATACGGGAAAAGAAAGGGTTTGCTTCCATCCGTTTGCTTGATGCTCTATATTTGCTATTATTGACGCAGAAAGTGTGGCGGCTAATGGAAAACCCAGACCAAATAACAAACTGTTATCATACAGTAAATACATCCACATTGATCCAGCATGGAACATTTCAGCTTGTTTTTCCACGTATTCAGATCGATAAGTAAGATTTACCAACTCATATGCTATAATGAGTAAGGGAACCAATAAGACTACAATCAATAACGACGAACGTTTCAGTTTTAATTGATCTGCCCATAATAACTTTTTCATAGACTTCCCTCTGTACCGGTTAATTCTAAAAAAATATCCTCAAGTGATCGTGTCTTTTCTTCAAGTCGAAATACAGACAGCCCTGAATGAAGAAGTATGGAATTGATTTCTGAAACAAATTCCGGTTCTGTTTGAGACAGCCACAAATAATTTTTTTGTAAATCAACCTTTAATCCTTTCCTGTTTAGTATTGTTTTTGCTTCGATTACGTCACTAACACCGACTTTTAATAGTGGTTTTCGTTTTTGATGTAAACTTGCAATCGAGTCCTGAAAAATCATCCTTCCATTGTTGATAATTCCCACTTGAGTAGCCATTTGATCTATTTCACTCAATAAGTGGCTGGATACAATAACACTCATTCCCGATTTAGGCAATTCTTTAATTAGCTCTCTTATTTCTTGGATACCGGATGGATCTAAACCGTTTGTCGGTTCATCCAGAATTAATAAATCAGGACTGCTTAACAGGGCAACTGCAATTCCCAAACGTTGTTTCATTCCAAGGGAATACTCCTTAGTCAGTCGATTTGCTACTTTAGATAACCTTACAGTTTCCAATACTTCATTGACCCGTTGTTCCGGAAGTCCTCGTAACCTCCTAACAGCTTCTAAGTTTTCGTAACCTGTTAAATTACCATAATAAGTTGGAGATTCTACCAGTGACCCGATTCTTTGCAATATCTGCAAACGATTCTTGTTTAGGTTTTGGCCAAAGATTTCGATGTTTCCTTTTGTTGGTTTAATTAAACCTAATAACATTCGGATGGTTGTTGTTTTACCAGCACCATTCGGTCCAAGAAAACCATAAATTTCGCCGCGCCTCATCCTTAAGTTTAATCCATCAACAGAAGTATGCTTTTTATACTTTTTAGTTAGATCGTGTGTTACCACTATTTGATCATTCATTTGTCTCTCACCTCACTTTTATCATAAGCGATGTTCTTTAAACACAAACGAAACTCTTCCTAAACATTCACTTAACGACATCCCTTGTTTATTTTCTGTATGTAGTTATATTGATCCCTGAATATCAAGGTTAAAATATCAAAAGAATATTCTGAACCCTTAACGAAAGTTAAATTCTTTCCTTTTCCGACCTTTATGTCATTGATCTCATATAAAATAAGAAATAAAAAGGAGGATAACTTATGACGTTAGAAGAGAACAAAATCCTCATGGTGGATGATGACGAACATATCTTAAACTTATTAATAACTTGCTTTGAAAAGGAAGGTTTCAGCAATATTTCCACAGCTATGACAGGGAGCGAAACCCTTCTGAAAATCGATCAGGAACTTCCAAATATTATTTTGTTAGATGTCATGCTTCCGGACACTGATGGCTTCACCTTATGCAGCAAAATACGCTCCCATACAAATGTGCCGATACTCTTCTTAACAGCAAAAACAACAGATTTAGATAAATTGCAAGGGTTTAGTTTTGGGGGAGATGACTATATTACTAAACCATTTAATCCACTGGAAATTGTAGCTCGTGTAAAAGCCCAATTAAAGAGAACGACTCAGATCTCTTCTTCTTACCATCTAAAACAGGTATACGATTATGAACATTTTAAAATAGATCCCAATACCGGAAGACTTGTTGTTAACGGGACAAGAATCGATTGCCCTGCTCAGGAAATGAAACTTCTGATTTATTTCTGTGAACATCCCAATCAAATTTTAAGTAAACACCAAATTTATAAAGATGTGTGGGGGGAGTTTTACGGCGGAGATAGTACTGTAATGGTACATGTAAGACGATTACGTGAAAAATTAGAAGAAGACCCGAGCAGACCAAGATGGATTAAAACGGTTCGAGGACAGGGCTATATATTTGAAGCAGAGCCTATAGATGAGGATTTATTTTGAAGCTGAGAAATAGGATAGCATTTTACTTCGTATCGAGACTTTTTTTACTCATGTTTATTTGGGGTCTGCTCATTGTGGGCAGTATCATATTTTTCAGCCTCGTCTTAGGTCAGAATAAAATGGAAACGCCGCACTTATCCTTAAAAAAAATTGTTGACCAAACAGTTGTTGCAGATAAACAATTTTCAATAAATACGAAAGCAAAAGAAGATTTATTAGAGAACCGAATGTGGATTCAAATTTTAGATGAACAAGGAGATGAGGTTTTTTCTTTTAATAAACCTAAAAATATACCTAAGCATTATATTCTTGGAGAGTTAATATCAGATTACATGTATCCTGCCAAAAAAGGTTATCAATTATCTACGTGGTACGAAACGAAAAACAATCAGGATTTAACATGGGTATTGGGAAAGCCGATGGAAAAAAATAACCCTTTTTTCTATTGGGTGAATAACTTGTGGATAGTTTCTATTATTATGGCAGGGATTGTAATTGCAATATTTTACGGAAAAAAACTAGGTGCTCCCCTGCTGTTTATTGTATCTTGGATTGAGAATTTGTCTAAAGAAAAATATGAAGAACCTTATGATTGGAAGTTTCATTCAAGCAAATATAGACATAATAAATCTGGATATAAGACCTATCAAGAATTAATGCAGGCTCTGTCTGAACTTACCTCAACGCTTCAAAGGAATAAGGCTGAGCGAGAATTATTGGAAAAGACACG
Source organism: Bacillus sp. LUNF1 (assembly GCF_011008975.1). Lineage (NCBI taxonomy): Bacteria > Bacillati > Bacillota > Bacilli > Caryophanales > Bacillaceae > Bacillus > Bacillus sp. LUNF1. The sequence goes on along the minus strand of NZ_CP048876.1, from coordinate 3,833,397 downwards.
AGAAGAGTGGATGGCCGGTGTCTCACATGATTTGAAAACCCCTCTTTCGGTTATTAAGGGATATACGGTTCTTTTATCTTCAAATGAATATGAGTGGGAAAATCAGCAAGTGCGTGATTTTTCCTTAATAATGGAAGAACGTGTCGAATATATGGAAAAGCTGATTGAAGATTTCAACTTAACTTTTCAATTGAAAAATGAGTCGCTTCCAATCGATCTTGAAGAAAAAAACGTAGTGAAAGTAATTCATGACACTTTAGAAAAAATGAAGTTGCTACCGGAGTCAGAAAATAAGAGATTCGCTATAGAATCCAGTCACAATAAGATACTTTTTAATATGGATGAAAGGTACCTAAAGCGCGCAGTTGAAAACTTGATTGCTAATTGTATTAAACATAATCCTCCGGGCACTAAAATAAAGGTCATATTATATCAGGACGTGTTACATGACAATGAAATACAAATTATAATAGAAGACGATGGGATAGGAATGGACGAAGAGACGGTCGAATGTTTATTTGATCGGTATTTCAGAGGGACAAGCGCTACGTCAAATAACTCAGGGACTGGATTAGGAATGGCTATTGCTCAGCAAATTATCAAGGCACATGGGGGAAATATTGATATATATAGTCAGCCGGGAATTGGCACAAGATTTAAAATTACCTTTCCGAGTCCGCCATCTAAGTATAACAATGTCAATTAGAAATAATCGATCTTACATTGAGAAAGGGAGAAGCGGGTCTTTTATAAAGGCCCGCTTTCTCATGTTGCAGAGAACCGATGAAAGCATTATGATGGGGGCATCAAATAATGAGGGCTCCGAAAAGCCGTATCCTTTTGGAGGATGGTTGCATGAATAAAATCATGATTGTGGAAGATAGTGAAGACATTCGCGGACTATTGCAGAATTACCTTGAAAAATACGGATATCAAACCGTGGCCGCCGCGGATTTCACGGCTGTTCTTGATGTTTTTTTGCGGGAAAAGCCTGATGTGGTGCTGCTTGATATCAATCTGCCGTCTTATGACGGCTATTATTGGTGCCGCCAGATCCGCCAGCATTCTACAAGCCCGATCATTTTCATCTCAGCCAGAAGCGGGGAAATGGATCAAGTGATGGCGATTGAAAACGGCGGAGATGATTATATCGAAAAACCGTTTTCTTATGATATTGTGCTGGCGAAAATCAAAAGCCAGATCCGCAGGGCATACGGAGAGTACGCCGCCAAGCAGGGAGAGAAAGTGGTTGAATATGCCGGTGTGCAGCTCTTTGTGGAACGGTTTGAACTGCGCTTTCAGGACGAAAAAAGCGAGCTTTCTAAAAAAGAAAGCAAGCTTTTAGAAGTGCTGCTTGAGCGGGGAGAAAAGGTGACGAGTCGGGACCGTCTCATGGAAAAAACGTGGGACACCGACATTTTCGTCGATGATAATACACTTAACGTGTATATCACGCGGCTCAGAAAAAAACTGCGGGAGCTGAATGCGCCTGTTTCCATTGAATCGGTGCGGGGCGAAGGCTACCAGCTGAGGGCGCTGTCATGAAGCTGTTTCTCCGGTCTCATGCCGTGCTGATTCTGCTTTTTCTCCTTCAAGGGCTGTTTGTCTTCTTTTATTACTGGTTTGCGGGTCTTCATTCTTTTTCCCACCTGTTTTACATATTGGGCGTGCAGCTTCTTATTTTGGCGGGTTATCTTGCCTACCGCTGGTACAAAGACCGCGGCGTGTATCATTGGCTCAGCTCGGAGCAGGAAGGGACGGACATCCCGTATCTCGGTTCTTCAGTATTCTGTTCAGAGCTGTATGAAAAGCAGATGGAGCTGATCCGGCTGCAGCACCAGAAGCTCCATGAGACCGAAGCCAAGCTTGACGCGCGGGTGACGTATATGAACCAATGGGTGCACCAAGTAAAGACGCCGCTGTCAGTCATTAATTTAATCATTCAGGAAGAGGATGAGCCCGTCTTTGAACAAATCAAAAAAGAAGTCCGGCAGATTGAATTCGGGCTGGAGACGCTTCTTTATTCATCAAGGCTCGACCTGTTTGAGCGGGATTTTAAAGTTGAAGCGGTTTCCTTAGCAGAGCTTCTCCAATCGGTCATTCAAAGCTATAAACGATTTTTTATTCAATACCGCGTCTATCCGAAAATGGATATTCGCGATGATCATCAGATTTACACCGATGCGAAATGGCTCAAATTTGCGATCGGCCAAGTGGTCACAAATGCGGTCAAGTATTCGGCAGGCAAGAGTGACAGACTGGAGCTGAATGTCTTCCGCGATGAAGACAGGACGGTGCTTGAAGTCAAAGATTACGGTGTCGGGATTCCCTCGCAGGACATCAAGCGGGTGTTTGATCCTTATTACACCGGTGAAAACGGACGGCGTTTCCAAGAATCTACGGGAATCGGCCTCCATCTCGTCAAAGAAATTACGGGCAAGCTCAATCATACGGTGGACATCACTTCTTCCGCCGGTGAAGGGACATCGGTCCGATTTTCATTTCTTACAAAAATGTAAGACTGCGTTAAGAAAACAACATAGCTCGTTCTGTTTCCCCTTGATAACATGGATTTATGTCAAGGGGATTTTTTATGCTGAACGCCCCGGCGCTACATGAAAGCAGCCCAGATTAACAAGAATAAAACCATAAGGAGGATTTTCATGGCGAATATGCTTGAAGTCAAACATATAAATAAAACCTATAAAGGACAAGTGTCCTATCAAGCTTTAAAACAAATTTCGTTTTCAATAGAAGAAGGCGGGTTCACGGCGGTGATGGGGCCATCCGGGTCCGGAAAAACAACGCTTTTGAATATCATTTCAACGATTGACCGTCCGGATTCAGGCGATATCCTGATTCACGGAGAAAACCCGCACCGGCTGAAGCGGACAAAGCTCGCTCATTTCCGCCGCAAGCAGCTCGGATTTGTGTTTCAGGATTTCAACCTTCTGGACACACTGACCGTCGGTGAAAATATCATGCTGCCGTTAACGCTTGAAAAAGAAGCGCCGTCTGTCATGGAAGAAAAACTGCACGGCATCGCGGCAAAGCTCGGAATCGAAGACCTGCTCAACAAACGGACGTTTGAAGTATCCGGCGGACAGCGCCAGCGGGCCGCCATCGCAAGGGCGGTCATTCATAAGCCGTCACTCATTCTGGCCGATGAACCGACGGGAAACCTTGATTCCAAAGCGTCAAAAGACGTCATGGAAACGATGCAGAGCCTGAATCAGGATGATCATGTCACGGCTTTGATGGTGACCCACGATCCGGTTGCGGCAAGCTACTGCCGCCGCGTCATCTTTATAAAAGACGGCGAACTGTTTAATGAGATTTACCGCGGGGAAAACCGCCAAGTCTTTTATGAACAAATTCTCGATGTGCTGTCTATGCTGGGGGGAAACGCAAATGACCTTTCTTCAGTTCGCTTATAAAAACGTCACGAGAAACAAAAGGGCCTATCTTGCATTCTTCTTGAGCAGCGCTTTTTCCGTTTTGATTTTCTTTACCTTTGCGATGTTCCTGTTTCATCCGGCACTAAAGGAAGGCTACCTGAATAACATCGCCAGAAAAGGCTTAACCGCCGCGGAATGGATGATCTTTGTTTTTTCTTTCTTATTTGTTCTGTATTCGGTTAACGCATTTTTGAAATCGAGAAATAAAGAATTCGGTATTCTGCTGATGCAGGGCATCACGCCGGTGCAGCTGAGAAAGCTCATTACGGCGGAAAACATGATCATCGGCGTCATGTCGATCGCAGCCGGGATTATCGGAGGCTTCATTTTTTCGAAAACGTTCTTTACGGTCGGCGCTTATATTTTAGAAATGGACGCGCTGCCTCTGTACATGCCTTGGAAAGCGCTCGGTATTACGGCCGGCGGATTTCTGCTCTTATTTTTCCTTTTATCGCAGTTCACGATCCTTTTTGTCAGATCAAATACGGTGATCAAATTAATAAAGGGCACTGACAAGATCAAGCCGGAGCCGAAGCCGTCCGTGCTTCTGTCCTTATTCGGCATCGCCTGTCTTTGCGGCGGGTACGGCATGGTTTTAAAAGGCAATGTCCACGGGATCGAGCCGTTCATCATTTTACTGCTTACCGTTATCGGCACGTATTTCTTTTTCAGCCAAAGCAGCATCTGGATTCTGCGCGCGCTGAAGAAGTGGAAAACCTTTTATCTGCGCGGGAAAAATGTCATTTGGGTTTCTGACCTTGTCTATCGTTTAAAAGACAACGCCCGCCTGTTCTTTATCGTCAGCATTATTTCCGCGGTAGCGTTTACTGCGACAGGCGTGCTCGCGATGTACAAATCGACCGTCGGAGCAGAAGAGTCCGCCTATGAGATGGAGTATGTATCTTTCAGCAATAATCCAAAAGAACAGACTCATTTGAAAGATATTGACCATGAACTGAAAACACACGGCTTTACGTATAAGAAAGACAAAATAGATGTTTCCTATGTCCGCTATCAGAAAGGGGATACTGTTCCGCCTGTTTACATGATCAGCGAATCGGAGGCGGCGAAGTACTTCCATGTTAATCTAAACGGCCTGAAACATGGCGAGGCCGTCTATTTCCCGGGCACGTATGACCGCAATTTCAAAAACGAAGCGCCGGATCAGCTGAAGCTGCTGAACCAAAAAGGCAAGCCGTCTGACCAAAAACTGACGGTAAAAGAAGTCAAAAAACCGCTGATCTCATTGAATGCCATCATCGCGGTGAACGATCAAACCTTTGATCAGCTGAAATCACTCGGTGAGAAAGCGTCATTATACGGCTACAGCTATGATCATTGGAAAGACAGTCTAGGGATCAGCCAATCCTTGAAAAATGAGATTTACGGCAACTATATCGACGTCCATTCTGATTTTATGGCAAAAGCTGGGACGTACTATGATACGGTGCAGCTGCCGAGCCTGAGTTTATTCATCGGCCTGTTTATCGCGATCGTCTTCTTTGTCGCGGCAGCAAGTTTCTTATATTTCAGGCTGTTCACCGATTTAGATGAAGACCGGGAGCGCTACCGTTCACTGGCCAAAATTGGCCTGAGTGAGCGTGAAATGGCACAAAGCGTAACGATACAATTGGCGATTTTGTTCTTCTTCCCATTTGTCATTGCCGTCATGCATACGCTGTTTGCTTTGAGAACATTGGCCGTGGAAGGCTATTCCGATGTAGCGGGGCCGCTCAGTCTGACCATCGGAGGGTTTTTCATCTTTCAGCTTCTGTTCTTCCTCGCGGTGCGGACAAGCTATTTGAAAAAAATGAACAAGTAAGGGGAGTGCACAGATGAAAAAAGCATTGGCAATCCTGGCCGTCTTGGCGGCCGCTGCCGTCATATACGGACTTCTCTTTTTTCATAATGATGTTACAGACAGATTTAATCCGTTTATTCACCAGCAAGATGTCTATGTGCAGATTGATCGAGATGGCAAACATCTTAGCCCGGGCGGTACTGAGTATACATTAGACGGATATAATGCATCCGGGAAAAAAGAAGAAGTGACCTTTTTCGCCGGGAAAGACCTTCGAAAGAACGCGTATTTGAAGGTGAAGGCGAAAGGAAAGTATGTCGAGACCTGGGAAGAAGTCAGATTTGAAGATATGCCGGGCTCCGTACAGTCAAAATTAAAGTGAACATGAAAAGCGGCACAGTGTCATGACTGTGCCGCTTTTTTTATTTTTTATTTTCTTCAGCCCGTTTGATCAGCATGTCGGTGATGATATCCATCTGTTTGCTGACGGCAATCGGGTCATACGGATAGAAGGTGTTGAAATCGTTAATAAAGACACGATTGTGTTTTACGGCATCGAGATTTTTCCAAACGGATGAATCTTTCAGACGCTCAAATGTGTTGCTTTCTCCATTCGGATTGTAATCGGTAATGAACATATAATCAGCCGCATATTGAGGGATGACCTCTTGGGAAACCTGTTTCATGGCGCCCGTTTTCATGATGTTTTTTTCAATTTTGGCCGGCGCTTTCAATCCGAGCGCGTTATAAACGGCTTGGCCGCCGCGGCCGGAATTGTCATTGAAAACCCAGATCTCGCCTTTATCCGTCGTTTCATAAAGGCCGACTGTCTCGTCTTTGCCGATCACGTTTTTGAGGCGCTTTTGATTCGCTTCGGCTTTTTTGTTGAAGTCTGCCATAAAGCTTTTGGCTTTATCCTTCGCTCCGGCAATGTCGCCGAATAGGCTGACCGTATCTTTCGTATTCTTTGCGGTGTTAAAAGGAATGACAATCGTCGGCGCGATTTTTGATAGTTTCTCGTATTGGTCTTCCTTCATCAGCACGATTAAATCAGGCTTCAGCTGCATCACTTTCTCCACATTGACGGGATTGCCGATGTCAGTAATGTTTTTCAGCTGTTTTTTGATAAACGGATTTTTGAAAGTCCATGAGCCCGCCCCGACGACATTTGCGTCAACGGACAGCAGCTCACCTGCATAAAAGTCAGTGACGATCCGTTTCGGATGTGCGGGTATGTCAATATTTCCTTTTGTTGATTCATATGTACGCATGTCTGTCTTTCCTTTGCCTGATGCCGATCCGTTGTTCTCCTTCGCGCCGCTGCAAGCGCTTAATGCGAAAACAAGCAGAAGTGCCAGGCCGATCAGCCATGATTGTTTCTTCATAATGATCCCCCTATTTCAGTGATAATGATTATCATTATTAATATAGCAGGAAGTCGTCATTCCGTCTATGTTTTTTATAGAAAACCTTCCTTGATTATCCATGTTATAGTAGTAAAGGAGGAATGAATGTTGATTACGAAAAGAGGGATTTGGTGGGAAGTGCTGCACAGCTGGTGGCTGCTGCTGACTTTTGCGCCGTTTGCGCTGACCGCTTTCTTGGCCTTTTTCTATATCGGCTACCGGGCCAAGAACAAAAAATGGCTGAAATACGGACTTATCTATTTTATTAGCAATTGCTTTTGTGCTGCCGAGCACGCCGGGCGTGTATATCGTGCTGCCTTTATGGATCATCTCCATTATCCACGGGCTGAAAGTGCGGGCGGCTTATTTAATACAGCTTGATGTGTTTAAACAAAACGTCGAAGCAAGAGCGTTTGAAGCGGTAAGGCATGAGGCTGAAGCAAAATTCGGCGGAAAACCCGCTCATCGCATTGATCTGACAAAACAGAGATAAAAACAAATGACAAAGCCGGTATCTCGCGCTTTGTCATTTGCATGACCGGCCTATTGCTGGTATGAATGCTGCTGAAACGGTGTGTGATGCTGTGTTTGCGGGAATGAAGAAACATTAGTGTTCGCCATCGGTGCAGGCATGTGTCCGCTTACTTCCTGCTGAAGCTGATTGCACACATTTACGATTTGCTGGCATTTCTGAATGGCCCTTCATGCCCCTGCAGCGCTTGCTGAATGGTATGAACGGCATGCTGTTCATGGTTAAGCATCTGCTGAAGCATTTGAATGTTTTGCTGTTCCTGCTGGAGCATTTGCTTGTACTGCTGACTGCTTTGCTGTGTCTGCTGAATAAGCTGCTGTGCTGTTTGGCGGCATTGCTGCAGCTGATTTCCGCTGTATTGGTTTTGGTACATCATGAAGACCTCCCGGAGTGATTGATTTTACACATTTATCATGTGAAAGAATTGGAGAGGCATTCATGCAAGAAAAGGATTCAAATATTTACCTATTATGTACAGAGCGGAATACAAGGCTCGGGATGGCCTGTCGAGCTTTGTATTCCGGCCCTTTTTCTCAGAAGCCGCCTTCTGTAGCTTGAAAAGGAATATTGAGTCTGTTTTCGACTGCGCGCAGGCGCTGATTCAAACGGTTTAAGCGGCGGGTATGGATATCAATGGACTGGCTCAGCCGTCTGATCTGCTCATTCATACGCGTGATTTCCCGGTTTTGGCGCTGGTCTTCATTTGAGAGGCGGGTGAGCTCTCTCGATTGCTGGGCGTTTTGTCTTTCAAGCTGGGCGACTCTCCGTTCTAAAGCCGTCGGCTGCCGCTCTTCGGACTGAGGGGGCGCATAATAATAGCTTTCCTGCTGCTGATACGGCTCATACTCAACGCGGTTCACTTCGTATTCCTGCTGCTGAGGGAAATAGGCAGTCGGGGTGTAGTACTGATATGGGTTCATTCATCATTCTCCTTATCTAGTGAAGTCTTTATACACTATGTAGTCAATTGCACAGTGCCACGGCATCCGCCTAACTTACAGACGTAAAAAAAGCTTCAAAGGAAGGTGATCATGTTGCGGAACATACGGATTTTCATCATGACGGTTCTTGTTTTCGGATGCGTCATGATAACAGGCTGCTCGCAAAAGAAAGCAGACGATACCCCTTTTTATTACGGGACATGGGATGCGGGGCTGAAACCGGGCCCGATGGACGGGGTCAGATCTGAAACCGTCACGTTTACGAAAGACAGCGTGCTGACAAAGCAGGTCATTAAAGGCCGCGGCGAGGTTCCCATGCCCTCGGATGTGTACAAGGTGATCTCACAAAACACGGACGGAACGATCGAGATTGAATACCTCGGACATCCGCACCCCGTCAAAAGCACGTTGAAAAGAGGAAAAAACGGTACGCTCATTTGGAAGATATACGGAGAAACAAAAACAATGACAAGAATAAAAACCGGCGGGGAGGATGCACATGAGAAATAAGGCTGCCGACAGACTCGTTTTGACGGGTGTCATCGTACATATCATTCAATGGTTTTCACTGTTATGGTTATTTTTTATGCTTTTTGATCAGTTCGGGCGTTTTACCATTTACAATCCCAATGTCGTCAACGGCAGCATGCAGTCTTTTTCATTCTTTGATATGATGCGCGCTCTTCTGTTTTCCGGCACGCTGCGGAATACGCTTCTGCTGTTTCTGTTTGCGGCAATGCTCATTTACTTGTGGGTGAACGCTCTGTTTATCCTGCTGGAAATCGTTTCTTATATCATGATCAGGCGGAACAGCCGTTCATTATGGGCATACTTTCCCGCAGCGATGGGAATAAAGCTTGCCCTTCTGGACATAGCGGCCGTCCCTTTCTTTGCGGCGGGGCTGATGCTCTTGAAGCAGAAAACAGATGACGGCGGCGAACAAGCTGACAAGGGGAAAAGACGGCCCCGCATCCGGAGGCAGGCCCGGTATACGAAGAGAAGGCGGAGAAACTCGTCCGTTTGATTTTTCATTGAAACGAAAAAACGATATGATGAAAGCATAAGAAGAAAAGGATACAAAGGAGATGCAGGATGTACAAGTTAATCGCAATAGATATGGACGGAACACTACTAAACGATCATCATGAAGTGACGGCTGAAGTCCGCGGGGCGCTTGATGCCGCCAAAGCGGAAGGGGTCAATATCGTCCTGTGCACGGGCCGGCCGATCGGCGGCGTGCGTCGGTATTTGGAAGAGCTGAACTTACAGGAAGAAGGCGACTTTGTGATTGCCTATAACGGCGCACTCGTCCAAAATACGTATACAAACGGTGTCGTGGCCGAGCAGTCATTAGGTTATGAGGATTTGAAGTCGCTTTACGAGCTGAGCTTACAGCTGGATACTCCGATGCATTACTTTGACACAGCCAATCTGTACACGCCGAACCGGGATATCAGTGAATACACGGTATACGAATCATACATTACGAAAGTGCCGCTTCATTTCCGCACGATCGATGAAGTGCCGAAGGATATTCTGATTCCGAAAGTCATGTTCATTGACGATCCGGACAAGCTGGAGAAAGCGATCGCTTCCATTCCGGAATCATTCAAAGAAACATACACAATGGTCAAAAGTGCGCCATTCTTCCATGAGATTCTTCACCCGAAAGTCAGTAAAGGAAACGCGGTTAAGCTGCTGGCCGAAAAACTCGGCATTGAACAGAAAGACGTCATGGCAATCGGCGATAACGGCAACGACATGTCCATGATTCAGTGGGCCGGCTGCGGTGTGGCAATGGCCAATGCCATCCCGGAAGTAAGGGAGATTGCCGATTTTGAAACAAAATCAAATAACGAACACGGCGTGGCGCATGCGATTCAGGAGCTTGTGCTGAAAAAATAGGCACCCCATGAGAGGGTGCTTTTTTACCGCGTGTTTTGGTGATATGATAAGCGGAGAGGGGAGGCGCGACATGGATCGTGAAAAACAGCAGCTCAGCATAGAAGCGGCAAAACTATATTATCAATCAGATTACAGCCAGCAGCAGATCGCCGAACGGCTTAATCTGTCACGCCCTACCGTTTCAAGGCTGCTTCAGTACGCAAAGGAAAAAGGGTATGTGCAAATTCGCGTCATGGACCCATTTGAGGATCTGGACGAACTCGGCGCGAAGCTGGAAGAAAAATACGGGCTGCTTGAGGCGCACGTCGTCTTTTCTCCAAGCGACGATTACCAGGCCATTACACATTACTTAAGCCGCTATGGCGCAGACTATATGCATAAAACCGTAAAGGACGGCGATATACTCGGCGTAAGCTGGGGGACGACGATGTACCAGATCGCAAGCCGCATGGAGCCGAAGCAGGTAAAGAGCGTTGAAGTTGTGCAGTTGAAAGGCGGCATCAGTCATTCCAATGTCAATACGTATTCGTCAGAAACGATTCAGCTGTTCGCCGAAGCATTTCAGACGATGCCGAGGTATTTGCCGCTGCCGGTTATATTTGACAGCGCCGATGTGAAACAGATGGTCGATCGGGACAGACATATTAAGCGGATCATTGAAATGGGCAGACAAGCTAATATCGCCCTGTTTACGGTCGGAACCGTCCGGGATGAGGCGCTGCTTTTCAGACTCGGCTATTTCCGGGAAGAAGAGAAACAATTACTGAAAGCACGCGGAGTCGGCGATATTTGTTCGCGCTTTTTTGACGCGGAAGGCAGGATTTGCAGCAGCAGCATTAACGGCCGGACGATCGGAGTCGAGCTCAGCGACTTGAAAATGAAAGAGCGTTCGATTCTGGTGGCGGGCGGCAGCAGAAAATGCAAGGCCATTCACGGTGCCCTGAGAGGAAAGTACGCCAACGTTTTGATTACCGATCAGCATACGGCCAAAAAACTCATTCAAGAATTGTGACAATTCATGAACATAATTTCAATTACCAATTTACATATGTTCAAAATTCGGTTATTCTAAACGTATCCTAGGAAAAAGGAAGTGCATACAATGTCAATTGCAAGTCAAATAGACCATACTGCTTTGAAACCGCATACACAAAAAGCAGATATTTTACAACTGATAAAAGAAGCAAAAGAATATAAATTCGCTTCCGTTTGTGTAAACCCAACTTGGGTCAAACTCGCAGCGGAGGAACTGAAGGGCACGGGAGTTGACGTTTGCACCGTTATCGGATTTCCTCTCGGCGCAACGACATCGGAAACAAAAGCATTTGAAACGAAGGATGCCATCTCAAAAGGAGCCACTGAGGTTGACATGGTCATCAATATCGGCGCATTAAAAGACGGCGATGATGAAGTGGTTGAAGCTGATATCCGCGCGGTAGTTGAAGCAGCTGATAAAAAAGCGCTCGTCAAAGTGATCATCGAAACATGCCTTTTGACAGATGAAGAAAAAGAGCGCGCGTGCCGCTTAGCGGTATCAGCAGGCGCCGATTTCGTCAAAACGTCTACCGGTTTTTCTACAGGCGGGGCAACGGCTGAAGATATCGCTCTTATGAGAAAAACAGTCGGACCGGACATCGGGGTCAAAGCATCAGGCGGCATCAGAACAAAAGCTGATGTTGACAGCATGATCGCTGCGGGCGCGAGCCGGATCGGCGCAAGTGCGGGCGTCTCTATCGTGAGCGGCGGAGACAGCGGCAGCAGCGACTATTAATCAGCAGTGCGGAAGCTGAAAGCTTCCGCCATCCTCTTTCTTTGTTGATGCATAAAAAATTGTAAGCGAATACAAATAAAAGGAGAACACATATGAAGTATCTCATCGGAATTATCGGAATCATTGTGTTTTTAGGTCTTGCCTGGCTTGCCAGCAACGGCAAAAAAAGAATCAGAATCCGGCCGATCGCCGTCATGCTCGTGCTGCAGCTGATTCTCGGTTATATTCTCCTCAACACCGGTATCGGGAATTTTCTTGTCGGCGGTTTTGCAAAAGGATTTAACTACTTGCTGGAATATGCATCAGAAGGGATTAACTTTGTATTCGGCGGGCTTGTGAATGCGAAACAGACGACGTTCTTCATGAGCGTGCTTCTGCCGATCGTTTTTATATCCGCTTTAATCGGAATTCTGCAGCACTGGAAGGTCCTCCCCTTCATCACGAAGTATATCGGTCTTGCGTTAAGCAAGGTGAACGGAATGGGGAAAATCGAATCTTACAACGCTGTCGCATCTGCGATTTTAGGGCAATCAGAAGTCTTTATCAGTTTGAAAAAACAGCTCGGTTATCTTACTGAACAGCGCTTATATACGCTTTGCGCGTCCGCAATGTCGACGGTCTCAATGTCGATCGTCGGTTCTTACATGATGATGCTGAAGCCTGAATACGTCGTGACGGCGCTTGTGCTGAACTTATTCGGCGGATTTATCATCGCTTCTATCATCAACCCGTACACCGTCAGCAAAGAAGAGGATTTGATCGTCGTTCCTGAAGAAGAAAAGCAATCCTTTTTTGAAGTGCTCGGTGAGTATATAATGGATGGATTCAGAGTCGCCGTCGTCGTAGCGGCGATGCTGATCGGATTTGTTGCACTCATTGCCCTGGTCAACGGCGTTTTTAACGCGGTCTTCGGCATTACATTCCAGGCGCTGCTCGGATATGTATTCGCGCCGTTTGCGTTTTTAACCGGTATTCCGTGGAATGAAGCGGTGAGCGCCGGAAGCATTATGGCGACGAAAATGGTATCGAATGAATTTGTGGCGATGCAGACACTCTCATCCGGCGATTTCCATTTCAGTGCGCATACACAGGCAGTGGTATCTGTATTCCTTGTCTCATTCGCGAATTTCTCCTCTATCGGGATCATTACCGGTGCGGTGAAAGGGCTGCATGAAAAACAAGGAAACGTCGTCGCGCGGTTCGGGCTGAAGCTGCTGTACGGCGCAACGCTCGTCAGCTTCCTGACAGCGGCGATCGTCGGATTGATTCACTGAACATAAATGAAGGACAGGTGATAGATCATGAGAATGGTAGATCTTATTGTAAAAAAACAAAATGGAAAAGAACTGACAACAGAAGAAATTCAATTTTTCGTAAAAGGATACACGGACGGAAGCATCCCTGATTATCAGGCAAGCGCGCTGGCTATGGCGATTTACTTTCAGGATATGACGGATCAGGAGCGCGCCGATCTGACAATGGCGATGGTGAATTCAGGGGAAACGATTGATCTTTCCGCCATTGAAGGCATTAAGGTCGACAAGCACTCTACGGGCGGGGTCGGCGACACGACAACTCTCGTACTCGCACCGCTCGTCGCGGCGCTCGGCGTTCCCGTTGCTAAAATGTCCGGCCGCGGTCTTGGCCATACGGGGGGAACCATTGATAAGCTGGAAGCGATCGAAGGCTTCCACGTGGAATTGTCAAAAGATGAATTCATCAAGCTTGTGAACCGCGACAAAGTAGCGGTCATCGGACAAAGCGGCAATTTGACGCCTGCCGATAAAAAGCTGTATGCGCTGCGTGATGTAACGGGTACGGTGAACTCCATCCCGCTGATCGCAAGCTCAATTATGAGTAAAAAAATCGCAGCCGGAGCAGATGCCATCGTGCTTGACGTCAAAACGGGCGCCGGCGCGTTTATGAAAACGGATGAAGACGCCGTGAACCTCGCCAAAGCAATGGTCCGCATCGGAAACAACGTCGGCCGCCAGACGATGGCCGTGATTTCTGACATGTCGCAGCCGCTCGGTTTTGCGATCGGGAATGCTCTGGAAGTACAAGAAGCCATTGATACGTTAAGAGGGGAAGGGCCTGAAGACTTAAACGAACTCGTCCTCACGCTCGGCAGCCAAATGGTCGTATTGGCGAAAAAAGCCGAGACATTGGAAGAAGCGAGAACGAAGCTGCAGGAAGTCATGAAAAACGGCAAAGCGCTTGAAAAGTTCAAAGAGTTCCTGAGCAATCAGGGAGGAGACGCTTCTGTCGTTGACGATCCGTCCAAACTTCCGCAGGCGGCGTACAAAATTGACGTTCCGGCGAAAGAAGCGGGTGTCGTTTCAGAAATCGTCGCCGACGAAATCGGCGTCGCAGCGATGCTGTTAGGCGCGGGACGTGCGACAAAAGAGGACGAAATCGATCTTGCCGTCGGCATTATGCTCCGCAAAAAAGTCGGTGACAACGTCGAAAAAGGCGAGCCGCTCGTCACCCTTTACGCCAACCGCGAAAACGTTGATGACGTGACCGCCAAAGTCTATGACAACATCCGCATCTCAGAAAAAGCGGAAGCGCCGAAACTGATTCATACGCTGATTACGGAATAAGAGAAGAAAGGCACATACCTCATCAGTATGTGCCTTTTTTTATGGCATGGTTTTATCCAAATGAATGTCACGGACGGATTGTTTCGGCTGTTTCTTTCTCAAAAAACGAATGAGATAGCACAGGATCATACAAGGAATTCCGCAGAAGAGGGCGATTCTTTGATTGGGATCAAATGCAAGGCCTACGCATGAAGCGAAACATAAGATCACAGCGGCGATCGGAACGAGAGGGTATAACGGTGTGCGGAAGGTCAGATCCGAGACGCGTCCGCCATTTTTTACATAATGTTTTCGAAATAACAGCTGAGACAGGGCGATACTCATCCACACCACGACGCCGGCAAATCCGGCTATTGCCACAAGCACCACGTAGACCGTGCCCGGGGCGGCGATGCTTGAGATCAAGGATATGCAGGATACGGCCATGCTGGCGAGCAGAGCATTCAGCGGAATGCCTTTCGACGTGATTTTTTTGAACCGGGCGCTGATCATGTTTTCATTCGCCAGAGACCACAGCATCCGGGTGGAAGCATACAGTCCGGAGTTGGCGACAGAAAGCAAAGCCGTTAAAATCACGAAGTTCATGATATCTGCGGCGTATGGGATACCGATTTGGGAAAAGACCGCGACAAACGGACTTTCAATCACACCGGCTTCCTTCCAGGAGATCAGTCCGGACAGCACAAAAATGGCGCCGATAAAAAAGATAACCGTTCTCCAGGCGACATTCCGGATCGAACGCGGAATATCTTTTGCCGGATTGGCGGTTTCACCCGCCGTAATTCCGATCAGCTCCGTCCCTGAAAAGGCGAAGCTTACGGAAATCATTGCGATGAAAACCGCAAGAAAGCCGTTCGGAAACAGTCCGCCGTTTGAGGTGAAATTCGACAGCATTGGAGCTTCACTCGAACCGTGCAATGAAATCAAACCGAACATCGCGGCGCCGCCTAAGATGATAAATAAAAGGATGGTGACGATTTTGACGCTGGAAAACCAAAACTCTGTTTCTGCAAACAATTTAACGGAGAATGCATTGGCGGCAAAAAGGAGAGCCGCGAAAATCGCGCTCCACATCCAGACGCTGCTGTGGGGAAACCAGCGCTGCATAAGGATACCGGAAGCTGTAAACTCCGATCCTACCGTCACCACCCAATTCACCCAATACATGATACCGACCATAAAACCTGTGGACGGTCCGATAAACGTTGTCGCATACGTTTGAAATGAACCGGTCACAGGCATGGCTACTGACAATTCTCCGAGACACTGCATGACAAGATACATCATCAAGCCGCCGATCAGGTAAGCGGCGATCGTCCCGCCCGGCCCGGCCTGGCTCAATGTATACCCTGTGCTCAAAAACAGCCCCGTGCCGATGACTCCTCCCAATGAAATCATAAATAAGTGCCTGCTTTTCATCGTGCGCTTTAGTTGATTGCCGCCTTGATCAACATCCATCGTGATCTCCCCCTTTTTGCGTGGCGTGAGAATCTTCCGGCAGCAGAGAGCACGCGTGCCGGAATTGACTTTAACGTGACAATTTAAATCCCTTTAATGCATGTAAAATGACGTGTGCGGCTGCCCGGCTTGTCATATCGCGAAAATCAAGTGTCGGATCAACCTCAACGATCTCAATACCCGAGATGTCAGCCTCCTGGGCTAAAAACCTGACCGCCTGAAGCAGTTCTTCGGTATACAGACCTCCGGGGCCGATCGCGGGGCAGCCGGGCGCATGAGCTTGATCCAGCACATCCATATCAACCGAAATAAAAATGGTGTCGGTTCTTTTTTGAACGGCCGGCAAGACCTCTTGTATCGTTCGGAGGAGCCCTTTCTCCCGGATCATCTCCATTGTATACACTTCTGCCTGCCGCTCTTTTACATATTGTTCATATGCCAAGCTGTTGCTGAACTCCCTGATTCCAAGCTGAATCAGGTTTTGTCCGCTTATGATATTTTCATCTAACAGCCGGCGGAATGGCGTGCCGTTTGTCGGCCCTCCGTCTTTTGTGTTGCGGACATCGTGGTGGGCGTCGAATTGAAAGACGGCCGTTGTTCCTTTCGTTTCCGCAATGGCTTTAATGGTGGAATAACTGATGGAGTTGTCGCCGCCGAGAATGACGGGCACCCAGTCAGGCTGGTCCGTCAGAATGTCATGAATGGTCCGATAAATGTGTTCGTGAGATTTAACGACATCCGTGACATGAATCTGAATATCACCGATATCGTACAGATGGTCAATGACATGCTCCCGCAGCTCTGCGGAATATGCGGAAATCCCGCCGAGCGCCCGGCGGATCGCACCGGGGGCAAAGCAGGCACCGGAATGGCTGATTGACGACTTAGAAAGCGGAACGCCGATCAAAGCCGGCCCTTTGATCGTTTGTCCCGCCCACGCTTCCGTCACATCGCCGATCCTTGTCACATGGCGGTCGTTGAAGAGGGAGCCGGCTTTTTGCAGAAACGGATACTTATCCAAGAGCGGCTCCCTCCCTTGAAACGACCGTCTTTCCGTTCTTGATGACACGGTGTACATGATTGACGCCGTAATGATACGGGATATACATGTAATTCGGCGCTTCCCAAATGACAATGTCAGCCGCCCGTCCGGCTTTAATTTGTCCGGCCTCTTCGCCTTTTCCGATCGCATACGCGGCATTAACGGTGACAGCGTGCCAGATTTCTTCTGCGGTCATTTTTAAATGAAGCGCGGCAATCGACATGATGAGCTGGAGATTTTCCGTCGGTGAGCTGCCCGGGTTGAAGTCAGTCGCCAAACTGACCCGTACGCCCGCATCAATCATCTCCCGGGCTCTCGCATAAGTGTGTTTGCCGAGATAGAAAGTCGTGCCCGGCAGCAGGACAGCGATCGTTCCGGACTCCGCTAGCTTTTCGATGCCTTCGTCAGACGCCCCCACCAAATGATCGGCAGAAACAGCATGCAGCTCTGCCGCCAATTCCGCGCCGCCGAGCGGGTCAATCTCATCAGCATGGATTTTCAGGCCGAAACCAGCTTCAGCCGCCTTTTTCAGGTAGTCCCGTGACTGGCTGACGGTAAAGACGCCTGTTTCTGTGAAAATATCGGCAAATTGCGCGAGGCCTTTTTCTTTTATTTCAGGCAAAAGCTGCAGCATGCGATTCAGAAATTCGTCAGGGCTGTTACGGTACTCAGGCGGAATGGCGTGTGCCCCCATAAAGGTCGTGACAAGGTCGATCGGCTGGCGCCCGCCCAGTTTTTTCGCTGCGGTCAGCTGTTTCAGCTCCGTGTCTTTGTCGAGTCCGTACCCGCTTTTTACTTCCGCGGTCGTGATGCCGTATGACAGCATGCGTCCGAGGTGGAAAAGCCCTTTTTCAATCAGTTCTTCTTCGGAAGCGGCTTTCGTGTCTTTGACCGTTGACAAAATACCGCCGCCTTGCGCCAGAATATCCAAGTAGGACATGCCCTGAATTTTTAAATTCAGTTCTTTTTCCCGGGACCCCCCGAATACAAGATGGGTATGGGGATCGACGAGGCCGGGGGTGACGAGCCGTCCCCCGCAGTCGATGATGTCTCGTGCCTCGTATCCTTCCTCCGCTCCTTGATGTCCGGCAAAAACAATGCGCCCGTCGTGAATGCCGATGACGGCATCTTCCGTGACACGAAGATCTTGCATGCTTCCGCCTGATCGGGGGCCGCCGGATTCCATCGTCAGCAGCTGGCCGATGTTGGTGAGTATGGTATCTATTTGTTTCGGCATGTTACCGCTCCTTTTTCATCGGTATCATAATGTCTTGTTCCTCGGCGACTTGAGCCGCTTTTTCATAACCTGCGTCCGCATGGCGGATGATGCCCATTCCCGGATCGCTTGTCAGAACGCGGGAAAGCCGCTGTTCCGCAAGGATGCTGCCGTCAGCGACCGCGACCATTCCCGCGTGAAGGGAATACCCCATGCCGACGCCCCCGCCGTGGTGAAAAGAAACCCAGCTTGCGCCTGAGGCCGTGTTGATCAGCGCGTTCAGCACCGCCCAATCGCCGACCGCGTCGCTTCCGTCTTTCATCGCTTCTGTTTCCCGATTCGGAGAGGCGACAGATCCGCAGTCTAAATGGTCTCTTCCGATGACGATCGGGGCTTTCAGCTCGCCGTTTCTGACCAATTCATTGATGGCGAGCCCCATCTTTTCCCGTTCACCGTAGCCGAGCCAGCAAATACGGGACGGCAGGCCTTGGAATGTGACTTTTTTCTGCGCCATGTCAATCCAGCGGTGAAGGGCTTGATTTTCTGGAAACAGCTCTTTTAATAAAGCGTCCGTGCGGTATATATCTTCAGGGTCTCCCGACAGCGCAGCCCAGCGGAACGGCCCTTTTCCTTCACAAAATAACGGCCGGATGTAGGCGGGAACGAATCCCGGGAAATCAAAAGCATCGGCGAGCCCCTCATCTTTGGCAGCTTGGCGGATATTGTTGCCGTAATCAAAGACGATAGCCCCTTTTTTCTTGAAGGCGAGCATGGCTTCCACATGCTTTTTCATACTCTGCTTGGAAAGCCTTACGTATAATTCAGGCTGATCCCGGCGCAGGCAGTCGGCCTCTTCAAGTGAGTATCCTGCCGGAATATAGCCGATCAGCGGGTCGTGAGCGGAAGTCTGATCGGTTACGATGTCAATATGGACGCCGCGGTTCAAAAGCTCATGATGCACCTCAGCCGCATTGCCGAGAAGGCCGATTGATAAAGGTTCTCCGGCTTGTCTGGCTGCTTCGGCCCAGCGCAGCGCTTCGTCAATTGATGCGGTTTTACGGTCGCAATAGTTTGTTTCCATCCGTTTATCAATCCGTGTTTCATCCGCTTCAACGGCGATGACGACGCCGTCATTCATCGTGACGGACAGCGGCTGGGCGCCTCCCATTCCGCCAAGTCCGGCCGTCAGCGTTAGGGTTCCTTTCAGACTGCCGCCGAAATGCTGTCTCGCAAGCTCCGCAAAGGTTTCATAGGTGCCTTGCAAAATACCTTGTGAGCCGATATAAATCCAGCTGCCGGCCGTCATCTGCCCGTACATCATCAGCCCTTTTTTCTCAAGGTCATGGAAATGCTCCCAATCCGCCCATTTCGGCACGAGAACCGAATTAGCCAGCAGGACGCGGGGCGCGCGGCTGTGCGTGCGGAACAGTCCGACCGGTTTTCCGGATTGAATCAGCAGTGTTTCATCATCTTTTAACGTTTTGAGGGAGCGCTCAATCGCGTGAAAAGCATCCCAGTTTCGCGCGGCCTTGCCTATGCCGCCGTATACGATCAATTCCTCCGGCTTTTCGGCAACCTCCGGGTCAAGGTTGTTTCGGAGCATGCGGAGCACGGCTTCCTGCTCCCATCCTAAGCATTCAAGTTCGGTGCCGCGGCCGGCGCGGATTGATTTCTTTACATCAGTCATCTTGTAAGTCCCCCTTCATTGGTCATCAGTTTTTGGTGATGCTCATTCGGCAGAAAAGACTCCTTCTTCAGCCAGTCACTCAGATGCTCGATGTCATAAGAAAACACGCGGTCTTCTTGTATGGACGGCACGATGTTTCTCATTTCGTGATAGAGCTGTTTTGTGTACGAGGCGCAATGTTCCGCACCCCGGTATTCCACGGCCTGCAGCGCGCAAATGGCTTCAACGGCAAGCACCCGTCTCGTATTCGCAATGATCTGGTAGGCGTGCCTTGAGGCGATGGTTCCCATGCTGACGTGATCCTCCTGGTTTGCCGATGAAGGAATTGAATCGACACTGGCGGGATGGGCCAGGGTTTTATTTTCTGACACGAGGGAGGCCGCCGCATATTGCATGATCATCGCTCCGGATTGTAAGCCGGGCTGAGGGCTCAGAAAGGGCGGCAGGTCATTCAGCTGCGGATTCACAAGCCGTTCGATACGGCGTTCAGAAATATTCGCAAGTTCGGCCGCCGCCACTTTGAGAAAATCCATGGCAAAGGCGATCGGCTGTCCGTGAAAGTTTCCGCCTGAGATGATTTTGGCGCCGTCTTCGAAAATGAGCGGGTTATCTGTCGCGGCATTCATCTCAATTTCTAATTTTTCTTTTACATACGCTAATGTCTGCCATGATGCGCCATGGACTTGAGGAATACAGCGGATTGAATAGGCGTCCTGGACACGCAGCTCCCCTTGGACGGTCGTCAGCTTGCTGTCTGACAAGTAATAGCGGATTCGCTCGGCGACATCCATCTGTTCCTGATAACCGCGGGCGGCATGAATGTCCTCGTCAAACGCATCGATAATGCCCTGAAGGCCTTCGATCGTTAAGCTCGCGATCCGTTCCGACTGATAGGCCAGCTTTTCGGCTTCGAGGTAAGCGATCAGCCCCATCGCGGTCATGGCCTGCGTTCCGTTGATCAGCGCGAGCCCTTCCTTAGAGGTCAGGACGGCCGGCTGAAGGTTTGTCTTTTCTAAAGCATGAGCTGTCGGCATCCGGGCCCCTTCGTAAAAGACTTCGCCTTGCCCGATAAGCGCCAGTGCGAGATGAGAAAGCGGCGCCAAATCTCCGCTCGCCCCCAGTGACCCTTGCTGCGGGATGACCGGGTGAATGCGATGATTGAGATACGCGAGCAGTTGATCAATCAGCTCAGTCCGCACGCCGGAAAAGCCTTTCAGCAGGGCATTGGCTCGCAAAAGCAGCATGGCCCGCGATACAGATTCCGGAAACGGATCACCGACGCCGCACGCGTGAGAAAGAATCAGATTCAGCTGCAGATCCGCGGCGTCTTCTTTTTGAATCAGCACATCGCTGAACTTGCCGAATCCCGTCGTAATCCCGTAAATGGTCTTCTCTTCTTGAACGATCCGTTCAACCGCCGCCCTGCTTTTTTTCACACGTTTCATGCTTTCGGCAGATGCTTGAACCTCTTCAAAATCAAACAGCACACGCTGGGCATCTGCGGTTGTCAGTGAGGAACCGTCTAACGTCACCATCATTTCAACCCCTTTTCCTTTACTTTGGTAAAGCGCCCATACAAAAAGGAGCTATGCCATGAAAATGATATTTCACGCATAGCCCCCTATCATCTGAAATCTATGGGCTGATTCATATGTGATTAATTCCGACCCCGAATGTTTCGTGCTCAAGCCCCTTAATCGGAGCCCCGATCGTGCCGTAAAGTGAAACGGCGATCCAATCGCCTTCCGCCTCGCTTTCATACGGATTTCCCCGCAAGACGGCAAACTTCAGGCCCACGGTACGAAGCAACGAGCCAAGCAGCATTTCGCCCCGCGTCACTCCGTGCAAAGCTTCCATTGTGGCATGATACAGCGCATGTGATTCGCGATAACCCTCAGATTGAATGACACCGCTCTTTTTGGAAGCGGTTTCAATTGCAGCTACTACCTTATGCGCATCCATTGAACCCACCCTGCCGAGACAGACTTTCCAGCCGTCCCGTTCCAGCCGGCTGATCTGCTGGTTTTCTTCAGTCTCATGAAGCAGAAGAAGGACGGACAATCGCCCGATGCGGCGGTCTTTGTGTAAGGTCATATATGCTTCACTCAATTCTTAAATATTCTGATAACTAGTAACTGTTTTTTATATTAAGTGTTTGCGAATCAGAAGTCAAAACTTTTTTTCCAGTCTTTCACAAATCAGATTGCTATCGAAGTAAAGCGGTACATCGTGAAGTCGGCGCTGTTGATCACATATTTCCGCCATCCGCATCATAAAATGGAGCGTTGTCTTGAAAGCGTTTTAAGAAAAGAAGAGAGCGAGGCGATTTCAGAAAATGAAAACTAGTTTCTTTCGTGTGTGCCTGGTCTCAGCAGCGGTCATCGGGTTCACTCTGCCGCAGGCAAAAGCCCAGCATCCGGTTTTTTCAGAGGTCAGCGTGCATGATCCGTCCGTCATCAAAACAGGCGATACATATTATGTATTCGGCTCGCATTTGGCTTCCGCCAAGTCGAAAAACCTGATGCAGTGGCAGCAGATGTCTTCGAGCGTCAATCCCAATAATCCCCTGATCCCGAACGTCTACACCGAATTAAAAGAGACATTCGACTGGGCCCAGTCTGATACGCTGTGGGCGCCGGATGTCGCCCAGCTGTCTGACGGGAAATATTACATGTACTATAACGCCTGTAAAGGAGACTCACCGAGATCCGCTCTCGGTGTCGCCGTGAGTGACAAGATCGAAGGACCCTACAAAAACAAAGGCATCTTTTTGAAATCGGGCATGGAAGGAAAAAGCGAAGACGGCACGAGGTACAATGCAAACGTTCATCCGAATGTCGTAGATCCGCAAACGTTTTTTGACCATAAAGGCAAGCTCTGGATGGTGTACGGCTCTTACTCCGGGGGGATTTTTATACTAGAAATGAATCCGAAAACCGGTTTCCCGCTCCCGAACCAAGGCTACGGAAAAAAACTGCTCGGCGGAAATCACAGCAGAATCGAAGGCCCGTACATCAGCTACAATCCGGAAACGAAATATTACTATCTGTATCTGTCATTCGGCGGACTTGACACAGCCGGCGGTTATCATATGCGTGTGGCGCGTTCCAAAAATCCGGACGGTCCGTACTATGACGCCGCAGGCCATAACATGCTTGATGCCAAAGGAAAAGACGGCAGCTTCTTCGATGACAAAGCAATTGAACCGTACGGGGTCAAACTCATGGGCGGCTACAGCTTCGCCTCACAATCTGAAAAAGGCACGGGCTACGTATCGCCGGGACACAACTCCGTGTTTTACGACGGGAAAACGAAACGATCATACCTCATTTTCCACACCCGTTTCCCGAACAGAGGCGAAGAGCACGAAGTCAGAGTGCATCGGCTGTACATGAACAAAGACGGATGGCCCGTTGCAGCGCCATACCGCTATGCGGGAGAACCGGATACACACATATCGGCGGCCGCCGTATCCGGAACCTACAAACTCATCCAGCACGGAAAAGACATCACAGCTACGATCAAAACCCCAAAAAACATCCGGCTTAACAACGACGGCACCATTTCCGGGGAAATGACCGGAACCTGGACAATAACGGACAGCAGCAAAGCCCGAATCAACCTGAACGGCACAAATTATGACGGCGTCTTCCTGAAAGAATGGGACTCGGCGAGAGAGAAAGAAGTTGTGACGTTTAGTGTGCTGAGCGGTGATGGGGAGGCTGTTTGGGGAGTGAAGTGAGGTGGACTCAGAATCTTCTTTTAATTAAGAAGGTTCTTTTTTTTGTAATATAAAAAAGCACTTGAAAAGTAATTAATACTCTATAGAGTATAATATTGTTATAGAGATTGTTTTATTATAGTTGTAAGTTCTTTTAAAACAAGTTTATTTTTTGAAAGAGGAGAAATATGAGTAATGTTGTACTTCAAAGCTTTTTAGAAAAGGTTATAGCGAAAAAGATTTTAGATAAGTTAAATAGTATCCGGGATAATAGTAATATTAAACAAACTCATTTAAGTACAAAAGCCGGTAAGAGTGATAATGCTTTTAACAAAATGCTGAATGAAATGAAGGTTCCTAAAATATCAACAGTTTTGAGATACCTCGATGCTACTAATGAGCTGCTGAAAGAAAATAAAATGAATGAAATAACAATAGACGAGCTTTTGGATATTGAAATTCTAGAAATAGTGAGAAGAACAAATAACATTACAGATGGCGATTTTGACAGTTATATTGAACACAATAAGGATTTTTTAAAAGGTATAACGTTCTATTTTGAAATTATGAAAAAGAAAAAAATAATGAGTATTGAAGAAGAAAAACTTTATATGAAAATTAAAGAATTATAAACAGAAATGGAGACTGAGATATGGCAGCAGAAAGACTTATTTGGTTCATTACAAGGCCGGAAAGGGATCCAAAGTTTCACAAGGAAGCCATAAAGGCTTTATATAAAGCAACTGATGAATTAAAACTGACTTGGTCAGGTAATAGAGAAGTACACAAAAGATATGAACAAGAGTTAGCAGATATAGGTATTAAAAGACAGAATATAAGTGAGAGCGGATCGGGCGGGAGAACATGGATGGCATTACTAAGGACTTTTGCTTATTGTTATTTAGATGAAGAGGGAAAGGTTGTACTGACTAAAGCCGGAAGGTCTATACTAAAAGAGGAAAAAGTATATCAAAATATTCGGAAGCAGATACTCACCTTTCAATATCCAAATGCATACTTCTTAGAAAAAGGATTTAAACCTAAGTTTCATGAGGACTTTCAAATACGTCCCGTAAGATTTTTAATTAAATTAGTTAATCAAGAATCGCTAGATTATTATGTTACAAAAGAAGAAATTACCTATTTTGTAATGGTGGCCCAAAAAGATAATCAAATAAAAGAAATAACAGAAAGTATTATCAATTTCCGAAATTCTAGTGTTGAAGAACAAAATAAATTAAAACAAAATATAGCTGAAAAGTTCGAACATAGAGAGAGGTCAGATAAAGGAGCTCGAGATTTCAATACTGCTCATTCTGATGTTGCGCATACTTTTATGCTGATAAGCGAATATACAGGATTGGTGAAATATGTTCGAGGCAAAGCATTAATAGTTGAAAATTCCAAAAAAGAGGAAATAAAAAATGAGATGGAAATATTGGATGCAAAGTATCCGTTTAATAAACGCTATCTCATTTCTTTGCAAAGAATGTTTGAAAATAACGGATTAGATGTTGACAGCTACAAAGCAAGCTCCTTCCATAACATAAAACCTGCAACTAATTCATTAAAAACAAAAAGGAAGCTTCAAAGTATTCTTAAAAATATACCTACTCCGTCTATGCTTGATAAAGAAGATCTTGTTGGAATTCTAAATGAAGAATTTCCTCGGAGTGATGCAGAAGAGTATGCTGATGAAATCCTGGCTGATATTCAATATAAAGCCTTAAATATTAACTTTGTCGAGAGCTACTTAAATGAGAACAGCGATCATCAATTTGAAAAAAGTACGGGAAACATTTTTAAAGCGTTGGGTTTTGAGGTCACAATGCATCCTAAAGCTTTAAATGGGGAAAGAACAGAAATTGATATTTTAATCAGTTATGGTAACGTGTATGGAATAATAGATGCAAAGAGATACAAGGATAAGTTTACATTAAGTGCTTCTTTTGCCTCTCATATGGCTTCGGAATATATACCAAATTATAAAGGTTACGAGGATAAAGAAATGGTTTTTTATGGGTACGTAACAGCATCAAATGAATTTAGAGGTGTTAAAAATTTAGAAAAAATAAAAAGATTAACTGAAAGAAATCTTCAGGGATACTCTGTTGATGGTATTATGCTGAATTCTAAAACTTTATTAGGATTACTGGATTATTGTATAGAAAATGAATTAATGCCTGAACAAAGAGTAAGTATTTTTCTCGGAGCAGTAAAAAATAAGAGTTTTTCATCATTTGAACAATTACTAAAAGAAGTCAACAAAGGTTAAGAGATTGAATTATGCATTTAGAGTAGAAACTTTAAATTATCTATTAGTACTATGTTTTTAAGCGTGCTTACAGAGTTGTGCTTATATTTATAGAGTGCCTGAATTAGAAAAAGGAATCTGACTGCAGATTCCTTTTCCTTAAATCATATAAGGAACTTTTTCCTCTTTAACTAACTCTTTAAAAGTCCATTTTGGCTCAATAGAGTCATATTCAATACCAGCAAACGTTTTTAGTATCGCTTCTGCAATAATTTGAGCAGCTTTTGGAGGGACAGCCATGCCGATTTGCTGTCTTACCTTTTCTTTCTTTCCTTCAAATACAAAATGATCAGGAAAGGTTTGCAGGCGTGCCCGTTCTCTATTGGTTAAGGCGCGAGGCTCTTCCCAATGGTATACGTGAGTGCCGCCGCCCCCGCTTCCAGTCACCGTATAAGATGGTTCATCCGGATGAAGACGTTTATAAATCTGACTCATTCGGGCACCTTTCACTTTGAGTCGTAATTCTTCCGGGATGCCCTCATACCAGGCGTTCTTTCCGGGAGGAATATAGTTCAGCATCTCAATAGTTTTTTGATTATGTTTCGTAGGCTCATGATTTTCAGTAAAATCAAGAATAGGCGGATTATTGAGTGCGTCGTATGCAGTAACATACTGATTAGGAGTAGTAGGAGCAGGAATTTTGAATTCTAAATTCTGGTCTTTTCTGATACCTACTATAATAATACGGTGTCTTTTTTGCGGTACGCCGTATTCCTCAAATTTATATAAGTGAGGAGTGATTGTATAACCCATCCCCGCTTCTCCCAGTTCTCTCAATATCTGAATAAAAGCTTTACCTTCATTTGCACTTTGCAGACCGCCCACATTTTCAGCAATAAAAAATTTCGGATTATGATAATTGAGCACCTTTACACCATATGAGTAAAGAGGGCCGTAATCTCCGCTCATTCCTTTATGTTCTCCAACTATACTGTAATCATTGCAAGGGAATCCAAAGGCTAATGCATCTATAGGAGGGAGGCTTTCTATATCCAATTCTTGCACAGGACCCTCAATTACTGACGGGTCATCAATATTTTTGCAGATATTTCTTCTGTATGTTTTACATGCAGATTCGTCATAATCATTAGACCACTCATGTTTTATGCTGTATTCATTACCGGAACTGTCAACGACACGGGCACTTGTAATTCCTAAAGACAGTCCTCCTGGTCCGCTGAACAATTCTCCTTTTCGGAAGATCATATAAAAACCTCCATTTGTTGATCTCATACACATTATAAACTATAACACATCTTAACGCTAAAAAGAGAACGTTTGTTTCGCGAATTTAAAAGGAGAAAACTTTTGTTTTAATAGAAGATTTAAATGTTTTCATTGAGGGAAAACTTTTACAAATCGGGAGGGGAATCGTATGGCTGACACTCATACAAAAGAACAAAGAAGAAAGAATATGCAGGCGATTAAAGCAAAATCAAAATTAGAAGATAAAGTATCCGCAGCCTTATGGAACAGGGGGCTGCGATTCAGAAGAAATGTTTCATCTCTTTTTGGTAAGCCAGATATAGCTATTAAAAAATACAAAATTGTTATCTTTGTTGATTCTTGCTTTTGGCACGGATGCAGCTCTCACGGAAATCAGCCAAAAAGCAACAAAGTGTATTGGGAGAAAAAACTGAAGCGGAATAAGGAAAGAGATCAAAAGGTTACTTCCTACTATATAAAACATGGCTGGCATATATTAAGGGTTTGGGAACATGCTTTTAAAGAGAATTTTGAAAGAACAATAGATGAGATAGAAACTTTTATAAAAACGAATATGTAGATAACTGATTATAAATTTTCCGGTGATAAATAATTCCTTTTTCCTTTTCATCCAAATAAACCCATAGTGTAACATGAAAATAGTCTATAATGCCCAAAATTTACAAGCGAGGTGTTTACTTATACTAGCAGAGATGAACGCATTACATTCGGCAAGAGCCGACTTTGATATAAAACAAGAGCACATTCATGCCCTGAAACAAGTCAGACATGAAATAACAAATTTAAAACATGAGTTTGCAGATATCAACCATTTGATCAGTCAGCCTCATTTATCCCCGCATACGTGGAAAGGGAGCCATGCA
This sequence comes from Bacillus sp. LUNF1, assembly GCF_011008975.1. Classification (NCBI taxonomy): domain Bacteria; kingdom Bacillati; phylum Bacillota; class Bacilli; order Caryophanales; family Bacillaceae; genus Bacillus; species Bacillus sp. LUNF1. The sequence continues at coordinate 3,805,452 of NZ_CP048876.1, read as the reverse complement.
AAGGCCTTTGAAGAGTGTCGCGAAGATATGGCACATGCCTGGGCTGATATCAAAAAGGACCAGGTGAACGGGATAATTGAACGCATTAATGAAAAGATTTCTATATTAGAGGGTGACGTGCATACACTTCAGCACAGAATACGATCAATTGAGAATGAGATCCGAAAACAAAAAGAGAAGAGATGAGGTGCGATATGGGACAGGAGATCAAGATGGATTTCCATATGGTAAAGCAGGGGACAAACTGAAGCTGTATCAAGCCCATTTTTGCAAAGTGAGGTTATGCCCTATGTGTGCGTGGCGCCGGTCGTTAAAAATTGCTTATCATAATAAATTAATTGTAGAAGAAGCTAACCGGCAGTACGGTTGCGGGTGGATTTTTCTCACGCTGACTGTCAGAAATATAGCAGGAGAAGAGCTGAAGTCTAAGATTTCTGACATGATGAAAGGGTTTAATCGTCTCATGAAATACAAAAGGGTCGATACAGCGGTACTTGGCTATTTTAGAGCTTTAGAGATTACTAAAAATCATGAAGAAGATACATATCATCCGCATTTTCATGTGTTATTGCCTGTGAAGAGAAGTTATTTTGGCAAAAATTATATCAAGCAGGCAGAATGGACAAGTCTTTGGAAAAGGGCGATGAAACTGGACTATACGCCGATTGTTGACATTCGAAGAGTCAAGGGAAGAGCTAAAATTGATGCTGAGCAAATTGAGAGCGATGTGCGAGAAGCCATGATGGAGCAAAAAGCAGTTCTCGAAATTTCTAAATATCCTGTTAAGGACACGGATGTGGTGCGTGGCAGCAAGGTGACGGATGATAACTTAAATACTGTGTTTTACTTGGATGATGCGCTTTCTGCGCGAAGGCTGATCGGGTACGGCGGCATTTTGAAGGAGATAGGAGATACATAAAGATCTGAGATCTGAACCTTGAAGATGCGGAAGACGGCGATCTGGTTAAGATTGATGAGGAAGACGATGAGGTGGCAAACAGCGCTTTTGAGGTCATGGCTTATTGGCATCCCGGCATCAAAAATTACATAATCAAGTGAAAGGGAGCAGGCCATGTGGCTTGCTCTCTTACTTTGTAGAACCGTTATTCAATACAAGCAGAAACGATGGCCGTAATGCCAAAGAAGTCCATTATCGCCTCTTTTATTTCAGGGCTGGCTTTTGAAGCTGCTTTGGAGACTGCTTTGTTCCAAGCGGTTTTTTTACTGCGGTATTTTTTCTTGTAATAATTGTAGTACTGATATGTTTTAGTGACGAATGTCTTTACTCCACCCAAGGCTTTTATTGCCTTTTTGATCTTTAACAATTTTGCAGGAGCGAAAGCTAGGCTGGCAAGTGCGGTACCAACAGCACTTATACAACCTAGTACACCTTGAGTCTTGAATGGTTTGTCCGATTGATGAAGCTCAGTTGCAGCGGCGTTCATATCATTGATTAGCGATTGATCATCGATGTTATTTCTGAACCAATCTAAAATTGCATCAGAACCTTGGTTGACCACTGAGTCAGGTATGTTTTCAATTGCGTATAATGCTTTTTGACTAGAAAGCAAACTTGAAAATTCTTTTTCGAGATTAGTGTCTCGAACTAATGATTGATTATTCGGTGATTCAGCGGCTTCAGCGGCTGTCGTTCCAAGGATTGAAAATAAAAACACTGAAACAACTGCCAAAATAATTTTACTTCTGTACTTTAGAACAAATTTCATATTATCCCCCTTTTTTACTTAAAAATACCTTGTAAATTATAAACCATTTTACCGCTTGATTCCATAGCGGAAATTGTGTCATGATGGATTTAGGTATATAAAGTGTTTAACAGAAAGAGTGAGGGGATCAGCAATGAGTGACAAAAAATATGAATCTATACACTGGTTTGCGTCAGTACTAGCGTTTTTATTAATAATTTTGAATAGCTTTTTTACAAAAATTGAGGGTGTAACTGTTGGTATTGCGATTGTATACATAGTGATCATGGGAATTGTTAGGAGTACATGGAAAAAAGCTAAAATAGATTAAGCAGGCCTTCAGGCCTGTTTTTTTATTGCGGTGCAAAAGAGAGAAAATTGTTATGCATGAGTGAAAAAATAAAAAAGTGGACTCGGTGAAAGTCTCCTTTTTTGTAACACGCCTGACGGAAATCGAGAGATTTAGCATGTACACAGGGTTGTGTGTATAAGTGCGCCATTTTCCGTGTGTTCTATTTCCAAAATTGCCACTACTTTTTTTGTTTAGTGGCTGCGATCCTTTTTTGTGTCTCTAGCGACTTCCGTAATGCCGCAGTGAGTGTCTCGTGTCTTTCATGCTGTCTTTTTTCGAATTGTTCCATCCGTTCTGCCATTCTTTGGTTGAATTCTTCCTGTCGCTTCATGAATTCCACCAAAGGATTGTCCTGTAGCGATGTAGCGGTATCCGATATGGTCAGTTTTGAACGATGCAGGCTTGCTATATGCTTTACCGTTTCGTCGAATGAGTGTCCATTGATCTTAGTCATTGTACATAGATACTCTAAAGTCTTTACGTCATCCTCGGACGATAATTTGACTCCCGAATCCATCACGAATCACCTCGTAAAATAGGTTCGCTATGGCGAGGTCAGACACCTTTAAGTGTTGCACCCTTTATTATGATTTGAGTTGTTTTGAAAAGGGTGCATTTTAAAAGGCGCTGCATACCTAAACGAGAGGAAAAATCCAGTCATGACAGGGGACTGACTGGGTTCTTTTGTGTTTGAGTTTGTTTTGGAATTTAGGAGCGGTCCGAGTGCCCAGTTATACGCACCAAATAAATTGGAGCGTACTGGCGAAAATGACCCGCAGGGCCTTTTGATAAAGAGGAGGGGGTAGTAATGCAAGAGATTGATTTTGAAATAGGGATGAAATATGTAAGAGCAACCCTTGGCTTTGAGGGCTTAGTGCTGACGGAAGAAGAGGAAAAGCTCTTAGAAAGGCGGTTTCATGGAGAAATCACAGAAGAAGAATACATACGAAAAGCGCTAGAGCTGTCTTATTCCGGTAGTTCAAAATAAGGGATGTGAAGTTTTCGAGGGGTTGGGAAGGAGCCGAAAAAATGAATGTTGATAAGAAGAGGGAAATCCAAAGAAAATATAAAGAGCAAATGCGAAGGAAAAAAGTGACCTACACTGTAGAAGCAGTGGTTGTTACTGCGATTGTTGTGTTAATTATTTTTTTGAATTGCGTTATTAAAGGATTTTAGGGAAGCAAGCGAATAGGGCATGAGTCAACGGTAACCGGACCGTAGGGAGGATTAAGGAGTTGACTCACTCAGCGCCACCCGAACCCTTTTAGAATGAAAAAACGCTACGGCTATATCTATGCCGACCGCGGTAATGATGGAAAAGGCACGTTTGAAAGAAAAAGAAAAGTTTTTATTGGTATAAAGACGTCATCGCTACAAACGGATAAAGTCTGTAAACGCAATGTTCCAAAGCAAGCCGGCAAAATTGACATTCAGCAAAGAGAGGAGGACAATAAAAGCAGAAAGGCGGGATTCATATGTTTAAAAAAATTCTTGCAGCAGTAGACGGTTCAGACATGAGCGGCAAAGCTTTGGAAGCAGCGATCCATCTGGCGAAAGAACAGCAGGCTGAACTCACCATTCTCTATGCGGGACGTGAAGCCGTTGTCTCCACATCAGCCTTAACAGGGATTGTCTATGTTCCGGAAAACTTCATTGAAGACATTAAACATGAAGTCGAGCAAAAAGGAGCGGCCATTCTGGAAGAGGCCAAGCAGAAAGCGGCTGAAAGCGGGGTAAACGCGGAAAGCCTGTACGTCCAAGGCGAACCTGCGCATCAAATTTTAAACATAGCGAAAGAACAGCATTTCAATCTGATTGTCGTCGGAAGCCGCGGAATCAGCGGATTTAAAGAAATGATGCTCGGAAGCGTGAGCCATAAGGTCTCACAATTGTCTCCTTGTCCTGTACTGATCGTTCATTAAACGGAAGACCCTGCTGATGCGGGGTTTTTTTAATGAGAAAGACCCCCGTCTTTCGAAAAATAGGATGAAATCTTCCTCTGAATCAAGTAAAATGGCTGTTAGTATTTGTCTGAATAAACAGTCAATGATATGGGGGAAGCAAATCAATGCAAGCTGAACAAACATCAAATGCCGTCATCAAAATGGTCATTTCCATGGTCATTTTCGGATCAATCGGCTTTTTCTCGGAACATACGAATGTGCCTTCAATTGAACTGGTCTTTGTGAGATGTCTGTGCGCCTCATTGTTTCTGGGCGTTTGCTGGTTTGGTTCCGGACGGCACCGCACCGAACAATGGAACCGGCGTGAGGTGCTGCAGACACTGGCCTGCGGATTTTTTCTCGTGCTGAACTGGGTGTTTTTATTTAAATCATTTGAGGAGACATCAGTGACGATAGCGATTTCCGTTTATCATTTGGCTCCGGTTCTCGTCCTTCTTCTAGGGAGCCTTATATACCGGGAGAAACTGCATATTGTGTCCGTCACTTCCATCGTGATTTGTTTTCTGGGCACCGCCCTGATTTCCGGCATCAACGGAAATACATCATTTTCTCAGCTGATGGGATCGGGTATTATTTGGGCCGTGCTGGCCGCCCTTTTTTACGCTTTTACGACACTGGCCGGGAAAGGCATCAACAGCCTCAGCCCATACGCCGTCACCTGTTTGCAGACCGGATTGGGCGTTATCATTCTTCTCCCGTTCGTCCGTTTCGGCGCTTTTTCTGATTTGTCGCATGTGAACTGGATCATGATTGTGTCAACCGGTATCATTCATACGGGAATTGTGTATTTGCTCTTTTTTGACAGCTTGCGGTTTTTATCCACCCGGTTTATTTCAATCATCGTATTTCTTGATCCGGCGGTGGCGATTGTGCTTGACACCGTATTTACGGGATTTCGCCCCGACCTTTATCAATCTTTGGGGATTGTATTGATTTTTGCGGGAATGGCGCTGTCCCTGATTCGAAAGCAAAAAGCCGTGCCGGCGGAAACTCAGGCAGACAGCACCCGTATATAGGCGGCCGTATCGGCTGCTTTTTTTGTTTTGGGGCTTTTCAGCCATAACGAAAAAGCAGACAAACAGATCATGGAAAAAGAGGATGGTAATTGTATAATACTTCTTGTGCTTACAATTTAAGAGATTAAAGGAGTGAAGGGCATGATAAAGAAGACGCGTCATCTCGCTTTCTTGGCTGCACTCGGCTTTGCGCTTTGTCTGACCATCGTATGTTCCGTATCAAAACAGGCAGAAGCGGCAGCAGCTTATCCGGATGTGATGCAGGGACTTACCGGATTCGCGGGAAATGCGAAGGATCATAACGGAAAAGCAAAATCCGCCGTATCGGGAGGCCAGGGCGGCCCCGTCGTCTACGTCAGCAATCTTAATGATCTGAATAACAATGCGGGCGGAACGGACCGCAAAACCATCGTCATCACAAGTGATATTTCTTCCCCGGGTAAAGCCGTTGTGACAGTCGGCGCCAATAAAACGATCGTCGGCTCTTATACCAGCCACAGGCTGACCAACATCTATCTGACCACCGGCTCCGGCTCAAACAATGTGATTTTCAAAAATCTCATTATCAGCCATAGTGCCGCCATTACGGGCAACAACGACATTCCGGTGTACATAGCGAACGGACAGAATTACTGGATTGACCACGTGTGGTTTGAAGGACACAGCTACAATCCGAACAGCCACAGTGATTTGGGAAAGCTTCTGTATGTCGGCGCTAAAGCGGATTTTGTGACGCTGTCTAACTCTAAATTCACAGACCATCTGTACGGCCTGATTCTCGGTTATCCGAATGATGATAACGAAGGGCGCAATTATATCGGCTATCCGCATATGACGATCACCAACAACTATTTTAATAACGTCTATGTCCGTTCACCGGGCCTGATGAGATACGGCTATTTTCATGCGAAAAACAACTATGTGACCAATTTCAATTTAGGATTCACCATTCATACAAACGCGACTGTCTTCTCAGAAGCCAACTATTTCGGTAACGGAAATGAAAAAGGCGGAATGATAGACGACTACGGGACGGCCCAATTCACCGACATCGGTTCATTCCCGTCGCTCAAAGCCCCGAAATCACCGCGCACCGGCTGGAATCCGAGATCAAATTACAGCTACGGCACCCTTTCAGCCCAGGACGCCAAAAACTTCGCCAAATCCTATGCGGGAGCGCAAAATACAAATCTCCGCTATCCATAATACGAAAAACCGCCGGCAGCCGGCGGTTTTTTTTATGATAAAAGGTTAGAAGTTCCAGTTATATCTAAAATAACCTTTAATGTCTACTTGTATTATGGATTTGTATTACAAGTGGGGTATCTGTGAAATTTTAAAAAAGAACAAGTGAAAAAGCAGTCCCCCGAATGGCCCGGCAAAACGTCAGGGTAAAGCGGCGGCATTTCGCGTATAATGAAGGGAGCCGGACAGAGAAGGAGTTTAGTCATGAATGAGTTTAATGAATATGCGATCAGCCCCGAGATCCGACGGGCGCTGAATGGCTTGCAATACACCGAGCCGACTGAAGTGCAGCGGCGCGTCATCCCCGCCGCGCTGCAAAAAAAAGACCTCGTCGTCAAATCGCAGACGGGCAGCGGCAAAACCGCGGCTTTCGGCATTCCGATCTGTGAGCTTGCGGAGTGGGAGGAAAACAAACCGCAGGCGCTGATTTTAACGCCGACCCGCGAGCTTGCGGCGCAGATTAAAGAAGATATCACGAATATCGGCCGTTTCAAACGGATAAAAGCCACGGCGGTTTTCGGAAAAGCTTCTTTTGACAAACAGAAAACCGAACTGAAGCAAAAAAGCCACGTCGTTGCCGGAACGCCGGGGCGTGTGCTTGATCATATAGAGAAAGGGACGCTGCCGCTTGAACGGCTGGCGTATGTAGTGATTGACGAAGCGGATGAAATGCTGAATATGGGATTTATTGAACAGGTGGAAGCCATCATTCAGCATCTGCCGAAAAACAGAGTCACCATGCTGTTTTCAGCGACGCTGCCGGATGACGTCGAGAAGCTGAGCCGCACATATATGAAAGACCCTGAATTGATTGAAGTAAAAGCGGAAGGCCTGACGACAAAAGACATTGAGCATTTTGTCACCAGAACAGAAGAAGAGGACAAAACATCCTTGCTGCGAGATGTCCTGATCACCGAAAACCCGGACAGCTGCATCATATTCTGCCGGACAAAAGAAAGAGTCATCCAGTTAACCGATGAGCTGGACAGGCTGGGCTACCCTTGCGATAAAATTCACGGCGGCATGGTGCAGGAAGACCGCTTTGACGTCATGAATGAATTCAAGCGCGGCGAGTTCCGCTATCTCATTGCGACCGATGTTGCCGCCAGAGGAATTGATATTGAAAACATCAGCCTCGTCATCAATTATGATATTCCGCTTGAAAAAGAAAGCTATGTACACCGCACCGGCAGAACGGGCCGCGCCGGACACCGCGGACTGGCCGTTACGTTTGTGACACCGTCTGAATCGCGGTTTCTGAATGACATTGAGACATATATCGGTTTCCGCATCCAGAAGCGGGAGGCGCCGTCTGAGAAAGAAACAGCGGAACGGAAAGCGGCTTTTGCGGAAAAATTGAACGCCCGCCCCGATGTCAAAACAGACAAAAGCGAACAGTTAAACAAAGACATCATGAAGCTGTACTTTAACGGCGGGAAAAAGAAAAAACTCAGAGCGGTCGATTTTGTCGGAACGATTGCGAAAATCGACGGCGTTTCAGCCGATGATATCGGGATTATCACGATTTTGGACAACGCATCGTACGTCGAAATTCTGAACGGCAAAGGCCCGCACGTTCTTGACATCATGAAAAATACGACGGTCAAAGGCAAAAAACTGAAAGTCCATAAAGCCAAGAAATAAAAAAAAAGCCTGCCGCGCGCAGGCTTTTTTTACGTCGTCTCCTCAGGCACGAACGCAAGGATGGCAATGCCGATCACAAATAACAAAATCAGGCTGAACACGGCGGCTGACGAATTTCCGGTCAGCTGGGCGGTCACGGCAATCAAAAGAGGGCCGATAATCGAAGCGAACTTGCCGAAGATATTATAAAAGCCGAAAAACTCATTGGCGTTCTGTTTGGGGACAAGCTTGGCAAAGTAAGAGCGGCTCAACGCCTGAATGCCTCCTTGGGAAGTGGCGACAAGCATAGCCAAGACCCAGAAATCAAAAGCGGAATCCATAAAATAAGCATACGTGCAGACAATCATATACACGCCGATTCCGGCATAAAGCATCGTTTTTCCTTTAAATCGTTCGGCCAGCCGTCCGTACAAAATCGAAAAAGGCGCGGCGACGACCTGAGTGACAAATAAAACAATCAGCAGATTTGCCGCGCTGATGCCGAGGTCAGCCCCGTATGACGTGGACATCGTAATGATGGTGCCGACCCCGTCGATGTAGAAGAAATAGGCGAGCAGAAACAAAAACAGTGCCCGGTGCTTCCTGATCTGCTTCAGCGTGCCGGCCAGCCGTATAAAACTGCTGAATACAAGCCGCGGCTCCCTCTCGATATAATAGCGCTGGCGGACGCGGAGAAGGAGCGGGATCGAAAACAGCCCCCACCATGCCGCCGTAATCAAAAAGGCAATGCGGCCGGCAGCCTGGGCGGACAGCGGAATCACCTCCGCTTGGGCTGAAAGAATGACGGCAATGCTGAGGAGAAAAGGGATCGTGCTGCCGATATAGCCCAGTCCAAATCCCCTGGCGGACACCATATTCATCCGCTCCTTTGCGGCCACATCAACGAGAAACGCATCATAAAACACATTAGACCCGGCAAAGCCGATCGTGGAAATCGTATAACAAATTAATAACAGCATCCAAGATTCGCCGGGAATCAAAGCCAGCGCGGCTGTACCCGCCACACCGATCAGAAGAAAGAAGGCAAAAAACCGTTTCTTGCATCCTTTGTAGTCGGCAATCGTTCCTAAGACGGGACCGAGCATCGCCAAAATAAAAGTCGCGGCGGCAATCGTATAGCCCAAATAAGCGGTGGAATCAGCCGCGCTGACACCGTTTTCCGCCGCCGCGGCTTTAAAAAACAAGGGGAAAACAGCCGTCATAATAATGACCGAATAAGCTGAATTGGCCCAATCATACAGCATCCAGCTGCTTTCTTCTTTCGAAAACCGTTTCATCACACACGCTCCTTCCCAAAAAACGGTTCTCTGCATTATATGCGCCTCATCCGCATCGTTGGACAAAGATTTCTGAACGGCGTTTTCTGATTGACCTGGAGATATTGAACTACTTTAAATGTGTAGCAGGTAAATGGTCAGGCGGGAGGGAGACAGAATTCAAGATTGCGAAAGTCATTAATAATGTCGTCAGTGTGCTCAAAGAAGGCAATCAGGAATTGGTCATCATGGGCCGGGGCATTCCATTTTAGTTTCCTTGTATTTATTTTGTCTTACATTCACATATGACTTGGTTAAGGCAGGCAAAACCTAAATTACAATGAGCGCAGATCATCTCTGTTTGTGCTGATGGTAATTTAGGTCTTTTTAAGTTTCGTTTTTATCATTATTCTGACTGATGTTCCCTTTTACAGAATCATGTATGATCGATAAAGAAATCGCTTTCAAAGAAAGGGGAATGCCAACATGTTTTATCGTATGAAACGAGTGCTGCTGCTTCTTGTCACTGGATTATTTTTGAGTTTGTGTGCGATCACTTCTACTGCATCAGCTCAAACAGGCGGATCGTTTTTTGAACCTTTTAACAGCTATAACTCCGGATTATGGCAAAAAGCAAATGGTTACTCCAATGGAGATATGTTCAACTGCACGTGGCGTGCAAATAATGTGTCCGTGACGTCATCAGGTGAAATGCGATTGGCGCTGACAAGCCCGTCTTATAACAAGTTTGACTGCGGGGAGAACCGCTCCGCTCAAACCTATGGCTATGGACTTTATGAAGTCAGAATGAAACCGGCTAAAAACACAGGGATCGTTTCATCGTTCTTCACTTATACAGGTCCAACGGATGGTACTCCTTGGGATGAGATTGATATCGAATTTTTAGGAAAAGACACGACAAAGGTTCAATTTAATTATTATACAAATGGAAAGGGAAATCATGAGAAGGTCGCGGATCTCGGATTTGATGCGGCCAATGCCTATCATACGTATGCGTTCGATTGGCAGCCAAACTCTATTAAATGGTATGTCGATGGGCAATTAAAACATACTGCGACAAGCCAAATCCCGACAACACCGGGAAAAATCATGATGAACTTATGGAATGGGATAGGTGTCGATGACTGGCTCGGTTCCTACAATGGTGTAAATCCGCTATACGCTCATTATGACTGGGTGCGCTATACAAAAAAATAATGTAATGTACAGAAAAGGATTTCCGCCATCGGAAATCCTTTTTTAATTAAAACGAAATAATCCCAATCAAAAGCGCCGCAATCGTCATCACAATCGTTGTCCCCACGGCCCATTTAATAGTGAATTTTTGATGATCGCCAAAGCTGACGCCCGCCATTCCGACCAGTAGATAGGTGGATGGCACAAGCGGGCTGAGCAGATGCACCGGCTGGCCCAGCAAGGAGGCTCTTCCGATTTCAGCGGCGTCTATTCCGTAAGCGGAAGCGGCTTCAGCGATGATGGGAAGCACACCGAAGTAAAAGGCGTCATTCGACATGAAAAAGGTGAAAGGCATGCTGGCAATCGCAGTGATCAACGGCAGATGCGGGCCCATGGCATCAGGGATGAGGGAAACGAGAGAATGCGCCATCGCATCGACCATTTTTGTGCCTGAGAGAATACCTGTAAATATGCCTGCCGCAAACACCATTGAGACAACGTTTAACGCATTACCCGCATGTGCCGAAATCCGTTTCTGCTGCTCTTTGACATTTGGATAGTTGATCATCAAGGCGATGGCGAACGCAATCATAAAAAGAACAGGGAGCGGCAGCAGGCTGGTGATCAGCGCGGCCATCAGAGCGACAGTCAGCAGCAGGTTGAACCATTGGAGAGCGGGACGCTTCAGCGGCGCTGCCTCCGGATCAGAAGACGGCGCGTGTTCAATCGAAATGATGCCGAGCCGCTTCCGTTCTTTTTTTCCGAGGAGATAAGCAACGGCGATCACCCAGAGAATGCCGGCGATCATAGCGGGAATCAGCGGCGTAAAAACTTCTGACGTGTCCAATTTCAAGGAAGCCAAAACCCTCGCCGTCGGCCCGCCCCACGGAATAATATTCATGACCCCCGAACCGAGCATCGCAATTCCCGCCAGCACCAAACGGTTCATGCCGAGCCGTTTGTAAAGGGGCAGCATTGCCGCAATCGTAATCATATACGTTGTTGTTCCATCTCCGTCCAGCGAAATGGTCATCGTCAGAACCGCTGTGCCGATGGCGATTTTTAACGGATCCCCTTTGACAAGCGATAGGATTTTGGCAATGAGGGGATCAAACAGACCTGAGTCAATCATAATGCCGAAATACAGGATGGCGAATAACAGCATGATCCCGGTTGGAGCGAGGTCTGTAACGCCTTGAATCATCATCTCGCCGAGATCTTTGCCAAATCCGCTGATCAGGGCAAACACAACAGGAACGACAATCAAAGCAATAAGAGCGGAAAGCCGGTTAGACATAATAAGATACATAAAGACAATCATCATCACAAAACCGAGTATGGCAAGCACGATATGACCTCCCCTGTTCAACAGCTGTATTGGTAAGCGCTTTCACGATTTATTTCTGTGAAAATGGCTTATTTCAAAATGTGTATGACCGCATATGTAAATACAGACCTAAAATCCTAATGAGCGGATCAGCAGTTTATATGAAGAACGCCGCGGGTAAATGTGCTATAGAATGTTTCGTTTTAAAAGGGGGAACTGACATGAGTGATGATCAAAACAAACGAGTAAATGAACACTCAAAGGACGAACAGCTGGAGCAGTACCGGTCTGGTAACAGCGGCAAAAAAATGACGACCAATCAGGGGCTTCGCGTGTCTGAGGATGAGCATTCTTTAAAAGCGGGCGTCCGCGGCCCCACGCTGATGGAGGATTTTCATTTTCGTGAAAAAATGACGCACTTTGACCACGAGCGGATTCCGGAACGGGTCGTTCATGCGCGCGGGTACGGCGTTCATGGGCATTTTCAGGTGTACGAACCGATGACGGAATATACACGGGCGAAATTTTTGCAGGACCCGTCCGTCAAAACGCCTGTTTTCGTCCGTTTTTCAACAGTGGCGGGTTCCAAGGGGTCAGCCGACACCGTCCGTGACGCCAGGGGATTTGCGACGAAGTTTTATACTGAAGAAGGGAACTATGATCTCGTCGGAAACAATATTCCGGTGTTCTTCATTCAGGACGCGATCAAATTCCCGGATCTCGTTCACGCCATAAAACCGGAACCGCACAATGAAATGCCGCAGGCCGCGACGGCTCATGATACGTTCTGGGATTTTGTCGCAAACAATCCTGAATCCGCGCACATGGTCATGTGGACGATGTCTGACCGCGGCATCCCGCGAAGCTATCGGATGATGGAGGGCTTCGGCGTGCATACGTTCCGTTTCGTCAACGAGAAAGGAAAAGCGCGCTTTGTAAAATTCCACTGGAAACCTGTGCTCGGCGTTCATTCCCTCGTATGGGATGAAGCGCAGAAAATTGCCGGGAAAGATCCCGATTTCAATCGCCGCGACCTGTGGGAAACGATTGAAAACGGCGGCAAAGTCGAGTATGAGCTCGGTGTTCAGATGATAGACGAAGAAGACGAGTTCAAATTTGATTTTGATATCCTTGATCCGACAAAACTGTGGCCGGAAGAATTGGTTCCCGTCAAGCTGATCGGAAAAATGACCCTCGATCGCAATCAGGACAATGTCTTTGCGGAAACAGAACAGGTCGCATTCCACCCGGGAAATGTCGTGCCGGGCATCGATTTTACCAATGACCCGCTTCTTCAAGGCCGGCTTTTCTCTTATACGGATACACAGCTCATCCGTCTTGGCGGGCCGAATTTTCACGAGATTCCGATCAACCGGCCGGTCTGCCCGTTCCATAACAACCAATACGACGGCTACCATCGGATGACGATTAATAAGGGCCCTGTCGCCTATCATAAAAATTCCCTGCAGAACAATGATCCGTCGCCGGCCTCAGAAGAAGAAGGCGGATACGTTCATTACCAGGAAAAAGTAGAAGGCAGAAAAATCCGCCAGCGCAGTGAGAGTTTCAATGACTATTTTTCTCAGGCCAAGATGTTCTGGAACAGCATGTCTCCCGCCGAGAAAGAACATATCATCTCCGCGTTCTGTTTTGAGGTCGGAAAAGTGAACAGCAAGGATGTGCAGCAGCAGGTGATTGATGTCTTCAGTCATGTCGACGCAGGGCTTGCCGAGTGTGTTGCGAAAGGAATCGGCGTGAACCCGCCGCCGAAGGATCGTGAATCTGACGAAACGTTCACTTCCCCGGCCTTAAGCCAGGAAAACACGGTGAAAACGGCAGCGACAAGGCAGGTTGCGGTTTTAACCGACCACGGGTTTTCTGATGAGAAAGTCAAACAAGTGCTTGACGCATGCAAACAGGCGGGAGTCAGAGCCGATATCATCAGCCCCGCGCTGGGAACTATCAAGGGAGAAAACGGTACGGAGCTGGAAGCGTCAGCCACTTTCCTGACAGCGGATTCCGTCCTGTACGACGCTGTTTTCATTCCGGGCGGAAAACAAAGCACAGACAGCCTCAAAGCCCAAAAATCGGCCAGAGACTTCGTCAGCGAAGCTTTCAGCCATTACAAAGCGATCGGCGCCTCCGGTGAAGGAAAAGAACTTCTCGCCCTCGCCGCCGGAACCGAAAGCGGCCCCGGTCTTGTTCCGGACGGAAACTGCGAACAATTTCTGAAAGCCGTGGCTGAGCATCGGCATTGGGACAGAAACATATAAGAATGAAAAAGCGCCTTTTATGAAGGAGGCGCTTTTTTCTTGTGAGAGTGAAATATCTGAGGAGAAAACGAAAATGCTTCCGTGCAAATCCGTACCTTCCGCTGTCCGGGACATTCAGACAACAGTTTTAGAGAGTCAGGGCATGCGCCATTTAAAGCAGGCGGGTTGATGAAATAATATGTTTCACCCTCTTTGGTTTACTTCCGCTCTGTGTTTGTGTATCTTAGGGGTAGATTTTCTGGAGGAGCGAATGATAGTGAAGCCGTTTACCGAAAAACAACTTGAAGAATATTACCGGCGTGACGAAAACATGATGATTTTGGTGTTTGCCCAATGGTGCGTCAATCATGACCTTGATCCGATGGCCATTTACAGCAAGGCTTATCCCGGACAGCCTTTAAACGAAGAGCTGCGAAAAACGGCTGAAGAACTTGTCGTGCCGAAGGAGGAATCAGAACCGATTCCTGATCAAACTGTCATCGGCGTTTTGGAGATGTTCGGCAACTCCGATTTGGCAGAAGCCGTTTATGAAGCCATTGCGCAAAGACCTTCACGGTAAAAGAGGCGTGGATTTTCCATGTCTCTTTTTTTTATGGAGAAAATGTGAAAGAAGGCCCAGAAACAATTTGCTGATCCGCGCTGTCTATAGAGTGTAACCCGTTTTCAAAAAGGGAACGGTAATGAAAAGGAGGAGTTGTGATGAAAAAGGCATTCAAAATGATGGCGGCCGTGCTCTTAACCGTGCTGACAGCCGCGCCGTTCGGAGGTTTCGCGCCTTCAGCCGAGGCCGCGCAAACCGCAAAGCCCGTTGTCAAAAGCCATACGTATAAGCATGTAAAACAGCTGACATACCCCGAGGTCACAAATACGGGAAACGCATCTTTTGAAAAGAAAATCAATCAGGACTTCAAACGTTATATTGAACAATCGTATCAAGAATATGTGAAAAACAAAAAAGACGGTGAAAAACAAGGCTACAAAGCGGAATACCAGGCAGATTTCAAGGTGAAGTATAATCAAGACGGCAAGCTCAGCATTCAGACGGAAGACTACAGTTACACAGGCGGCGCACACGGGCTGACATCCGTTCAGACCTTTAATTACGACTTGGCCGCAAAAAAACGGGTCACACTCAATGATGTGCTGAATACAAAAACGAAAGCTAACAAGACGAGAGACTATCTTTACGGCTACATCAAGAAACATGACGATCTGTTCGATCAGGACGTTAAAAAACAGGAGATCATCCTGAATAACGAAAGACCTTTCTTCTTTACGAAAAACGGCATTGCCGTTGTGTTCGGACAATATGATCTCGGACCGTACGCGGCAGGAATCCGGGACGTTTTCGTACCTGCATCCGTCTATCAATAAAAAAAAGCGATATCACTCCAAAACGGAGCGGTATCGCTTTTTTTCTTTTACCAGACAAACAATCCGACAATCGCCGCGCTCAATAAGGAAACGGCAATTCCGCTGACAAGCAGCTTCCAGACGTTTTTTCCGATGATGGCTGATTTTTCACCATCAAGCAGAGATTGATAAGATCCGTAGATCATACCGATGGTGCTGAAGTTTGCGAATGATGTCAGGAATGTCGTAGCCACGGCAATCGTGTGCGGCGGGAGTGAATTCAGCTGCCCTTTCAGATCGGCCATTGCCACAAATTCATTCGTCGCGAGCTTGATGCCCATCAGCTGTGCGACATACATCGCGTCATGTACGCCTAATCCGAGAAGGAAGGCAAACGGACTGAAGATGTATGAGAAAATCTTTTGAATGGTCAAACCGTGCACGAACAGTCCGAGTACGCCGTTTAACGCGGCCGTTAACGCCACATAGCCGATTACCATCGCTAAAATGACAATGACCATGTTCATGCCGACAAGCATACTGTTAGAAATCGTGGAGAAGAAGTCTTTTTTCTCCGCTTTTGAAGGAACGTAAATAATATCATCCTCTTTAGAAACGTCCACAGGATTCAGCATATTGGCGATTAAAAGCGCGTTTAAGCAATTCAGCGGGATGGCTGTAAACACATAAGTGGACGGAACCATCGTCAAGTACGATCCGATGATCGAGCCGCTGATGCTGCTCATGCTCATCAGCCCGAATGTCAGAAGCCGGTTGTTGCTGACGGCGGCAAGCTGCTGGCGGATGACGGCTAAAGCTTCCGTATTTCCTAAAAACATCATCTGGATGGAGAAAAAGCTCTCCAGTTTCGGCAGACGGGATATTTTAGAAATCAGCCAGCCGATTTTATCAATGAGCCACGGCAGAATACCGAAATACGACAGCATATCAAAGAAGGTCACGACGAAGATAATCGGCAGCAATGCGCTGAAGAAAAAATCAACCGTCGGGTTCGCCATGACAGACGGAAAAGCGAACGCAATCCCTTGACTGGCGCAGGAAATCAGCCATGTAAAGAACGCGCCGATCTTCCCGATGACAAAGCCGCCGATTTTTGTCCCTAACATAAACCAAGTAATCAGAAACTCAAAGACGAGGAGCATGACAATCGGACGCCATTTAATCTTCTTCTTGTTGGGAGAGCATAAGAAAACAACAGCCATGACAACAATGAGACCGACAATGTTCAATAAAAAGTACATGTGAGCAACTCCTATAAGGGTATTATGGAAATAAAAAAAGCTCTTATTCGTCACAAATTCCTGAAAGCCAGAAAGTGTGATAAATAAGAGCCAAAAGAAAAGAATAGACAGCGTCATATGCTTTTCACTCGTTCAAATTTATGCAAACTTTCTTGTAGTCTAGTCTTTTACGGCACTAGGTAGAAACAATCAGACCATATTACTGATCATATACAAGAATAACGATATTACATGAGATAGCAGTATTTTATCGTTTCAATTTTTGAAAATCAACCTTTTTAGATATTTTCAAAATAATAAATTTATATTATAAATAAAGAAAATAAAGGATGTCTATAAGTAATTGGATAATAAAGGTGTAAAAAACTCCTAAAAACCGTTCCGGTTCATTGTAAAGACGGGATGCAGCTGATAAAATGGATCTGAGGGCACAGCCTTCAAAAGACGGCAGAAAAGGGGTCATTTTCGTGATCATCCAATTCATTCGTTACAGATAATGAGAGGTATAGATAAATAGGTAAAACCTTCCAATTTGGCAAGGTTTATTTGTCTATGCCTTTTTCATTTCATCGGAATAACGAATGAATGAGGTGTTTTTTTTGACGTCTATAAAAAGAAAACGCGCGGAATTACTGCAATCATGCCAATCCGTGTTCAGGTGTCCGCTATGCCGGTCGGCCATGGCGGTCTCACGATACCGAAGCTTGATTTGCGGACAGGGGCATACATTTGATATATCAAAGCAGGGATATGTGAATTTCCTCAATAAATCGGTCAAAACCCGCTATGACAGGCAGCTGTTCGAAGCGAGACGCGAGCTTTTTGACAGCCGGGAATTTTTTGGGCCGGTTCAAAAGGAGATCGCCGCCGTCATCAGCCGTAAGCAATCTCCGCATAAACCGGCGGCGATATTGGATGCGGGGTGCGGAGAAGGCTCTCATTTAGCCGCCGTATGCAAATTGCTTCAGCCCGCTTTTTCCGTGACGGGAATCGGCATTGATCTCTCGAAAGAAGGTGTGCTGCATGCCGCAAAGGCCTTCGGGAATCATTTGGTTTTTGCCGTCGCTGATGTGGCGGATGCGCCGTTTGCCGACAGCTGTTTTGATGTCGTGATGTCTGTTTTATCACCTTGGAATTACAAGGAATGCAGCAGACTTTTACGAAAGGGCGGCACAGTCATTAAAGCGGTGCCGCGGCGTGATTATTTGAAGGAAGTAAGGGAATTTTTCTTCGGAGACAGCCCTCGGCGGAAAGACACCGCCGATTCTGCGGCCGGACGATTCCAAGCGGGCTTTCAAACCTTTGAGCGCAAACGGCTGTGTTACACGAAGACCTTAGCGCAGCCTGACCTCGAGCGGCTTGTGAAAATGACGCCCTTAACATGGAAATGTACTGATGACAGCATCCGGCGGTTTATCAGCCGGAAAGAGGCTGCTGTCACGATAGATATCGATATTTTAATCGGGACCGATCCGCTGTAAAACGGAAAAGACACGCTGATCGCGTGTCTTTTTTTTTATTTCCAGACTTCACCGGCAATGTTGACGACATGGCGCAGTTTCGCCCATTGCTGTTCTTCTGTGATCAGGTTTCCTTCCTCAGTGGAGGCGAATCCGCATTGCGGGCTGAGGCAAAGCTGATCCAGACTGACATATTGTGAAGCTTCTTCAATCCGGCGTTTAATCGCGTCCTTGTCTTCAAGTTCGCCATGTTTCGACGTAATCAATCCAAGCACAAGCTGAAGATCAGAGCGTTTGACATAACGAAGCGGTTCAAAGCCGCCGGAGCGGGAATCATCATATTCCAGGAACAATCCGTCAAGATCAAGCCCGTCAAAAATCGTTTCAGCCGCTGCATCATAGCCGCCTTCAGCCGTCCATGTGGATTGGAAGTTGCCGCGGCAGATATGCATCGTAACCTTCAGATCGTCAGGGCGGTCCTTGATGGCGTCATTAATGGAAGCTGCAAACAGCTTGCGCAGCTCATCCGGCGTTGTGCCGAAAGCTTCAATCTGACGAAGCCCCGCTTCCGATAAGAAAACGGCCCATGCGGTGTCATCGAGCTGAAGGTAGCGGCACCCGGCGTCATAGAAAGCTTGAATCGCTTTTTTATACGCCTTTGACACATCGTGCTGAAATTGTTTGTAATCATTCTGGTAGGACGCTTTTTCCAATTTTCCGCGGAAAAACAGCATATTCGGACTGGGGATGGTCATTTTCGGAACAGCATCGCCGGCAATGCTGTGCAGGAATTTATAATCTTCGAGCATCGGATGCTGAGAAAAATCAATATCTCCCGTTACTTTAATGCCGCGCGCTTTCGTCTGTACGTTGTGAAACTGAATGCCGCTTTCAGGCGTAAATGCCTCAACCCCGTCTAAATTTTCGAGAAAATCAAAATGCCACCAGGCACGGCGGAATTCGCCGTCAGTCACGACATTGAGGCCGGTTTCTTTCTGCTTTTCCACGCTGCGGATGATTTCTCTGTTTTCGATTTCGCGCAGCTGTTCTGCTGAAATCTCACCTGCCGCTCTTTGCAGGCGGGCTTGCTTCACAGCCGCCGGCCGCAGCAGGCTTCCGACCTGATCTGCGCGAAACGGCGGGTTTTTTCTTAGAAGAGTATGCAATGGTTGTTCTGTGTTTTGCTGTGACATGAACGATTCCTTCTTTCCTGATGAAATATAAAAAAACTCTTCCCTCGGATAGGGAAGAGCTTGCGTCCGCAAATCTCAACCTTATCTTCAGGATTTAGCACCATTCTGCTGAACAGCGGTTGCCGGGTATCATAGGGCCAGTCCCTCCACCTCTCTTGATAAGGAAATATGCTATTTTTCAGAATAAACTGTAATACTCTAATCTTAGTATGTTTTCTCATATTGTCAATATATTTCGATAAATATTTTTATTTGTCACCCTCAAATAGAATCATATCTATCACGATGGCGATCGCAAGACAAAGAGCAATATCCTCTTCCTTTTCAATCTGCAAATGATAGGAATCGCCCCAGCTCATCCATGATTTGGTGACGGTCATCCGGTTTGATTTTCCGTCTGTCACTTGAAAATTCCGCCCCCACACATCGCCGGTAAGGTCCCAGCCGACCCCGGAAATTTCAAATTTCGGTTTGAAAAACGTGACTTTCTTGATGACTTGGCAGACGGGTTTGCCGCTGACGGAAATCTCGTAACGGGGAACGAGCGACATCAGTTTCTGATTGACGCTGGCGAGCGTGCGGCCGTCCAAATCAGTCAGCTTCAGTTCATCACCGAATGAAAACAGCTTTCCTTCAACATTGTAGACTTCTTTTCCGCTTTCAAGAAACACTTGAAAACGATTCTTAAACGTAAACATTCGCTCTTTGATGTAAAAATGGTACATAAAAAAACTCCTTTTTTATGTTGTACGAAAAAAGGAGGCGGTTGGTTTCATATCGGCCGGGTGCATAAAAAAAAGGCTGCCGATTTTGCGGCAGCTGTCGTTTTTATGATAGCGGCATCCGGCGTTTTTGACGGATCGCATTTAAATCAATGATGTTATTCGTGTCGGCAGCTGTCACCAGCGGGCTTGTCTTTGGCGTTTTCCGGCGGTTGTCCTTACTGAAAGAGAAAACAAGATACCCTGTCAAAGCAGCAAAAATAAGTAGCATCATTTTACATACCTCCCAAAAAAAGTTTTGGTATTATTATTGTACGAAAAAACAAACGAAAAGTATTCAAACAATTGTCACTTTTTTAAAAAATAACGTCATTTTCCGTAAAAATAACTATGGGTTGAAGAAATTTTGCTCTTGTTGTGGTTCTATAGATTGTATCGGCTGATGGATGATGATCGTTTATATAACTTTTTCACTATTTTTTGTAAGTGTCTAAATAACTATTTCAGTGTTTTCGTTTGCCTTGTGTTATTCAGTACCCTAAAAAACCTTATAATATGCAAAATAACTGCTTCTAACAGATGACTGCGAGTTGACAGCGCTTTCTTTATTTTTTTAAAGAAAACGAGATGTTATCTTAAAAAAATCGTTTGAACATTTTCCGCAGTTTTTTAAAAGGGTTTGATTTTGTCTCCAGAACACGCGGGTCTTTTAAGGTTTTTTTCAATTCTTTCGCTACAGTCCCTCTTGCCATAGTCTTCACTCCTTCTTTCCAATTCATACCTTATATACGGAAAGAAAGAAGGAAAGGTTTCATGTGAAAGAAAAAAACCAAAGCATGGGGCTTTGGTTTTAAGCGCGCTCTTCAAAGAGCCTGGCGATTTCAACAATGACGTTTACCGCCTTTTCCATATGATCGACGGAAATGTATTCATATTTTCCGTGGAAGTTTTGGCCGCCCGTAAAAATGTTCGGTGTCGGCAGTCCCATGTAAGAGAGCTGTGATCCGTCGGTTCCGCCCCGGATCGGTTCGATAATCGGTTCGATGTCGAGGTTTTTCATGGCTTGATAGGCGACATCGACTATCTCTTTGACCGGTTCTATTTTTTCTCTCATGTTGTAATATTGATCACGCAGTTCAAGCTTGATGCTTTCGTTGCCGTATTTGGCCGCCAGCGCATCGGCGGTTTTCTGCATATATTCTTTTCGTTCTGCAAAGCGGTCTCTGTCAAAGTCTCTGATGATGTACGACAGGGCGGCTTCAGAAACGTCTCCGTTCATGGAAAGTAAATGATAGAAGCCTTCATACCCTTCCGTATATTCCGGCGCTTCTTCTTTCGGCAGCGCGTGGTGAAATTCCATCGCGATTTTTGAAGCGTTGACCATTTTGTTTTTCGCCGTTCCCGGGTGGACGCTTTTTCCGTAACAAGTAAGCTTTGCGGCTGCTGCGTTAAAGCTTTCATATTGCAGTTCGCCGAGGGGGCCTCCGTCTATCGTGTAGGCGAATGCGGCGTTGAAGCGGCCGACATCGAATTTGTGAGGGCCTCTGCCGATTTCTTCATCGGGCGTGAACGCGACCCGGATCGTTCCGTGTTTGATGTCCGGATGTTTGATCAAGTACGCCATTGCCGTCATGATTTCAGCAATGCCCGCTTTGTTGTCGGCTCCGAGCAGCGTCGTGCCGTCTGTTGTGATCAGCGTCTGGCCTTTATAGCGGGAGAGCTCTGGGAATTGCTCAGGCGACAGGACGACATTGAGTTTGTCATTCAGAACGATATCATGTCCGTCGTAGCTCTCAATAATCTGAGGATTCACATTTTTTCCGGTAAAATCGGTCGCGGTGTCCACGTGAGCCAGAAAACCGACAGTCGGCACGTCTTTATCCGTATTTGCCGGCAGAGTCGCCATGACGTACCCATTGTCATCGACTGTGATGTCTGTCATGCCGATCGACTTTAATTCATCTGCCAGCATGTTGGCCAATGTCAGCTGGCCGGGGGTTGAAGGGCAGTTTTCATTGTTTTCGTCAGACTGTGTATCGACTTTTACATAAGAGGTAAAGCGTTCAATGATTTCATTTTTCATACCGTCATCTCCTTTGTCTTATCTTACCATGCGCGGGGGAGGGATTTCTATTTCGCAACCGTTTTGAATCGAGGGCTCTGTTTTTTACGCGAATGAAAATAAATTATGAAGAAACGATGACTAAACGATTAAACTTTTTGGAAATGGATGATTGAGGAAGAAAAAACCGATATAATATGGTCAATTCATTCAATAGGGGAGGCTTTCTTCATGGCGATTTTAGTGACAGGCGGAGCGGGTTATATCGGAAGCCACACATGTGTCGAGCTGTTAAACGGCGGCTATGACATCGTGGTTTTGGATAATCTGTCAAATAGTTCACCGGAAGCATTGGAGCGTGTGAAAGATATTACCGGAAAAGGGCTTGTGTTTTATGAAGCGGATCTCCTTGACCGTGACGCCGTTCACCGGGTGTTTGCTGAAAATGAGATTGAAGCCGTCATTCATTTTGCGGGATTAAAAGCGGTCGGTGAGTCTGTGGCTGTTCCGCTTCGTTATTATCATAATAATCTGACGGGGACGTTTATTTTATGTGAAGCCATGCAGGCACACGGTGTGAAAAAAATCGTCTTCAGTTCTTCAGCGACGGTTTACGGCGTTCCGGAAACAACGCCGATCACTGAGGATTTTCCATTAAGCGCGACCAATCCTTACGGGCAGACAAAGCTGATGCTGGAACAGATTTTACGCGATCTGCATAAAGCGGACTCTGAATGGAGCATTGCGCTGCTCCGCTACTTTAATCCGTTCGGCGCGCACCCGAGCGGCCGGATCGGAGAAGACCCGAACGGCATCCCGAATAATTTAATGCCGTACGTCGCCCAAGTCGCTGTCGGCAAGCTTGAGCAATTGCAGGTGTTCGGCAATGATTATCCGACAAAGGACGGCACCGGCGTGCGGGATTACATCCATGTCGTTGACCTTGCCGAGGGCCACGTCAGAGCGCTTGAGAAGGTGCTGAACACAACAGGCGCGGATGCCTATAATCTCGGCACGGGAAGAGGCTACAGCGTTCTTGAGATGGTCAAGGCGTTTGAAAAAGTATCAGGAAAAGAAGTGCCGTACCGTTTTGCCGCCCGGCGCCCGGGAGACATCGCCGCATGCTTCGCAGACCCGGCAAAAGCGAAGGCTGAATTAGGCTGGGAAGCAAAGCGCGGGCTTGAAGAAATGTGCGCCGACTCTTGGAAGTGGCAGTCCTCCAATGTGAACGGGTACCAAAAGGTGTAAAAAGAAAGAGACCTTCAAATGATGAAGGTCTCTTTTTTTACGGTCATTATTTAATTTTCACTTCAACATCGTTGCTGAACTTTAATTTCCAAGTGCCTTTAGAGTATGCGTTTTTATCAACTTCAAAAGCTTTTACGTCAGTAACTTTAATGTTCGGGTTCAAGTCACTTAAAATTTTACTGTTGTCTACTTTTGTTTCTGTTGCATAGCTTGAAGAAGCATCAATATCTGAATCATAGGATGTTCCTTTAGAATCTACTAATTTCGCTCTTGGAATGGAGAAAGAGCTTAACGGCTTGTTTGAAACATTTTTAACTGTGTATTGAACAGCTACGATAACGCCGCCGTCAGACGCTTTTTTCTCGACAAATTGAGAGCCTACTGAATCTCTTTTTTCCACTTTGGTAACGGTAACTTCAGTTTTCTCAGTCTTAACAGTGTCACCGATGTTATACAGTTTTTCCTTGGATTCCGCAGCTTTTGAAGACGCGGTTTTAGATGATGAAGATCCGCCTCCGCCGCCGATGTTTACGAGAATGATAATAACCACTACCGCCAGAAGCAATGTGATAATTTTATGTCTCATAAAAAAGTTTCTCTGATCTTTACCGCAGTTTGGGCATTTTTTAACGCCTTTAGCGATTTCTTTGCCGCATGCCTTACAAGACACCAGGTTGCCTGCCATAATATTTCCTCCTATGTAAACTATTTCTTAAAAACTACATACTATAATGCCTGTAAAATAACCTATAGTCAATAATATTTTGAGAAAAAAAGTATTTTAATGATTTTTTAGTCATGTATTTTAAGGGCCTTTTTTAGTATCGGCAGATCGTTCGAATTTTTTATATGTTTATTGAAAAAAAGAGTGGTTGAACATGTTCGTGATTTCCCGTATAATCTTGAAAGATATACAAAAACTGAACATAAAAAACAGTGGTTTTCTAGGGTTCCGCAATGCTGAATTGGTCTGGACCGAGAGAAAACACACAGCAGGTTCCTGCTGTGACACGTTGGGATAAAAGCCCGGGAGTTTCTGCTCTTTTAATGAAGAGTGCTCTCCCGGGCTTTTTTGATTTTATATAAAGGGAGTGTCTGGGATGAAAAAGAGATTGCTGGATGTGCTGATGCTGATTATTGGGGCTTTTATCTTTGCTTTGGCCGTTAATTTATTCGCCATTCCGAATGATCTTGGAGAGGGCGGGGTAACGGGAATCACCCTGATCTTGTACTATGTGTTTGAATGGTCGCCCGGGGTGACGAATATCATTTTGAACGGGATCTTATTGATTATCGGATATAAATTTTTAGACGGAAAAACAACGCTTTATACGATCATTACCGTTGTTGCCAATTCACTGTTTCTGCATCTGACGCATGATTGGCACTCGCCTTCACATGAACTCATTATTAATACTATTTTTGCGGGTGTGTTTGCCGGTGTCGGAATCGGGATCATTATTCGAGTCGGAGGAACGACTGCGGGTTCTGCCATTTTGGCGAGGATTGCGAACAAATATCTCGATTGGAATATCAGCTATGCGCTTTTGTTCTTTGATCTGATTGTCGTCTTCAGTTCTTATTTCATCATCGGTGCGGAAAAAATGATGTTTACCATTGTCATGCTGTACATCGGAACGAAGGTGATGGACTTTATCATTGAAGGCCTGAATACGAAAAAAGCGGTGACGATTATATCTGAGCATAAGCACGAAATCGCTGAACAGGTCAACACGCTTATGGACAGAGGGGTTACGCTGCTGTCGGGTAAAGGAAATTACACGGGGCAGTCGAAGGAAATTTTATATATCGTCATCCAGAAACAAGAGCTTTCCATGCTCAAAAAAATTATTAAAAGCTGTGATACAAAAGCGTTTGTCATTGTTCATGATGTGCGTGACGTCTTTGGTGAAGGCTTCGTCGATATCTCTAAATAAAAAGGATCCCTCTGCCGGCGCGGAGGGTTTTTTCTTATGCCGGCAGAAGCTGTTATGATCCGTTTCCCGGGAAATAGCCTGAAAGCTGTTTCTTAAAACGAAGTGGATACAATCGGCCGGACGTTTTATACTGAAAATATGATAGAGCGATAGAGAGGAGCGCATATGAACCCGTTATTGGCAATTTACCCGAGGGCTGTGTTGTCTGATACGTGCTGTACGGCGGAGGATGTCTTTTGCTTTTATGATGAGAAAAGGCGGGTCTATGTCACCATTCCGAAGGAGGATATTGCCCCGAAGGAGAAACTGCTTCTGGAATCATTTTTGACGCCCGCTGAAGAAAAAGGCGATTTTTTTCCGGAGACGGCGGCAGCAAAGAGGTGGCGGCGGTTTCTGCTGGAAGAGGGTCCGGTGCCTGATGTCAAGGAGCCTCGTGTCCGTTTTATCCATTATGACTTATTGAGAGAACGGGACTGGGGGGCATTTACGGAAGCGCTGCGCCATTTCTGGCCGGTTTCATATACAGTTGTCCGGACGGGAAGGGATCAAGGCGTGATTGTGGAGGAAGAAAAGCTGGAAGCGCCAGATTCGGATGACATCGCATCTTTTGTGAAGATTCTCGAAGGCGATTTTTATTTCAGTGTCCGTTTTTTCATCGGAAGGTATTACGGCGCGGGAGAACGTCTGCGCCTTCATTATCGGAGAGAACAGCAATATTGTCAGATTGGCCGGCGACATCTCCCGCAGCTGAGCACGCTGACCGCGGAAACGGTATTTCCGGCCATGCTCATGGAAGAAAGCAGAGAAAAGCTCTCAGCCTTGCTTCACGAAGAAGCGGCGCTGCTGTTTCAGAAAGAACCGGGGCTGAAGCATACGATTCAGACTTTTATTGAACATAACTCGAACATGTCGCTCACATCGAAAAAACTGCATTTGCACCGCAACAGTCTTCAATATCGGATTGATAAATTCGCGGAACGCTCAGGTATTGATATTAAGACATATCGGGGCGCCCTGCTGGCTTATTTCATTTGTCTGCAGTCTGAAAAATCACATTAAATGGGAAATGTGCACGAAGGCAGCGGACTTTTTTTATGAACATTGCCTATATCCGCCGCCGTCTGACGCTGTTACAATCCTATTTAAGAAAGCGGTTACAAAAAAGGAGAGATGACATGGCGGAACTTCGGCTGGAGCATATTTATAAGTATTACGATCAAAAAGAAGCGGCTGTCGATGATTTTAACCTTCATATTAAAGATAAAGAGTTTATCGTGTTTGTCGGTCCGTCGGGTTGCGGCAAGTCGACAACTTTGCGGATGGTTGCCGGGCTGGAGGATATTACGAAGGGTGATTTCTATATCGGTGACACGAGAGTGAATGACATCGCTCCTAAAGACAGGGATATCGCCATGGTGTTTCAAAACTATGCGTTATATCCGCACATGACGGTCTATGATAATATCGCTTTCGGTCTGAAGCTGAGGAAGATGCCGAAACCTGAGATTAAAAAACGGGTCGAAGAAGCGGCGAAAATGCTGGGGCTCACAGAGTATCTGCACCGCAAACCGAAAGCGCTCTCCGGCGGGCAGCGGCAGCGGGTTGCATTGGGACGGGCGATTGTCAGGGATGCCAAAGTGTTCTTAATGGATGAGCCGCTGTCAAATCTGGACGCAAAGCTTCGGGTGCAGATGCGGGCAGAAATTATTAAGCTGCATCAAAGGCTGCAAACAACCACAATCTATGTGACGCACGACCAAACAGAAGCACTGACGATGGCGACACGCATCGTAGTCATGAAGGACGGAAAAATTCAGCAGATCGGCACCCCGAAAGACGTGTATGAACATCCGGAAAACGTATTTGTCGGCGGGTTCATCGGCTCCCCAGCGATGAACTTTTTCAAAGGAAAGCTGACGGACGGCGCCATTCAGATCGGTTCAGCCGCTCTCAGCGTGCCGGAAGGGAAAATGAAAATGCTACGGGAAAAAGGGTATGCCGGCAAAGATGTTATCTTCGGCATCCGCCCGGAAGACATACATGACGAGCTGATTGTGGTAGAATCCTATAAGAATTCATCCATCACAGCTAAAATCAATGTCGCGGAATTGCTCGGGTCAGAAATTATGGTCTATTCCCGGATCGGGGATCAGGATTTTATCGCCCGGATTGACGCCCGCCATGACATTCGTGCCGGTGAGGAATTGACCGTCGCTTTCGACATGAATAAGGCTCACTTTTTTGACAGTGAAACAGAAATCAGAATCCGCTCATAACGCAAAGCCGGACAGCTGGATGTCCGGCTTTTTTGATGTAACAATTTATGACGCATAACCGATATAAAAAGTAAATAGAAGACAGAAAGCAGGAAAACGATGAAACGCATGATCATGTGCATGTGCCTTTTGGCTGCCGTGTTTACGCTTGCCGCTTGCTCGGGCCATGAGGCAAGCGCCGAACAAAGCATTCCGAAGGCAGAAGCGCACCACGATAAAAAATCTGTAAAGCGCCAAATCAAAAAAGAGCCGGATACGTCCGCCTGGGTTAAAACGAAAGGAACGGCAAGACTGCCGATTCTGATGTACCACAGCATTTCTGAGGGAAACAGCCTGCGTGTGCCGAAGGAAGAATTCCGGCAGCATATGAAGTGGCTTCATGATCACGGCTATTATACGATGACTCCTGAAGAGGCCTATCTGATGCTGACGGAGGATAAGGAGCCGCGTGAAAAATGTGTTCTGATCACATTTGATGACGGCTATACCGACAATGTGAAAGCGGCCTATCCCATTTTAAAGAAATACAAGATGAAAGCGACAATCTTTATGATCGGAAACTTTATCGGGCATAAGAATCATCTGACTGAGAAGCAGATGAAGGAGATGGCCGCCCACGGCATTTCCATTCAGAGCCATACGATGAACCATCTCGAATTGAACGGGCTCACACCGCAGCAGCAGCGACGTGAAATGAGGGACTCTAAGCGTTTATTTGATCAAATGTTCGGGCAGCGGACGTCTATGATCAGCTACCCTGTCGGACGATATAATAAGGAAACATTAAAAGCCGCCGCCGCGTCAGGCTACCGTATGGCGGTCACGACGGAGCCGGGAGCGGCGTCAAGAGATCAGGGGCTTTACGGGCTTCACCGCGTCCGTGTGTCGCCGGGCATGTCCGGCGCGGCATTCGGCTCTTATATTCAAAATGTGATGAAATAACAGAGCCTCCGCATATGCGGAGGCTTTTTTCAGTTTAATAGAATTGATGAAGCAGCAGAAGGGTGACACTCACGGTAATCGCTCCGCCGATCCTGGTCGACACTTGGGCGAACGGCATCAGCTCAAGCCGTTCAGCGGCGCTCAAGATCGCGACGTCGCCGGTGCCGCCCTGGCCGGAATGGCAGGCATTAATAATCGCCGTCTCAATCGGATACAGATTCAGCCATTTTCCGGTCAGAAAACCGACGGCCATCATCGTGACGACGATTGATAAAATGGTAATGATGTTGCTGATCGTAAACGCCGCAATCAGCTTGTCCCACGGTGTCATTGAAACGCCGATCGCAAATAAGAGCGGATAGGTCACGGCTGTCGAGAAAAAGCGCGAGACGCCGAAGGCTCCGTTTTCAATCGAAGCCGGCGCCAGCCTGAACAGCTTAATGAGAACGGCAAGGACGAGCATCACGACAGGAGCCGGAAGCTGAAAGAAATCATGCGCCAGCATGCCGACCAAATAGAGGGAAACCGCTAAAATACCGCCCGAAGCGAAAAAGGACAAATCAAACGTTTTATCATTGGTAGGCTGTTCCAATGCGGGAGCGGAATGATCAGACTTATCAACCTTCCCGTTGCCCGTCCATTCCGGTTTGCGTTTCCCGATGACATTCAGCAAACCCGATAACATAATGGCGCACAGGCTGCCGAGCATGATGGACGGCAGCACAAGCGCAAAGGCGTCTCCCTGGGACATCGGCATCATATCGGAGTAGCCGATGGATAAAGGAATCGCGCCTTCACCGACACCCCCCGCCATAATCGGAACGACAATATAAAGCAGCGTGTGCTGAAAGCCGAGCCCGAGCAGCGTCCCGACGCATAAGCCGACGATGGCGGCCGCGATTGAGCCGGCGATCAGCGGAATAAAAATCTTGACGAAAGCTTTGACGAGCGTCTCTCTTTTCATCCCGAGAATACTGCCGACGACGATACCGGCAATAAATAGATAGAGAAAGTTGGAGCTTTCCGTGAATTTTGTTGTTGAAGTAATAATGTCTTTCGGAAGCAAGTGGTAGTAGACGACAGCGGATGGAATAAAGGTTGCGAGAATCGCAGGGCCGCCGATGGACCGCACGATCGGAATGGATTTTCCGATCTGGCCGAAGGTAAATCCGAAAAAACTCATGACGGCAATTGATGTCAGAATGTCGCTTTTTACATCACGGCTCATGACAAACACCGTAATAAGCAAAAAAAGCAGGATATAAATAGGAAGAGGAATAATGCCGATTCTTATATTCATTGCTCTGGCAAACCAGTTATCAGTCCGTTCCTGTTTTTGGATTGAATCCGTTTGCAATTTTGGTTGAAGTTCTCCCATGCTTGTTCCCCCAGTCGTTATGTAGTGAAAAAATATCCCCATTTAAAGTTTACTAAAAAATTTAAATTGTTCATATATTATGAATTTACTAGAGGACATGTTTTCTTCACATTTTCTTTCTCGAAATGGCAATTTGGCGGGCTTTTTCACCGAGAAAAGCATTTTGTTCGCCACACGAATAAAAAAGAGGTACGATATCAAAGGGACAAATATCCTATGTGCTGACATAAAATCTCTACAAATCCGACATTAATCGGTCACAATTTCAGCCTTATTTTAGGTATATTGATCTTTTTTTTTAGGCTGAATCGTTGTAAAGTAATGATATTGAATCATTTCTATGACAGCCGCTGTCCCCCAGGGTGTACAGGCTGATATTTCAATAGTTTTGACGAATTTGTGAAACATTGAGCAAATATATCATTTTTTGTGAAATACCGAGCAATGATTTCGCTATGTTTGTGAAATGTTGAGCAATTTACCAGATTGGAGGAAAAACATCATGAGTGAGTTGGTATTAGCCCGCATTCAATTTGCATCTACAACATTGTTTCACTTCTTGTTTGTGCCTTTGTCTATCGGGCTTGTGTTTATGGTTGCTTTGATGGAGACGCTTTATGTTGTCAAAAAACAAGAGACCTATCTCAAAATGGCTAAATTTTGGGGGCATCTCTTTTTAATTAACTTCGCTGTCGGCGTCGTCACAGGGATTCTTCAGGAATTCCAGTTCGGATTGAACTGGTCTGATTATTCCCGTTTTGTCGGAGACGTATTTGGTGCTCCGCTTGCGGTTGAAGCGCTTTTGGCGTTTTTTATGGAGTCTATTTTTATCGGATTATGGATTTTCGGCTGGGACCGTTTATCTAAAAAAGTGCATTTGCTTTGCATTTGGCTTGTGTCCTTCGGAACGATTATGTCATCTTTCTGGATTTTGACGGCAAACTCATTCATGCAGGAGCCGGTCGGCTTTGCGATTAAAAACGGCCGCGCGGAAATGAATGATTTCGGGGCGCTTCTGACAAACCCTCAGCTTTGGGTTGAATTCCCTCACGTCATTTTCGGGGCGCTTGCGACGGGTGCTTTCTTTATCGCCGGTGTCAGCGCATTTAAATTATTGAAGAAAAAAGAAGTGCCTTTCTTCCATAAATCTTTCAAGCTTTCGATGATTGTCGGTCTGATCGCCGGTATCGGCGTTGCGTTCAGCGGACATATGCAGGCTGAGCATTTAATGGAATCGCAGCCGATGAAAATGGCTGCCAGTGAAGCGCTTTGGGATGACAGCGGTGATCCTGCCGCGTGGACGGCTTTTGCGAATATTGATACGAATAAAGAAAAAAACACATCAGAAATTTCAATTCCTTACGCACTCAGCTACTTGGCTTACCAGAAGTTCAGCGGCAGTGTGAAAGGGATGAAAACACTTCAAAAAGAATACGAAAAAACGTACGGAAAAGGCGACTATATCCCGCCTGTTAAAACGACGTTCTGGAGTTTCCGCATTATGGCGGGAGCGGGCGCGCTTATGATTTTTGCCGCGATTGCCGGCTTTATTCTGAACCGCCGCAAAAAGCTTCATACGAGCAAGTGGTATTTACGGGGCATGATCGCACTGATCGCATTTCCATTCATTGCGAACTCTGCCGGTTGGATTATGACTGAAATCGGCCGCCAGCCGTGGACGGTCATGGGACAATTGACGACCGCACAATCCGTTTCTCCTAACGTAACGACGGGATCTCTGCTGTTTTCAATTATCAGCTTCGGCGTCATGTACTTGATTTTAGGCGCGCTGCTTGTTTTCCTATTCGTTCGTGAAATTAAAAAAGGTGCGGACCATGATGATCATAAGGATGTTCCTGTGTCAACGGATCCGTTCAGTCAGGAGGTCTACCATGGGGTCACTTCATGATCTTTGGTTTATACTCGTTTCAGTTTTGTTTGTCGGATTTTTCTTTTTAGAGGGTTTTGATTTCGGTGTCGGCATTTCGACCCGATTTCTTGGCCATAATGAATTAGAACGCAGAGTGCTGGTTAACACCATCGGCCCGTTCTGGGATGCGAATGAGGTGTGGCTTATCACAGGTACGGGAGCGATCTTCGCGGCATTCCCGAACTGGTATGCGACGATGCTGAGCGGATATTACATTCCGTTTATCATCATTCTTCTTGCCTTGATGGGGCGCGGCGTGGCATTTGAATTCCGCGGCCAAGTGAATAATCTGAAATGGGTCAAAACATGGGACTGGGTGATTTTCTTCGGCAGCCTTATCCCGCCATTTGTATTCGGACTTATTTTCACAAGCTTGTTCCGCGGTGTGCCGATTGACGGACATATGAACATTCACGCAGGTTTTTCAGATATTGTGAACGTGTATTCCGTTCTTGGCGGAGCAGCCGTCACCCTTCTTTCATTCCTGCACGGTTTAATGTTTATCACCCTGCGCACGATCGGTGATTTACAAGAGCGTGCGAGAAAAATGGCAAAACGCGTAATCGGTGTTATCTTTCTTGTTGTACTTGCTTTCTTTGCGATGTCTGCATACGATACGGATATGTTTACACGCCGGGCAAACATCACGATTCCGGTATTCGTGCTGATTGTCATCTGCAACGTTCTTGCCGTTGTGTTCATGAGCAAGAAAAAAGACGGCTGGGCATTCGGTATGACCGGCGCGGGTCTTGCTTTGACAGTTGCGATGATTTTTATCTCTCTGTTCCCGCGCGTCATGGTCAGCTCGCTGACAAGCGCGTATGACTTAACAGTAGCTAACGCGTCTTCCGGTGATTATTCACTTAAGGTCATGACAATTGTCGCACTGACTCTGCTGCCGTTTGTCATCGGCAGTCAGATCTGGAGCTATTATGTCTTCCGGAAACGCGTCAGCCATAAGGAGCCTATGACTTATTAATGGGAAAAGACCTGTTTCTTTATAAAGGAATGAAGCGGATTCTTGCGATCATTACGGGATTAACGATTATACAAACGGCCGCCATCATCTTGCAGGCGGAATGGCTGAGCCAGGCGGTAACCGGATTATTTAACGGGAAGCGGATTGCTTCTCTTTATCCGGTTATCGGCTTTTTCCTGCTTGCGTTTTTGGTCCGGCATGCGGTGACAACGGTCCGGCAGAAAATCGTGTACCAATATGCCGCGCAAACCGGCGCAGACTTAAGAAAAAGATTTCTTGAGCAATTGTTCCGTCTCGGCCCCCGCTTTGCGAAAAAAGAGGGGACGGGCCGGATGGTGACGCTGGCGATGGAAGGCATCAGCCAGTTCCGCCGTTATTTAGAGCTGTTTCTGCCGAAAATGGTCAGCATGGCGATTGTGCCGGCGGCCGTTGTTATTTACGTGTTTTTTCAGGATAAAACATCGGCATTGATTCTGATTCTTGCGCTTCCGATTTTGATTGTATTTATGATTCTGCTCGGACTTGTGGCACAGAAAAAAGCCGATCGCCAATGGAAGTCCTATCAGACGCTTTCCAATCATTTCGTGGATTCGCTCCGCGGACTGGAGACATTGCGGTTTTTAGGATTAAGCAAATCACACAGTAAAAACATCTTTCATGTCAGTGAGAGATACCGCAAGGCGACGATGAGCACGCTTCGGGTCGCGTTTTTATCATCATTCGCCCTGGATTTCTTTACGATGCTGTCGGTGGCGACAGTGGCGGTGTTTCTCGGCTTGCGGCTGATAGACGGACAAATTCTGCTCGGGCCGGCATTGACCGCGCTCATTCTCGCGCCTGAATATTTTCTCCCGGTCCGCGAAGTGGGGAATGATTACCACGCGACGTTAAACGGGCAGGAGGCGGGGAAAACCATTCAAGCGATTTTGGCGCAGCCCGGTTTTAAAGAAGAAAAGCCGCTCGAACTTGATACGTGGACTGACGGGGATGAATTACAGCTTACGCGTTTGTCCGTCCGAGAATCGATGTCTGAATTTCATTTGTCCTTTAAAGGGAAGAAGAAAATCGGAATTATCGGGGAAAGCGGTGCGGGAAAATCGACACTCATTGATGTGCTGGGCGGCTTTTTAGAGCCTGCGTCCGGTGAGATCAAGGTAAACGGTGAATCCCGCTCGCATCTGCAGTCGGACGGCTGGCAGAAGCAGCTGCTCTATATTCCGCAGCACCCGTACATTTTTGATGACACGCTTTTGAATAATATCCGGTTTTATCATCCTGATGCTTCCCGTGAGGAAACGGCGCAGGCCGCTGCTTCGGGGGGTCTTTCCGAACTGATCCGTGATCTGCCCGGCGGTCTTGACGGCCGGATCGGCGAGGGCGGACGGGCGCTCAGCGGAGGGCAGGCTCAGCGTGTCGCGCTGGCCAGAGCCTTTTTAGGAAACCGTCCGATTCTCCTTTTGGATGAGCCGACCGCTCACCTTGATATTGAAACAGAATATGAAATAAAAGAAACGATGAAAGACCTGTTTGAAAACAAACTTGTCTTTCTGGCCACTCACCGTCTTCACTGGATGCTTGAGATGGACGAAATTATCGTGCTTGATGACGGCGCGGTGGCGGAAATCGGCACCCACGACGAATTGATGGCGAAACAAGGCGTATACGCCAAACTTGTAAAGGCGCAACTGGGGGAAAGAACATGAGAAAAGAAGAATGGATTCTGCCGTATATGAAGCAAAATGCCCGTTTGTTTGTTCTTGTGATTTTTTTAGGCGCGGTGACGATTTTTTCGGCGGCCTTTCTCATGTTCACTTCCGGTTTTTTGATCTCTAAGTCGGCGACCAGGCCTGAGAATATCCTGCTGGTGTACGTTCCGATTGTGGCCGTGCGGACCTTCGGGATTGCCCGTTCGGTCTCACGGTACGCCGAGCGTCTGACGGGGCACCATATCATTTTGAAAATCGTGTCCGACATGAGGGTGCGGCTTTACAATATGCTGGAGCCGGCCTCGCTCATGCTTTCATCCCGTTTTCGGACGGGCGACATGCTCGGCATTTTGGCTGAGGATATTGAGCATTTGCAGGATGCGTTTTTAAAAACGATTTTCCCGGCGGTTTCCGCTTTGCTGCTGTATGCGGCCTCCGTTATCGGACTCGGCTTTTTTTCCTGGCCGTTTGCCGCTTTTGCGGCGATTTACCTGTTTATATTGGTTGTATTGTTTCCGGTTGTGTCGCTTCTTGTGACGAGAGCGAAAAACATGAGGCTGAAAAGCGGCCGGAATACGCTCTACAGCCGGCTGACAGATGCCGTGCTCGGCGTGAGCGACTGGATGTTCTCGGGACGCCAGGCGGCCTTTATTTCCTCATATGAAGAGAAAGAGAAGGCGTGGTTTGACCTTGAAAGCAAACGTCAGCGGTTTACGAGATGGCGTGATCTCGCCGCGCAATGTCTTGTCGGCGGCTTCATATTGATCATGCTGTTCTGGACGGCGGGTCAGTATGCGGACGGCAGCATCGCCAACACGATGATCGCGGCCTTTGTGCTTGTCGTATTTCCATTGACGGAGGCGTTTCTGCCCCTTTCGGATGCGCTGACGGAAGTGCCTTCTTATCAGGATTCCATCAAAAGAATGAGTAAGGCGGCTCCGGAGCTGCGAAGTGGTGAGGTGAAGCAGACGGATGAGAAACTGGATGTATCGGATGTGACACTTACATTTGATAACGTGACGTTTTCTTATGATCAGCACAGTCATGTGCTTGACCGTTTTTCCTTCACTCTCCGCCAAGGTGAAAAAATGGCGCTGCTCGGCAGGAGCGGCTCCGGTAAGTCGACCTCTCTCGCTTTAATTGAAGGCGCCTTAGTTCCCGATTCGGGCAAAGTGATGCTGAACGGGCTGGAAACTGCGGCCGTGCGGGAGCAGATTTCCTCAGCGGTGGCCGTTTTGAATCAGAAACCTCATCTCTTTAACACGAGCATTATGAACAATATCCGGCTCGGAAACGGCAAGGCGAGTGATGAAGATGTTAAGCGTGCGGCGCGGCAAGTGAAGCTGCATGATTATATTGAATCACTGCCTGACGGATATGAAACGTCCGTGCAGGAGACGGGGATTCGTTTCTCAGGCGGGGAACGGCAGCGGATCGCGCTTGCCCGTATTCTTCTCCAAGACACGCCGGTCATTATCCTTGATGAACCGACGGTCGGCCTTGATGCGGTCACTGAACGCGAATTGCTTGATACGATTTTTGATGTCTTTAAAGAGAAAACGATCCTCTGGATTACACACCATTTAGCTGGTGTGGAAACAGCTGATAAAATCGTCTTTTTAGAAAATGGAAAAGCAGAAATGGAAGGAACCCATCAAGAGCTGCTTGCAGAAAACGAACGGTACCGGAAGCTTTACCGTCTTGATGTTCCGATCAGAACATAAACAGCCGCAAACGAGCGGCTGTTTTTTTGTGCGGTTTAAAATCTCTTCTTGTTTGGAATATAAATAGGAGACAGAAGAGGAGGTACAGAGATGAATATAATGGATTGGACGGAACAGGATGTGAAAGATACGCTGCCGAAGCGGGAGGCAGACAGCCATAAAGGAACGTTCGGGACGGCGTTATTGCTGGCCGGGAGCGATGACATGCCGGGAGCCGCCCTTCTGGCCGGATTGGGCGCGATGAGAAGCGGTGTCGGCAAGCTCGTCATCGGTACATCGGCAGGCGTCATCCCGCTTATCGTCCCGGTGCTGCCGGAAGCGACGTACTGGCGTGACGGCTGGAAAAAAGCCGCGGCGGGCCAGCCCGGGGAAACCATCCGGGCCGCTGCCATCGGGCCGGGCCTTCCCCAAACAGACGAAGTGCAGCAGGCGGCTGATCAGCTGCTTTCTGCCGATTATCCCGTCATACTGGACGCGGGCGCCATTACGAAAAGAACCTATCCAAAGAGGAAAGCCCCTGTGATCTTGACGCCTCATCCCGGCGAATTTTCCAGAATGACAGGCCTTCCGATTCAAGAGATTCAGCAGAACAGAGCGGGATATGCCGCGGAATGGGCGGAGCGGCTTCACGCCACGATTGTCCTGAAAGGAAACGAAACCATTATCGCTTTTCCCGACGGGGAATGCCGCAGAAATACAACCGGAAACGGCGCGCTTGCAAAAGGGGGGACCGGCGACACGCTGACGGGAATGATTCTCGGCATGCTGTGCTGTCATCAAGACCCGAAACATGCCGTATTGAACGCCGTCCGCCTTCACGGCGAATGTGCGGAATTATGGACGAAAGAGCGCTCCGCCCATACCTTATTGGCGCACGAACTTTCTGAACTGCTGCCGCGTGTATGGAAGGAATATGAATAAAGAAAAGGCGTCTTCATAGGGAAGGCGTCTTTTCGGTTGCGGAAAAACTTTAACAGCAATTATTTTTGAGTATTCATTCTAATCCGATAAAATAAAAAAGATAGATTTCAAAAGATGGTGACTTTCTCATGTTTCGCAGGTCTGCTTGAAAAAGAAATTAACTAGATATCAACCATCCTTTTGGAATCACTGTAGCGGGAAGAGATGACCCGTTTTACACATACAACTACCCTAAAAAATTTTTGGTGTCGTTTTTATTTAATCTATGCATGATATGGTGTGCAGCCGTGTCTTATTCACTGATCCGCGTATTTTAAAAGTGAGTAGCAAAAAGCATGAATACACAAGAAGAACGAACGAACAAGATACACAAATATATATAAGCTATACTTTAAGGTTACTGTGTCAGACCAGACATGACTGAATATATTCTTTACCTAGAGATCCTATTATTGGGATTACACCAATTTACACATTGTTGCTACATAATATCAGCAATAAGAGGTGGTTATATTTTTGCTAAATATAAAGATTATATCAACTTAATTTAAATCATAATAGGTAATTTTTAATATTTAAGGGAATATTAAAGTGATTAATTATTGTGTAAATAATTCACCTATAATACTATATATAAGTAAATATTTATTAAAAGGAGTGATAATGGTGTGGACCATTTGTTTTAAAGAATTTAAAAGTCTGTTTAAGAGCGTGAAATCCATTATAACGATAGCAATTCTATTTGCAGTTTCGTATTTAGTTGCTGATTTAATGGAGAGTGTTTCTAAAATCGAAGATTTAGGATTGGATTCAAATGGATATGCGATGGGGATATTTAGTATTGTGTTTCTTATCGGTCTTTTATTAATTTCAGGGCTATCACACGATATTATAAATAGAGAAATTAATATGAGGACTATGCGGTTTTTAGTAACTAAATCATCAAGATTGAAAATTTTGTTGGGGAAATTTTTTGGAATATGGCTATTTTGGCTGTTTTGTATTATAGCCTCATACATATTAATCTCTTTTGTATCAAAAGAATTTTTTTGGTCAGGTGTCGCGGAATGTATGACGTTTATAACTGTTGGAATATCTTTCACGATACTTTTTTCTGTGGTTATTCCAAAACCCGGAGTATCAATGTTTTTTAGTATTATATTTTCTTTGGTTTTTCCTGCGATAAGTCTGTGGGCTCTCTTCTCATCGAATGGTTGGATTAGTTGGTTTAAGTATCTTACACCTTTTTATTACTCATATTTAGGCGGATACTTTATTTTAATAAATCTTGTTTACGCCACCATCATATTATATGTCGCAATAGTTCTATTTAAAAGGAGAGATTTGTAATGACCGCTATCGAAATTAATGATCTAACTAAAGTGTATGGTTCAAAAACTGTAGTCAATAAAGTCAGTCTTCAGGTAGAACGTGGGGAGATATATGGATTCTTGGGGAGAAATGGAGCCGGAAAATCAACCTTTATAAACATGATTACGGGAATAATTCGACCGACCTCTGGAAGTTTTAAATTGCTTAATGAAGAATCCCTTGACAAAATCAAAAATCGTATAGGTGTACTTCCGGACTATTCTACTTTGTATGACTCTATGTCAGCTGTTGACCATCTAAAGTATTTCTCAAAAATTAATGGAAGAAAAATTTCAACTCCCCAATGTGAGAATGTTTTGGAAAGAGTAGGATTGATCAAAGATGCAAATAAAAAAGTAGGTAAGTACTCATTCGGGATGAAAAAGAAACTTGGAATTGCGCAATCAATTGTACATGATCCTGACTTAATTTTCTTGGATGAACCTACATCAGGGGTTGATGCAGAATCTGCATTACTTCTTCAAAGTTTAATCGTAAGCTTACAAGAAGAAGGTAAAACTATTTTTATGACATCTCACAATTTAAACGAAATTGAAAAAATCTGTTCAAAGATTGCTATTATGAAAAAAGGAAGTATCTTCAATGAAGGTACTTTAATTGAGTTGAAAAAGCAATATACATCTAATATTAAAGTGAAATTTAAACACTCTGTAAAAGAAGAAAATCTTAATGATATTAAAGATGCAGTGGGCAACTTTGGATCCGATATTTTCATTAAGAAGAATGAATTCTCACTTTCTGTAAGTTCTGAAGACAAAATTCCAGCTATTATTAGGATATTAACTGAAAGGAATATCGATATATATAGAGTAATAGTTGAAGAGCCAAGCCTTGAGGAAATATTCATGGGATAATTAAAATAAGTCCCCCGTTTTTATAAAAGCGGGGGTTACTTTCCAGGTTGCAACAATAATTTTTTATAATAAGGGACTAACAAAAAAATTTCTTTATATAATGAAAAATTAAATTTATATCAGGAGTTTTTGTTTGAAAGCTTTAACAATAATCCCCACTCTGGTCTGCGCATTTAGTTTCTTGGATATCCGAGCTATATAATACTCGATCATCCTTTGAGAATAATTTAGTTTATCTGCAATTTGTTTATTGGGCATCTCACATGCAATTAACTTAATTATTTCTTGTTCAATTTCAGATATATTATTTGTTCTGTTTGCCATCACAATCTCCTTTTTGAATATATTATAACAAATTAACGGGAATTTTTTGCC
Organism: Bacillus sp. LUNF1; assembly: GCF_011008975.1. Taxonomy (NCBI): domain Bacteria; kingdom Bacillati; phylum Bacillota; class Bacilli; order Caryophanales; family Bacillaceae; genus Bacillus; species Bacillus sp. LUNF1. Next base: position 3,765,758 of record NZ_CP048876.1, on the reverse strand, counting down.
AATCAGAGGTTTTAGGTACCTAAACCTATTTAATTTGTTGTTTTTATTAATTATTGTGTCATGAAAAGGTAAGGGAAACCTAGTTATAAAGTAACATCTTCACCTTTTTGGGTACTGACTTTCTAAATATTGAAAGAACCTAGTACAAAAGATCCTTGTGTTGTTTCTTTGTAAAAGTATGTTTGAAAGTGTGATTTTAATATGAATAAATTAAAAGTAATGATTTTAGAAAGCGATATATCCGATTTGTATAGATTAGTCAATTTAGTAAACAGTATATCTGAATTAGAGTTGGTTTTTGCTACTACAAGAGCAGAAGAGCTGCTGAAGGAAATTAACACAAATAAATTTGATATTGCCATCTTAGACCTGAGTATTTCAAATACTTATGGTTTTGAAGTTGCAGAGTTTCTAACGATTAATTATCCGAATGTGAAAATAATATTCATAAGTTCCTACATTGAGTTTGGAATTAGAGCTTATAAGTATTATCCGGAAGATTATTTGGTTAAACCAATTAATGTATTTCGTTTAAATCAAACTGTAAAAAGAATTATGAGTCATGCCTTTAATTTTTATAAAAGTAAAAAAATAGTGATAAAAAATAAGGGATTATCAAAGTTCATTGATATAGAAGATATAAATTATATTGAGAAAAAAAAAGACAATACGAAAATTCATTTAGTAAATGAGGAAATTATTGATAGTAAGGAAAGTTTGAATGATTTAGAAATTAAACTTCAGAGTTATGGTTTTTTCAGAATACATCAGTCCTATATAGTACCCTTTAAAAAAATAGAAGAAATAAAACCTGATAATTATATGAAATCATATAATCTTAAACTTAAAGATACAGATGAAATTTTATCACTTAGTCGGAATAAATATAAAATATTAAAAGATATGTTATTTGATTGATATAGCGCTTCATTAACAAACAATTCCATCTATAGATTAGATGGAATTGTTTGTTAAAGTCTGGACAGCAGTTTTGAAAATTATTATTTAAAAAAATCAATAATGGTATTTAGAATACCGGTGAATTTCAACAAAAGAAATATTACACAGATAATAGAGAAGCCCAAACTAATTTTCTCTAAAGTTGTCTTTTTCTCATTTTTACTTGACATAATATTAATCTCCTTTTTTTGATACATATGTTTTTTTGCTGTTATACAGCATAATAAATATTATTATTAATAGGGTTATTAATATAAAAATAGAACGGTTTGATAAATGATTTTGAAGAAGTGTTAAGTTAATAATTTCATATATGAGACTAAATGAAATTATTAAAGGAACATTCCATATAAGAAAATGAGTGAAAATAATAAAAGCTAAAGACCCATTATATCTATATCCATGAGAATTATAATTACTTTTTTGGAAAACTCTTCTCAGCATTACTTTTGAATTAATATATGTCAGAATCATCAATTCCAACAAGCCGAAAAGAAAATACTCCCATCTTAAAGATTCCGTTAAAAATACTATAACCAAATAAATTCCTGCGATGCCAGTCGATATCAAGTATAGGTATCGACTTCTTATTCTGTACAACGACTCCAAATCAAAAGGTATTGTAAACAATAAATCTTTATGATTAAGATCGTCTGATTGCACAAGAGATAATGAAATAGAGGTAATGACCATAGCAAAAACAGTAATAAAAATAGGTAACAAATGCTCCGAAGATACGAATTTATTTCTAATTTCAATTACACTGGTGAAAAGTATAGGTGTTATATATATTGAAAACATTTTCGGAGATCTAATGAGATAAAGAATATCTTTTTTCAAAAAATAGTTTTGAATATACTTATTAATAAATAAAGAAACTTTCCTTGCATAAAATGATTTTTCAAGCTCCCGGGATGAGATTGATAATAATCCTTTACGATAACAATGCTTTGTGAGATAAAAAGCGATTGCTGTTATTACTAAACTGTAGAAAATTATCAACAGGATAAAAATCAATACATCGGAGGCATCTGCATGATTTAATATTAAAAAGTCTGAATATTTCACAACTCCGTAAAGTATGTACTTTGTGGTGCTATTTTGTGCTATAAAATAAGATTTATAGTTATTTGAAAAGATTATTAATCCAATTACTGCGACTGCAAAAATAGTCATTAAAGTATAGGCAACAGTTTTTAGACCATGTCCTTTAGAGATAAGAAAGGCAAGGGCAAAGAAAATGTGAGTAAGAGAACTGCAAAAGAAAGATACAGAAATAATCTGAATCATTGTGGCTAATACAATATTAAATTCTAAATTCCCGGCGAAGAAATTCGCAATAACAAATGGAGTTAAGAAACATCCAGTTAAAATCATTGTTTCTAAAGTTACAACAAAAAATCTTGAAAGTATTATTTGAGATTTTTGGATTGGAGCTATAATTAATATCTCGCGTTCAATTGAAAGGAAGTACTCTTTATAATATTGTTTTACTGAAGAAGAAAAGGATATAAGACAAAGGAAAGCATAAAGCCCAAGGGTATACTTATTCATATTAACTTGTATATTATGAGGGAACAATTTTATAATGAAATAAAGGATTAATGTTAAAAAGGAAATTAAAATAACAAAAGCAATTCTTTGGGCGTATAAGTCAATCCTAGAATTTTTTTTGGTATTAGCAGTATTGCTGATTTTATATTTAAACTTTAAATAATTATAAAAATTCATACTTCTCTTCCTTCTACCGCAGAAACTAAATATTCTTCAACGCTGTTAAGCGTGTTACGTATTTCGCTTACTGAGATATTATCTCTAATTATTTTTCCTTTATCTATAATATATACAACGTCAGCAATTTCTTCAATAATATCTAATGAATGAGAAGATAAAAAAACAGTTCCACCATTATCAGTAAAGTCGTTCAGCATTTTTTTGAATTGTTTAATACTTAGGGGATCAAGGCCTAATGTAGGTTCATCATACAATAACAGTTTTGGTTGATGTATGATAGATGAGATAATACATACTTTTTGCTTATTCCCTCTCGATAAAGACTGAATAAGGGTATTTCTGTACTCTTCCATTTCATAGTGCTCTAGGTATTTGTCTATTGCTTCTTTTATTTGACCTTCATCTTTCATTCCATAAAGATAGGCTATAAAATTTAAATGTTCAAAAACAGTCAGCTTCTCAAAAACAGCGGGGTAATCCGGACAGTAACCAATATATCTCTTATAGTCATTTTGATTATAATTAATCTTATTATTTAAAAAGTAGACTTCACCTTGATTTGGCAATTCAATACCCATAACAATCTTAATAGTAGTTGACTTCCCAGCACCATTTCGTCCTAAATACCCACAAATCGTTCCCTTTTTTATCTTGAGAGATTCAATAGAAAGAATGTTTTTCTCGTCATAGGTTTTTTTAACATTTTCAATACGAAGAATTTCCAAGTAGATAAATCTCCTTTTTTATTATATATTATATGGATTATTCTTTTAATATATAATAACATTTAAAGAACTACACATCAAGAATGGGGTATAATCCAACTTGTTGTGTAGTTCATTTGTATTACTTAGCCAAGAATCATTTTAATAACGTCGTATACAGAATATCCTTTTAGGAACCAATCAACGATTTTTCCTGGGTGTTTTTGGATATACGCAAGGATTTTCTTTCCACTTGTATATGAATATTTAGCGGCTGCAGCAGCTAAGTTACCTGCCCATTTTAAGAATGATGCGACCTTACCCCACGGTACTTTAGATACAAGAGCTTTTAATGCTTTTAAAATTGGTCCGAACAATTTGTTTCCTCCTATTTTTCAAGAAATTATTTACAAAGGCCTTTGTCGCTTTTTATATTAACTAGAAAAATAAGCAAATTCAATATATTCCAGTTTTAATTTCGGTTATCCGAAATGTTTTATGGATAGAATGTTTGAAATATTGTTCTTTAGAACTTGCGGGAGAAGGATTAATTTAGGGATAAGGTATGGGTTAATTTAATTGATTTTTTTAGATTCATCTAGAACTTTCTTTCTAGAGATGATTTTGATCACACGTTGTTTCAGACGGTGCTTCATCAGGACATAATACAGCAGCGACGGAACGGCCAGGCCGATGACCCAGGCAATGTCGCCTCCGCCGAATATTTCAGCGAGCGGCCCGATGTAAAAGGATGTATTGATGAACGGGATTTCTAATATAATCGACAAAACGAAGGCGGCCGCTGTAATCCAATTGACCCTGCCATATTGTCCGTTGACGTCAAACATCGATTTGACGTGGTATTTTCCGCGTCGGATAAAATAGTAATCCACGAGGTTGATCGCCGTCCATGGAATTAAGAAATAACTGATGAAAAAGATGAAATTTAAAAACAGTTCCATGAAATTGCTTTGGCCCAAGAGACTTAATACAGTACCCGCTGCCGTCACACAAAGGATCATTACCACTCTCGTTTTCGGCGTCACCTTCAGTTTTAAAAACGGCTCCAAAGTAGTCGTCGTTGACATAAAGGCTCCGTATAAATTAAAGACGTTGATCGCCATTTGTCCGAACAGGACAATGATCAGCATAATAAAGGAAAACGGACCGAACAATCGGACAATCTCATTTCCCGCATTAGCGGTAAATTCCGGGAGCGCCGTCGTCAAAATGGCGCCGAGAAGCATCATCCAGATGGAACTGACTGACGTACCTGCGTAGCTGTACCAAAAGGTATGCGATGCCGGTGTTTTGACCGGCAGATAACGGGAATAATCTGCGACATATGGCGCATATGCCAGCTGCCATGTGGCCACCGCGCTGACCGCCACTAGAAAAACAGGCAGATCTAATGAGCCGGGCACCCAGCTTCCTGAAGGAATCGGCAGTTGAAAAATAAGAATCGTTGCAGCAAAAAAAACGGCAAAGGAGGTCCAAGAGAGGATTTTCTGCATTTTGTGAATCAGATCATGACCGTAGATCGTGAGTAAAAAACAGATGGCGCTTAAGCCGATAATACACCATGAAGCCGGAATCGGTACAAAGCTGCTCAGTGTACCGGCTGCGAGAATCGTACTGCTCGCAAAGAAGCCCAGGTAGATAAACATGACCAAAAAGAGGGGCAGAATCGCTCCGATCACGCCGAATTGCGCGCGGCTTTGAATCATTTGCGGAATTCCGAGCTGAGGTCCTTGTGCGGAATGAGACGCCATAAAGATTGCGCCGATAAAGGTCCCGATAATAATGGCGGCGATACTCCAAAAGAGATCGAGTCCCATTGTAACGGGCAGTGTGCCTGTGACTAACGTCGTAATATGCATATTAGCCCCGAACCAGACGGGGAATAAATCTTTAGCCTTTCCGTGTCTTTCGTCATGCGGAATATGTTCAATCGTTCGCCTTTCTACTTTCAATAGATAATCTCCTCCGTATGTTCTTCTTTAACATAAAGACATAGCTTAACAGATTGACCTGCCGTTTACAAATTCCAGCATGCAGGAAAAACATTGAAAAGCCTCGCTGACAGCCGTTCAAAAGTTTTTTTGAAAAACGGAACAAACACTGCCGCCAAAACGATTTGCCAGGGTTTAAAAGGCATGGATATGCTTACGGACTAATATGTATTAAGGAGAAATGTGTCAATCTTTTGACGAATGGAGCCATTATTCGTTAAGCTGAAAGAATAGTTTACTTTGTGTAAATTTCATAAATGAAAAGGGGATTGATGATATGTGTACAAGTCTTACATTGAAAACGACAGACGGTAATCACCTATTGGCGCGAACGATGGATTTTGCATTTCAGCTCGGTACGGACGTCGTGCTTTACCCTCGTCAGTACAGCTGGAAAAGCGAAGCTGACGGCAGGATGCATAAGACGAAATACGCATTTATCGGCATGGGGAGAAATCTCGGCAATGTTCTGTTTGCCGATGGCGTAAATGAAAAAGGGCTGTCGTGCGCGACGCTGTATTTTCCGGGCTTTGCGGGATACGAGAAAGCGGAACGGGAGGGCACCTGTCACATCGCTCCTCATGAGTTTGTCACCTGGGCCTTATCAAACTGTGAATCTCTTGAAGACATAAAGGAAAAGCTCTCAATGCTGACGATCGTAGAGAAGAAGTTAATGTTATTGGATACGGTGCTGCCTCTTCATTGGATTTTATCAGACCGCACGGGCGGCTGCATTGTCATCGAGCCGACACCGGAGGGAATGAAAGTATATGACAACCAACCCGGAGTGATGACCAACAGTCCGGAATTTCCTTGGCATGTGACCAATCTGCGCCATTATATCGGAATCAGGCCGCAGCAGTCAGAAAGCAAAACATTGGGCGGAATGACATTAACCGCTTTCGGCCAAGGATCTGGAACAATCGGGCTTCCCGGTGATTACACGCCGCCATCCCGATTCATCAGAGCCGCTTATCTGAAAGAGCATTTAGAGCCTGCCGCCCATGAAACGGATGGCGTTACGGCCGCTTTTCACGTGCTGTCCAATGTGAATATTCCAAAAGGCGCGGTGATCACGGAGGAGAATGAAATTGATTATACGCAGTATACGTCGGTTATGTGCTGTGACACCGGGAACTACTACTTTCATCTGTACGACAACCGGCAGATTCACAAAGTAAGTTTATTCCATGAAGATCTTGACCGTCCGGAGCCGAAAGTATTTGCGGCCGCGGCGGAGCAGAATATACAGGAGCTGAATTAGCTCAAAAAAAAACAGGACGCGATTGTCCTGTTTTTTTATTTAATACGGATCAGACGGATGGCTTTCCTGTTCAGCCTGTTTTGCGGCTTGTGCCGTATCAGTAGTGCCGATCGGCCCGCCGCTGTTGCTTTCGGAGGCTTTTTTCAGCCCTTCCGCAACACGTTTTCCGTAGTCCGGATCTGCTTTTGTGAAATTCTCAATCATTTGATCCTGAATGTCTTTCCGGCAGGAAGAAAGCGTATTGACCAAGTTTGTGATCAATTCGTTCCGTTCAAATTCCGAAAATCTGCGGTATGTTTCTCCGGCCTGGCCGAAGTTATTCGACCGGTCGATCGCTTCCCGCTTCACATCGCCTTCGACATGAGGTGTATGGTCTTTCCCATCCTGCTTTGCTTCGTTGAGTCCTCCCATAATGGACGGCTCATAGTTGACGTGCGGGTTTTGTCCTTCTGCCCGATCGACCCGATACTGCATTTGCCCGCCTTCCTGGTTGGTGGCGACATGCTTTTTCGGCGAGTTGATCGGAAGCTGCAGGTAATTTGCGCCGACCCGGTACCGCTGGGTATCTGAATAGGCGAATGTCCGCCCCTGAAGTAATTTGTCATCTGAAAAATCAAGGCCGTCCACAAGCACGCCCGTTCCGAATGAGGCCTGTTCCACCTCGGCATGGTAGTTTTCCGGGTTTTTGTTCAGAACCAATTTACCGATCGGCTTCCAAGGGAAATCGTCTTTATACCACAGCTTGGTCGGATCAAGCGGATCAAAATCCAGCTCGGGGTGTTCGTCATCAGTCATGATTTGCGCATACACTTCCCATTCAGGGTAATCGCCTTTTTCAATCGCTTCATACAAATCCTGTGTCGCATGGTTAAAGTTTTTCCCCTGAATCTCTTCCGCTTCCTTCTGTGTCAGGTTGCGGATGCCCTGTTTCGGTTCAAAGTGATATTTGACGAGCACGGCTTTTCCTTCTTCATTGACCCATTTGTAGGCATGGACGCCTGAGCCCTGCATCTGCCGGTAGTTGGCCGGGATGCCCCACGGCGAAAACAAGAAAGTGATCATATGAGTCGCTTCCGGTGATTGGGAAATGAAGTCGAAAATACGCTCGCCGTCCTGAATGTTCGTAACCGGATCAGGCTGAAATGCGTGCACAAGATCCGGAAACTTCAGCGGATCACGGATAAAAAAGATTTTCAGGTTGTTGCCGACCAGATCCCAGTTGCCGTCTTCGGTATAAAGCTTAACGGCAAAACCCCGGGGATCACGCAATGTTTCGGGGGAATGCTTTCCGTGGTTGACGGTAGAAAACCGCACAAACGCCGGAGTTTTCGTTCCTTTCTTTTGAAACACTTTCGCTCTTGTGTATGTAGAAATCGCCTCGTCTCCAAAACTTCCGTACGCCTCAAAGTATCCGTGTGCCCCGGCGCCGCGCGCGTGAACGACGCGCTCGGGAATCCGTTCGCGGTCAAAGTGGCTGATTTTCTCCAAAAAATCATAATTCTCCAATGTCGTCGGTCCTCTATTGCCGACTGTCCTGACATTCTGGTTGTCAGTGACCGGATGGCCCTGCCGGTTTGTCAGCGTGTCTTCTGACTCGCCTTTACCGGTCGTCTTACTGGAAAGCGTTTCTTCGCTGTTTTTGTTATTTTCCATTGTTGAACCCTCCTTTTTGAACGGTAACAATATGCCCAGCAGAGCCGTTTCTTAAAACCGATTTTCAAAAGAAACAGTTATTCCGCGATCGGCGTCAAGGACCCGCCGTTCCATATTTCGCCCTTGTTCAGCGTCCAGCTGTTTTGATAAAGGCTTTGCGCGCCTTGATTGGCCGCCGGACTTAATTGTTCATCCCATGTCAAAAAGTACGTTGTCTCGGGATACTTTTGCCTGATCGCATTGATAAAAGCATCATAATCAAAGCTTCCGATATTGCCGGACGGACCGGTTTCGGCAAAGGCAAACGGTTTTTTCAGAGACAGCATTTCATCATAGCCTGCTATCGCATACGGATCAGTGAAGTAAGCGTCCAGACCGGTAATATCCACATAAGATGAGCCTGGGTAGAAGTCTGTTTTAAAGTCTCTGTTGGCATCCGGCGAATACACCCACAAAAGGTTATCCAATCCTCTTGTCTCTGTCATATAGCGGTATATCTTCTTGTAAAGCTCTTTGTACAGCGAGATTCTTTCATTGTCTTTTTGGTTGTAGCCTGTCAGCCCCCACCAGAACCACTCGCCGTTCATTTCATGCAGCGGTCTGAACAGAACGGTGACGCCTTGATTTTTCAGCTGAGTAAGGCCGTCGGCGATTTTGCTGAGCAGCGCCTCAAGGCGTTTTCCTTCAACAGTTGAAGGGTCCAGGATGTTTTTGTACTGGCTGTTTGAGATGGCCGTTTTATAGTTTCCGGATGGAAAAGCCGGATTTGCGAGATGCAGGCTGACCTGAGGGAGGCCGCCGCTTTTCCAGTATGAGATTAAGCTGCTGTTGCAGCTGTAATCGATAGTATCGGTGATATCCGCTGTTTCAAGCCATCCTCTCCCATAGTCACAGCCGTAGATGGCGGGAGACTGTCCCGTCGCGTTTTTCAAACGGTTTTCCTCTGTCATTGAAAAAGTGACATCGCTGTACCCGCCGAACGCCCCGGACATGACCCTGTTTTCTGAACGGTTGGGCAGGTGCGCCAGCCAGTTCATGATATCTGTTGTCGTCTGCTGGGCATTTGGATTGACGGGATAAACGGTGTGAGCCGATATCGGACTGGCGGCTCCTAAGAGTAATAAAACGATAGACAGGCAGACTGCTAACTTTTTGAGCATAAAAAAGACCTCCTGATTTTTAGGGTGATGAAGGATGTGAAACGATAACCTCACAATCTCCTTCTATAACAAAATCTCCGGAATCCGCCGGCACGATAAAGTGATCGCCTTTGTGAACGGGGCATCCATCCAGTTCTCCGTGTCCTTTAATGACGCTTGCGAGTAAATACCGGCCGGGTGCGGGGAATGATGCTTTCCCGCTCACATTCCATTGATAAACTGAAAAGAACGGTGTTTCGGCGAGTGTTGTAATAAGAGCATCTCCGATCCGATGCTTTGTGCTTTTTACTTTTTCATCGGTATGAGGAATCTCTGTTACGTCAATTGCTTTCTGAAGATGAAGCTCGCGTTTATTCCCGTTCCCATCCGTCCGGTCATAGTCGTAAAGCCGGTAGGTGGCATCAGAGCTTTGCTGGATTTCAAGAACGAGCGTACCTTCACATAAAGCGTGCAGTGTGCCGCTCGGGACATAGAAAAAGTCGCCGGGTTTAATAGGGATGCGGCGGAGCAGGTGATCCCACTCGTTTCGTTCAATGAGCCGAACGAAGTCTTCTCTCGTTTGGGCGCGATGCCCTAAAATGAGCTCCGCGTCTTTTTTGCAGTCCAATATGTACCAGCATTCCGTTTTTCCGAGTTCTCCGTTTTCATGCCGATGTGCATATGCGTCGTCCGGGTGAACCTGTACGGATAAGTCCATATTTGCGTCAAGAATTTTTGTGAGCAGGGGAAAAGCGTCTTCTTTCGGATGTCCGAACAGGTCAGGGTGTTCATTCCAGAGACGGTGTAATGATGTTCCGAAAAAAGGCCCGTTCCGCACGATGGATGTGCCGTGCGGATGAGCTGAAATCGCCCAGCACTCTCCCGTCCGCTCAGAAGGAATCTCATACCCGAATGTATCGCGCAGCTTCGTCCCGCCCCATAATCTTTCTTTAAAAACCGGTTCCAAAAATAAGAGCTTCGTCATTTTCCCGCCTCCCGGTTTGCCGCTTCTAAGGCCTGCTCCGCCAATACGAGCGAACCGGCCGCACCGGAGTGAATCCCTAATTGAGGGGGAACGATGTATTTTTCAATATCGGGCAGATCAATATATTGATTCAGCCGCTTTTTCACGTGCTGACGGATAGAAGAGAACAGCTGATGCTGTTTCATAACACCCCCGCCGAGGATGATTTTTTCCGGCGAAAGTATGAGAATATACTGCACAAGCGCTTCGGCAATATAATAGGCCTCAAGCTCCCACACTTCCTGCTGATCCGTGAGCAGAAATGCTTTTTCCCCCAGCGTTTCTCTATGGCGGGGCCTGCCGCGAGGCCTTCCAGACAATCTGTATGGTAAGGGCAATTGCCTTTGTAGCCGTCGTCCGGATGTCTTCTGACATAAATGTGGCCCATTTCAGGGTGAGACAGCCCTTGAACAAATCTGCCGTTCATGATGGCGCCCGCGCCGATGCCTGTGCCGACCGTCAAATAGAGGCAGCTGTCCGCGTTTTTGGCCGCGCCGAAAGAAGCTTCTCCAAGCGCCGCCGCATTAACGTCGGTGGTGAAGCCTGCGGGAATATCCAGAGCGCTTTTGATCGTTTGAAGAATAGGGCAGTTCCGCCAGGCTGTCTTCGGCGTCGCGGTGATGCACCCGTATGTTTGACTGTCGGGACGGATATCAATCGGCCCGAACGACCCGATGCCGATGGCGTCTATCGGGAATTCTTCAAAGTAACGGATCACCTGTCTGAGTGTGTCATCCGGTTCTCCCGTCGGAAACTCTGCTCTGTCCAGAATGGTGCCGTCTCTTTGTCCGGCGGCACAGACAAATTTCGTGCCGCCGGCTTCAATACCTCCAAGCATGGCCGTCCCTCCTCATCTGTTAAAATCCGTTTTGATCGGAAACGGATTTGAACCAGCGGCCGCTTTTTTTGACGGTCCGTTCGCCCCCGTTTTCCAGATTGACAGATACAAAGCCGTAGCGGTTTTTATAAGCGTTTGTCCAAGACCAGTTGTCCATGAAAGTCCACAGGTGATAGCCTTTTACATTTGAACCTTCTCCGATGGCCCGATGCACCCATTTCAGATGTTCCTGGATAAATTCAATCCTGTAATCATCCTGAATGATGCCGTTTTCATCGCGGAAGCGTTCTTCGCCTTCTACTCCCATGCCGTTCTCAGAAATAAAACACTCGATATTTCCGTAATGTTCTCTGAGATTGGTGAGAATGTCATAGATTCCTTTTTCGTAAATTTCCCAACCGCGATGAGGGTTCATTTTCCGGCCGGGCATGACATACGGATCGAAGAAACGCTCAGGCAGGAAAGGGGCATGCGGATTCGGAACATGTTCTTTTGCCTTGACGCGCCTCGGCTGGTAGTAGTTCACGCCTAACAGGTCAACCGTATGCTCCTGAATGAGGCGGAGATCTTCTTTCTCATAATGCGGCAGAAAGCCTTCCGCCTTGAGAATCTCGACAAGCTCCTCAGGAAATTCGCCCTTTACGGCGGGATCTAGAAATGAACGGTTGAAAAAGGCGTCGGCAATCCGGGACGCTTTGACATCTTCAGGATGTGAGCTTCTCGGATAAGAAGGCGTCAGATTCAGAATGATTCCGATTTGTCCATCCTGTTTCAATTCTCTGTAGGCTTTGACAGCCCTTGCATTCGACAGCAGGGTATGGAAGCCGGCCTGCACCGCTTCTTGAAAATTAACGTGATTCGGGTAGTGAAAGTCGTATAAGTAGCCGCCTTCAATCGGCACAATCGGCTCGTTGTGAGTGAACCATTTTTTCACCTTGTCACCGAATAGCGAAAAGCATGTTTTGGCGTAATGTTCAAACGCGTCAACGGTGTTCCGGCTGACCCAGCCCCCCTTACGCTGAAGGGCGAGCGGCATGTCAAAGTGAAACAAATTGACAAACGGCTCAATGTGATGGGCAAGCATTTCATCGATGACGTCCTGATAAAACGCGACCGCTTTCTGATTGACCTCGCCAGTTCCGTCCGGAATCAATCTTGACCAGGAAATAGACAGCCGGAAGGAGTTGTGGCCGATTTCTTTCATCAGCCGGATATCCTCCTTGTATTGATCGTAAAAACGTGACGTGTCGCCGGGACCGACGCCGTTAAAAAAACGGCTCGGCTCTTTTTCATACCAGTAATCCCATATGTTTTGGCTTTTTCCGTCTCTGTCGGCGGCGCCTTCTGTTTGGGTGGCGGAGGCGGAAGACCCCCACCAGAATCCTTCCGGAAAACGATATTGAATATTTGATTCAGTCAATTGATTTCTCTCCCTTACTGCGATTTTGATTACATACTCATGCTGTCATCCCGGGCATGCTGCTCGGTCTCAGCTTCTTTTTCCTTTGCCATGTTTAATTTGTCCAGCGCTTTAAGAAACGGGAGCCAGATGACAAACACAATACAGAGGTTGACCAGCTGCATAATGCCGCCCATGACGGAATTGGTCGCCATAATCCCGTTAATGAATAGGGGGACGGTCCAAGGCACGGTCACGCCGGTAGGAGGGGGCACGATCCCCGCCGACATGGCCAGGTAGGTGACAAGGGTGACAACCATCGGCGCGATCACCCACGGAATGATAATGATCGGGTTCATCACGATCGGCAAACCGAAAATAACCGGCTCATTGACATTGAAAATGCCTGGCGCGAGACCGAGTTTGGATATCTGTTTCATCTGTTTGCTTTTCATAAAAAGCAAGATGGCGATCACTATGGCCAATGTCATTCCGGTTCCGCCCATTCCGACGGTGTAAATCTCCATAAACGGCTTAGAAATAATATGGGGAATCTCTTTTCCCGCTGTATACGCAGCCAAATTTTCGACCTGTAATGTATTCCAAATCGGGTCCATCACGGAATTGATAATGATTTGTCCGTGAAGTCCGAAAAACCATAAAATCTGAATAAAGAAAACAGCGATTAATGTAGGGATGATGCCGCTTCCAAGTCCGACAAGCGGGGCTTGAACCGTATGATAAATGACATCATGCAGATTGGTGTGAAAGATTTGGGTGACAGCCGCATTGATCAAGAGGAAGACGGTAAGCGTGATAAAAGCCGGAATCAATGCGGCGAACGATTTAGCAACAGCCGGAGGAACACCGGCAGGCATCTTAATCGTTAAGTTTCTCTGGACGATTCTTCTGTAGATTTCACCTGACAAAAACGCGGTAATCATGCCGAGAAACATCCCTTTTGCTCCAAGCCGGTCAACCGGAATGACGCCTGCGACCGCTTTGCCCGTTTCCGGCTCTAAGACGAACGGGGTGAGCAGCAGAAAAGAAACCAATGCGATCGCTCCGCCGAATACGGCCTCCACTTCGTAGCTTTTGGAAAGGTAATAGCCGATCCCGAAGACGACAAAAATGGACATAATCCCCATCGTCGCCGTCGAAGCGCCGCCAAATCCGGATTGAAAGACAGACAGTGCGGAGCTGCTCATGATTTTGTTTAAAAATGGCAGGTTCGTCAGCACGACGAACACCGAACCGAAAATGGTCAGCGGAAACGCCAGCATAAAAGCATCCCGTAAGACTTGCAAGTAGCGGTTATTGTTTAATTTGCCAGCGATCGGAATAAGGAATTGGCTGATTTTCTCAAACACGTCTTCACCCCCGGCTTTCTATAAATTTTTTGATTGAAATAAGTCGAGCATTTCTTTAACGAGCTCTTTCATTGAAAGCGCTGACATTAAGTGGTCTTCAGCATGCATAAAAAGCAGAGAGACATCCGTCTTGGCGCCGCCGGCTTCTTTTTGAATCATCTGAAAATGGATGTCGTGCGCTTTCCCCAGTTCTTCTTCAGCCTTTGTCAGAAAGGTGCCTGACTCATCTGTCCGGCCGTCTTTATATGCGCGTATCGATTGAATAATATTGCTGCGGGCATTGCCGCTGTGAAGAATCAGCTGAAAACTGATCTGTTCATCCGTGTACGTTTCCATGCTTATCGCCTCCTTTATTTGTTCTCTATCAAGGCAACGGCCTGTTCGTATGCTTTTTTGCCGTCCCCCATGCCGTATGCCATCATATCAATCACATCAACGGTGATGTGAAGCGGGTCCGCCTCTTTCTGAAGCTCACCTTTTAAAAAACTCATCTGCGGGCCGATAAGTACGACGTCTGCATCTTTCATCGCTTCTTTTGCTTTATCCTGTCCGACTGCCCAAATCTCGGCTTCCTCACCGATGGAGCGGGCGTAATTCTGCATTTTCGTGACAAGAAGGCTGGTGGACATGCCTGAGCTGCAGGCTAATAAAATTCTTTTCATGAGGAATCCCTTCTTTCGTAAAGTTAAAACGTTTTCATGAATATTATAATCTTTTCAAATTAAATGTCTATACTTTTAAAATATAAAAGTTTTACTTTTCGGATTTTTGACACAAAAAAACCTTTTAAGATTCAACTTAAAAGGTTTTTCATCTCAAGCGAGCCATAACAGCCATAAATAGAGTCCGATCAGGGTGATAAATAACGTCGGAATGGTTAATATCAGACCTGTCTTGAAATACATTCCCCAGGAAATTTTCACGTTTTTCCGGCTCAGCACGTGGAGCCATAACAATGTCGCCAGCGATCCGATCGGCGTGATTTTCGGCCCGAGGTCCGAACCGATAACATTCGCGTAAATCAATGCTTCTCTCATCAGCCCGTGAGTGCCCGTTCCGCTGATGGCTATGGCGTCAATCATCACCGTCGGCAGGTTATTCATAACGGAGGAGAGAATCGCAGCGATAAACCCCATTCCGAGTGTGCCCGCAAACAAACCGTGATCCGCCGCTTTCTGAATAAGCTGAGAAAGAAGATCCGTCAGTCCGGCATTCCGCAAGCTGTACACGACAACATACATGCCGACAGAAAAAAACACGATGGCCCACGGGGCGTCCTTGATGACTTGTTTCGCAGGGACGGCGGGGCTTCGCTGCGCCAGAATGAGAAAAATGACCGCGATGGAGCCGGCAACGAAGGAAACGGGTATCGACAGCAGTTCGCTGACGAAATATCCGATCAATAAAACGGCCAGCACAGCCCACGATAACCGGAAAAGGCGTTCATCCTTAATCGCGGATGCCGGATGTTTCACAAGACCGGTGTCATACCGTTTCGGAATGTTTTTTCTGAAATAGAGATACAGCACCAAAATGCTTGCCGCCAGAGAAAAAAGGTTGGGCACCAGCATGCGTGATGCATATTCAATGTACCCGATATGAAAGTAATCGGCGGATACAATATTGACCAAATTGCTTACAACGAGCGGAAGCGAGGTGGTGTCGGCGATGAATCCTCCGGCGATAATAAACGGAAAAACCAGCTTTTCAGGTAAATTCAAAGCCCGCACCATCGCCAGTACGATCGGCGTCAAAATGAGCGCCGCTCCGTCATTGGCAAACAGGGCGGAGACAACAGCCCCTAAGACCGACACATAGAGAAACATCCGCAGCCCGCTGCCTTTGGCCGCCATGGCCATATGCAGCGCGGCCCACTCAAAAAAACCGATACTGTCAAGAATCAATGAAATGATAATAATGGCGATAAAGGCAAGTGTCGCATTCCAGACGATTCCCGTCACTTCCGCGATATCGTGCAGGCTGACTGCTCCGGCGATCAAAGCGAGGACCGCTCCGCCGCAGGCAGACCAGCCGATTGATACATGTTTCGGCTGCCATATGACAAACACAAGTGTCAGCACAAAAATCAGCGCTGATAAAACCGCAACTCCCAAGAATATATCCCCCTTACCGGCATGTAACAGTGACTTCTTTTTGCCGCAATGTCTGTAAAACTTCGTCCTTTTCATCTATCTGCTGCAGAATCGAGCAAACCAGCGCGTATTTCGGACCGGACGGATGAATGGCATAGTACCGCCACTGGCCCTCGCGTCTTTCCCGCACAAGGCCGGCGTTCTTTAATTTCCGTAAGTGCTGGCTGATGCCGGGCTGACTTATATCAAAAATAGCTGTCAGCTCGCAGACACAATATTCCTTATCCTCCAGAAGCTTCAGCATCAAAAGCCTCGTCCGGTCGCTTAGAAGCTTGAGGCACTGGCTGATCCCTTCGGAACTTAAAACATGATGCCGCCGTTCCATGCGCTCACTCCTTTTTCACACTATTATATAAGCAGATGTTTATATAAGTAAACGACAATATAAAAAAGCCGGTCTTGCTCTTTTTGCAAAACCGGCTCATGTTTATTTTTGGAACAGTTTTTTCGCTTCATCCATTGCTAATTTATTTCCCAGTGCTGAATAATCAAGCCAAGGCTGATCGGCAATTTTATAGACGTGGTTTGATTTCACGGCCTTCAGCCCTTTCCATACAGCGCTTTTTTGCAATTCTTTATAGGCTTGCTGTGACTTGTCGTCTCTGTTAACGACGACGAAAATCGCATCCGCGTTGTAATCAGGCAGCACTTCTTGAGAAATGACTTCATAAGGGCGGGAGGTGTTCATTTCTTTAATGCCGTCAGCCGGTTTCAGCTTCAGATCGTCAAACAGAATCGGTCCCATCGGACGGCGTGTGCTGAAGACGCGAAGCTCTTTTGCGTTCACGCGGATCGCCATGACTTTGGCGTTTTTCCCTAATTCCTTATTCATCATGGATCTGACTTGTTTTGTTTCATCTTCGTAATCTTGAATAAATGTTTTCGCTTCTTTTTCACGGTTGACGATTTTTCCGATGTCTTTTAAATGATCGCGCCATGTGCCTTTATCAAGGTCGAAAACGTGTGTGTTTCCGATTTTCTTGTATTTTGACAAATCTTTTCCCGCAAATTCTTTATCAAGATAAATGTTGTCTGGATTCAGCTCAAGTAAAGCTTCCATATCCGGGTCTGAGGCAGGTCCGAGTTTTTTCGTGTCTTTCAGCTGATTTTTCACATGAGGGAGAAAATCTTTTAATTCTCCGCCCACGACGGAACCGGCCGGTGTAACGCCGAGAGCCAGCAGATCATTTGTCAGGTGAATGGACATCGAAGCGATTTTATGATCGCCGGATTTCTTTTTTGACTCCGGCTGTGTTGAATCGGATTGGCAGGCAGCCAATAAGAAAATACACATGAAACTGATGAGCGCAATTATTTTTTTCATGGGAATACTCCTTGTTTTATGATTTGATTTTCATGACGAGATAGAGAAAATACGGCGCGCCGATGGCTGCAGCAACCACGCCGGCCGGAATGGCGTTCGGCTGAAACAAAGACCGGCCGATGGTGTCTGCCGCGACAAGAATGACAAGTCCGATTAATCCTGCAATCGGAATAATATGCTGATGCATGGTGCCGACGAGCCGTCTTGCCAAGTGAGGGGCGGCAAAGCCGATAAAGCCGATTCCCCCGGCCATCGCAACGCTCGCGCAGGACAAGCCGACCGCTATGGCGATCAGCATGATCCTTTTTCTCTGCACGTGTGCGCCGAGCCCCGCGGCTGCCTGGTCACCGAGCATTAAAATATTCAAAGACCGGGCGTTCAGCCATGCAAGCGGTGCGAGAATGCCGATCCAGGGCAATAGCGACCACACGTGAATCCAATCCCTGCCCCAGACGTTTCCCACCAGCCAGCGGGAAGCGAATGTATAAGTTTCTTCATTCAGGCGCAGCGACATAAACAATGTAACGGCGCTGAAGCCTGCGGAAACGGCGATCCCGACTAACAGCATGCGGATCGTTAAAAAACCGTTCAGCCTGTCGTACGTAAGCACTACGATCAGCAGGGCGGCGAGTGTTCCGCCCGCAAACGTAAACAGCGGGATGAACATCGACGCCTGCGCCTCCAAGGAATGAAAGAATGTGATATACATCATCAAACCGAAGGAAGCGCCGGCATGCAGTCCGAGAATGCCCGGATCGGCAAGCGGATTTCGGGATACACCCTGCAAAATAGCGCCCGACACTCCTAAACCGATGCCGGCCAGCATCGTCACCAGAATCCGGGGAAGCCGGTAATCGAATAAAACGGTTGTGCTCTGAAACGTGCCGTATCCGAACAGCGTTTTTCCCACGGTGAGAGGAGAAAGCCGGAATGAGCCCGTATGCAGCCCGATCAGAATCATGCAAACGGCGATGACCAGCAGAATGAGTCCTGCCGCCGCCGCTTTTTTTGTTTCTTTCTGCACTTTCATTTATAAGTCTCTCCCTTCCTTGCGGGCAATATAAAGAAAGAAAGGGACACCGACAAGTGCGACCATAATGCCTATCGCCAATTCCCTCGGGGGACTGACCGTGCGCGAGGCCAGGTCAGCCAAAATCAATAGAATCGCGCCGAGTAACGCGGACATCGGAATAATCAGCCTGTACGTAACGCCGACGATCTTTCGCGCGATATGGGGAATAACCAGCCCGACAAAGCCGATCGCGCCGGCAGCGGAAACAGACACACCGGCAAGAACGACGGCGATCATTAATCCGGCGGCACGCGTCAGCACCGTGTTCACCCCTAAATTCGCCGCCACGTCATTTCCCATTGAGAGAAGGGTGACGGACCGGCCCATGAATGTCGCGAGAATGATGAAGACTGCAATCACGGGAACAAGGACTTGTAAATGAGCCCACTTGATCCCTGACACCCCGCCGGCGTACCAGAAGGCCAAATCCTGGCTTAAATCGTAATAAATCGCCACACCGGTACTGAGTGAATGTAAAAGAGCGGCCACGACCGCCCCGGCAAGCGTCACCTTTAAAGGTGTCATGCTGCCTTTTCCCGCCGCACTGATAAAGAAAATCAAGCCGGTGCTTGCCAGTGCTCCCAAAAATGACATCACCATCAGCAGGGCGTATGACAAATGAGGGAAAAAAGCAAAACTGAGCGCAACAACAAACATGGCGCCCGCGTTTACGCCTAAGACACCCGAATCGGCAAGCGGATTTCTCGTGACACCCTGCATGAGGGCGCCGGCTGCGGCAAAAGCGGCTCCTGTAACGGCCGCCCCTAGCACCCTCGGAAGACGCAATTCATGAATGATCTGCTGGCCCGTTATGTTCGGATTGTAATCAGCAGCAGCCGACCAAACCGTATGTAAAGTAATGTCTTTCGCGCCGAATGAGACGGCGAAAAAAATAGATACAAGCAGCCCGATCACCGCGATCAGGAAGAAAACCCCGTTTTTTAAGATGCTGATCAGACGGTTTGCGGACGTGACAGAATCGCTCAAAAATCAATTCACCTACTTTTATGATCATTGTCCGGTATTTATTGAATATGAGAATCATTTTCATTTGAACCATCATATTATACCGAGCCGATTTTCAAAACGCAATAGAGCGTTCAACAATGATGTCCTTTTTTTTCATGTTTATATTGTAAAAAAGAAGTGAAAAACGTGAAAGAGGAAATAGCTATATTCAGAAAGGAGGGAGGCAAATGGCGGGAGAACGAAAGCCTTTGCCGATTGAATTTTACCAGAGGCCGTCAGTGGAGCTTGCCCCTTTATTGCTCGGCTGTCTTTTGGTGAAGGAGACGGACGAGGGAACGGCTTCAGGTTTTATCGTGGAAACGGAAGCTTATATGGGAGCGGATGACCGGGCGGCGCACAGCTTCGGCAACCGGCGTACGAAACGGACGGAAATTATGTTCCATGAGGCGGGCCGCATTTATACATATGTCATGCACACTCATACATTAATGAACGTCGTCGCCGCGGACATCGGCATTCCGCAGGCCGTGTTAATCAGGGCGGCGGAGCCTCATGAAGGACAGTTCCTGATGGAGAGCAGGAGACCGGGCAGACCCCCGAGAGAGTGGACAAACGGCCCGGGAAAACTGACGAAAGCGATGGGCATTTCAATGAACGACTACGGCGGCATGATCACGGAACCGCCGCTGTATATTACCGAGGGCTTTACGCCTGAACATATATCAACAGGCCCGAGAATCGGGATTGACAACAGCGGAGAAGCCCGGGATTATCCGTGGCGCTATTGGGTGACGGGGAACCGGTATGTCTCACGCTGACCATGTTTATAACCGCTGATAACAGGGGAAAGACAAGGTAAAAGAAAGGGGATTCAGACATTGAAAAAATTTTTCAAAACGATTATCAAATGGGCGCCCGTCATCTATCCGATCATCAGAAAAATCATAAAAGAACGGAAGGCATCTAAGCGGAACCGCATGTCCGCATCCCGAACAGCCGGCTGATCCGGCTGTTTTTTTACGGGCTTGGCATCGGATTGCCGCATTGACTTGAAATCCTTCCCATTATAGAATTTACATACATTTACCCCTTCCTCATTCTTTTTGCCCATTTTTCACGTCTGCATCTGATCTGATAGGAGGTTTTTCTCATGCTTCATGGGCGGCTTCGTGAACTTCTGCGCTTGCTTTTAGCTGCTGAAACACCGGTTACAAGCTCAGTCATCGCTGCAAATGTAAAGGTAACGACACGGACGGTCCGCAATGACATAAAGGAACTGCAAACCATTGTAGAAAAACACGGCGCATCCATTCAATCTGTCAGAGGGAGCGGCTATAAGCTGCTGATCCGGAATGAACAGCCGTTTAAAAACTGGCTTCAGGACAATTTCCAGCAAAACAGCACCGTGCCGATTTTTCCCGATGAACGGATAGATTACCTTATGAAAAGAATGCTTCTGACCGACGGCTACCTCAAGCTGGATGACTTGGCGGAAGAACTGTTCATCAGTAAATCCACACTTCAATCTGATTTAAAAGAAGTCAAAAAACGGCTCCGCCCCTATGACATCATTTTGGAAACAAGGCCGAACTACGGCTTTAAGCTGCGCGGCGAAGAGCTCCGCCTCCGTTATTGTATGGCGGAATACTTAGTGGACGACCGCGAGCCTGAGCCTGATCTCCTGAGTGAAAAGGCCGGTATTCTGCCGAAAGACGACATTCATGTGATCCGCACAGCCATTATGAAGCAGGTTCGAAACCATAAGATCCCGCTTTCTTTCTTCGGCCTGAACAATCTCATCATCCATATCGCCATTGCCTGCAAACGAATCCGGACAGAAAACTATGTATCTCTCATTCCGGAAGATCTTCATGATATTAAGCTTGAAACAGAATATCAGTCAGCGGAAGCCATCGTAAAAGAGCTTGAATCTGCGCTTTCGGTCACCTTTCCCGAACAGGAAACCGCCTATATCGCCATTCACCTGCTCGGGACAAAGCGCATGACCCAGTCACAACTGGAAGGAAAAGAGCTTACAAGGCTGATAGACGGAGAAACCAGCCATTTGACGGAGGCCATGATCGAAGCCATTGAGCGGGAGCTGAAGCTCGGAATCACGGATGACAATGAGCTGAAAGCGGGTCTTGCGCTCCATATCAAGCCGGCGATTAACCGAAACCGGTACGGAATGAACCTGAGAAATCCCATGCTCGCCGCCATAAAGGAAAATTATCCGCTCGCATTTGAAGCGGGAGTGATTGCGGGAATCGTGATCAAGGAGCAAACCGGCATTGATATTCATGAAAATGAGATCGGATATTTGGCGCTTCATTTCGGAGCCGCCATCGAAAGGAGAAAGACGGAACGGCCGCCTAAGCGCTGTCTGATTGTCTGTGCGTCCGGCGCCGGCAGCGCGCAGCTTTTAAGAGAAAAGCTCCGTTCCCGGTTCGCAAAGCGTCTTGAAATCGTCGGAACGGCTGATTACTGCAGCCTTGACCAGCTTTCCTTTGAGTCGATTGATTTTGTGGTCAGCACAGTGCCGATCAAAAAAGACCTGCCAGTTCCCGTATTAAAGGTTCAGACGCTGTTGGGCGGCGGGGATTTTACAAAAATCGACGCCATGCTGGAAGAAAAGCGGGAACAATTGAACTTTCTGAAACCGGAGCTGGTATTTTTGCAGCAGGATCTGGAGACGAAGGAGGACGTTATCCGTTTTCTCGGACAGCAGGTTGCAGAAGCCGGCCTCGCTTCTGATTCTCTGACCGATTCTATTTTTGAAAGGGAAGCGATTTCTCCTACGAGTTTCGGCAATCTTACGGCGATTCCGCACCCGCTCGTTCCGCAGACAGACACGACGTTTTGGGCGGTATGCACGCTGAAGAAACCGATTGACTGGGCGGATAAGCGTGTCCAATTTGTCTGCCTGCTCTGCGTCGAGAAAGAAAGCAAGGCCGACCTCCAGCATATGTACAAATGGCTCGGCGGGATGTTAGATGATCCGGCCGCGGTAAGCCGTCTCTTAAAATGCACAACCTATCAGGAGGTTTTACGAGTATTCAGAGACAAACGATCAGAGAAAGACCGGGATACACCTTTTTTCCGTTAGCAGCGGAAAAAGCCTGAGTAGTTATGAAAGCGATTTCATAATATGATGGTACTAACATCGAGACATACAAAATATCAAACTTTCAGGAGGTCTTTTACATGAATATATTACTCGTTTGTGCAGCAGGGATGTCAACAAGCTTACTCGTCACCAAGATGGAAAAAAGCGCGCAGGAACAAGGAAAAGAATATAAAATCTGGGCGGTGTCAGGCGATTCAGTCAACCAGCATATTGATAAAGCGGACGTATTGCTGCTTGGGCCTCAAGTCCGTTATTTGCTTCCGCAGCTGAAAAAATTGGGTGAATCAAAAGGAGTGCCGGTTGAAGTCATCAATACCGTCCATTACGGCACGTGCAACGGAGCGGAGGTTCTGAAATCAGCGGAACAGCTCGGAAACGCATCGTAGAAAGGGGCGGGCCGTGTGAATAAGGTGAACCAGTTTTTAGAAGAGAAAGTCATGCCCATTGCCGGAAAAATTGCCTCCCAGCGGCATCTGCAAGCATTGCGTGACGGGATCATCCTCACCATGCCGCTTATCATCATCGGTTCGTTTTTTCTGATCATCGGCAACCTGCCGATTCCGGGATATGCGGATTTCATGGCAAAGACGTTCGGAAGCGCCTGGTCTCAAAAACTGCAATATCCGGTTGATGCGACCTTTGAAATCATGGGTCTTGTCGCCGCTTTCGGAATCGCCTACCGCCTGGCCGAAAAATACGGGGTGGACGCTTTATCGGCCGGTGCGATATCTTTGGCGGCGTTTCTCTTGGCAACGCCGTACAAAGTTCCGTTTCTGCCTTCCGGCGCCAAAGAGGAAATCATGGTGGGCGGCGGCATCCCGCTGTCTCTCATGGGAAGCAAAGGGCTGTTTGTCGCGATGATCATCGCCATGCTGTCGACGGAAATTTACCGCCTGATCATCCAGCGGAATTTCGTCTTCAAAATGCCGGACGGCGTGCCTCCGGCGGTCAGCAAATCATTTGTCGCTTTAATTCCCGGCTTTGCCGTCATCTTTCTGATCTGGGGCGCGCGTTTAATTGTCGAAGCGACGCCGTTTGAAAGCCTTCATAACATTGTAAGCGTTGTACTGGGGACGCCGCTCTCGATTCTTGGGGGAAGTCTCGGCGGAAGCCTGATAGCCGAAGCGGTTCAAATGCTCTTGTGGGCGTGCGGATTACACGGGGCAAACATAGTCGGCGGCGTCATGGCGCCGATCTGGTTCGGAGCGATGGATGCCAACCGGATTGCGTTTCAGGCGGGCGATGCGCTTCCGAATATTTTCACCCAGCAGTTTTTTGAAATCTGGATCAACATCGGCGGAAGCGGCGCGACACTGGCGCTCGTGGTCACCATGTTTCTCCGTTCGCGAAGCAAGCAGATGAAGCAGCTTGGGAAACTCGCCATCGGGCCGGCCGTCTTTAATATTAATGAGCCGATTATTTTCGGAATGCCGATCGTCATGAACCCGATGCTTCTCATTCCGTTCATTATCACACCGCTTGTCACACTGGTCTTTACCTATATCGGCATGAGCACTGGCCTCGTCGCTAAACCTGCCGGCATTGCCGTCCCATGGACGATGCCGCCGATTTTCTCCGGCTATCTTGCCACGGGCGGAAAAATATCAGGGGCTGTCATGCAGGCGATTAATATCATCACAGCCTTTATCGTGTACTATCCGTTCTTCAGAATGTGGGATTCGCAAAAGCTGAAAGAAGAAAACGAACTTGAACAATCGCAGGCGCCAGCCGTACAGGGAGACGAAAAAGCCGTGCTGTAGAGAAAGGGAGTGAAACACATGAATGAAAAAATGGAACAGACCATTTTTCAGATCATCCTGCATGGCGGCAACGGCAGAAGCGCATCAATGGAAGCCATTGCCGCCGCAAAGCGGGGGGACAGAGCCATGGCCGAGGAAAAGCTTCAGGAAGCCGCAAGGGAACTGACCGAAGCCCATCATTATCAGACAGAACTGATCCAAAATGAAGCCGGCGGAGAAAAAACAGACATGACGCTTTTGATGGTGCATGCGCAAGATCATTTAATGAATGCCATGACCGTGAAAGACTTGGCCGCTGAGTTAGTCGAGATTTACGAAAAAGTGAGTCTGCAAGGGGGAGCAAAAATATGACAAAAGGAATTAAAATTGTAACGATCGGCGGAGGTTCAAGCTATACACCGGAGCTTGTGGAAGGCATCATTAAGCGCTATGAGGAACTGCCTGTCAGAGAATTATGGCTCGTCGACATTCCTGAAGGCGAGAAAAAACTCAATATCGTCGGCACGCTTGCAAAACGCATGGTCGAAAAAGCGGGTGTTCCGATAGAGATTCACCTGACGCTTGACCGGAGAGAAGCTTTGAAGGATGCGGATTTCGTAACGACTCAATTCCGCGTCGGCCTTCTTGAGGCCCGCGCCAAAGATGAACGGATTCCGTTAAAATACGGCGTAATCGGCCAGGAGACAAACGGTCCGGGCGGTTTATTCAAAGGGCTGCGCACCATCCCGGTTATTCTGGAAATCGCGAAAGACATCGAAGAGCTTTGTCCGAATGCATGGCTCGTGAATTTCACAAACCCTGCCGGCATGGTTACCGAGGCCTTGCTCCGCTACTCGAATCTCACAAAAGTCGTCGGTCTCTGCAATGTGCCGATCGGCATTAAAATGGGCGTCGCAAAAGCATTGGATGTGGATGTCAGCCGGATCGAAGTGCAATTTGCCGGGCTGAATCACATGGTCTTCGGATTAGATGTTTTCTTAGACGGCGTCAGCGTGAAAGATCAAGTCATTGAAGCCATGGGAGACCCGGAAAACGCCATGACGATGAAAAATATTTCAGGCGCGGAATGGGAGCCTGAATTCTTGAAGGCGCTTGATTTGATTCCTTGCGGCTACCACCGCTATTATTTCAAAACGAAAGAAATGCTCGAGCATGAAATAGAAGCGTCACAGACGGAGGGCACACGCGCCGAGGTCGTGCAGAAGGTTGAGAAAGAACTGTTCGAACTGTACAAAGATCCGAATCTCGCTATCAAACCGCCGCAGCTTGAAAAACGGGGCGGAGCGTACTACAGTGACGCGGCCTGCAACCTGATCAGCTCCATCTATAACGACAAACATGATATCCAGCCCGTCAATACAATAAACAACGGCGCGATCGCCAGCATTCCGAATGACTCAGCGGTCGAAGTGAACTGTGTCATGACGAAAGACGGTCCGAAACCGATCGCCGTCGGTGATCTGCCGGTGTCTGTCCGCGGACTCGTCCAGCAAATCAAATCATTTGAGCGCGTCGCCGCTGAAGCAGCCGTCACGGGAGATTATCAAACGGCGCTACTTGCGATGACGATCAACCCTCTCGTCCCGTCAGACTCCGTGGCAAAGGCCATTCTGGATGAAATGCTTGAGGCCCACAAAGAACATCTGCCTCATTTCTTTAAGTCGATTGAAGCATAAGAGCAGTAAAAAAAACCCGGATTCGCTTCCGGGTTTTTTGCTTATTTTGATTCGCTTAGTGAGGCGACTTCTGTCGTCCAGCCGAACACGTCGGCTTCCGCGCCTTTTTGAATGCCTGTAATGGTATCGTACAATTTCTTCGAGATCTCTCCGGTTTCACCGCTGCCGATGACAAGACTTTCATCATTCCAGATCAGTTCGCCGACCGGAGAAATGACCGCCGCCGTACCGGTTCCGAATGTTTCTTCCAATCGGCCGTCACGATGCGCCTGAATGATTTCATCGATCGAAATCTTTCGCTCAGACACAGTCAGTCCCCAATGTTTGAGAAGGGTGATGACGGAATTTCTCGTAATTCCTTCAAGAATGCTTCCGTTCAGCTCCGGCGTCACGATCTCGCCGCTGATTTTGAAGAAGATGTTCATGCTGCCGACTTCTTCGATGTATTTTTTCTCAATGCCGTCAAGCCATAAAACCTGGGAAAATCCCTTCTCTTCCGCAACCTGCTGCGCTTTCAGGCTTGATGCGTAGTTGCCGGCGGTTTTCGCGTTTCCGGTGCCGCCTTTGACGGCGCGCACGAATTCGTTTTCCACGGCGATTTTTACCGGTTTAATGCCTTCTTTGTAATAAGAGCCGACCGGGGAAAGAATGATAAACAGCTTGTACGTATGGGATGCCGCTACACCGAGGAAAGGCTCAGTCGCAATGATAAACGGACGGATATAAAGGGAAGTGCCTTCCGCTTTCGGAATCCAGTCTTTGTCGATGGCTACGAGCTGTTTCAGGCCTTCAAGAACAAGCTCTTCATCAATGAGCGGGATGCAAAGGCGGTCATTTGACTGGTTCAGGCGCTCCATATTTTTCTCCGGTCTGAACAGAAGCACTTCCTGATCCTTCGTTACATACGCTTTAAGCCCTTCAAAAACGGTTTGGCCGTAATGATAAACCATGGCCGCAGGATCCATTGAGATGGACTGATAAGGGATAATTCTCGGATCGTACCAGCCTTGATCAGCATCGTAATCCATAACAAACATATGGTCGGTGAAAATTCTGCCGAACGCAAGGTCATGGGGGTCCGGTTTCGGTTTTTTGGCTGAAGTCAATTCAACACGAATATCTTGTTTCATAATGTTCTGTCTCCCTATTGGTGTTATTGTCAAACTTATTTGAAAATAATTTATATTCTATTGTATACCTTCAACAAATATTCGCAATAGTTTTCCTCAAATTTGTGAAAAAATCAAATCACATAAAAAGCAGGGGAGAGAATGCCCCCTGCTTGTTCGTTTTTACGTATTCTGTCATCACCGTGCTCAGTGAACCGTCACCTTGCCGGTTTTGTAAAACTGCTCCATTGCTTTATCGACGTACACCCAGCCCTTCCAGGCGATATGGATGGTGTCTTTCATAAAGTACGGATCATATTCGTGCCCGGATAAGTCGGCAACCTGAAAGCCCTTCGCTTTAATTTGCTTAGTGACTTTTTTGTAGTAATCAGTCCGGCCTTTTTTCGGGAAGCCGGTGTAGTCATACCATTTTCCGTTGACAGGAATAACCACGAACATCGGCTCAGCGCCGGCATCTTTCAGAATGTCCAGCATATCCGCAAAGTCGTGATATTCGACTGATTTGGCGTATGTTCTTTTTTTGTTGATTCCTTTCACTCTCTTTACTTTCTTCTTAATCTTTTTATAAGAAGCGTCATCGATATAGAAAGGATTGGACTTGGAGCTCCGTTCTCCTAATTGAGCGGCAGCTGTTTTTAACTCTGACCACGATTTCCCTTTCAGGTTTTCAGAGATCGTCCGTTCAGGGCCCTTGGTTTCTCCCATTGAATAATAAAGATCTTTTTTCTCAAGCAGAGAATAATAAGCTTTGGCAGCCGGCATGACCGCTTTCACTTTCCATGATTGTCCGTTGACCATTCCCTTGTATAATTCAGAAAGGACGGCATCATGCTGAACGACTTTAAAACGGAGCATGCGCTTCATCATGTTCTTTTTGACCGCGGGATCAATCTGGTTATTAAATGCTAAATCCAATGCCTGAAGTGATGAAAAATTCGGCGCAAAGTGCTGTTCATCAGAACCTTTTTTGATAAACCATTGCGGAGAAACAATGAATACCAGTTTTTTGCCCTTCAGCTGCTGATAATGCGCCGCAAAGTTCACGGCGTGTATCAAGGATTGGTCCCCGCCTTTTCCGACAAGATAAGGAGTAAAGCCTTGGTTGTTCACTTGGAAATAGTTGGACGGGTGAAACTCATCCAGTCTTGAAAGCTCGGAAGAACCGAAAATCGGCATATACTTCGAGTCTTCGAACATTTTGTTTTGCAGATAGAGCCCCTGGAACATATTCGGATTTAAGGCTGCCGCCGACTCTTCGACACGTTTTTCAGGAATGAAGCGCGTAAGCCATGAAGCCGGAACTGCGATAGCTCCGACAAACAGGACGAACGCTAAAATAATTGGTCCAAAGAAACGCTTTTTCATTTACTTCAACTCAGTCAGTTTGTTTACAATGTTGTTTGGCGTATTCCACTCGTCACGGTCAAATTCAGTGATCGGCACTGTAATGCCGAAGCGGTTTTCGATGGCGACCAGCAGTTCTACAGTTCCGAAAGAATCAAGCAGTCCTTCTTCAAAGATTTCAATATCAGGATTTTCTTTCACAGCGTCCTCCTGACAAACTTCAGCTAATACGTCTAATACTTCCTGTTTAAATTCCATGTGTTTTCAATCTCCTTTAGTGATGAAATGGTTTTCCTGAGAAAATATAAAATCCGAAACATACGAAATGGAATGTGATGACGATGGCTAAAAAGGCCGTAAAACGATTGGCGGGCAGCCATTTGTATTTCTTATTCCATTTCTCAAAAAAGTTATACCCGGTCATTAATACGGCGTGGTACAGGCCGTATACAATATATTGCAGGGCGAGTCCGTGCCAGACGCCCATCAGCATGAACAGCAGGAAATACCCGATGTTCGAGACGGCCATCCGGTTCTTTATCCATTTTTTCTTTGTCATCCAGAAAACAAAGCGCATAAATACGTAGTCTCTGAACCAGAAGGATAAGGACATGTGCCAGCGGTTCCAGAAGTCTTTAATGTTTTTGCTGATAAACGGCTTATTAAAGTTTTCCGGAGATTTGATACCCATGATATAGCTTACACCGACGGCAAACATCGTGTAACCCGCAAAATCAAAAAACAGGTACAAGCTGTATCCGTACATGTACAGCACATTACCCCACAGTTTGCTGTGGGTGATATGAGACAGATTCATAATGAAATACGTGTTAATCGCATATCCGATAATGAATTTGTATAAGAAACCGATAAAAATTTTATGAATGCCGGTATACAGTAAATCAGCGTATTCTCCCTTTGTCCATACTTTCTGTTCGTCCTTGGCAAATCTGCGGTATCTGTCGATCGGACCGGAAGAAATGGTCGGGAAAAACATAATAAAGTACAAAAGGCGGTGAAGCGGCATTTTTTCTTTAATCAGCCCGTCTCTCGTTTCCATGATCAGCTGGACGCCTTTAAATGTCAAATAAGAAATTCCTAAGAAACTGATCAGGTTATGAACCGGGTGATGAGGCGCCGGCGGAAAGAAAAACGGCCATAATTTAGATAAAAACAGGGGTAAAATGGACGCGATCACGGCCATACTGAAGACAAAGCCGCTGTTGGCTTTCAGTCTGTAAGCGAGATAACCCCTGATTAAAAGCACCTGCCACAGCGTAAAGATACATAGTGCGATCACGCCGTGCAGATCATGCGCGAAAATCAAAGCCAATACGATGATGGATATAAACATGTTGTATCCTTGGAATCTCTTGCCGTTCAGCCCTAAAATAATCGTCGGCAAAAGAAGGATTCCAAGTAAGATAAAGAAGAAAAACGAGCTGTAAGGCGTCATACAAGAACCTCTTCGCCAATGCGTTTACGGTCGATTTTTCCGTTCGCAGTCATTTGAATGTGATCCTGATAAATGAATTTTCTCGGAATCATGTAGGCCGGAAGCGAAGTAGCCAGTTCTTTCTTAATGGCGCTTGTCAGCTGGAATTCTTTTTCAAAATCATGTTTCTCAGGCACGATGGCGGCAATTAAATATTCGACAGGTCCGTTAGGCTGATACGGGATGACAACCGCCGTGCGCACATATTGAGACTGCCTTACATGTACTTCGATTTCCTCCAGCTCCATGCGGTAGCCGTGAAGCTTAATCTGGAAATCAAGGCGTCCTTGGCAGAAAATCTGACCATCCTGAACATAACCGGCATCACCCGTGTGATATGCCCACTGGCCGTCGATCGGGAAAAACGCTTTTTCCGTCAGAGAAGGCTCTCCGAGATAGCCTTTGCTTACGCTCGGGCCCGCGATGATGATTTCCCCTTTTTCTCCGTCCGGAAGCTTATTCCCGTTTTCATCCATGATGAAGATATCCATATCGGGTTTTGCAAAACCGACAGGCAGAGATTCATGTTCATCGATGATCTGCTGCGTAATTTCAACGGAGGTGACGGCAACCGTTGTTTCAGTCGGGCCGTATGTATTGAATACGCGCGCCTTCGGAAAACGGTTTAACAGCTCCTGTGCCACGGCAGCCGGAAGCGCTTCTCCGCAAAACATAAATACTTCTGCCTCAGGCAGGAGTTCCTGCGTAAAGCCGGGGTCCATCAGACACATTTGGACGAAAGACGGCGTCGATGTCCAGACGTTCAGTTTGGATTTCTCCAATTCTTCAAATAGTACTTTCGGTTTATTGATTTTGTCTTTCGTTACGCAGTGCAGCGTACCTCCCGTTTGAAGCGACGGGAAAATGTCCATGACCGATAAATCAAAAGAAAACGGAGCTTGGTTTAAGAATGTCTTACCCTCGCCCACAGGAAAATCCCTGCAGATCCAGTCAGTGAAGCTTTGCAGGTTATCGGCCGATATCTGCACGCCCTTCGGATTTCCCGTGCTGCCGGACGTGTAAATAATGTAAAACGTATCCAGCTCTTTTACCCAGTTCTCACGGCTGAGGTCTGCATCTCCGTCAGCTGCAAGCTCTTCGGGCGTAACGGTTTTAATCAGATTGCTTCCCGTATCGACTGCATCGCCCGATACGCTGATAAGCAGCTCTGCGCCTGAGCTTTCAATGATTTTGACGATCCGCTCCGCCGGAATGGAAACATCGACAGGGATGTAAGGGCGGCCCGCTTTGACGCTTCCTAAGAAAGAAACGATCATATTCGGCTCCATATGTCCGTAAACCAGGACAGGCGCTTTCGAACCGTCAGCTGTATGTTTTTGAATGCCGGAAGCAACCCGCTCCGACAAATCCCATAATTCCCCGTAAGTGAGGGAATGATCTAAGGAACGAAACGCTTCGGCCTGCGGCTTGGCGTCTGCGTATGTTTTTATAGCATCAAGTAGTTTCATAGTTATCCTCCCCGATTAGAAATCGTTGTAAATATAAGTGCCGGTATTCGCTGTATGAAATCCATACATCCAAAAGAGCAATACTAATATCAGAAAATAAAAGCCCGTATGAAACGTCCATTTGATCAATGTATTTTCATAAGCACGTTTTAATTTTTGCATCATATTCAAAATTCCTTCCCCGCGTATTCAATAATTACACCAGTATATGACGATTAGATTAACAAAAAGTTTCAAAATATGTCTAATATCCTAAGCTTAAAATTTCCTTAAAAATGAATGAGGAACAAAAGGATGGAAAACACGCATGTATAAATTGGCAAATGATCATACTAAAAAGGCGCTGTTCAGGCGGGATTTTTAACTTATCGTAAATATAAACGAGGTAAAAAAATTTTGGCGGCTTTTTCTTAAGCAGGCTTGTGCCGAACCCCAATGGAGAAGGGCGAAAAGCCGTTTCCGGCAGGATAGCCGATAAAGCGCCGCATCTTGTGAAATGAGGAAGAAATTATTATGATAGATAAGGTAGCAGAAACGTGAAAACCCCAATTCAACACTACTGTTATCGGCTGACTGTGAAAGCCTTTTAATAGAAAGGAAGAGGAAAATGAATCAAAACAATATGGGGGGCAGCCAAAAGACGCCCGAGAAAGAAAGCATGGGCCGCATTTTGTGGCAGCTAACCCGCCCTCATACATTGACGGCATCGTTTGTGCCCGTACTTCTCGGCACCGTATTGGCGATGTTTTACGTAAAGGTTGATTTCCTGCTGTTTTTGGCCATGCTGTTTTCCTGCCTTTGGATCCAGATCGCCACGAACTTATTCAATGAATATTACGATTTTAAACGCGGTTTAGATACGGAGGATTCCGTCGGTATCGGCGGAGCGATCGTCCGCCACGGCATGAAGCCGAAAACAATTCTGCAGCTGGCGCTCGGCTCTTATGCGATTGCCCTCGTGCTCGGTGTTTATATCTGCATGAGCAGCAGCTGGTGGCTTGCGGCTATCGGCCTTGCCGGCATGCTGATCGGCTATCTGTATACGGGCGGCCCGCTGCCGATTGCGTATACACCGTTCGGGGAACTGTTCTCCGGCATTTGCATGGGCTCTGTATTTGTCCTTATTTCTTTCTTCATTCAGACAGGCAGAATTAATGAACAGAGCATTTTGATTTCTATCCCGATCGCTATCTTGGTCGGAGCGATTAACCTGTCCAACAATATCCGTGATATTGAGGAAGATAAAAAAGGCGGACGTAAAACGCTGGCCATTTTGATGGGGCATAGAGGGGCCGTCATGATACTGGCCGCATCATTTGCCATCGCTTACATCTGGATCGTCGGTCTTGTCATCATGGGTTACACAAGCCCGTGGCTGTTCCTGGTCTTCCTGAGCGTGCCGAAACCCGTTCAGGCCGTGAAAGGCTTTGTGAAAAACGAAATGCCGATGAACATGATTATTGCGATGAAATCAACGGCGCAAACCAATACATTCTTCGGATTCCTGCTTTCAATCGGACTCCTGATCAGTTATTTCCGCTGATCAAATGAAAGGCAAATGCCATAACCGGCATTTGCTTTTTTTTATGACATAATCTTCACGATTTTGTAAAGAACCTGACTGAGGACTGACACGTCTTATATACGGACAGCAAAGCAAGGAGATGAAAAAAATGGACTTGTCAACAGCCCATATGGATGATTTGAAAACGGTCATGGAAGATTGGAAAAATGAATTGTTAGTTTATAAATTCGCTTTAGATGAGCTGGATACGAAGTTTTCTATCATCAGCCAGGAATATAATCTGATTCACGGGCATAACCCGATCGAGCATACAAAATCACGCGTAAAAAGTTTCGAGAGTATCGTCAATAAATTGATGCGCAAAGGCTGCGATGTGACGACGCAGGAAATGAAAGAGCATATTCATGATATTGCGGGTGTCAGGATTATCTGTTCCTTTATTTCCGATATTTATAATGTCGCTGAGGTTTTGAAGCAGCATAAGGACCTGAAGATCGTAAAGGTGAAGGATTATATCAAACATCCGAAGCCGAACGGCTACCGCAGCCTGCATTTGATTATTGAAATTCCCGTTTATTTGACGAATCGTGTGGAATATGTGAAGGCGGAAATTCAAATCCGCACCATTGCCATGGATTTTTGGGCGAGCCTTGAACATAAAATTTATTACAAATTAAATAACGAAGTCCCAAAGCATCTGACCGACGAGCTGAAGGAAGCGGCGGACATCGCCCATTATTTAGACGAAAAGATGCTTGGGATTAAGAAAGAAGTCGATTAAACGATTGACCCATCACAACCAGCCGGACCGCTATTATACGCAGTCCGGCTGGTTGTTTTTATGTTTACGTGTTTTCGCTTTCCCGCGCGATTTATTCTGACGATGATTCAGGCTGAAATGCTGATTGAATTTGAACAGAGAATGCAAAAGATATCAAATCGCAAACAGCACATTCCCCCAGAAAAAATGTGTAAGATCAAGGTTTACTTTTAAAAAAAAGGGAAAGACATTTGTACAACAAAAAGGGAGATGAATATCAGTGGGAAAGAATGAAACAATGCATATCGTATCATGTGCCGATGATCATTATGCTCGTCATTTGGGTGGGATGTTCGCTTCTTTATTGATGAATATGGATAAAACAAGGAATGCCAAATTATATGTGATCGACGGCGGAATTACTGCCGAAAACAAGGACAAGCTTGAACAGACCGCGATGTCATTCGGGACGCCGCTTGAATTTTTAGAAGTAGACGCTGATCAATACAAGCATGCAGTCGAAAGCAGCCACATTACAAAAGCGGCTTATTACCGCATTTCCATCCCTGATTTAATTAAGGATGAGTCCGTAAAGCGGATGATTTACATTGATTGCGATGCAATTGTGATGGAAGATATTTCGGTTTTATGGGATTTGGATATTTCCCCGGCAATAGTTGCGGCGGTAGAAGACGCCGGACAGCATGAAAGACTGAAAAAAATGAATATCAGCGACACTGCCAAGTATTTTAATTCCGGCATTATGATTATAGATTTCGAACCTTGGAGAAAACAAAATATTTCCGAAAAGGTGATTGATTTTATCAACGAAAACAGCTCGGAGGATTTTCTCGTGTTCCATGATCAGGACGCGCTTAACGCGATCTTATATGATCAATGGCATGAACTGCATCCGCGCTGGAACGCGCAGACGCATATTATCATGAATGAGAAAACGCCTCCTGAACTGATCGACCGTATACGTTACAGAGAAACACGTGCCGAACCGGCCATCGTCCATTTCTGCGGCAGCGACAAGCCTTGGAATACAGGCACCTCGCACCCGTATCGTGATCATTATTTCCGATATATGTCCTTTACGAAATGGAACACGATTGACCGCCCGGCCATGAACCAATAGGCAGGTATGATGAAAACGCTTGTGAAGCCGTTATCCGGCTCATAAGCGTTTTTTTTTATTATTTCACCCGAATCGCACGCATGCGTTTTTGCAGGCCGGTCTTTTCGGCAGACGGCTTCAATCGGCTGACTGCTGTTTGCGCCGCTGATTTTGCTTTTTTCGTCTTGTTTTTTTCCGCGGCTTTTACTTTGTCTCTAGCCTGCTGCCGGTTGAGTTTATCTTTTATCCGGCCAAGCCGTTTTTCCAGAGCAGTTTTTTCTTTTCCCGGCTGGATTTCGCTGACTGCTTTTTGGGCTTTTGCGGTGTTGGCCTCAGAGGTCTTTTTTTCCGCCTGCTTGACGCTGGCCTCAGCTGTTTTCAAAAGGCTTGAGTTGACAGCGTTCAGCCGTTTTTGCAGCCCTTTTTTCTCTGAACCGGCCGGTAATTTGCGAATGGCGCTTTGTGCGGCATTGACGGCGGTTTTTTTCTTTTGTTTTTCGGCAGTCCGGACTTTGTCTCTTGCGTCCGTCACATTTCTTGCCGTCTGAACTTTATTGATCCGGGACTCGAGAGCGGTTTTTCCCTTTGACTTGGACAGCTTGCTGACGGCCGTTTTTGCTTGATTGATATCTGCCTGTTTTTTCGTCTTTTCCGCTTTTATTACAGCCCGTTCGGCAAAGCTCTTTTGCTTTACGTGATATTGCACCAGGCCGTACCCAAATCGGCTGTCACGTCCGGGAGCGCCCAGATCTTTGACGTTTTGCTGCATCTGCTGCCGGAGCTGTGTATTTGTTTCCTCGGGATATTTTTGCCTGAGCAGCGCGAACATGCCGGTGACGTGCGGTGCGGCTTGAGATGTGCCGTCAGCTACGGCGTACATTTGATTCAGGTACGTGCTCGTAATATTGGTGCCGGGTGCGGCAAATTCAATTTGTTTTCCGGTCGTGGAAAAAGCCGCGAGCCCGTTTTTTTCAGTTGACGCTGAGACTGCCGTTACGCTGCTGTAGGCGCCCGGATAATTGACGGGTTTTTTGTTGCCGTCGTTTCCTGCGGCGGCTACGATCACGATTCCTTTTTTGTATGCTTTATCTACGGCGTCGTGAAGAATTTTGCTGTCAGCGTTAGTTCCGAGACTCATATTAATGATGTCCATTTTGTTGGCGATCGACCAGTCGATCGCTTTAAGAAGGCTTTTAAGATCCCCCGCACCCTTTCTGTCTAATGCTTTAACCGCATATAACCGGACATCCGGCGCGATGCCGTCAATGCCGTATCCGTCATGTTTGGCCGCAATGATTCCGGCGACATGCGTCCCGTGTCCGTTGTCATCTTTGTATGAGGAAGTATAGCTGACTGCGGAATAGCCTCCGGCAATGGAAAGGTCATCATGAGGGTAAATGCCGCTGTCAATGACAGCCACTTTCACCTTTTTTCCTGTCAAGCCTTCTTTCCACGCCTGCTTGACCTGAGTCGGTTCTATATCCCATTGCGGCAGCGCGTAACTGCTGCTTTGGGCCGCTGATAACGGGCGGATATCAGAACCGCCTGATGCCTGAAAAGATACATTGTCTTCTACATATAAGATGTCAGGGTCCTGTTTCAGGTCTTTCACCGTTTGTGAATCGGCTGACACGGCGACTGCCGGGAGATGCTGATAGGTCTGTTCCACATCCGCTCCGCTGTCTATAGCGGATTCCTTGCCGTCTTGATTTTTGTACACCACGATAACGTCCCGGTCGTGCGTCTCGGCGTGCGCGGGCGCCGCGGCGGAGAACAGGCTGACGCACAAGGCCGCGGCCATTATCGGTTTCAGGGTGTGATACATTGCAATTCCCCCTTTTTCTTTATATATCGGCAGTGCGGAATTCTTTTTTTCCTAAGGGATAAGGAAAATTTCTGTATGCAAATGTAAGCGTTTCCAAAATATGATGGAGAAAATGCTTTAAGACATCTGCGCAATGAACTCAAAAAGGGGGTTTTTGATAAATGAGTAAGTTCAATCGGGTCATGGAAGAAAAAATCATGCCTGTTGCCGGAAAAGTCGCCGGCCAAAGGCACTTAAGAGCTTTGCGGGACGGCATTATTTTGACTATGCCCCTTATCATCATAGGATCGGTTTTTCTGATTCTGACGAGTCTTCCGATTCCCGGTTATGCCGATTTTATGGCTGGTCTTTTCGGTGAAAATTGGGTTGAAAAGCTCGGGTATCCCGTGAATGCGTCCTTTGACATTATGGCGCTTGTCGCCGCCTTTGGGATTGCTTACCGGCTTGCGGAAAGCTATGAGGTGGATGCCCTGTCGTCAGGAGCCATTGCCCTTGCCGCCTTTTTATTGGCGACGCCGTATCAGATTCCGTTTATTCCTGACGGCTCGGCAACAGAGATTATGGTGGGAGGCGGCATTCCGATTTCGCTGCTCGGAAGCAAAGGTCTGTTTGTCGCGATGATCATTGCAATGCTGTCTACGGAAGTGTACCGGTTTATCATACAAAGAAATATCGTCATTAAGATGCCTGACGGAGTGCCGCCTGCGGTCAGCAAATCGTTCGTTGCGCTCATCCCCGGTTTCATTATTATTACGCTTGTATGGCTGGCCCGTCTGTTTATTGAAATAACTCCCTTTAAAAGCCTCCACAATGTCGTAGGCGATCTGCTGGGGACCCCGCTGTCTATTCTGGGCGGGAGTCTCGGCGGAAGTCTTATCGCCGAATTCGTGCAAATGCTGCTTTGGTCGTGCGGCATACATGGCGCGTCCATTATCGGCGGCGTCATGTCGCCGATCTGGTACGGGGCGATGGACGCCAACCGTTTGGCTTTTCAGGCGGGAGAAGCGCTGCCGAGCATTTTTACGACACAGTTCTTTCAAATATGGATTAATGTCGGCGGAAGCGGAGCGACGCTTGCCCTTGTGCTGACCATGCTTGTGCGCTCCAGAAGCAAACAGATGAAACAGCTCGGCCGTCTCGGCATCGGGCCCGCGATTTTTAACATTAACGAACCGATTATTTTCGGGATGCCGCTCGTCATGAATCCGCTGTTAATCGTGCCCTTTATCATTGCGCCGCTCTTGACCATTACGGCGACGTACATCGGGATGAGCACGGGGATGGTGGCAAAACCGGCGGGAATCGCCGTGCCGTGGACGATGCCGCCGCTGATTTCAGGTTATTTGGCGACGGGCGGGAAAATCTCCGGTTCGGTCATGCAGCTGATCAATCTCCTGATTACATTTATCATCTATTATCCGTTTTTCCGAATTTGGGATCTTCAAAAATGGAGAGAGGAACGGGCGGCGGAACAAAACGTCACTGAAGAAACATAAAAAAACGGGCGCCTTCGCCCGTTTTTTTTAACGCTGGAAAAATTCGATCCATTCGCCGTCAGGTCCTTCAATGTAAAAGTAGCGGTACCCGTTCGGAAGCGTCGTGATTTCTTCATCGATAAATACGGCGCCCTGACGCTTCGCATGCGTGAACTCCGCCGCGATATCTTCAGTTAATAAAGCGATGTGATGCACTTTTCCTTCTGCGGGAAGCTCGCTGCTATAGCCCTGGATCAGCTCAATTTCTGTCTCCGGCCCTTCTTGAAAGCCGAGAAAGGCAAGTTCAATAATGCCGTTCGTATGAGTGATACGATCCTTTAACTGCATACCGAGAACGTCTTGATAAAAGGCGATGGATGTTTCAATATCTTTGACCATAATGCCTGTATGGTCGATTCTTTTGGCTGTCATGGTTTTCCCCCTGTTTTGAATTTTTCGGGACAATGCGGTGTTGATCATGTTTTATGGTACGATAAGAGAAAGCAAAACGAAAGAGGAATGCACAATGAAGCTACTTACAGTGAAAGATACATTTGCCGGAAAGCTGAAAAAAGGATTCCCCCTGATTGAAAAAGACGCTCTGTCCGGAAGCTCGGCTCACTTAACAGAGGGCGATCTTTTTGATGTGACATCCGAGAAGGGTGAGTTTATCGGAAAAGGCTATTACGGCTTGCAGAATAAAGGAGTCGGCTGGGTGCTGTCCCGCGCGAGAGATGAACGGATCGACGGACGTTTCTTTCTGGACAAGCTGAAAAAAGCGGCTGAAGCAAGAGCCCATCTGTTTAAGGCGCCCGATACGACGGCGTTCCGGCTGTTCAGCGGTGAGGGCGACGGCATCGGCGGCGTCACGATTGACTTTTATGACGGTTATCTGCTGATTCAATGGTACAGTAAAGGCATTTACGCTTATAAGGACAGCATGATTGAGGCGATTGACGGACTGGAGCTTTCATATAAAGCGATCTATGAAAAGAAACGATTCGATACGGCCGGGCAATACGTGGAAGACGACGATTTTGTCAAAGGTGAAAGAGGAGATTTTCCGGTCATTGTTCAAGAAAACGGCATACAGTACGCGGTGGATTTAAACGACGGGGCGATGACGGGCATTTTCTTAGACCAGCGTCATGTGCGCAAAGCGATTCGGGATAAGTATGCAAACGGCAGACGGGTGCTGAATACGTTCTCTTATACGGGGGCATTTTCTGTCGCGGCGGCGCTTGGCGGAGCTGAGAAAACGACCAGCGTCGATGTCGCCAACCGCAGTCTCGCAAAAACGATTGAACAGTTCAGCGCCAACGGAATTGATTATGAGGCGCATGACATTAAAGTCATGGATGTTTTCAAATACTTCGGCTATGCGGAGAAAAAAGGGCTGGAGTTTGACCTCATCATCCTTGATCCGCCTTCTTTCGCCCGCACAAAAAAACGGACGTTCAGCGCAGCGAAAGATTATAAAAACCTGTTGAAGGAAACGATCGCCATCACTGCAAAAAACGGCATCATCGTCGCTTCGACAAACAGCAGCGCCTTCAATATGAAGAAATTTAAAGGTTTTATAGAGACCGCCTTTAAAGAAACAAATGAGCGTTACGACATTTTGGAAGAATACACGCTTCCGGAAGATTTCAAAACGATTCCCGCGTTTAAAGAAGGAAATTATTTGAAGGTTGTTTTCTTGCGGAAAAAATAGGATGATCATTTATAGCGTGGAAAGAGGGGAAAAGAAAACCCTCTTCCATCGCTTTAATACGGGATAAAATAATCTTCATATCTTACTGTTTAAAGAAACAACCCGCTATTACTTAGTATCTCATCTGTGCCAAGTAAAGTGGCCTCTCTAATCCCCACATTGTTGGCTTTCATGAAGGATTGCACCGCTTGGTAGCCAACCGCATAACCTGCAAACGGTGATAAGCCGACAGGCTGATAACCTTGTTCGGCTGCAAAGGTGTCACCAAACATGTAACTGCTGACCTCAGCAAACCCTTTCACATTTAATGAGTCTTTGATAATTTCTTTTGAGTATTCTAAGTCTTCTTTTTCAAAAGAAGTAACCCAGGGACCTAACAGAGCTTCTCCGTAAAGTTCTTTGGCAAACGATTCTGCCAGCCCCTCTATAATTAAGTAATCACCAACCGTTACGTTCCCATAGTCCCAATTGAAATACGAAAAACGAATATTATGATGAAATTCATGTGCGATTACAGCAGGCAGTCTCGGTATGTTATATGAATTGGGGAATATTGAAACTTGAATAAATCCCGGAATTCCTCCGAATCCACAATACCCTCTATGTAATTCAAGCTTTTTTTGATTAGCCAGATACATCCCAAACCTTATTTCATCAGCATTTATTTTTAAGCGGTTTTGTTTGATAAATTCTACACAATGAGTTAAAGTGCCATATGCAATTTGAAGAGCTTGAATTTCTTTTAGATTCTCTAATGCTTTTCTTCCGGTTTCCGTATCAAATATGCTCAGATAGCCCAGCATATTTGAAGCCATGATTACATCATATCCGTTAGGTTCCTTTGCCTTTAAGGGAACATTCATCTTTTTCCACATATCTTCAAAAGGTTTCATCATTGAATACCGATAATAATCTTCTCTATTTTCAATCATTGAAAATAAC
This sequence comes from Bacillus sp. LUNF1, assembly GCF_011008975.1. NCBI lineage: Bacteria > Bacillati > Bacillota > Bacilli > Caryophanales > Bacillaceae > Bacillus > Bacillus sp. LUNF1. The sequence goes on along the minus strand of NZ_CP048876.1, from coordinate 3,724,781 downwards.
GTTTCGTATTGCCCAATTGTATCCTCGATAATGATTTTAATGGGCATCACCCTTTTTTTGAGTATCTATATAAATTGTAATGGCATCACTCATGAGCTTCGCCAACCCTTCACCATACCGGTCGATGTTCTTAGTGAAGCGTTCATCTTCAATATAGAGTTGACCTAATCCGTAAAAGGCATCAAAAGAATATTCACCAAAATTTTCATTGAGAAAATCAAACCACTCTTTGATAGCGGTTTGTACGTCTGGGGACTCAGGAGATTGGTTAATAAGGAGTGCAAATTTATTGAACATTGCAGTCCACTTATCAGATAAATCTTTTTGCTCACCATCAGTCATGTTTTTCAATCTAATATTTACCTTATCGACAGGTTGATCACCCCACCGTTTGCGGGCTTCTTGTTCATAAAGATTATCATTAAAGTTAATTCCCTCAAACCGCTCTTTGTTCGTCATGCAAATCTCTCCCATCATATGTTTGATTGATTTATCGATGGTTTCAATCATCTTATCGACTCTATTCCGTTTCTCAATCAGCATTTTCTTTTGTAAAATGAATGCCTCCCTTCGGTTAAATGAAGGATTAGTAATGATTTCTTTAATCTCTTTTAAGGAGAAATCGAGCTCCTTGAAAAATAGTATCTGCTGCAGCTGTTCAAGATTCTCTTCAGAATAAAGCCGATAACCGGAATCGGTCGTTTCCTGAGGAGTCAATAATCCAATTTGATCGTAATGATGGAGAGTGCGTATGCTTACTCCAATCAGTTCAGCTACTTCTTTTACTTTCATACCCATACGTTTGCCGCCTCCTTAATGGCTACTCTAAAGTATTACGCAACGTAAGAGTCAATAGTTGGTTAAAAATTTTTTGTATATAAAGGGGAACATATGAGGAGTTCATTGCTGAAATTAAAGAAAAAAAGCCGGGCGTGAAGCTCCGGCTTTTTTCTATTCAATAATGTGCTGCACCCGGCCGATTCGCCCGTCTTCAAGGCGGACCTTAATGCCGCGCGGGTGGAAGCTTGAGTTCGTCAAAATATCCTTCACGATCCCTCTTGTCAGCTTTCCTGAACGCTGATCGGCTTTCAGGACGATATCGACTTCAAGTCCTTTTCTGATGCTGCTTCGCTGCTGGCCGTTCATATGACACATCCGTTCTTCAGTCTTTTCACTTCATGTCTTATCATATCGTGTTTTCGTCTTTTTATGAAGGACAGACAAATCAATTCTTCATGGCAACTAAAAAAAGACCGCTCTGTAAGGAGCAGTCTTTTATGACATAAACGAAAGCAAAATCGGGGCCGCGCACAGTGTCATAATCGCGGCGAGGATCATCGACACGCTTGAGATCGTTCCTGATACGGAGCTGAGCTCAAATGCTTTAGATGTTCCCGCTCCGTGCGCGCTAGTTCCGAGCAGCACGCCCCGGGCAATTTCGTTATCAATGCGGAAATAGCGGATGACCATCGGCCCGATGATCGTTCCCAATAAAGCCGTTAAAATGACGAAAACCGCTGTAACGGCCGGCATCCCGCCGATCATTTCTGAAACGTTCATGGCAATCGGCGTCGTCACGGATCGCGGCACGAGACTGTCGACTAAGCTGCTGCCGAGATGGAACCATTTTGCGATAAAGGCTGTTGACAAAATGGCGATACATGAACCAACCGCTACGTTCAAAATAATTTCCACGGCGTATTTCTTTAAAATCGGGAAATATTTATAAAGCGGGATAGCGAACGCCACTGTTGCCGGCTGAAGCATATCGGTCAGCAGTCCGCCGCCGAGATTGTATGTCTGATACGGGACATTGACAAGAAGCAGCAGTACGACCAAAACAGCGGGCGTAATCAGAAGCGGCGACGTATACACCCGAGGAAAACGAATGTAGAGTTTTTTCGCGCCCAAATATACTAAGACAGTTAAGAATAAACTTATGATTCCGATGAACACGTTTGTTTTTTCTCCTTTCTTTTTGCTATCAGCTGTGTAAGCGTACCTGTTGAAACCATCACGACAAATGTGCTGATGACGACGACAAGTAAAATGCTTACGCCGAACTTAGACATAATATCTCCGTATTCAATCACTCCGACGGCAGACGGGATGAAAAACAGCAGCAGCTCACCGAGGAGCCATGCTGCGCCAAGCTCAATCCATTCAAGTTTGATAATCTTGAAATGCAATAATGTGAAAAGAATCACAATCCCGATTATACTGCCGGGAATATTTATATGAAGAGCCGCCGTGACCCAATTGATCAGACGCGCAAATATAAACAGCAGAGCGATTTGAATAACGGTAAGCAGCAATTTTTTCATAATGATGCCTCCCTTATATTTATATTGTACAGAAGGTTTTGCTATAGGTAAAATACATATAAAGAATAATGTGTATTCCTTTTGTCTATAGAAAGGATGAAATGTAATGGATATCCGGCACTTAACGTATTTCTTGGAAGTGGCCCGTTTGAAAAGCTTTACGAAGGCATCACAGTCGCTGTATGTTTCACAGCCGACAATCTCAAAAATGATTAAAAACCTGGAGACGGAGCTCGGCATTAAGCTGTTTTACCGCAATGGCCGGCAAGTTGAACTGACTGACGCCGGGCAGAGCATGTATGTGCAGGCGCAGGAAATCACAAAGTCATTCCAAAACCTGACGTCAGAGCTGAACGATATTATGGAAGTGAAGAAAGGGCACGTCCGCATCGGTCTTCCGCCGATGATCGGGTCCGGCTTTTTCCCGAGAGTGCTCGGTGACTTCCGCGTCACATATCCCGATGTGACGTTTCAGCTTGTTGAGGACGGCTCTATTAAAGTGCAGCAAGGGGTGGAGGACGGCTCGCTTGATATCGGGGTCGTCGTGCTTCCCGCGAATGAAGAGATTTTTCATACGTTCACAATCGTCAAGGAAACCCTTATGCTCGTCGTCCATCCGTCACATCGGCTCGCCGACGAGAAAGAATGCAGTCTTCACGAATTGAAAGAAGAGCCGTTCATATTTTTCAGGGAGGATTTTGTCCTTCATAATCGAATTATGACGGAATGCGTGAAAGCCGGATTCAGGCCGCACGTCATTTATGAAACGTCACAGTGGGACTTTATCAGCGAAATGGTATCCGCCAATCTCGGTATCGGCCTGCTGCCGGAAAGAATCTGCCGCGGTCTTGATCCTGACAAAGTCAGAACCATTCCGCTCGTTCATCCGGTTATTCCGTGGCATTTAGCCATCATTTGGCGGAAAGACCGCTATATGTCCTTTGCCGCCAGAGCCTGGCTGGAGCATACGAAATCGTATTTATGGAATCCGAAAAAGAGAAAAAAGGATGATTAAGCATGGACGCACAAACCGCAGCTCAACACTTGAGTAAAGTGCGGGATCAAAACCCGCTCGTTCACAGTATCACCAATAATGTCGTCACGAACTTCACCGCTAACGGACTGCTCGCGCTCGGCGCATCGCCCGTTATGGCTTATGCAATTGAGGAGGCCGCCGACATGGCGAAAATCGCAGGAGCGCTCGTCCTGAATATAGGCACCCTCAGTTCGGCGTCGGTTGAAGCTATGATTGCAGCCGGAAAATCGGCCAATGAAAACGGTGTTCCGGTCATTTTTGATCCGGTAGGCGCCGGCGCCACGCCGTTTCGGACGGCATCAGCCCGCAAGATCATACAGGAGGTCCGCTTGTCCGCCATTCGCGGAAATGCCGCGGAAATCGCCAATATTGCCGGCGCCCCTGATTGGAAGATAAAAGGCGTGGATGCGGGGGAAGCCGGAGGAGATGTGGTTCACCTCGCTAAGACGGCTGCAAGCGGGCTGAAGACGGTCATTGCGATTACCGGAAAAACCGACGTCATCTCCGACGGCACCGACACATACGCCGTACATAACGGTGATAAACTGCTGACGAAGGTGACGGGGGCGGGATGCCTGCTGACGTCTGTAATCGGAGCCTTCTGCGCAGCGGAGCAGGACGTTCTGCAAGCGGCCGTTTCAGCCGTTTCTGTATACGGAAGCGCCGCTCAGCTTGCCGCTTTGGACACCTCCCAAAAGGGGCCGGGCAGCTTCCAGATTGAGCTTTTAAACAAGCTGGCAAGCATCTCAGAACAAGAAGCGGCCGAGCTTGCTGCAATTGAAAGGGTGACAGAAAAATGACGCGTATTTCTCGGGAAATGATGAAGGATATGTTATCGGTTTATTTTATTATGGGATCAAACAATACAAGCGCAGACCCCGTTTCTGTGGTGAAAAAAGCCATTGAGGGCGGCGCTACGCTTTTTCAATTTCGGGAAAAGGGGAGCGGTTCTTTAACAGGGGATGAACGTGTCCTGTTCGCGAAGCAGGTGCAGGATGTCTGCAGGCAGGCCGGGATTCCTTTCATCATTAATGATGATGTCGAATTGGCCTTGCGCCTTCAGGCGGACGGAGTGCATATCGGACAGGATGACGCAGACGCCGAAGAAACGAGAGCGGCAATCGGCGATATGATTCTCGGTGTGTCAGCACATAACGTCTCCGAGGTGAAGCGGGCGGAAGCCGCCGGAGCCGATTACGTCGGAATGGGCCCGGTCTATCCGACCGAAACAAAAAAAGATGCTGAAGCTGTGCAGGGCGTTACATTGATTGAAGAGGTAAGGCGTCAGGGCATCACTATTCCGATTGTAGGAATCGGCGGCATTACGGCTGACAACGCGGCGCCCGTCATTGAAGCGGGGGCAGACGGCGTCAGCATGATCAGCGCCATCAGCCAAGCCGAAGATCCAAAAGCGGCGGCGCGGAAGTTTTCAGAGGAAATTCAGCGCTCCAAAGCAGGGCTGTCCCGATAGGGCGGCCCTTTTTCTGTGTGCGCAAAAAGGCAGTGACGGACTTGGAGAATATAAGCCGTATGTCAAGAACAGGGCAATCAGCTTGCAATATCGACCGAAGTGTTTGACGGCTCTATCGCTTTGCTCAAAGTGATGCCTGAACCAATCACCGCCGGCGCCGAAGGCTTAAAAGCACTCTATGAACCAGTAAAAAGCGCGCAGTGAGAGATCATTTCGAGGTCACGGAAAAACTTGATGCGGAATTCAGCGAATTTGAAGTTTTGATGTCGAAATCAAAACGTGCGATCAATCGTATACGTCTTGTGATACATTAAGTACAGATCAAATCAGAGAGATAAGCACGAAGCTGACGGCCCTTTCTGAAACCATGGCGAAGATTGCCGATGTGCTTTAAAAGGAGTTAAGACACAGCATGAGTGATGAACAAAACAAGGAAAAACAGATCCACAGACGGGATGTCCTGAAGTGGGGCGCCGTCGCGGGCGCCGCCGTCGCTGTCGGAGCGAGCGGCCTCGGAGGACTCGCGCCGCTCTTCAAACCGGCGGCCACCGCTTCAAAGAAGAATGATGAAAAAAGTGATCGTGATCAAATCGTTCCTTTTTACGGAAAGCACCAAGCAGGAATCACAACGGCGCATCAGACGTATGTGTATTTTGCAGCGCTTGATGTCATGTCAAGCGACAAAGCCGATGTCATCTCCCTTTTCAAACAATGGACAAGCCTGACGCAGCTGCTGACTTCAGGCGCCGTCCCGTCGGGCGAACAGAAAAATAAATATATACCTCCGCAGGATACCGGGGAGTCGCAGGATCTGGCCCCGGCGAATTTGACCGTTACCTTCGGCTTCGGCCCCGGGTTTTTCGAGAAAGACGGGAAGGACCGCTTCGGACTGAAAGATAAAAAACCGAAGCACCTCGCCGATATTCCGCCGATGCCTAACGACAAGCTCGATAAGAAACAAGGCGGCAGTGATATCGTCATACAGGTCTGCGCGGATAATGAACAAACGGCGTTTCACGCGGTGCGCAACCTGATGAAACAGGCAGCAGGCGTGTGCGAAGTCCGTTTTCTCAATAAAGGTTTCTTAAGCGGCGGGAAAAACGGGGAAACGCCGCGCAACCTCTTCGGATTCAAAGACGGCACCGGCAACCAAAGCACAAAGGATGAAAACCTGATGAATTCGATCGTTTGGGTTCAATCAGGAGAGCCGGACTGGATGACGGGCGGCACGTACATGGCGTTTAGGAAAATTAAGATGTTTTTAGATATATGGGACCGTTCATCCTTGAAGGAACAAGAGGACACGTTCGGGCGGGTGAAAAGCTCGGGCGCGCCTTTTGGACAAAAAAAGGAAACCGATCCCGTGAAGCTGAATCAAATTCCTGCCGACTCGCATGTCAGCGTGGCAAAATCAACCGGCAGACAGATCCTGCGCCGGGCATTTTCCTATACGGACGGAATTGATCCGAAGACGGGCTATGTTGACGCAGGCCTGCTGTTTATCTGTTTTCAAAAAGACCCGGACCGCCAATTTGTCCCGATGCTGAAGGCTTTGGCGGCAAAGGATGCGCTGAATGAATACACACAAACGATCGGCTCTTCCTTATTCGCCTGTCCCGGCGGCTGTAAAAAAGGAGAATATATCGCCCAAAGGCTGCTGGAATCGTGACACCTTCCATATGGAGGGTGTTTTTTAAAAAACACTTGTAACTATATATGTTACAACTTAAAATGAAAAGGAAAGGAGACTTACAATGACACTGCAGATTAAAGTATATTCTGATTATGTATGTCCGTTTTGCTTTGTCGGCAAAGCGGCGTTTGAAGAAGCAATCAAGGACAAGGACGTACAGGTGGAATGGATGCCGTTTGAATTGCGTCCGAGCCCCTCGCCGAAACTTGATCCGGTGAATGATCCCGCCAAGCGGCAGATGTGGAAAAACTCCATTGAGCCGATGGCGCAGTCTTTAGGCGTTGAAATCACGTTCCCCCGCGTGTCACCGCATCCTTACACGGATTTGGCATTTGAAGGCTTTCATTTCGCAAAGGAACATGGGAAAGGAAGCGAATACCATACACGCGTTTTTCAGGCGTTCTTTCAGGAAGAACAAAATATCGGTGACGTTGGCGTGCTGACAAAGCTTGCGGAAGAAGCCGGACTTGACGGCGCTGCCTTCAAAGAGGCGCTTGAGACAAGAGCGTACAGACACGTACAGCGGGAAGCGCTCCGCCATGCTTATGAGGAAGCCGGCATTACGGCAGTGCCGACGTTTATCATCGGCGATGAGAGAATCCCTGGCGCGGCGGGAAAGGAAACCTTTGAACAAATCATTGAGCGGGAACTGAATAAACGTTAACCCGAAAAAAGCCCTCTCGATCAGCGAGAGGGCTTTGCCATATAGTGTTTGACAAATGTTTGTCTGTCCGCTTCATAAGCCGCGGCGTCAAATGAGTCGCCGCAAAAATGAAGGCACCAAGGGTCTTTTTGGCAGGCGACGCCGACTTGATAGCCGTGTTTTTGAAATTCAAGCGACTGTGATGTGTCGTAAAAATGAAAGCCGCGAAACAAATCCTCCCGCCACTTCACGTCATATTGAGCCGCCATTAACAAGCCGTCAATGGCGTCAACGGGCGTAAACAGGCCGTCTTCATCACCGTGCTCAAAGACCAGCGGGTGATAAGCATTCCCCCGGTATTCAATCACTTTTCCCATCCGCTCTCCGCTTTCCCACCAAATGCCGTTCGGCGGCAGGGTTTTGCAGCCGGCGACACCGAGAAGGCCGAGCTCCTGATGAGATTGAAAGATATGAAGCATGTCATGAAGGAAATGCTGATGAATGATAAAGGTATCCTGATGCAGATAAATTTTATATTTGGAGGGGTGTCTCAGCGCTTTGTTATAGGACGAGGCCATGCTTGCTGAATCGTATATCGGCATGATATCAACGGAGTATGAAGGGGGGACGGTAAGCTGTATGATATGGCTTTTGCACCGGGAGTACAGCGACTCGTCATTCACACAGACGACAAACAGAAATGAATGTGAATCCATTACATGCTCCTCTCGGCCTCAATCACATATTGATACGCCGATGCTTCTGTCATAAAGTCATGCCTTATGCCAAGCTGTACGCATACTTCGTGCAATGATGCGGTGGCTTTGTGATAAGAGGGGTGATCAACGCGGATCGCTTCAATGCGTTTCACCTCATAGCCGGCGGCTTTAAATAATGAAAGCGTCTCTTCACGGGTAAAAAAACGCAGGTGGGTCTGATCCATTAATCCGGCGTCCCTGTAAGTCCATTTGCCGGCTAAAAGCTCCAGCACCACTGAGATGTGGCCGACATTCGGTATGCACGCAAGCACCGTGCCGTCTTTTTTTACATACGGGCGAAGCTTTTTCAGCACGGACCACGGGTCGATAAGATGCTCAAGAACGTCTCCGAACAGCATGCAGTCGAATTGTTCTGATTCGTACGGAAGAATGGCGGATTCAATGTCGCCGCAAAGGACGTGGCTCAATTTGCTTTCCGCCTTTTTCGCGGCTTCGGGATACGCTTCAATGCCGTAAACCGTTATTCCGCGGTCTTCGATCGCCGCTCCTAAATTGCCTGTGCCGCAGCCGACATCAAGCACTGTCCGCCAGTTTTCGTCTATTTTGTTCAATAAATAAGGATTCAGGCCTTCGTAGTAGTTCTGTTGTTTTTCATCATAATAGGGATTCGTATCCATCTGTGTATCACCTCATAAATGGGCATATACACAAGATATGCAGCGGGGGGATCTCATATCACCATGTTTGGCTGTTCAATTGCGGAATGCGGACGGGAATGGTTGTCCGGTATACGGTTTGTTCTCTGATTCCCCTCTTATTGCGGATGTTCCTTTGAAAACTCGGGTGCGGGCGGACTGTGGCAGGTCATATAGTAAAAGGATCCGCCTGTAATCTTACCGCTGGCGGATGGTGTTTTTCATTGGTGTTTTTTTCTTCACCGCTTTTTCAGTATTTAAGAAGCGCCTCACATCGTCAATGTGCAAACCCATGATTCTAGCCTCTTGAATTAACAATTGCCAATCTTGATCTATATCTTTCATTACATGAGTTTTCATAAGAACCTCCAATTGAAAAATTGATTTGCCCAGCTACAGCAGCCAATGTATAACAAATATCACACATAGTTGGCCGGTAATCCCAAATTGAAGATGAATTCACCTACCTATTCCCTAAGAAAATGACTGAAATAACCAAAATCCTTCAAGAATTCTTACGTATAATAATAAACAAATAAATACTGACTGGATAGTATGCAAATAAAAATAAATCATATGACCTATTAACATTTACCCTCAAAGCGTCGACTAGCATATTCTTTTTGCATAAAAAATACCGCAAAAGAATGATTCGGTGTAAGATAAAGTGAATGATCAAACAGCTGGGGTAAAAAATGAAAAAAAACAAATTTCAAATTAAGAGAGAAGAAACATTTGAAAGTTTTATTGACGCAGGCCTTCATCTCCTGATTGAAAGAGCTTACGATTCAGTCTCAATCGATGACATCAGTAAAGCGGCGGGTTTCAGCAAAGGCGCGTTTTACGTTCATTTTGAAAGCAAGGAAGATTTTCTGAAGCATTTGTTAGACAGGCGTCAGATAAAAAAAAGGATCATCACTGGCTATCTCGACGAATTAGAAAAGCAAACAGCACGGCCGTTGACGCTTTGTGAAGCTGCGGCAAGCGCGGCCAGCCTGTTGATGCGGTTTGTAAACAGCAAGCCTGCCTGGAATGTTGTGTCTTTTGCCGTTCATATGCCTACTTACAAAGTCGTCAGTGAATATGAAGCTTATATCCGTCTTTATAAGTTATGGATAGAAGAAAGCACCATGTACATAAATTGGCTCAAATCGAGAAATTTAATAGAAGACCATATAGATACCGAGCATACCGCTAACATGATGTGCGCGCTCATCGACGGGATGATTAAGCAATCCAATGTGCTGGGAAGGCCGGTTACATTCCGCAGCATGTTTGACGCGCTCTATGTTTTTGTCAGCGGCAGAAAATCGGGGTAACGTTCTTCTTGATTTGACAAAAGGTTTAGAAAAGTCTTTCAGAAAGCGAGGAACTGCCATGCGCTACAGAGAAATTATGATGTATATCATTATGGGGATATTCACGACCATCGTGAATATCGTCAGTTTTTACATTCTGACGTCGGCCTTTGAGATGGATTACAAGGCGGCGACCGTCGCAGCTTGGATTCTGTCCGTTCTATTTGCATATGTCACGAATAAACTGTATGTATTTCAGCAAAAGACCGCGGGGATGCGGAGTCTGATGAAAGAATTGACGGCCTTTTTCAGCGTGCGGGTATTGTCTCTCGCCATCGATCTCGCCATGATGATTCTTCTGGTCAGTCAATTTCATATGAACGAAACGTTGGCGAAAATCGCCGATAACGTCATTATCGTAGTCGTCAACTATGCGGCCAGCAAGTGGATTGTCTTCAGAAAAGCGAAAGAAGAGGGCGTGTCATAACGGTTTCTTTCCGCACCCCGGGGGAAAGTGTAATGGTGAAAGGGGATGCGTATGAAGCACAAAATAAAGAAAGCGTTTGCTGATGTATTCGGGGAATCGGAGGACCTGCGCATTTTCTTTGCGCCCGGCAGAGTGAATCTCATCGGAGAGCATACGGATTATAACGGGGGCCATGTCTTTCCGTGCGCGCTGACGATCGGTACATATGCAGCCGTCCGGGAGAGAGGGGACAGGCTCGTCAGAATGTACTCTCATCAATTTAAGGAAGCGGGCATAAAGGAATGCAGTCTCGATGATATCCGTTATCAAAAAGAGGACGGGTGGGCCAACTATCCGAAAGGGGTCATGGCGGAATGTCTCGGCAGCGGTTTTTCCCTTCCGCACGGCTTCGATATTGTGTTCTGGGGAAATATCCCGAACGGCGCGGGGCTGTCATCTTCGGCTTCCATTGAACTTGTTACGGCGGTCATTCTCAAGGAATGCCATGAGCTTGAGGCGGATATGCTCGACTTGGTGAAGCTCGCTCAGACGGCGGAAAATTCCTTTATCGGCGTCAGCTGCGGAATAATGGATCAATTCGCCATCGGAATGGGAAAGAAACATCATGCGATTCTGCTAAATTGCGGGACGCTCAGCTTTGAATATACAAAACTCGGGCTGTCGGGGCTGTCGATCGTTATTGCAAATACCAATAAAAAACGAACGCTTGCAGACTCAGGCTATAATACGAGGCTCAAGGAGTGCGGGGAAGCGCTTTGTGATCTTCAGAAGCATCTTTCCGTTCAATCACTGGGAGAGCTGACCCCTTCCGCTTTTGACGCTCATGCGGAGCTGATTCAGAATGAAGTGAACAGACGCCGGGCGAAACACGCCGTCTATGAAAATCACCGCACAATAGAGGCCGCCGACATGTTCAGTAACAATCAGCTTCATCATATCGGTGAATTAATGAGGGATTCGCATCTCTCTTTACGCAATGACTACGAGGTGACGAGTCATGAGCTGGATACACTGGCTGAAGCGGCCTGGCGCCACGGCGGGGTGATCGGATCAAGGATGACTGGAGCCGGTTTCGGCGGCTGTACAGTCAGTATCGTCAAGGACGATGCGGTTTCGGATTTTATTGAAACGGCAGGAGCCCGCTATGAGGAAAAGACAGGGAGAAAAGCTGACTTTTACACGGCGGATGTCGGAGCCGGAGCGAGAGAACTAAAGGGGGATGACGATGGCAATTGAGCGGCATGTGGAACGTTTAATCCGGTACGGATTGCAAAAAGAGCTGATTTCCTATCTTGATATTGAATATACAAGAAACCGTTTATATGAAGCTTTGCATATCACCCATCCGGAAGTTTCAGAACAGAAAGAAAATGAATCGGCGGCATCATTGCCGGACATATTGGCCCCGATTTATGAATGGGCGGCAGAAACGGGCCGGATTGCAGCCGATACAGACACCTATCGCGACCTGCTGAGCGCGAAGATCATGGGCTGCTTTGCCCCGCAGCCGTCCGAGATTGTCCGTCGTTTTGAAGAAACAAAGGCGGTGCACGGGCCGGAGCAGGCGACAAAGGCGTTTTACCGATTTTCAGAGGATGTGTATTATATCCGTTCGGACAGAATAAAGCGGAATGTCGGGTGGACGGCTGAGACGGCTTACGGAAAGCTGGACATCACGATCAACCTTTCAAAACCGGAAAAAGATCCGAAAGCAATTGCGGCTGCCAAAGAGCAGCCTCAATCCGATTATCCGAGATGTGTTCTTTGTAAAGAAAATGTCGGGTACGAGGGGAGACCGGATCACCCGGCGCGTCAAAACCTTCGTGTCATTCCGGTGATTCTCGGCGATGAGCAGTGGTTTCTGCAATTTTCTCCGTATGTGTATTACCGGGAGCATTGCATCGTTTTGAAAGACCGGCACGAACCGATGAAGATCAGCAAAAAAACGTTTGACCGGCTGCTGTCGTTCGTCAGCCAGTATCCTCATTATTTTCTCGGTTCCAATGCTGATCTGCCGATTGTCGGCGGCAGTATTTTAAGCCACGACCATTTTCAGGGGGGCAATTATGAATTCCCGATGGCGCGGGCGGAGACAGAAAGCCGGTACAGGCTGCCTGACTATCCGAAAACGGTGTTGGGAATTGTGAAGTGGCCGATGTCGGTCATCCGCCTGCAAAGCGAGAGTGCGTCTGAGCTTTCCGGCGCGGCGGATGCCATCCTGCGGGCATGGCGCGGCTATTCCGATGAGGCGGCTGATCTCCTCGCCTATTCAGGAGAAACACCGCACAATACAATTACGCCGATTGCCCGGCGGAGAAACGGTTTATTCGAATTAGATCTCGTCCTCAGAAATAACCGCACCTCTGATGAGCATCCGCTGGGAATTTTTCATCCCCATCAGGAAGTTCATCACCTGAAAAAAGAAAATATCGGACTGATTGAGGTAATGGGGCTTGCGATTCTGCCGGGCCGCCTTGAACAAGAAATGAAATACACGGCTGAAGCGCTGTGCTCACCGGACCCGGAAGCGGTCTTAACGGCAGACCCTTCTGCGGCAGCGCATAAAGATTGGGCGCTCAGTGTGCTGCATAAGCGGAAGATAACGAAAGAAAACGCGGAACAGATTCTGAAAGAGGAAATCGGCCATGCCTTTGCGCGGATACTGGAGCATGCCGGCGTCTTTAAACAGACAGAAGAAGGCAGAGCGGCTTTCCGGCGGTTTATCCGCCATTTGGGCGCTCTACCGGAAAAAAGCCCCATCCCATAAGGGACGAGGCTTTTTTTTTATCCTCTGCTTCTGGCGATCAGGCTGAATAAGAATACCACGATCGCAGCTCCGATGATTGCCGGAATGATGGCAAAGCCGGCAAGGTGAGGACCCCATGTGCCGAGCAGTCCGTGCCCGATCCATGCGCCGATCAGACCGGCGATCATTGACCCGATGATTCCTCCGGGCATACTGCCTTTTACAAATAAACTTCCGATCCAGCCGATAATAATAGCGACAATCAGAGATACGATAAAACCCATAAATATCACTTCCTATTTTTTATTTATTTATGCCTATATGTTACCTTCGTTTTGTCCATATTAAACATATGAATGCGTTTTTTATAATGAACATATCAAGGCGCGTTCCGGTCTTTTTTTTCACAATGCGTTGCGTTAAAATGGAAACCGTGTGAAAAGGTGTGAGCAAAGGAAAAAATATTTCTTTTGTAGAATGTTTAACAAAATGAAACTTTTTGTTGACCAGCGTTTTTTATTATGGTAAACCTTTATTTGGTATTATTCGTTCTCACTATCTTTTTTCTCTATATATGCTAAATGATCTAAAACTTTTTATGTTTGATTTGCGCAAGTGGAAAAAGTTCATGCATTTTTTGACGATTTTGTGACATTAGGTCGAAAAAAAGATGAACTTTAGAAAAAAATAAAGCTAATAAGGGCAGATTTTGATAGCATAACAAGGTAGATAGAGAAAAGATTTTGAGAAAGTACATTTCAGATTCACTACATCAATAGGAAGGATGGTGATCTTCTTGTTCAGAGCATTTAAACCGTTACTTTTAATAGCGATGTTGGCTGTTGTTTTCGTACTGGGCGGATGCAGCGACATTTCCGTTTTAGATCCGAAAGGACCTGTAGCAGACCAGCAGAAAGATCTGATTCTCTTGTCAATCGGATTTATGCTGTTCATTGTCGGCGTCGTATTCGTACTATTTACAATCATTTTAGTGAAATACCGCGACCGCAAAGGCAAAGACAGCGGAAATTACAAGCCCGAGATGCACGGCAACACGTTCTTAGAAGTAGTCTGGACAGTGATCCCAATTTTAATTGTTATTGCACTTTCTGTGCCTACCGTACAGACGATATATTCGTTAGAAAAAGCGCCTGAAGCGACAAAGGATAAAGAGCCTCTTGTTGTTTATGCTACTTCGGTAGACTGGAAATGGGTATTCAGCTACCCAGAGCAGGATATTGAGACGGTTAACTACCTGAACATTCCTGTAGACCGTCCGGTTTTATTTAAAATTTCTTCAGCCGATTCAATGGCATCGCTATGGATTCCTCAGCTTGGGGGACAAAAATACGCGATGGCGGGAATGCTGATGGATCAATACTTACAGGCTGACAAAGTGGGAACATATGAAGGCCGCAACGCGAACTTCACCGGCGAACACTTTGCCGACCAGAAATTCAACGTAAAAGCTGTTACGCAAAAAGACTTTAACAGCTGGGTGAAAAAAGCCCAAAGCGATTCTCCAAAGCTGACGAAAGAGAAGTATGACGAACTGATGCTTCCGGAGAATGTCGGTAAATTAACGTTCTCTTCTACACACTTAAAATACGTTGACCACGGCCAAGATGCCGAATATGCGATGGAGGCGCGCAAACGCCTTGGCTACAAAGCCGTATCACCGCACTCTAAAACAGATCCGTGGGAAAATGTAAAGAAAAACGAATTTAAAGTATCCGACGATAAACAAGATTGAAATTGAACAAGAAAGGAGGAAGCCCGAATGAAATTGAGATGGGATGAATTTTTTGTAACAGGTGACCCATTAATTCTGGGCGCACAAGTTTCCATTGCGCTTTCCACTATCGCTATCATCGTTGTACTCACATACTTCAAAAAGTGGAAGTGGCTCTGGTCTGAATGGCTTACGTCTGTAGACCATAAGAAACTTGGAATCATGTACATTATCTCTGCTGTTATCATGCTGTTCCGCGGCGGGGTCGACGGCTTGATGATGCGCGCCCAGTTAGCGCTTCCTAATAACAGTTTTTTAGACTCAAACCACTATAATGAGATCTTTACGACTCACGGTACGATCATGATTATCTTCATGGCGATGCCGTTTTTAATCGGTCTGATCAACGTTGTCGTACCTTTGCAGATCGGTGCGCGCGACGTAGCATTCCCTTACTTGAACAACCTGAGTTTCTGGACGTTCTTCGTAGGTGCGATGCTTTTCAATATTTCTTTCGTTATCGGAGGTTCTCCGAACGCAGGCTGGACGAGTTACATGCCGCTGGCAAGCAACGACATGAGTCCCGGGCCTGGTGAGAACTTCTACCTGCTCGGTCTTCAGATTGCCGGTATCGGTACGCTGATGACGGGTATCAACTTTATGGTGACGATCCTGAAAATGCGTACGAAAGGCATGACGCTGATGCGTATGCCGATGTTCACATGGACGACGCTGATTACAATGGTTATTATCGTATTCGCCTTCCCTGTTTTGACAGTGGCATTGGCGCTGTTATCATTTGACCGTTTGTTCGGCGCTCACTTTTTCACGCTGGAAGCCGGCGGTATGCCGATGCTTTGGGCTAACTTGTTCTGGATTTGGGGACACCCTGAAGTATATATCGTTATCTTACCGGCATTCGGTATTTTCTCTGAAATTATTTCAGCGTTTGCAAGAAAGCAGTTATTCGGTTACAAAGCGATGGTCGGCTCAATTATCGCCATTTCCGTCCTGAGTTTCCTTGTATGGACTCACCACTTCTTCACAATGGGGAACAGTGCGTCCGTTAACTCTTTCTTCTCGATTACAACGATGGCGATTTCGGTTCCGACCGGGGTTAAAATCTTTAACTGGCTCTTTACGATGTATAAAGGCCGGATCAGTTTTACAACACCGATGCTGTGGGCGCTTGCGTTCATCCCGAACTTCGTTGTCGGCGGGGTAACAGGGGTTATGCTTGCGATGGCTGCAGCGGATTATCAATACCATAATACGTACTTCCTCGTATCTCACTTCCACTATGTGCTGATCGCGGGTACGGTATTTGCATGTTTCGCAGGATTTATTTTCTGGTATCCGAAAATGTTCGGCCACAAGCTGAACGAAAGAATCGGAAAATGGTTCTTCTGGATCTTTATGATCGGATTTAATGTATGTTTCTTCCCTCAATACTTCTTGGGGCTGCAAGGTATGCCTCGCCGTATTTACACTTACGGACCGAATGACGGATGGACTGCATTGAACTTTATTTCAACTGTCGGAGCCTTCATGATGGGTGTCGGATTCTTAATCCTTTGCTACAACATCTACTACAGCTTCCGCTACTCTACTCGCGAGATCAGCGGAGATTCATGGGGCGTGGGACGTACGCTTGAGTGGGCGACTTCATCTGCGATTCCGCCGCATTACAACTTTGCGGTGCTTCCTGAAGTGAAATCTCAAGATGCGTTACTGCAATTGAAAGAAGACAAAACGGATATTCATCCGGAAAGCAAGTTCAAGAAAATCCATATGCCGCACAACTCCGGAAGACCGCTTATTATGTCAGTGGCGTTCGGTATTGCAGGCTTCGGACTTGTATTTGAATGGTTCTGGATGGGCATTGTCGGCTTGATCGGCATTCTGCTTTGCATGGTGCTTCGTTCATTTGAATATGACAATGGCTACTATATACCTGTTGAAGAAATAAAAGAGACGGAAAGAAAGATTTCCGAATAAAGGAGGCGTGATTTATGGAACATGCAGAACACGGCAATTCTAACGCGCCTATGGAATATCAATCTGAAACCGGCAGACTCAATATTCTCGGGTTTTGGATCTTTTTAGGGGCAGAGATTGTGTTGTTCTCAACACTATTTGCAACCTTCTTCGTTCTTCAAAGAAGAACAGCAGGAGGAGTCTTACCGGCTGAATTATTTGAAGTGAAGCTTGTCATGATCATGACATTCCTGCTTCTGATCAGCAGTTTCACCTGCGGGATCGCTGTTCATGAAATGCGTCGCGGAAGTTTAAAAGGCGTCGTCATTTGGACGATCATTACGCTTCTTCTCGGCGCGGGCTTCGTCGGATGTGAGCTTAACGAGTTCATCCACTATGTACATGAAGGAGCATCTCTCGGTACAAGTGCTTTCTGGTCTGGATTCTTCGTCCTTCTGGGAACGCACGGAACGCACGTAACGATCGGTATCTTCTGGATTGCCGGCATCTTACTGCAATTGAAGAAACGCGGATTAACGCCGCAGACGTCTTCAAAAATCTTTATCTCAAGTTTATACTGGCACTTCTTAGACGTTGTTTGGATCTTCATCTTTACAGGCGTCTATCTCATCGGATTGGGGGGACTATAATATGGCAAACAAATCTGCTGAACACAGCCACTTTCCGTGGAAGCATATCGTAGGTTTTGCGTTGTCTATTATTCTGACCCTGCTGGCCCTTTGGGTTGCGGTATATACGGAATTAAGCCCATCAGCAAAACTCTGGATCATTTTCGGATTCGCATTTATCCAAGCCGGTCTTCAGCTTCTCATGTTCATGCACATGACAGAAAGCGAAAACGGCGGAATTCAAGTCGGAAACACGCTCTTCGGATTTTTCGGAGCGATTGTTATCATCCTTGGTTCCATCTGGATCTTTGCGGCGCACTACCATCACGGTGACCATATGGATGGAAACCCTCCTGGCGGTGCGAAGCAACATTCCGAACATCAGGAATAAAAAGAAACCCTCTTCGTTCAGGCGAAGAGGGTTTTTTGTGCCTTTATTGGCTTCTTCTCCGGCGCAGGCGCGGGAGGCCGTAAATGATAAAGGCGGCGATATGGGCAACGATGACGTTGACGGCAAACAGGATGATCATAAGTGTGTGGCCGAGAGGGGATAGGCTGCTGGTTGCGTAAAAGTAGAAGAAAACCCACATGAGAATAATTGGCGGTATGGCCGAAAGAGCGACTTTTTTGTTATCCAGCCAGATAAAGAGGGGTGTTGCGCTTGCGACCAGTAAATAAGCAAAAAACATGTCCATCTTACATGTCTCCTTTCATTTTATGGGAGCGTTTCCAAAATGAAATACAGAGAGTGAAATGTGTCTGTTTTGTGGTCGTTTTTTGAACATTTTGTTACAATTATTATACCATGTTTTCCAATTTTTGATACCGCTTTTTCGAGAAATGTATTGCAACTATTGCCTCATTTTTGGATAGGTACAAGAAACCGGAAAGGCCAAATACCCTGTCACATTTCCGGACAATGGAATGGCGCAGGCTGTGAACCTTTGCTATGGTCAAAGAAAATATGCACAGCAAGGGTGGTTTGAAGTGGACGTAAGGAAAGAAGATGTCACAGCGCCGGATGTCATTGCGCTTTTACAGGAGCATCTGAAGAGCATGACCATGCATTCTCCTCCGGAAAGTATACACGCGCTCAATGCGGACCGGCTGCGTCAGCCTGACGTTACGTTTTGGAGTGTGAGGGAAAACGGCATCCTGCTCGGCTGCGGCGCCTTAAAGGAGCTAAACAGCCGGCACGGTGAGATCAAATCAATGAAAACCTTTCCGCATCATGTCAGAAAAGGCGCAGCCAACCGGATCCTCCGCCATATGCTTGAAGAAGCAAGGCGGCGGGGCTATCAGCGGATCAGCTTGGAAACCGGTTCTATGGAGGCTTTTCTCCCCGCCAGACGCCTGTATGAAAAAGCCGGGTTTCAATATTGTAATCCGTTTGCACATTATAAAGAGGACCCGAACAGCTTGTTTATGACGTTAAACATAGACTGAAACCCCTTTTCTGACGAGAAGGGGTTTTTTATCGGAAAAGTTTCGTCATGACCGAAACATTTCCTTTTCTGACACGTCATATGTCGTGTAGTCCCCAAACCGTAAAAAATAAAAAGGAAGCAACCTCATCATGTTTTCTTGAACAGTGTTCATGTATAATAAACAATAGTGACTTCCGATGAAAATGTAAGGCGGGATAGAATGAGTCGATATAAGAAACAGCAAAATCCCTATTATCAGGGGGATTTGATTTTTATATTTGGTGTGTTTTTAATAATTAGTGTTGCGGCGATTTATGCGGCCGGACAGTTTGGGCAGTACGGAAGTGATGCCTGGATGAGACAGATCGTCTTTTATGTCATCGGAGCCGGTCTCATGGTCAGTATCATGTATTTTGATTTAGAGCAGCTTGAAAAACTGAGTCTGTACGTGTTAATTGCCGGCGTGCTGTCACTGCTCCTTTTACGTGTGGCGCCGGAATCCATCGCGCCGATTAAAAACGGAGCGAAGAGCTGGTTTAAAATCGGCAGCTTCACTCTTCAACCTTCAGAGTTCACGAAAATAGGAATTATGATGATGGTCGCGTCCATTATATCGAAGGCGGGCCCGAAGGATCAAAGGTCGCTTCGGGAAGATGTGAATCTGCTTTTGAAAATTGCGGCATGGACGGTTATTCCGATCGGGATGATCGTCTTGCAGGATGCCGGAACGGGTGCGATCTGTCTGTTTATCGTTATGGTGATGGTGTTTATGTCAGGTGTAAACTGGAAGCTGATCACCATCATCGGCGGTTCGGCCGCGCTCGTGCTTGGCCTTTTCTTAGTTCTCGTGATTGAATTTCCCCATGTGGCGAATTCAATCGGCATTGCGGATTATCAAATTAACCGGATTACATCGTGGATGTCTGACTCCAGTGCGGCAACGACTCAGGCAGAGAGCGATAAAAGCTGGCAGGTGGATCAGGCCGTTATGGCGATCGGATCGGGCGGCATTACCGGAAACGGCGTTCATAATCTGAAGGTGTACGTACCTGAGGGGCAGACCGACTTTATCTTTGCGATTTTGGGTGAAAGTTTTGGATTTTTAGGCTGCGCCATTGCGGTCGTCATGTTTTTCTTTTTAATTTACAGGCTTGTGGTGCTGATTGACCGCTTGCATGCGTTTAACCGGTTTGGCGCGTTTTTTTGCGTAGGATTTACTGCACTTATCGTGATTCACACCTTCCAGAACATCGGGATGAATATCGGCATTATGCCGGTTACCGGTATTCCGCTGCTGTTTGTCAGCTATGGGGGGAGCTCGGTGCTTTCTACATTAATCAGCTTCGGGATCGTATATAACGCAAGTGTGCAGCTGACGAAATATAAAAGCTACTTGTTCAATTCTTAATGTGAGACGGCTCGTTTTTCGGGCTGTCTTTTTTTGTTTAGAGCATTTCGCTTTTGACATGATTCCCTTTGGGATATGATATAGAGAGAAGGAGGCTTTTATATGAACAATACCATCGAAACGATACTTAATCATCGGTCGATCCGATCATTTACTGACGAGCTTCTGACCGCAGAAGAGATAGATACATTAGTGAAAAGCGCTCAGGCGGCGTCAACGTCCAGTTACGTGCAGGCTTACTCCATCATCGGCGTAACCGATAAGGAGAAAAAGCGGAAGCTGGCGGCGCTGGCCGGAAACCAGCCTTACGTCGAAAATAACGGGCACTTGTTTGTGTTCTGCGCTGATTTGTACCGCCATAAAAAACTTGCTGAGGAAAAAGGCGAAAACATTACCGAGCTTCTTGAGAATACGGAAATGTTTATGGTCAGCGTCATTGATGCCGCACTTGCCGCACAAAACGTAAGTGTTGCCGCGGAATCAATGGGACTCGGCATTTGTTATATCGGAGGCATTCGAAATGAACTTGATCAGGTGACGGAAGTGCTTGGTACACCTGACCATGTGCTGCCGCTGTTCGGCTTGGTAGTCGGTCATCCCGCTCATCCGTCCGGTCAAAAGCCGCGCCTGCCGAAACAAGCCGTATATCATGAAAACACATACGATACGAATGAAGAACACTTCCGCAGTTATATGAAGGAATATGATGAAACCATTTCCGCTTATTATGATAAACGGACAAACGGCAAGCGGATTGAAACGTGGTCTGATCAAATCCTGCAGTTCATGAAACAAAAACCGAGAACCTATTTGAATCAATATGTAAAAGATAAAGGTTTTCAAAAGAATTAAGAAAAAACCTCTCCTGACCGGGAGAGGTTTTTTTATGTTTCACGTGTAACATATTTCGACAAAATGGAACAAGGTATATAAATGTTTATCATCAGGGATGCTTATAAGCATACAGAAAGAAAAAATGGCTTAGCAGTGGTACGATGTTGATGAGGTGACAGTGATGATTTCATTAAGCATATTAGATCAATCTCCTGTATCAGAAGGGAGTTCTGCGGAAAGCGCGCTGCGGAATACAGTAAGACTGGCGCAGGAGGCGGAAAAGCTCGGATATAAGAGGTTTTGGGTGTCAGAGCATCATTTTTCAGAGCGGTTGGCGGGTTCAAGCCCTGAAGTGCTGATCAGCCATATTGCGGCGAAAACGAATGAGATTCGTGTAGGCTCGGGCGGTGTCATGCTTCCGCATTACAGCGCATATAAGGTGGCGGAGAATTTCCGCGTGCTTGAAGGGTTGACGCCGGGCAGAATCGATCTCGGATTAGGGAGAGCGCCGGGCGGAATGCCGATCGCATCATGGGCGCTGAATGACGGCGGGAAGCGTAACGCTGATCAATATCCGCAGCAGCTTCGTGAGCTGGCGATGTATTTGCATGATGCAGCCGACGACAATCACCGTTTTCCGAATCTGACCGCATCACCCCTTATTAAGACGGCGCCGGAAGTCTGGCTTCTCGGTTCTTCGGGGGAAAGCGCGCTTCTGAGCGCAGAAACGGGAGCAGGCTATATGTTTGCCCACTTTATTAATGGAGAAGGCGGAGAAAGCACGACGGCACAATATAAGCGCAGATTTAAACCTTCTCTATTAGGAAAAGAACCAAAAACAGCCGTGGCGGTGTTTGTGCTGTGCGCGGACACGGAAGAGAAAGCGGAGGAACTCGCGGCCGTCATGGATTATACGCTGCTTGCGGGTGAACAGGGGATTCCGCTTCACGGCGTACCGTCTTACGAAACCGTCCGCGGCAATACGTATACACCGTATGAACAAAGACGAATTGCCGATAATCGGAATCGAATGATCATCGGAACGAAGCAGCAAGTGAAAGAACAGATTCTGGCTCTCAGTAAAGCATACGGAACGGAAGAAGTGATGGCTGTAACCATTACTCATCATTTTGAAGATAAACTTCAGTCATATCGCCTGCTTCGAGAAGCTTTTGCCGATTAATCAAAAAGAAACCCTGCTGATGCTCCAGCAGGGTTGTTCGGTTATTCAATGATAAAAGGTTTTTCAGTCAGCACCTGGCTTGATTTCCCTTTGTTCGCGGCATAGGCCAGCATATAATATTCTCCTGCCGGCAGTGCGGTGTCACCATTGACTTTGCCGTTCCAGTCGAAATATTGATAGCCTTTATCCTGCTTTTTGTAGATGCCGGCTTGGCCGACAAAGTCAAGATTGCTGTCATATACAAGGAAGGCAAGCTCTTCGGCTCCCGCCGGAAGATAGGTTTCAATTTGGTAGGTTCCCTGCGTTGTGCCGTCCTGCACGTCGATTGACGTCACGCGCGGATAGTCCGGCTCTTTTACAATCAGCAGCGTCGGCACTTTTGCGACTGTTTTTCCGCCTTCACGCACTGTGACGGTTCCCTCATAGGTGCCTGCCTTTACTTTTTTGGCATTGACCTTTACTTTCGCATTGACCTTTCCGGTTTGATGAGCGGGGATCACGACCCGGTCTGTGCCCGAAACGGTAATGCCCGTGCCGTTGAAAGAGTACTCGAGCTGATATGATTTTCTGATGGACGATTGGTTTTCAATTGTAAAGGTTTCTTTTTTCGTTTCATTGCCTTTGTCTTTCATAAACGTTCCGTAAGAATAACTTCCCGGGGCGACAAGGGAGTCTGCTTTGATCGCCTTCATGATTCTGATGCTTCCGGCGCCTTGCGCATTATGCGGGTATACGTCACCGTCCGCGTCCGTTAAGGTTTCCGCGGTGTTCATGAGAGCGGCTTTTATTTGTTCCGGGCTCCATTTCGGTTTGGCCTGCTTGATGACGGCAGCTGCGCCGGCTACATGCGGGGAAGCCATGCTCGTTCCCTGCTTCGATCCGTAGCCGTACGGGTCGGCCGGATCATGTGTCGGAATGGTGCTGACGATGTTTACGCCGGGAGCGGAGACGTCAGGTTTAATCATCCACGTGTCCATAACCGGACCGCGTGACGAAAAGTCTGCCATTTGTTCAGTGAGCGATTTAGCCACGGATAAATTGAAAGTCGCTTTTGTGCCGCCCGCTTTTAATTGGCTGACGAGTTTTTCGCCGTCTTCTGATGAAAGCTTAATCGTCGGCACGGACATGCCCGGTACGTTGGCTTCAATTTCTCCCGGGGCATTGTTATACACAACCATACCGATCGCGCCCGCTTTTTTGGCGTTGTCGGCTTTATCCACAAAGGCGATGCTGCCCCGTTTGACGACAGCGACTTTTCCTTTCAGATCTTTGCCTTCAAAATCCTTTTGCTCGCCGATACCCGCCTCTATGAGCTCTGTTTCTTTTTTATTCAGTGCTTTTATGTCATCTTCTTTGTTGTAGCCCATTACTTTCGCTGAGGAATAGGAACCGAAGGAGACGGCGTACTCGTTCAGCGGCAGCTGGGTCGCTCCGACGGAGATCGCTTCTCTGGACGTTCCCGGAGAGCCGACGGTCCAATTGTTCGGCCCGCTGTTTCCGTTTGATGTAACGGCCGTGACGCCTTCTGACATCGCCCAGTCAAGCGCCGTGCTTGTCGCCCAGTCTGGGTTATTCACAGAATTGCCGAGAGAAAGGTTCATGACATCCGCTCCGTCCTGTACGGCGCGTTCGATGCCGGCGATGACGTTCTCCGTTGTTCCGCTTCCGCCCGGACCGAGCACACGGTAGGCAAGGAGTGTAGCATCCGGCGCGACGCCTTTAATCGTTCCGTTTGCCGCTACCGTGCCCGCGACATGGGTTCCGTGGTCAGTCGACGCGCCTCTCGGATCACCGGATTGCGTTTCTTCAGGATCGTAGTCGTTATCCACAAAATCGTATCCTTTATATTGTCCGAAATTTTTCTTTAAGTCAGGGTGTTTATATTCGACACCGGTGTCAATAATGGCAACCTTGACGCCTTTACCCGTATAGCCGAGCTTCCACGCGTCATTTGCCCCTATATAAGGCGCGCTGTCATCCATCTGCGGGGACACGGCATCTTTAGATAGGGTGATGTCTTTATCTTTGAGCTGATCGGTATGATAGGTAACATTCGGATAAACCGCTTTGACATCCTGATCACTCAGCAGTTTGGGGATTTCATTTGCCGGGAGTTTCATGGAGAAGCCGGAAAACACTTGCTCATATTCCCTGTTGATTTTTCCGTGTTTAACGATTTTGAGCGCCTTCTTTTTCACTTTTGCGCGTTCGCTTTTCAGCTTGCTTTTTGTCTGTGCTTTACCGAGTTCCTTTGCTTCCGCCAGCGACTTTTCTTTCAGCTCCACGATGACTGTCGTTTGTTTGCCGGTGGTCATATCAATGTCACCGAACACCTCAGCCTTCTCAAGATCAGGAGTTTGCGGTTTTGAAGCCGGCACAGCCTGTGAACTTGTGGATAAGGTAAAGGATAAGACAAAAGCCGGAAGCAGATAACGGATGATTCCTTTTTTCAATCGTGTTTCCCCCTTTTTCTTTATCTAAATTAGAAATCTAGTATATATTTCTTGAAAATTCAAAATAATCCTTGTGACATATGACTCATTTATGGAAATTGGTCTGTGAATAAGGAGGGAGTTATACACAGAATCCTGTGCATAACTGAATAAATTTGTGTATATATATTGTTGGGAACGAACGTTCCTATACAAAATATAGACCGAGTTTGTGGATATGTGGATATACCCTGTGTTTAAGCTGTGCTTAACCAAGGGATAAAGTGTGTATAACTTTTTTTATCGGCTTTTCCATTTTTCAGGTCATTTCCATCAGCTTTCAACAAAACTTCTGAAAACTAGTTTGTTTTTTCACTCATATTGTGACAAACAATTCGACCGGCCGCGTCTATCATAGAGTCATAGGGTTGCTAGACCCGCTAGTTTTTAGCGGAGAAGGATCGGCCGCCTTTTCCGTTAAAGCGGAGAGAAAAACAGGCCTGCGAACAAGCTGTCTGTCAAAAAGAAGCGGAGGGATGATTTGCAATGAAACGTTTGCTAGTATCTTTACGGGTGTGGATGGTCTTTCTGATGAACTGGATGGCGCCGGGTAACGGAAGATATCCATTAGCCGCCGTGTACGGAAACCAAGCGGCTTATCATAAGAAAGCGAAGCGGACGGCTGGGGCTTTTTCGTTTGTGAGCCGTGTCCGATCGGCGGATTTGACCGATGAAACAAAATCGGCCCGCGGCAGGCTGGATAAAAACCGATGGATGCCTGTCCGCAAAGAATTGCCGAAACGGGAGCGCGCGGGTCCGACACCTTTACATCATATGAAAAAGAGGGTACAATCCCACTAAACATAAGAACGGGAGCGAACCTCTTGAGAATAGACAAAGTATTAAATAACAATGCGGCGTTAATAAAAGAAGACGGACGGGAAAAGATCGTAATGGGTCCCGGAATCGCTTTTCAAAAGAGAAAAAATGATGTGATTCAAAAACATAAAATTGAAAAAATATTTGTCGTGCACGACGAAAATGAAAAGTTCAAACAAGTGTTAGAAACGCTTCCCGAAGAGCATATAGAGGCGGCTGAAGATATCATCAGCCATGCGGAGGGAGAGCTTGCGGCACCTTTGAGCGATCACATCCACATTGCGCTGGCGGACCATTTATCCTTTGCGATCGAAAGGATTCAAAACGGCCTTCAGGTGCATAACCGATTGCTTCATGAAATTAAGGCGCTTTATAAAAAAGAATATGAGATCGGCCGCTGGGCGGTTGAACACGTGAAACAAACCCTCGGTATATCATTGCCTGATGATGAGGCGGGGTATATCGCGCTTCATATCCACACTGCCAAGGCGGATGCCAAAAGCATGTATTCGGCGATGAAGCATACAACCATGATCAAAGAAATGATCGAAAAGATCGAATCCTTTTTCGAACAGAAGGTGGATGAAGACAGTATTTCCTATCAGCGCCTCGTCACGCACTTACGGTATGCGGTCAGCCGGTTGGACTCAAATGAAGCACTCCATTCCATGGACGAGGAGATGCTTTATTTCATCCAAAAAAAGTATCCGTTTGCTTATCGGTGTGCGCTTGAACTGGCGGCGTTTTTAAAAAATGAATATGATTTGGAACTGCCGGAATCCGAGGCCGGCTATATTACGCTGCATGTCCAGCGTCTGCAAAAAAACCCGGAATAACGCGTCTGTTTCGAGAAACAGACTTTTTTTTTGAAAACATATTGACGAAAGCGCTGTCATGAAATAGAATGAAAGCGCATTAAAAAAACTGAATCCGCGGGATTGTGACTGGTAATGCAGGCAAGACCTAAAATTTGCGTACATGAAAAAGGGATCATGCTGACCTTTTTCGTTGGCGAATTTTAGGTCTTTTTTGATTTTAGAAAGGGGGATACATAATGAATTATCAAGAAACGGCAAAACAGCTTATCAAACATATCGGAGGGGAATCAAATATCATCAGCGCGACACATTGCGCGACGCGGCTCAGGCTCGTCATTCAAGATGAACAGAAGATCAGCCAGGCCGGCATTGAAGAAATAGAAGGCGTAAAAGGGGCTTTCAGCAGCTCGGGGCAATATCAGATTATATTCGGCACCGGCCTCGTGAATAAAGTGTATGACGCTTTTTCAAAAGAAGCCGATTTGGGGCGGGAAGATCGTGAGACACATCAGGACGCAGCGAAAAAAAAGCTGAATCCGGCCGCAAGATTTGCGAAGACACTGTCTAATATATTCGTTCCCATCATTCCGGCTATCGTGGCAAGCGGACTTTTAATGGGGCTGCTCGGCATGATGAAGGCTTTTCACTGGGTGTCTGAACAATCATCGCTGTTTAAGCTTTTAGACATGTTTTCAAGTGCGGCGTTTATCTTCCTGCCCGTATACATCGGGTTCAGCGCGGCGAAGGAATTCGGAGGTAATGCCTATCTCGGTGCCGTGCTCGGGGGAATTATGATCCATCCGGCGCTTTTGAATCCGTGGGGGCTTGCGGATGCATCACCTGATTTTATGCAGCTCTTCGGCTTCGACATTGCGCTGCTCGGCTACCAAGGGACGGTCATCCCCGTACTGTTAGCCGTTTACATTATGAGCAAAGTGGAAAAGGGCACGAGAAAAATTGTGCCTCACGCATTCGATTTATTGGTCACGCCGTTTGTCACGGTGATTGTCACAGGATTTATTACCTTTATCGCAATCGGTCCGCTTGGCAGGGCGATCGGATCAGGCATTACCGTCTCGCTGACATATGTGTATGATCATGCGGGAATTGTTGCCGGACTGCTTTTCGGCGGTCTTTATCCGCTTATTGTGCTTACCGGTGTGCATCACAGCTTTCATGCGATTGAGGCCGGCCTCATCGCTGATTTGGGCAGAAACTATATCCTTCCTATCTGGTCGATGGCGAATGTCGCTCAGGGTGCGGCGGGACTGGCTGTATTTTTCCTGACGAAAAAAGCGAAAATGAAAGAAATCGCTCTGCCTGCCGCATTTTCCGCTTTTCTCGGCGTAACCGAACCAGTCATTTTCGGTGTGAACCTAAGATACCGTAAGCCGTTTATCGCGGGAATGATCGGCGGAGCGCTGGGAGGAGCCTATGTCGTGGTGACCGGTGTCGCCGCCAATGCCTACGGTCTGACCGGAATTCCGATGATTGCCATCACGGCTCCGCTCGGTTTAGGAAATCTTATAAACTATCTGATCGGAATGGGCATCGCCTCTGTCTCGGCGTTTATTGCCGCTTACATTATGGGAGCTAAAGAAAAGGAGGCCGTCAAATGAGGACACCGGATCAAGAGCTGCGCCTGCAGGCTGAGGAAGCGAAAAAGAAGCGGGGAGAAACAGCCGCGTCAGATCCATACCGCCAGAACTATCATATTATGCCGCCGGTCGGGCTTTTAAATGATCCGAACGGCGTGATCCAATGGAACGGCGTATATCACTTGTTTTTTCAATGGCAGCCATTTCATACGGGGCACGGCGCGAAATTTTGGGCGCATGTGACGACGAAGGATTTCGTTGAGTGGAAAGAGGAAGAAATCGCGCTTGCGCCGGGTGAGTGGTATGACAAAAACGGCTGTTATTCCGGAAGCGCCATCGAAAAAGACGGGCGGCTCTGCCTGATGTACACAGGCAATGTCCGTGACGGAGAAGGCAATCGGGAAACGTATCAATGCCTCGCCGTATCTGAAGACGGGATCGTATTTGAAAAAAAAGGAGTCGTCGCGCGTCTCCCGGAAGGCTATACCGCTCATTTCCGTGATCCGAAGGTTTGGAAGAAAGGCGGAACGTATTACATGGTGCTCGGCGCGCAGACAGAAAAGCTCACCGGAAGCGCTGTATTGTTCACATCAGAGAACTTGACGGATTGGACGTTTCTCGGTGCGATTGCGGGGGCGGACTCCGGCGGTCTCGGATCATTCGGCTATATGTGGGAATGTCCCGACCTGTTTTCCCTTGACGGAACCGACGTGCTGCTCGTATGTCCGCAGGGGCTTGAAGCCGACGGGATAAAATATCATAACAGCCACCAGGCGGGCTATTTCCTCGGCAGGCTGCATACAGAGCCGCCAGAGTTTAAGCATGGTGAATTTACGGAGCTTGACAGAGGATTTGATTTTTATGCGGCGCAGACGCTGGAAGATGATAAGGGACGGAGAATTCTGTTCGCGTGGATGGGCGTTCCGGATCAGCATGAGGACAAACATCCGACACATGCGTATCACTGGATTCACTGCTTAACGATGCCGAGACAGCTGTCACTGTCCAACGGCAGAATCATACAGCGCCCGCTCCCGGAAATGAAATCACGCCGCACGGATGAACAAAAGCGCCGGCTTCAATTGAATTGCTCGTCTGTAAGCCTCCCGGTGAAAGATGCATCCCGGGCTGAAGTGCTGCTGGAAGACATCACTTGCGAATCCGGTTTTGAAATCTCAATTCGGGGCGCAGCCCGGTTTATATTTCATCAGGAAGAGGGGCTGGCTGTGCTGGAGCGCACTGCTTTCAGCGGAGAAGAAAAAGAAACGAGAAGCTGCGCCATTAGCGAGGTGCATTCCGTGCAGCTCTTTCTGGATGCATCCTCGATTGAATTGTTTTTGAATGATGGAGAAGAGGTATTCAGCGCCAGATATTTTCCTTTCCCGGGAAATGATGACGTAACCGTCACTTCGGTAGGAAAAACGGAAATAAATGGATCAATTTGGACACTTTTGTAGAAAATCGTTCTTTTTTCTTATGTGAAACCTATGCCATCTGTGCTATTCTTCAAACGAAAGCCTATGATTCCAGGAATAAAAGGAGTTGTTTTCTCAGTTTTGAAAAATCAGAAGATGACGCCGAAATGTTTACTTGTCAAAGCCGCAGAGCAAGTGGAAGATAAGCGGGAAGAATATAAAGAAGTATTGCTTCAGCTGAATCGCATGCTCAAGAGAGCTGAGCCGCACAATGAATGGAGTGATCGGCTAATGCATACATATGAACAGATGAAGGAATATGCGCTGTTTGTGCAGTCTATTGAGATGTTTTTGCGGTCATCCGCGAAAAAAATGAAATAATCCCCCTCGATCATGAGGGGGATATTTATTTTATTTTCCGCTAAGGCGCATCGCCGAATGTTTAGTCGGTCCGATGTATTGGTTCAGCGGGAAGGATTCTTTGATTGCCGCGGTTATAAATTCTTTTGCCGCATAGATGGCTTCCTTCACTTCAGCGCCTTTGGCCAGTTCTGCCGTCACGGCGGCGGAGAATGTGCATCCGGCTCCGTGTGTGTAAGGTGTATCAATCATTTCGCTTTCTAATACTTCCGCGGTTTCTCCGTCATACAGCACGTCGATCGCTTTTTCATGTTTCAATTTGCCTCCGCCTGTAATCAATACATATTTCGCGCCGAGTTCGTGAATTTTCTTTGCCGCTTCTTTCATGTCTTCCACTGTTTTTAATACATCCATACCGCTCAGCTGGCTTGCTTCAAACAGGTTTGGCGTGATGACGGTTGCCAGAGGCGCCAATTGGGTGCGAAGCGCTTCGGCATGCTCCGGATACAGCACTTCGTTCGCTCCTTTGCAGACCATGACAGGATCGATAACGACATTCTTCAGCTGTTTTTCTTTAATCGTTTTCGCCGCAAGCTCTATGATCTCCACGGTAGGGAGCATTCCCGTTTTCATGGCGTCTACGCCGATTCCGTCAACAATCGTCGCCAGCTGTGCGCGAATCGTATCGGCATCGATCGGAAATACTTGATGATCCCAGCTGTTCTCCGGGTCCATCGCTACGATCACGGTCAAAGCCGTCATTCCGTATACGTTTTTTTCTTGAAATGTTTTTAAATCGGCCTGAATTCCCGCGCCGCCGCTGGAATCAGAACCGGCAATAGTAAGTGCTTTGTGCATTGACATATCAATGGCCTCCATCAGTGTTTTATATCTCATTATAGTTAGATTTTCTCCCGATCACAATACGGAAGGCTTGGAGGAATGATTTGACAGCCGCGGGGGCTGTGCGTACAATACCTACATAAGAATACTAGGTAAGGGTGAGAAAATAAATGCTCAACAGGGAGCTTGTAAAGGGAAGCACGGTCATTCTGGTGCTGACGCTGCTGAATGAACGGCCCATGTACGGGTATGAACTTGTGAAAGAAATGGAGAAAAGAAGCGGGAATGAACTGCAAATGAAGGAAGGCACGCTGTACCCATCGCTTCATAAGCTTGAACGCCAAAGCTATATTTCTTCTTACTGGGAAAAGCAGACCAAAGGGCCGGACCGAAAATATTACCGGATCACCGATGAAGGAAAGACCATTCTAGCCGAACGGACGAAGGAATGGAATCTGTTCTCTGCTCTGATGGACCGGATGCTGAAGCGGGGCGGGCAGAATGGATAAGGACCTTTATGTGCAGGAAATCAGAAAAGGGCTGGAAGGCAAGGCCGGAAGCCGTGAATTATTAAAGGAAATCGAAAGTCATATTCATCATGCCATTTGTGATCATCTGAAAAAGGCAAAACCGAAAGCGAAGCGATGGCGCTTATTCTGCGGGAAGTGGGGACTCCGTCTGAAATTATCTCTGCTTTTCAAAAAGCTTCGGCGGTGCCCGCGCGGACTTTTATGCTCTTTTATCTGTTCTGCAACTGCGGTCTTTTTGTGATGGGGGCGATGATTACGATGATGCACGCGTGGCGGATTCATCCCGCTGTTGACGCGCTGTGGAAAGGGATTTCCGTGTCAGTATGGCTGATTATGATCAGTTATGTGCTGTATTGGTTCCAAATCGGCTATCAAGCTGGCAAAGAGTTCGGGGCTGGCGGCAAAAAGCTTGCTGAGCGGACGGTATGGGCTTCAATGGTGCCGAATCTATGTTTTATGTTTGTCTTTTTGTTCAATCTGGTTCCGGCTGGGCTGTTTCCTTCGGCGGTCACACCGAGTTTTGCGGCAGTATGCGCCGTTGTGACGGTATGTTTTCCGTTTTGCGGCAAAATAGGTTTTTACGCAGGCAGGCAGAGGCTTGCCTGATCTTTTTCACTATATACATAGGGAATCTATATAGGGGTGTTAAAATGAGATTAGGTTCGTGGATGTACGGCGCGTGCGCCCAAATAGCCGTTACCGTATTTACCGTCTGCGGCTTGGTTCTTGCATTGCCCGTTGTGAGTCTTTTTATTATGGTTCTGAATGGGATGCAAGATGCTATATTTGTTGTTTTCAGTATTTTGCTTCTTCTATTGTTTTATGCG
The DNA here is from genome assembly GCF_011008975.1 of Bacillus sp. LUNF1. Classification (NCBI taxonomy): domain Bacteria; kingdom Bacillati; phylum Bacillota; class Bacilli; order Caryophanales; family Bacillaceae; genus Bacillus; species Bacillus sp. LUNF1. The sequence goes on along the minus strand of NZ_CP048876.1, from coordinate 3,692,777 downwards.
CTGGGATGGATTTGGGCCGTTTCGTTTGCGCGTGAGTGGAAGGTGAAACTTTTCGAGATGCAGATCAGTTCGCTCATTCCGCTGGCGGGTATATTATACTTGTACATTGACAGCGGGGTGAGTATACCGGAACTGATTCATGATTGGGATGAGGATGGATGTGCGCTTGTCCCGCCGGCTTTTGTCTGTTTGTGCACATGCTATGCGATGGTGTTGGTGCCTGTTTATCAATCAAAACTTTGGAACGCCATGGAGGCGGGCAGGTTTAATGCCAAGGCGGTATGCACTGTTTGGGAAGACCTTCTGATCATTCTCGTTTTGCTGGCGGGTATGACCTGGATTTGTTTCTGAATGGGCCGAAATCAAAAATCCCCCCTGATCTCTCCGCCGCTTTATGTTTTAATAGAACATGAGAAAAAGCAGAAGGAGCGGGTCATGAATATATCAATTGTTATAGTCACGTATAACCGGATTCCGGCTTTGTGTGAGCTGCTGGAGTCGATTTCCATGCAGACCATAAAGCCTTATGAAGTGATCATTGTAAATGATGCCGGGGAATCGGTCGAACAAGCGAAGCAGCTGTACAGCGATCTGCCGATTCAGATTATTGATTTAGAACAGAATGCCGGACATGTGGAAGCGCGGAACGCAGGTGTGAAAAAAGCGTCGGGTGATTATATCATGCTGTGCGATGATGATGATTTCATTACGCCGGGCCATTTGGAAAGAATGGCGGCTGCACTTGCTGATGCGGATTTTGTCCATTCTGACGCGGAAATTGTGTCATTTGAAGAACGGGGCGGCACGAGATATCCGATGTCACGGAAGCCGTTCGCCTATACGGCGGATTATGCGGATATGCGGGTATTTTCCACGTACGTTCCGTCAGGCAGCATGTACAGGCGTTCTCTGCATGACACGTTAGGGTATTTTGATCCGGATGTCCATAATTATTGGGACTGGGACTTTTATTTGCGCGCCGCGAAACAGCACCGCGTGAAGCGTGTTCCTTGCGCGAGCGTCATATATGCGTTTTTTGAGGGAGGCGGCAATCAGTCCGCGGATCTCGGCGGCAAACGGAAGCGGTACTTAGACCGGTTAAGCGAAAAGCACGGGCTTGGGGAGCTCCCGACGAAAAACTTCGCGGTTCTTCTTGAAGAGCCGGACATGAAGAGGCGGGAGGCGCCGACTGACATTGTGTGGGACGGAAAGCCCGTCCATTCAAGACTGCACAGTTCATAAGGGGGACGGACAGTTTGAAACAGCTTTTAAAAGACAGCTGGTGGAATCAGCTGAAAGATGAATTTGACAAACCGTATTATCAAGAGCTGAGAGAAATGCTGAAACAAGAATACAGCAGCCAAACGATTTATCCTGACAGCCATGATATTTTTAACGCCTTGCATTATACGCCCTATGAGGATGTAAAAGCGGTCATTCTCGGACAGGACCCGTATCACGGGCCAGGACAGGCGCACGGGCTTAGTTTTTCCGTTCAGCCCGGGGTCAGACAGCCGCCGTCTTTGAAAAATATTTTCATAGAGCTTCAGGACGATATCGGCTGCTCCGTACCGAACCACGGATCGCTCGTCAGCTGGGCGAAGCAGGGAGTGCTTTTGTTAAACACAGTGCTTACGGTTCGCCGCGGTCAGGCCAACTCCCACAAAGGCAAGGGATGGGAGCGGCTCACTGACCGCATCATTGATGTGGTGAATGAAAGAGAGAAGCCGATTGTCTTTATCCTATGGGGGCGTCACGCGCAGATGAAAAAAGAGCGCATTGACACATCGAAACACATTATTATTGAATCGACTCATCCGAGCCCGTTTTCGGCAAGGAACGGTTTTTTCGGGAGCAGACCGTTTTCCCGTACAAACGCCGCCCTTGAAAAAATGGGGGAGCAGCCGATCGATTGGTGCATCCCCGACCTGCCGCAATAAACGTTTTTTTGAGGCGCTTCCGCCCGGCGGAAGCGTCTTTTTTGACGTTCAGGGCGATATGCCGTCAGAAAAAATAACAAACTCAATTCTGCGATTCGCTCAGAAATTTGATAAAATGCAGGAAGAAGACAAATTACTGCTGGAGGATTTACTCATGAACATACATATCTCTGCTTTGATTCAGAAGATGGAAGAAGAACTGAGGCAGGCGAAAACGGCGGCCCGCACCGAGGAGGTCAAAATGCACGCGGCCGCCATCCGCTCTCTGTGTGATGTCGTGCTCGGCACTCAGACGCACACCGATCCGGCGCCTGTGCAGAATCCGATTCCGAAAGCGGCGCCGAAACCTTCCGCGTCTCCTTCGACAGACCCGCTGCTGCTTGAAAAAATGATGGGCAGCGCCGGGCTGAACCAATATCAGAAAAAAGCGAAAGACGAACGTGAGGAAGACGGAAACGGGGATTCCATTTTCGATTTTTAACAGGAGAGGTTGATTGACTTGAAACTGATACTCGGGGGTTTGCAATGGACGGCATTTATGATTGCGGCTGCGATTGTAGTTCCTGTCGCCATCGCACAATCATTTCACTTGAACCATGCCGATTCTGCCGCATTGATTCAGAGCACATTTTTTGTGCTTGGCGTCGCCGCGGTCATCCAATGTCTCCAGGGACATCGTCTGCCGATTAATGAAAGCCCGGCAGGCTTATGGTGGGGCGTATACACGATTTACGGCGGACTGACGGGCACGGTGTTTGTGACATTCGGCGAGACGCTGCGGGCGCTGCAGGGGGCGCTGTTATTAAGCGCTGTCTTTTTCTTTTTGTTCAGCCTTTTTAAAGTGATTGAACGGCTGGCCGTGCTGTTTACGCCGGTTGTGACTGGTGTGTATCTGCTGCTGTTGGTCATGCAGCTGAGTCAGCCGATTGTGAAAGGCCTTTTGGGCATCGGCTATTTAAAAAACAGCGTCGACGGCCTTGTATTCGGGCTCGCCATGGTTGTGACGGCGGCGATGTTCATCATGTCCCGATCGAATGTTACGTTCTTAAGACAGTATGCGATTCTCCTTTCGCTTGCCGGCGGATGGATCTTATTCGCCGTCTTCGGCGCAGCCAAACCGATTCAAATACCGGACCGCGTGATTCAGCTGCCGGCTCTTTTTCCGTTTGGAAAACCCGTGTTTGACAGCGGCCTGATCATTACGTCACTCTTCATTACCGTTCTTTTGATTGTCAACATGCTCGCGAGCATACGGGTTGTAGAAGCGGCGGTGAAAAAATTCGGCGGCACCGTTGGAAAGCGGCGTGAGCGTCCGGCAGGGTTTGCGGCTTCGATCAGCCACCTTTTGAGCGGGCTGTCAGGAGGCATTGCGCCTGTGCCGATTTCAGGGGCGGCCGGTTTTATTGAGACGACGAAGCTTCCTTCGAAAAAGCCGTTTCTTTTGGGAAGTGTATTTGTCATGATCATCAGTATGATCCCGCTATTTATGAATGCGTTCGCGAGTCTGCCCTCACCGGTCGGATTTGCGGTAAACTTCGTCGTTTTCTCCACGATGGCGGGTCTTGCCTTTACAGAGTTTGACTCTTATGAGAAAGCGGAGCAAAAACGAATCCGCTCCATTATCGGTCTGGCGCTCCTGACGGGGGTCGGCGTAATGTTTGTGCCGGAGAGCGCGTTATCAGGGATGCACCCGATCCTGATTTCGCTCTTAAGCAACGGTCTTGTGCTCGGGACGCTGCTGGCGATAGCGATTGACCGAATCCAGCTTATCAAAAAGAAAAAATCCGACAATCTCGTGTCATCGCACGGCGGACGTTGAATTTTGCCGATGTTGGGTTATGATTGAATTGGAAACTTTAACGAAAAGGCGGGAGAAAAATAGATGAAAGTGTTTATTATTCTTGGTGCGATTAACGCTTTATTGGCCGTGGCGCTGGGCGCTTTCGGCGCGCATGGGCTTGAAGGGAAAATCCCCGATAAATATTTGCAGGTGTGGCACACAGGCGTGCAATATCATATGTATCACGCGCTCGGTCTTCTGGCTGTCGCGTTTTTGGCCGAAAAGCTTTCTGGCGCAGGCAGTGTTTCTGTTGCGGGCTGGCTGATGTTTGCGGGCATCGTTCTGTTTTCAGGAAGCCTGTACGTATTGAGCGTGACGCAGATTTCCATTCTCGGCGCGATTACACCGCTCGGCGGCGTGGCGTTTATCATCTCTTGGATTATGATTATCGTCGCGGCCGTCAAATATTTATAAAGAAAAAAAGCCAATCCTCTGTCAAGTGAGCGATTGGCTTTTTGATTTATCTCGGCGAATAAGAAGACATGGAGTACGGATAAGTATAAGCGATTTCCTCATCAAACGTGATGTAATCAAGGTAAATGGTCAGAAGCAGATAGCGGGTGCCCGTTTTCGGATCGCTGATGATGATATGGTCACGTCCCGCTGCCTGAATCACACCGCGGAAAATCTTTGAATTCCATTCTTTGCTGTTTTCAAATGTCATATAAATCGTCGCCGTTTTGCCCCGGTTCAACCGCAGAATATTTTCAATGTATGACTCTTCAATCGGCAGCATGCCGGGAACGTTTTGTGACGATGATGGACCTGACGGGATTTGAAAGCTGCCGCCGCCCTGCTGCTGCGGCTGACCGGGGAACCCCCCGCCGAAGCTCTGCTGGCCTTGCTGCATCGGCATTGTCATTTGCTGCTGCATCGGCATCATCTGTGATCCTTGGCCCTGTGGCTGCGGATAAGGATTAGGCCCGAGCTGCGGCTGGTATCCTTGCATATCCATTCCCATCCCCATCCCTTGCATTTGCTGATATTGATTCTTTTTCGGTTTCATATTGTTCCTCCTTTGATGAAAACCTCTTGATGCTGAAACCTCCTGAAAAGTATCAGACAGCCGACAGAGAGGCTGCTGTTTTTATCTATTCCACCATATGAGCCCAAAGAAAGATTTATGCGGAAAAAGAAAATACGCTCCAATAAGTCCGGACATCAGAGCCGGCTTTTTTTGTGCGCGCAATGCTGACTTTTCACATAATAGTCTGTATTCCTAGCGCATCTTCCGCATAAGGAACATATGATAGCGGTAGTTTCAGGTGCGAAAAGGGGGTGACGAGTTGCCTAAAGTGTCAGTGATCATGACGAGCTATAACAAAAGTGACTATGTGGCCCGCTCTATTAAAAGTATTCTGTCTCAGACGTTTACGGACTTTGAGCTGTTCATTATGGATGACAACTCAAATGAAGCGACATTGGCGGAAATACGTCCTTTTCTCACGGATGACCGCGTCCGGTTTTATCAAAGCGATGTATCGGGCGTCAAAGAAAGAACGGAAAAAACACGCTACGCCGCCTTGATTAATCAGGCAATAGAAATGGCGGAGGGCGAGTACGTGACATATGCGACCGACGACAACACGTATGTGCCGGAACGGCTTGAGAAAATGGTGAAAGAGCTTGATGAAGACCCGGAAAAAGCCGTCGTGTATTCAAGTTCCAAAACCTATCATCTGAATCAGCGGAAAGAGACGGTGAAGGAGACGGCCAGGCCCGCCGAACGGATCGTGTGGAACGCGCCGTGCGCCATTGACCATTGTTCGGTCATGCACCGGTTTTCCGTGCTGGAACAGGTCAAATCGGCATTCGGTTCCTATTGGGATGAAAGCCCCGCGTTTTACCGGATCGGTGACGCCCGTTTCTTCTGGAGAGTGAATCATTTTTATCCGTTTTACCCGATTTCTGAGGAGCTTGATATCAATTATATTACCGATCAATCCATCCATTATCAGCTTTTCGCGGCGGAGAAAAACGAGTTTGTGAACAGCCTTCCGCGGCAGACCACGTGCCGGGAGCTGAGGGAATCATTAAAAAAGCTTGGAAAGGGGTGAGGGCTTGTCGGCATACTTAGCGAATTATTGGGTGCTGTACCGGCAGTATATTGACCTTTTTCAGTCACTTCGCTACAAAGACATCCCGCTCGCATTGATCAGTAATTTTTATCAATATATCAGTCCGGCGCTTCGGGAGAGCATGGAGCAGAACCCAGAGCTTTTCGGTCCGGCTGATCAGCATATTCCTGAAGCCGGTATACAGCCATATTATGATCAAAAAAGGCAAAACATTAAGAAAACAGATGAGAAACCGGTAAACGGAAAAGTCATTCTGCATTTCGATCATCTTCGGTTCACCGAGGGAAATTACCGGCAGTTTGATCCGGCAAAAACAGCGGTACTGGCCAGATGGAGTCTGCCTGACCATTACGGGCTGCCCGTTATCTGCAAATTGGAGCTGACGGGAATGGGGCAAAAAGGGAACCCCGTCCCTTATATTGAAAAAGCCCATTCCATTTTGAAAGAGCTTCACAGCCATCCCGCTTTCGGAAACAGAGAATTTCAGGAACGTTTGTATAAAGACATTCCATTATTTATTGAAGCGATTGATGCCGTTGATATTTTGTTTACGGCCGAGAAGATTTCCGCCGTTGTAGTCGGCACGACGGAGGATATTTACAGCCGTGTGCTGGCGCTGATGTCCGCGAAAAAAAACGCCGTCAGCATCTGTCTGCAGCACGGAGCGCTCATGGGAGATGAAGCGTTTCTGCCCGTATTTACGGACTATCAGGCTGTATTCGGGGCTTATGAAGCGGAGTGGTATAAAGCAAAAGGCTGCAGGGATGAACAAATCATCATCACGGGGCATCCCCGTTTCGACGAGATTTTCTCAAGAGAACCGATAGATCAGGATACGTTTTACCGCAAACTTTCTTTTCTCCCGTCACAGCGGACGGTGCTGATCGCCACGCAGCCGTTTTCTGATGAATTTTATACGGGAGTGCTTGAAGAGCTTGTCGGCCAAAAGAACATGCAGCTCATTATTAAACCGCATCCGTGGGAAATCGGCAAAAACAAGCTGGATGCTTACAATCAGGTGCTGCGGAAATATAAAGCAGGAAAAATCATCAAAAAAGAGATGGAGCTGTATGACATTCTCCCGTATGTTGACGCTGCGGTGACTCAGACATCAACGGTCGGTCTTGAAGCGATGCTGTTTCAAAAGCCCGTGCTAATCGGAAAATCAGCGGGAACCCACAGATACCCTTATTATCACTCACTTGGAGCATTTGTCTTTGAGGACCCGCAGGCACTCGCTCAGGAATTAATCCGGATATGCGAAAGCCCCGCAGAATATCAAAAAGCGGAACAGGCGCGCCGTGCTTTTGTCGCCGCGAACTACCCGGTTCAGGATTCGCTTGCCGCTTTATGCCAAGTGCTTCAGGAAAAAACCGGAGTCAGCTTCAGACGGGTTGACCCTTCATAAAAAAGATAGGAGCGCAAAGAAAATGGTGCAAAAAAGATCAGCTTTTCTTCCCTATTCATTGCCCATGATCGGGAAGGACGAAATTCAGGAGGTTATTGATACGCTTGAATCGGGCTGGCTTTCAAAGGGACCGAAAGTAGAGGCGTTTGAAAAAGCCTTTGCTGCCTGGACGGGAGCAAAGCACGCGATCGCGCTGAACTCATGTACCGCCGCTTTGTTTTTGGCCCTGAAAGCGAAAGGGATCGGTCCCGGCGACGAGGTCATCACGTCTGCCGTGACGTTCAGTTCAACAGCCAATACAATCGTGCACACAGGCGCCGTTCCGGTGTTTGTTGACATCGATCCGCTTACGCTGAATGCGGACCCTGAAAAAATTGAGGCGGCCGTCACCCCGCGGACAAAAGCGATTGTACCCGTTCATTTCGCCGGCCAGTCGTGTGATATGGATCGGATTCTGGCCATCGCCGAAAAGTATCAGCTGTTTGTCTTAGAGGATGCCGCACATGCCGTGTATACCACTTATAAACAGAAAATGATCGGATCAATCGGTGATGCGACGGCATTCAGCTTCTACGCGACAAAAAACCTGGCAACCGGTGAAGGCGGCATGCTGACGACGGACGATGACGGGCTTGCCGATCAGATCAGGGTGCTCAGTCTTCACGGCATGAGCAAAGGCGCTTGGAACCGCTATTCTTCAAACGGAAGCTGGTACTACGAGGTCGAAACGCCCGGCTATAAAATGAATATGTTTGATCTTCAGGCAGCGCTTGGGCTTCATCAGCTGAAACGGATTGACAGCATGCAGCAAAGAAGAGCCGACATTGCGAGCCGCTACCAGGACGCCTTCAGACACATGAAAGGGCTGACCATCCCGCATGTCAGTGATGACGGGCGGCATGCATGGCATCTGTATGTTCTTCAAATAGAGGAGCAGGAGGCCGGGATCAGCCGGAACGATCTGATTTCCGCTTTAAAAGACCAATATAATATCGGCACAAGTGTTCATTTTATTCCGGTTCCGTTCCATCCGTATTATCAAAAAACGTACGGATATAAGGAAACTGACTTTCCGGCCGCGGCAGCGTATTATCACCGCACCGTGTCACTCCCTCTTTATCCGTCAATGACAGATGACGACGTTGAATACGTCATTGCAGCCGTTACCGATATCGTCAAAGGGGCTGATTAGGTGTACAGACTGAGGGAAAATCTTGCGCAGGACATGATTCATGCCTTCCTGCATCAGAAGGGCATCCAGCCGGAAGCCTATGAATCGTCGCTCTGTTTATTGGAAGAAAACAGCCTTCAAGGCGTGATTTTATATGAAAACTCTTCGTGGGAAAGTCAATTGTTCCGAAAAAATATCATCAATGTGAAGCTTGCAGCCGCAAACAGTACCGGACAGCTCAAAAGGCTGTTTCAGGAATTTTACGCGGCAAGGCGGGCGGCCGGCACTGATTTTATATTTATTAAAATACCGGCTGAAGATATCGGGGCGATGCAGGTCGTTCAGCAGCTTCCGAACGCTTATTTTGTAGGGAGTCTGCTCAAACTCGTCAGCCCGGTGCGTGTATATAACAGCACGCCGCCATTTGAGATTACAGAAGCCGGACCCGGCGACACGGAAGCGATCAGCCGGCTGGCCCGCGACGCCTTTACAAAAAGCAGGTATTACCAAGACCCCCATCTCAGCTATGAAAGTGCAAACCGCCTGTTTGAAGAGTGGGCGCGGAATAACGCGGAAGGCAGAGCTTCGTTACAATTCGCCGCCACATATAAGGGAGAGACCGTGGGCTTTGTTCAGGGGCTGTCTAAAGGCGATGAATTCGTCCTTGATCTGATGGCGGTAAAGCCGGGATTTGAAGGAAAAGGAGCGGGATTCCATTTAGCGGCGCACGTGATTGAACAATCATTGCGCTTTCAGCATAAGACTGTATCAGCGGGAACGCAGCTCCACAATGTAAGAGCCATCCGCCTGTATGAAAGAATGGGATTTAAAGCGGATGCGTCCTATTACTACTATCATGTGTGGCCCGGGAAGGAGGCGGACTGATGGCATCATGCAAAATCGGAACGAAGTCAATCGGCGAAGGTTCGCCCGTATTCATCATCGCCGAAGCCGGAATTAATCATGACGGAAAACTGAGCCAGGCGTTTGAATTGATAGATGCGGCCAGTGAGGCCGGCGCGGACGCGGTCAAGTTCCAAATGTTTCAGGCTGACAAAATGTATCAGAAAGACCCCGGCTTGTACAAAACCGCTGCGGGAAAAGATGTCTCGATATTTTCTTTGGTGCAATCAATGGAAATGCCCGCTGAGTGGATCGAACCGCTGCTTGAATATTGTAAGAAAAAAGGCGTGCTGTTTTTAAGCACGGTCTGTGACGAAGGCTCTGCCGACTTACTGTATGCGACTTCGCCTTCAGCCTTTAAAATCGCCTCCTACGAGCTGAATCATCTGCCGTTATTGAAATATGTCGCAGGACTGAAGACACCGATTATCTTTTCCACCGCGGGCGCTGATATTTCAGATATTCAGGAGGCTTATCAAACCATTACCGGCGAGGGGAACACAGAAATTGCGATCATGCATTGTGTGGCGAAATATCCTGCGCCGCCTGAATACAGCAATCTGAGCGTCATTCCCATGCTTGCCGCCGCATTCCCGGATGCAGTGATCGGTTTCTCCGATCACAGCGCCCATCCGTATGATGTGCCGTGCGCGGCGGTCAGGCTCGGAGCGAAACTGATTGAAAAGCATTTTACGATCGATAAAAACCTGCCCGGTGCTGATCACTCTTTCGCCCTCAATCCGGATGAATTAAAAGAAATGGTTGCGGCGATCCGCTCGGTTGAAGCGGAGTTGCGGCAAGGGCACCACGCTCCGGTGCCGGAAGTGTTGTCGGGAAGCTCCCATAAAACCACGACACCGATTGAAGGGGATATCAGAAGGTTCGCTTACAGAGGCATTTTTTCAACAGCGCCGATTCAAAAAGGCGAATGTTTTACGGCTGAAAACCTTGCCGTCCTTCGTCCCGGTCAAAAACCGCAGGGGCTCCACCCGAGATATTTTGAGCTTTTAACTGACGGCGCGCGTGCGGTCAGGGATATCCCCGCCGACACGGGCATCACTTGGGATGACCTTTTGACGAAAGGCAGCCCATATGATGACTGACATTTTGTTTATCATTCAGGCGCGGATGGGAAGCGGGCGTCTTCCCGGCAAAGTGCTGAAACCGATCGGCGGGTATACGATCCTCGATATGATTGTCAAAAGGGTTCGGCAAAGCGCGTATTATGATCAATCGCGGGATAATCTGATCGTCGCCTCGTCTGACAGCAAGACCGACGACATTCTGTCTGCGCACTGCCTCAGCAAGAACTACCGTGTGCACCGCGGCAGCGAGCAGCGCGTGCTTGACCGGTTTGCACAAGTCATCGAACAAGTAAAACCGGATATCGCAGTCAGACTGACGGGGGATAACCCGTTTGTCGACTCTTCGCTGCTTGATTTTCTGATTCAATCGCATTTAGACCAGCACGCAGACTACACGTATATTTGCGGTACACCGCTCGGCATCGGCGGCGAGGCGGTAAACGCGCGCCTTTTAACGGAGATCAATGCCGACAAAACGCTGGCGGACAAATATCAGGAGCATATCACGCTTTTAATAAGAGAATCTCCTGAGAAGTACCGGCTTCTCTTTCCTGAGCCCCCGCAGGAACTCCGGGCTCCCCACTTGCGGATGACCGTCGATACCGAAGAGGACTACAGGATGGCCCGCGAGCTGTACGTAAAAGCGGGCTCGCGTCCTGATATTCCGGCAAAAGAATTGATCCATCTGCTGAATCGTGATCCGGAGCTCAGGGCCATTAATCAAATGATCCGGCAAAAAGAGGCTGATTAGCATGCGGGTTTTGATTTTCGCGGACGGGGGCCGTGACATCGGCATGGGGCACGCGGTGCGGATGAAGCTGCTTGCCGGTGCCATTAAGAATAATTGCTCAATAACGTTCTACACAAATAAAGAGGCTTCTTCTTATCTGTCTTCTGATCAATGGGAAGTGATCATCAAGCCTGACAAGGGACAGAAGGAATTTATTGTCCGGGAAATAAACAGGCAGGCTCCTGACCTTCTCATATTCGATCTGCTCGATATACCGTGTGACTGGTTAGAGGAAATCAAAAAGCATTCATCGGCACGCATCGTCTTATTTGAAGAAAAACGGGAACATGTCATTCATATATGCGATGCCGTTATAAACGGCATTTACGGAGGGCTGAAAAGCCGGACGGTTCAAATGGGCAGCGCCGCGGTATATGAAGGCCCGGATTATATCATTCTTCATCCGGGTTTTGAAAAAGCCAAACAGCTTTATCAGCTGAATAAAGAATGCCGTACCATATTGGTCTCATTAGGAGGAAGCGACCCGAAGAAGCTTGTCTTTAAAGTGATGGAAGCATGCCGCCGCATCCCCGCCATTCAGCGAAAACGAGTGATCATCGTCATGGGCGGCGCTGCGCCTCATGCTGATGACGTGCGCGCGCATCTTATACAAATGCCGTATGCCGAGATGGTAAGGCAGACAAATGACATGGCCGCGCTTCTTTCGAGGGCTGATATGGCCGTCGTGTCCGGCGGGATCACTTTATATGAAACCATTTGTACAGGTGTGCCCTGCATCGTACTTTCTCAAGTGGAGCATCAAACTGAGACGGCGGGAAAATTCGCCGCACGGGGGGCCGCCGTTCACCTCGGCCTTGGTGAATGCATATCAGCGGACGTTCTCGCACGGCATATGTCTGACATGGCCGCTGATTATCCTCTGCGGACCGGACTTCATCAAAACGGAAAGCCGCTGGTTGACGGCAGGGGCATCAAACGGGCGGCGGCGATTCTTTATGATTTGTGATAAAACCACACGTAAGGAAGTGTTCATGTGAAAGGTGTTATCTTAGCCGGAGGCACCGGCTCACGCCTTATGCCGCTGACAAAAGCGGTCAATAAGCATTTACTCCCTGTCGGTCCATATCCGATGATTTACTGGTCGATCATGAAGCTGGAAGAAGCGGGGATTACAGATATCTTGCTGATTACGCAAAAAGAATATATTCCGCAATTTCATAAACTTCTCGAAACCGGAGAAGAGCTCGGCGTCTCAATCACATATCAGGTTCAGCCAGCCGCATCCGGCATTTCCGACGGTTTATCATACGCAAAGCGGTTTACCGGGCGCGATCCGTTCGTTCTGCTTTTGGGAGATAATATTTTTGAAGATTCATTAAAACCTTATACGGAGCGTTTCGCAAAGCAGGGAAAAGGAGCAAAAGTGCTGCTGAAAGAAGTGGACGATCCGGAGCGCTTCGGCATCGCCGAGATTGATGAGGAAAACAAACGGATCAAGTCGATCATTGAAAAGCCGGAGCAGCCGCCGACCAGACTATGCGTCACAGGGATCTACATGTACGACGCAGAAGTGTTTTCTTATATTGAACAAATTTCCCCTTCAAAACGCGGCGAACTGGAAATTACGGATGTCAATAATTTATACATTGAACACAGTGAGCTGACGTATGATGTGTTAACGGGCTGGTGGGTGGATGCGGGCACGCATGAATCGCTCTACCTCGCCGGAAGCCTGGCGCATCAGGTATTACAGAAAGGACAGGAGCATTAATCATGCCAAAATCATATTTAATTACAGGGGGCGCTGGATTTATCGGCCTTACCTTCACAAAGATGATGCTGAAAGAAACAGATGCGCAGATTACCGTCCTGGATAATCTCACGTATGCAAGCAGGCCGCTTGAAATAGAAGCCTTAAAAAAGAACGACCGTTTTCGTTTTATCAAAGGTGACATTTCTAAAAAAGAGGACATTGACAAAGTCTTTTCCCAAATGTATGACGCTGTCATTCATTTTGCGGCTGAATCCCATGTGGACAGAAGCATAAATCAGGCAGAGCCGTTCATCACAACAAATGTAATGGGCACATACCGACTGGCGGACGCGGTGTTACAGGGAAAAGCCGGCAGGCTGATTCACATTTCCACAGATGAGGTGTACGGAGATTTGGCGCCGGATGATCCCGCTTTTACAGAGACGACGCCGCTTTCTCCGAACAATCCGTATTCGGCCAGCAAGGCAAGCTCAGACCTGCTCGTCATGTCTTATGTGAGAACCCATAAGCTTCCTGCCATTATTACAAGATGCAGCAACAATTACGGGCCGTACCAGCATCATGAGAAAATGATTCCGACCATTATCAGGCATGCCGTAAACGGCACGCCGGTTCCGCTGTACGGCGACGGATTGCAGATCAGAGACTGGCTGTTTGCCGAAGACCATTGCCGCGCCATTAAGCTCGTCCTGGAAAAAGGAACACTCGGTGACATTTACAATATCGGCGGAGGAAATGAACGGACGAATAAAGAGCTTGCGTCATTTATCATGAAGGAGCTCGGTGTCGAGGAACGGTTTGCTCATGTCGAAGACAGAAAAGGGCATGACCGCCGTTACGCCATCAATGCTTCAAAGCTGAAAAATGAGCTGGGATGGCGGCAGGACGTCACATTTGAAGAAGGAATGAGAAGAACCATTCGCTGGTATACAGACAGCCAAGACTAATCGGAAAGAAGGGGATCCGATTGACGAAGGTATTAGTAACCGGAGCGGCCGGCCAGCTGGGGCGGGAGTTATGCCGCCAGCTGAAGCGGGAAGGGTATGAAGTGATCGCCTTGACAAAAGCGATGATGAACATATCCGACCAGCGTTCGGTGCGGCACTCGTTCAGCCATTACAAGCCGGATATCGTCGTCAATACGGCGGCATACACCTCCGTTGACAAATGTGAAACGGAACTCGACAAAGCGTATTTAATAAACGGAATCGGCGCTTATTATGCCGCGCTTGAGGCTGAAAACACCGGCGCGAAATTCATTCACATCAGCACCGATTACGTCTTCAGCGGCAAAGGAACACGGCCATACCAGACCGATGATCCCGCAGATCCGGGCACGATTTACGGAAAAAGCAAAAAACTCGGCGAAGAACTGATCCGGTTGACGGGAAAAAAACACACCATTATCAGAACATCGTGGGTGTACGGCAGCGGCGGGCACAACTTTGTCAATACGATGCTGAAGCTTGCGGATACACATGATCAGGTTCGTGTCGTTAACGATCAAGTCGGAGCGCCGACGTATACAAAAGATTTAGCCGAAACGGTGATCGGTCTGTTTGACAGGCCGCCGGGCTTATACCACGCCGCAAACAGCGGAGTGTGCAGCTGGTATGAATTCGCCAAGGCTATTTTTGAAGAAAGCGGCAGAACCGCCGCCGTGCTGCCCGTCACGACGGAGGAATACGGAAATGAGACGCCGCGCCCCGCTTATTCGGTGTTGAGTCTTGAGTCGATTGAACGGCAGGGGCTCGGCATGAGGCATTGGCGGGAAGCGCTGCGGGATTATTTACAAGGGGAGGGACAGTGCAAGTGATCGAAGGCGTAAAAATCAAAAAGCTGATCAAACACAGCGATGACCGGGGTTTTTTCTCAGAACTCGTCCGTGACGATGAACATCTCTTAGAGCGTTTCGGGCAGGCTTCCTGGTCCAAAAGCTATCCCGGCGTCATTAAAGCGTTTCACTATCATGAGAAACAGGATGACCTGTGGTTTTTCCCGACAGGCCATGCCCAGGTCGTGCTCCATGACCTTCGCGAAGAGTCGGCAACCAAGGGAGAAACGGATGTCTACTACATGGGAGAAGACAATCCGATGCTCCTTCTCATTCCCAAAGGCGTCGCACACGGGTACAGAGTGCTGGGTGAAACCCCGCTGACCATTATTTATTTCACGACGATGTCCTACAATCCGGATCAGCCTGACGAAAAAAGAATCCCGTGGAATGATGACACCATCGGATTTGATTGGCAGACGGCTCACCGGTAGCGCACAAGACGAAGACAGCGGATGTCTTCGTTTTTTTGTGTTTTGTTGACTTTGATATGAGTGGAGCCAGTGAATAAGATACGACCGCCCACTATATCATGATTGCTGGCCTGAAGGACAATTTCATCAAAAATGTCTTGGAAGATGGCGGTCAGTTAGGGACCTGAAATTTAAGAGATCCTCCCTTTCTTCTCCTATGGACATCATGCATCCTAAAAAACAAAAAATGATTTATAGAATGGGGATAGGATTTAATTAGAAAAATCTTAAGAAAAAAGTAATATTTGCTTAAGAGAAAAGAGAACTTTCCTTTATATAGTAGGAGTATATATGGAAAGGGGAAAGCGAATGACATACATCTTAAAAACGAGTCAGCTTACAAAAACATTTAAAGGAAAAGAAGTTGTTTCCGGGGTTAATATGCACGTGAAAAAAGGGGAGATTTATGGATTCTTGGGTCCCAATGGTGCAGGTAAAACAACCATTATGAAAATGATTACCAATTTAATCAAGCCAACAAGTGGTGAAATAGAAATTTTCGGTGAGAAATTAACAGATACGTCATTTGAAGTTTTAAAAAGAATGGGCACCATTATTGAATATCCCATTTTCTATGACAACCTCACGGCTAAAGAAAATTTAGATTTCCATTGTGAATATATGGGCTATTACGATAAAAAATCCATTGACCATGCTATCGAGCTTGTAAAGTTACATAATATTGATAATAAAAAAGTGAAAGAGTTTTCTTTAGGAATGAAACAAAGGTTAGGAATAGCCAGAGCTATTTCTACAAGACCAGAACTTCTCATTTTAGACGAGCCGATTAATGGCCTGGATCCAATAGGTATAAAAGAGTTGAGGGATCTCTTTAAGTTACTTTGCAGAGAATATGGAATTACATTATTAGTCTCCAGTCACATTTTAGCCGAAATGGAACAAATGTCAGATACTGTTGGTATCATACAGAATGGCAAGTTAATAAAAGAAGTTTCTATGAAGAGTATTAACGGAAAACAAACAGAGTATATAGAGGTAAAAGTCCAAAATATAAAAAAAGCGTTATATATTTTAGAGCAAAATCTGGGGATAAGAAATTTTAAAATGATTGATCAACAATTAATTCGTATCTATGAAACAGCAGTTACACAACAAGAAATCTCTAAAGCACTTATTCTGAATGACATTGGTATAGAAAGTATAAATAAAAAACACAGTTCTTTAGAAGAATACTTCTTAAATTCTATGAATGGGGAGGGAATACACACTAGATAGATTGCCCGTCTGTGTTATGCACCTATTTGCATTGTCTTAAATTCTTCAGCTGGAGGCTATTAGCATGTTAAAACTTATGAAATTAGAGTACAAAAAACATCACTTATCACAGTATTTTAAATGGGTGGCACTTTGGATATTCATCATCTTTGCCTTAGCGGCTTTTATGGGATGGGAATCTAAAAATGAAAATGAACTTATGTTTCGTGATTATGCAGATTTTATATCTCTAACTAATATTTTAATTAGAATTGTGTTTATTAGTTTTTCTGCTGTGATTTTATCCCGTTTAGTTATTGATGAATATAAAAATAAAACAATACAATTGCTGTTTACTTATCCTTTACAAAGAAAAAAATTAATGCAAGCTAAACTATCTATTGTCTTCCTATTCTGCTTTGTAAGTATTGTTATTGCTACGTTTGTTATTAACTTGTTAATTCTCTTCGTGAGTCCGCACTTATATTTATTCGAGAAGCCTGTTGAAATGAGTGAAGTTATTTCCGCTATGCCATCGACTCTTCTCACCGCTTTTATGATGGGAGGAGTGAGTCTGATTCCTTTATTTTTCGGCATGAGAAAAAAATCAACTTCTGCTACAATCACTTGGGCTGTCATAATCGGGGTTTTTATCAATGCAACAGTTTCCGACGGAGGAGAAACAGTCAGTTTAAGTCAATTTATTATCATTCCAATTATACTTTGTTTATTTGGTTTTTTAGTGGGTTATCTTTCTTACCGTAAGGTGGATCAGAAAGATTTATTGTAGATAAAAGGAGAAATTATACAATGAAGAAGATTATAGCATCATGTGCAGTGTTAATCGTAATCGGCGGAATTGTTTTAAGCCTTTATAAGACAGATACAAAAAACTTTAAAAAGAACGTGTCCTGCAATGTTGAAAAAATTGATACTTTAAAAGTATATACTGACTCATGGGATGTGAAGTTTAAAAAGAGTAATTCAAATAAGGCAACAATATCTGCTGAGGGGAAGCAGAAAGATAAGGCTCCAGTTACATTTCAAGGAGATGGGGGGGATTTGGTCGTTAGTCAAAAAGAACAAAAGAATGGCGGCTTTTTGGATGGATTTACTTTTGGGAAGCAGGGCGGCACAATCTATATTAATGTTCCCGATTCAGGTATGAACAATATTGAAATAACTAATAAGGATGGGAATATACAATTAAGTGAGATTTCAGCTGAAAATATTATCGTTGAAAATAATTCCGGTGATGAAAAAATCAATAATGTTTCGGCTCATACTGGAAAGTTTTCATCCAAGGATGGGGCGTTAAGCGTTGAAAATAGTTCTTTTGAGAAATTAAATATAACATCTGCAGGCGGCGATAACGAGATGAAGGAAATACATAGTTCCAATGTAAAGGTTACTTCTAAAGATGGAGCGGTTTCAATCAAGGACATAACAGAAGGAAAATCTTTATCAGTAAATACGAAATCAGGAGATATAGGTGTATCTTATAAAAAAGCGCCAACTTCACTTGCTGTTTTTGCTCAGAGTAATTCTGATGTAACGTTTGATTTAGATGGGCTTAATAAGAGCCATGATGGCGTAAAACTGAAAAAAGGTGAAATTGGCGCGGGAAGTAATAAAGTAAGTCTATCTAGTGAAGATGGTTCGATAAAGGTGAGATAAAAAGAGAAAAACACAAGACAACAATTCCCGCTATTGAAGAATGGTTGTCTTATTTGTTTGTATTTAAAATGTTTTGGAATATTTATCTCCTTTTGTATAAAAAATAATTATAATGAGATTAATTATCTGTATAATGATTGAAATAAACAGTGAATTAAGAATATCAGTTTTATATTTAAGGAGCGGAAAGCTTGGGTTACAAAATATTAATTGTAGAAGACGACCAATTCATAAGCGATATGGTAAGCGAAAGCTTAACGAAAGAAGGGTTTGAAGTAACAGCAGCTTTTGATGGTGAAGAAGCTTTAGACATATTGAACACCCAAAAGTTTGAGGTTATAATGTTGGATTTAATGCTTCCGAAGATAGATGGGATGGAATGTTTAAGAATGATTCGTTCCAAAAGTATGGTTCCCGTTCTTATCATGTCTGCAAAAGATGAAGATGTAGATAAGGCACTTGGTCTCGGCCTCGGAGCTGATGATTATATTTCTAAACCTTTTTCTATGCTGGAGGTAATAGCCAGAATTAAAGCAACCATTAGAAGAGAAAGACACTATAAGAGCTCCCTGTCTTCAAAGGAAGAAAAAATCATTAAAATAGGTGATTTAAGTGTTGACCTGCATGGCTTTTCTGTTAAAAAATTCAATGAAAAGATTAATCTCACGGCAAAAGAATTTAATATTTTAAAACTCTTTATTTCTAATCCTTCACAAGTATATACTAAGTCTCAACTTTATAAGTCCGTATGGGAAGATGAGTATCATGGAGATGAGAATGTAATTAATGTTCATATTAGACGGCTCAGAGAGAAAATTGAGGACGATCCATCTCATCCAACGTACATAAAAACTTTGTGGGGAATCGGTTATAAGTTGGGAGATTTTTGAATGTTTTATCTAGTGGTTATTTTATTTATATGCTCTGCAGCAGTAAATATATTTCTTTTCCGAAGCCGATTAAATCTAAGGACTGAGATTAAATATATAAGAAATAAACTTCGAAAAGTTGTAAATGAAGAGACAGGCGAAAGATTATTGCTTAACACGGAAGATAAATATATAAAATCCTTGTTAATTCAAATAAACCGTCTTTTAGACCATAATCAAAAGATCAAAGGGAACTGCAATAGTATTGAACTGTCCATGCGAAAAATGCTATCAAATATTTCACACGATTTAAAGACGCCTTTAACAGTTATACTAGGTTATATTGAAATGATAAATAACGATAAAAGTCTGACTTCGGAAAAGGTTATGAGTTTACTAAAAACAGTTAATTTAAAAACGGTCGAGGTATTAGCGTTAATAAACCGTTTTTTTGAACTTGTAAAATTAGAGTCAGGAGATAAAAAATTAAATTCTTCACGAATTGACATATGTGAAGTCAGCCGAAAAATAATTTTGGATTACTACGAAATTTTAATCAGCAAAGAATTTGAAGTAGTGATTGATATACCCGATGATTCTATCTTTGTTAGCGGAGATGAAGAAGCAATTGAGAGGGTTCTGAATAATTTAATTACGAATGCAATTCAATATGGTTCCGATGGTAAGATGGTGGGTTTAAAGATCAGAATAACTGATAATGATGTTTTTGTAGAAATATCAGATAAAGGAAAAGGAATAAATGAAATGCATAAAGACCGTGTCTTTGAACGAATGTACACATTGGAGGACTCGAGAAATACCAATTATCAGGGAAGCGGATTGGGGCTGACGATTACTAAGAGATTAGTAGAGCAAATGGAAGGAAGTATATCTCTAAATAGTGTCCCCTTCAAAGAAACAACGTTTTCTGTACGTTTAAGACGTATTAAATTTTAATAAAAGCAGTAAGGTTTCTTCTGTATACGTCTTCAAATCCCCTTTCTCTTTAATCTGAGAGGCTGACAACAGTCTCTTTTTTTTTTATACGCAAAAGGATGGCATGAATCTTGCATATAAAAAGGGGCGTAACGACAATGTGAAAGGGATTGATGGGTTTTGGTGTAAAAGCGCTTACATTTTGTTCTGCCGGTAATTGAAGCTTACACGTAAAATACGATGAGGTGATAAAACATGTCAGCCAACCCGCTTTCTAAAAGCAATCAGAAAGATGAAGAAAAAGAAGTTCTTAATTTGTTCTTGTCAACACAATCGATCATAAAAGAAGCTCTGCGCAAACTGGGCTATCCTGACAATATGTATGAACTGATGAAAGAGCCGATGCGGCTTTTAACCGTCCGCATCCCTGTCAAAATGGACAATGGCTCAGTACAGGTTTTCACGGGCTACCGCTCACAGCATAATGACGCAGTCGGCCCGACAAAAGGGGGCGTGCGGTTTCATCCGGAAGTCAGTGAAGAAGAGGTCAAGGCGCTTTCCATCTGGATGACTTTAAAATGCGGTATCACAAATCTTCCTTACGGGGGCGGAAAAGGCGGCATCATCTGTGATCCGCGGACGATGTCATTCGGAGAGCTGGAACGGCTGAGCCGCGGATATGTGCGCGCGATCAGCCAGATCGTCGGTCCGACAAAGGATATTCCGGCTCCTGACGTATATACCAACTCGCAGATTATGGCATGGATGATGGACGAATACAGCCGCCTGAGAGAATTTGATTCACCGGGATTCATTACGGGCAAACCGATCGTTCTCGGCGGTTCACAGGGGCGGGAGACGGCGACCGCGCAAGGCGTCACGATTTGTATTGAGGAAGCCGTTAAGAAAAAAGGGATTCCATTGGAAAATGCACGGATCATCATTCAGGGGTTCGGAAATGCGGGGAGCTTTCTCGCTAAATTTATGCATGACGCCGGCGCCAAGGTGATCGGCATCTCAGACGCCCACGGCGCTTTGTATGACCCTGACGGCCTTGACATTGATTACCTGCTGGATAAGCGGGACAGCTTCGGCACGGTGACGAATCTCTTCTCGGATGTCATAACGAACCGGGAGCTGCTGGAAAAGGACTGTGATATTCTCGTGCCCGCCGCAATCTCCAATCAGATTACGGCTGAAAACGCCCATCACATTAAAGCCTCAATCATTGTGGAGGCGGCAAACGGCCCGACAACGATAGATGCCACGAAAATTCTGAATGAAAGAGGCGTGCTTCTCGTACCGGATATTTTGGCAAGCGCCGGCGGCGTGACGGTGTCTTATTTTGAATGGGTGCAAAATAATCAAGGCTTTTACTGGTCTGAGGAGGAAGTCGCCGGAAAACTGCGCAGCGTCATGGTGAATTCGTTTGAATCCATTTATCAGACAGCGCATACCCACAAAGTCGATATGCGTTTGGCCGCCTATATGACGGGCATCAGAAAGTCGGCTGAAGCGGCCCGGTTCCGCGGCTGGGTATAAGTGTTATCCGCAAAGAGATTTTGCATCAGTTATATAGCAGATCGCAAAATTTCTTTGCATTTTCAGATTGCAGCTGACAGATTCGGACAAGCTTCGTCCGCTTTCGGCAAAGATTTTCTTATTTTTATCACAAATTGCTATGCTGGTATGCTTCTTGCATCTTCATAAAGCGTGAGCACACATTACAAAATACGGGGAGGAATTCTAATGACAGTTTCATACGCACACGAACCATTTACAAATTTTCAGGAAGAGACAAATAAACAATCGTTTCAGGAAGCGCTGGCTTATGTGAATTCACAGCTCGGCAAGCATTATCCGCTTATCATCAACGGTGAAGCGATTGAAACGGATAAAAAGATCGTTTCCGTCAATCCGGCAGATAAAAAAGAAGTGATCGGTTCTGTATCAGCCGCCGGAAAAGAACTTGCGGAAAAGGCCATGCAGGCTGCGCTGCAGGCATTTCAAACATGGAAAAAAGTACGGCCGGAACACCGCGCGAATGTGCTGTTTAAAGCGGCGGCGATCATCCGCAGAAGAAAGCACGAATTCTCCGCGTATCTAGTGAAAGAAGCGGGAAAACCGTGGAAGGAAGCGGATGCTGATACGGCGGAAGCGATCGACTTTTTAGAGTATTATGCCCGTCAGATGCTGAAACTGAAAGACGGTTCCCCTGTAAAGAGCCGTGACGGAGAATATAATCAGTATCACTATGAGCCGCTTGGGGTGGGAATCGTCATTTCTCCATTCAACTTCCCGCTTGCGATCATGGCGGGAACGGCGGCGGCAGCCATCGTAACAGGCAACACGATACTGCTGAAACCGGCGGATGCGGCGCCTGTCGTGGCGGCGAAATTCGTTGAAGTGATGAAAGAAGCGGGCCTGCCGGACGGTGTGCTCCAATTCATACCGGGCGACGGAGGAGAAATCGGCGACTATCTGGTTGAGCATCCGAAGACGAGATTTGTGTCGTTTACAGGCTCCCGCGCAGTCGGATGCCGCATCTATGAACGCGCCGCCAAAGTACAGCCGGGCCAAAAGTGGCTGAAACGGGTCATTGCCGAAATGGGAGGGAAAGATACGGTGCTT
This sequence comes from Bacillus sp. LUNF1, assembly GCF_011008975.1. Taxonomy (NCBI): domain Bacteria; kingdom Bacillati; phylum Bacillota; class Bacilli; order Caryophanales; family Bacillaceae; genus Bacillus; species Bacillus sp. LUNF1. The sequence goes on along the minus strand of NZ_CP048876.1, from coordinate 3,670,192 downwards.
GTAGACAGAGATGCTGATCTTGATCTTGCCGCTTCCTCAATCGTGTATTCCGCCTTCGGATTCTCAGGCCAAAAATGTTCAGCCGGTTCCCGTGCGGTCATTCATCAGGACGTCTATGATGAAGTTGTTGAAAAAGCCGTCGCTTTAACAAAATCACTCACCGTCGGAAGTCCGGAAGATTTTGATACATACATGGGGCCAGTCATCCACGAAGCATCTTATAATAAAGTCATGAGTTATATCGAAATCGGCAAAACAGAAGGAAAACTCCTGACGGGAGGCGAAGGTGATGATTCAAAAGGATACTTTATTCAGCCGACCATTTTTGCGGATGTTGATGAAAACGCCCGCCTGATGCAGGAGGAAATTTTCGGGCCGGTCGTCGCGATCTCAAAAGCCCGTGATTTCGACCATATGCTTGAGATTGCCAATAATACCGATTACGGACTGACGGGCGCTCTGTTATCGAAAACCCGCGCGCACATTGAACGCGCCCGCGAAGATTTTCACGTCGGGAATCTATACTTCAACCGCGGATGTACGGGAGCGATTGTCGGATACCAGCCGTTCGGCGGTTTCAATATGTCAGGAACCGATTCAAAAGCCGGAGGACCTGACTATCTGATTCTTCATATGCAGGCAAAAACAACGTCTGAAGCCTATTAATCTTTCGGAAATAGCGCGATGAAAAAGAGAGTCGCGCTATTTTCTCTATATGAGGGTAAGGAGGATGGAACATGTATCAGCAGCTCAGCAAAATGCTTCCGGAGGAGAAAATAGAAGCCATTACGAAATCACTGGTGGCGTTAAACAGCATCAACGGCACATTGGGAGAAGGAAAAAAAGCCGACTATATCAAAGATATGATCAAGAGCTTTCCCTACTTTCAGGAGAATCCGTCACATGTGTGGGAGCAGGCGATTCCTGAGGACCCTTACGGCCGCAAAAATATTTTCGCATTTATTGAGGGAAACGGCGAAAGCCTGAATACGGTCATTTATCACGCTCATCTTGATACGGTCGGCATCGAGGATTTCGGCCCTTTAAAAGATATCGCTTTTGATTCCGACCGTCTCGCGGAGTATTTCTCAAACTATGAATTTGATCGGGATGTGCAGCGGGACGCCCGCTCAGGCGAGTGGATGTTCGGAAGGGGTTCGGTTGATATGCAGAGCGGTATTGCCGTTCATCTCGCCAATCTGCTTCACTTTTCTGAACGGCGCGATCAGCTGCCGGGCCATATTCTGTTCATGGCAAACCCGGATGAAGAAAGCCAGCATTCCGGCATTTTAACCAGCATTTCTGAATTAAAACGTCTGAAACAAGAAAAGCAGCTTCGTTATTTAGCAGCGATTAATAACGATTTTATCACGCCGCTGTATGAGGGTGACACGACAAGGTACATCTACACGGGCGCGGCAGGGAAGCTTTTGCCTTGCTTTGCGATTTACGGGCGGGAGGTGCATGTCGGTGATACGCTGTCCGGCATCGACCCGAATTTGATCGCATCAGAAATCACCAGAAGAATTCACAACAATATTCATATGGCGGAAAACATTGAAGGGGAGCTTGTGCTTCCGCCGACCTGCCTGTACCAGCGTGACAATAAGGAAGCGTATAACGTGCAGACCGCCGTCAGCAGCTATGTCTATTTTAATTATTTTATTTACGAGAAAACCGCCAAAGAAGTCATGGATCAGCTGACTGCCGTGGCTGACGAAGCTTGCAGAGAGACAGAGCGAAAATTATCTGATTATTATGACGAATACTGCGAGAGAACGAGCCTGCCGAAAAAAGAGATGTCATGGAACGTTCAAGTGTACAGTCTGGAAGATTACCTGAAAAGGCTGAGAAACCGCGGGATAGACCCTGCACAGTGTATCGAGCAGACATTTAAAACATATGAACATCTTGAACTGCGGATGAGATGCTTTAAAGCCGTCGAGGAACTGCAAAAACTCGATCCTGAGCAGGGAGCCAAGGTCATTATTTTCTATGCGCCGCCTTACCTTCCGCACAATTATCTGAAAGAAGAGAGCACACGGGACCGGCTTTTGCAGCATGTCATTCAAGAAGCGGTCGATAAAACAGCGGCATCAACCGGAGAAACATTCGTCTTTAAAAAGTTTTTCCCTTATTTAGCGGACGGAAGCTTTTTATCGCTGCATGAAACAGACGAGGAGGTCTCCGCCTTTACCGATAATTTTCCGGGCTGGGATGTCATCGGGACGATTCCTTTTAAAGAAATAAGGGAATTGAATATTCCGTCGGTCAATATAGGGGTATACGGAAAGGACGGCCATAAATGGACGGAACGCGTGTACAAGCCGTACACATTCCATGTGCTGCCGGAACTCATTCAGCAGACGACAATGCACCTTTTGCACAGCTGCCGATTAGACATACGCACAAATGGCTGACATAACGGAATAAGGGGGATGTATATGCAGGGAGATACCAATCAAACTGAATTGCAGCGCACGATGAAGGGCCGGCATTTGTTTATGATCGCCCTCGGCGGCGTGATCGGGACGGGGCTTTTTCTGGGCTCCGGTTTTACGATCAGTGAAGCAGGACCGATCGGCGCGATATTGGCTTATGTGATCGGCGGAGTTTTAATGTATCTGGTGATGCTTTGTTTGGGGGAGCTCGCGGTCGCCATGCCGGTCGCAGGATCATTTCAGGCGTATGCCGCAAAGTTTCTCGGGCCGTCGACGGGGTTTACGATCGGATGGATGTACGCATTCAGCTGGGCCAATACAGTGGGGCTTGAACTGACGTCGGCGGGGATTTTAATGCAGCGGTGGTTTCCGGCCGTTCCGATTTGGGTGTGGTGCCTTGTATTCGGCGTCGTCATTTTTTCCATTAACGCGCTGTCTGCGCGGAGTTTTGCGGAAATGGAATTTTGGTTTTCCAGCATTAAGGTCATGGCCATTGTATTGTTTATTATTCTCGGCTGCGCTGCGGTATTCGGCTTTGTCGGTTTTAACGGCGGGCAGACGGCTCCGTATCTGTCAAACTTTACGACGGACAAAGGGCTTTTCCCGAACGGCGCCCAAGCCGTGCTGTTTACCCTTGTCATGGTGAATTTTTCATTCCAGGGCACCGAGCTGGTCGGAATCGCCTCGGGAGAAAGCGAAAATCCGGAAAAGACGCTTCCCCGCTCAATCCGAAACGTCATATGGCGGACGCTGTTTTTCTTCGTGCTGGCGATGTTTGTTCTCGTGTCCATTTTGCCGTACCAAACCGCAGGCGTCATCGAAAGCCCGTTTGTGGCTGTGCTGGATAAAATCGGCGTTCCCTATGCGGCTGATATCATGAACTTTGTCATTCTGACCGCCATGCTGTCGGTGGCGAATTCCGGGCTGTACGCTTCGTCCAGAATGATGTGGTCCCTATCAAAAACTAAGATGGGCCCCGCTTCCTTAACGAAACTGACGAAAAAAGGCGTGCCTCTGAAAGCTCTTTCCATCACCATCGCCATCTCCGGTTTATCCCTGCTGACAAGTGTATTCGCGGCTGAAACGGTGTATGTGTGGCTCATTTCCATCTCCGGTATGATTACCGTCGTCGCGTGGATGTCAATCTGCGCTTCACAATTCGTTTTCCGGAGGCGCTTTCTCGCTGAAGGAGGAAATCTGAAAGACCTGGCATTTAAAACGCCTCTTTATCCGATCGTGCCGATTCTCGGATTTTCGGTTTACGGTCTTATCTTGATCAGTCTCATCTTTATCCCCGACCAGCGTATCGGTCTGTACTGCGGCGTCCCGCTGATGATCATTTGTTACGCGTATTATCACTTCGGTATCAAAAAACGCCTGAAGCGTGAGCCGGCTTCTTCGAAAAAAGGCGCTGCCGGATAAGAAAAAAAGCCCTTCGCTTAAAGCGGCGGGCTTTACTTTGTTTTTCGTTTTGCCGACAGCACATAGGATAGAACGGCACAGAACTCAAAACCGAAAATGCTGACGGCCATCGGCCAGGCATTTTCTTCTCCGGCAATACCGACAAGGGGAGCGGCAGCCGCACCGCCGATAAAGGGCAGGAGTCCGAGAAGAGCCGCAGCGCTTCCCGCGCCTTTCTCCTGTTTTTGCATAGCTAAAGAAAATCCCGTCGTCGTGACGATCCCGACAGAAGAAACAATGATGAATAAAGAAATGCAGACCGCCGTCAGGCCTAAACCAAACGCAAGTGATAAAAGCAAAGTGATGCTTCCGATGACGGCGATCAACAGCCCGGAGACAAACAGCTTCCGTTCATCATGTGTTTTAGCCATCCGTCCGGTGATTTGGGTGGCGCATATGATTCCCGCACCGTTTACGGCGAACAGCAGGCTGAACATTTGCGCTGATACGCCGTAGATGTTTTGCAGTACAAACGGCGACCCGGCAATATATGCGAACATGCCGGTCATCACAAATGCCTGGCTGAGCGCAAATCCCATAAACATCCGGTCGCCAAGCAGGCCGCGAAATGTCATCAGCGTCTCCCGGAGTCCGCCGCTTGTCCGCTTTTCCGGCGGGAGTGATTCAGGCAACGCCGTAAGCACGGCGGCGGAAATGATACAGCCGATCACCGCCAGCACGACAAATACGATTTTCCAGCCGGCAAACTGAAGGATAAATCCCCCTGTAATCGGCGCTAAAATCGGCGCCGCCCCATTGACGAGCATCAGTAATGAGAAAAAAGCCGTTAATTCTTTTCCGGAATACATATCGCGCGCGGAAGCCCGTGCGATGACGATTCCGGCCGCCCCGGTGAATCCTTGAATAAACCTCATGACAATTAAAAACGAAACAGAAGGGCTGAAGGCGCATAATAAAGAAGACAGCGTATAAAGCAGCAATGACAGAATGAGCGGCTTCCGGCGCCCGATCATATCACTGAGCGGCCCGACAACGATCTGCCCGACCGCCAGCCCCAAAAGACAAAACGTCAGGCTCAGCTGCGCAAGTGACGCTGTCGTATGAAGATCGGCCGCCACTTCAGGCAAAGCGGGCAGATACATATCGAGCGAAAGCGGCCCGAATGAAGCGAGCGTCCCGAGAATCAGTACCATGCCGAGGCCTGCGCGGGCGGCCTTTGAATCAGCGTTATTCATTCCATGACCCCCACCTTAACAAATGATTCTATCACTATAGCATAACCGGACGGTGTATTTTATATCATTTATTGAATACAAACTAAATATTTTATTTAAAATCTGAATGTAAATAAAAAATTAGAATTAGTTTTCATGTGAAATGTAAAATGAAATATAAGGATGCTAAACTATAAAGAAACAAAAGGTAGAAAAGTTTTACGGAAGAGGTGTTCAAAGAGCATGAACAGCAAACAAACCGATCACATCGAAACGAAACGCCGATTTCCGATCTGTCTCGCGCTTGCTTTGACATTAGGCGTATTTGCCGCCGGTTCTGAAGAGCTGGTGATTTCTCCGCTGCTTCCGGATTTAGCGCGGGCTTTCAGCTCGGATGTCAGTGTGCTGGCGCTTTCCATCAGTATTTACGGAGTGATGATTTTTATCGGGGCGCCGCTTCTCGTTCCGCTGGGAGATAAATATTCCCGGGAGCTCAGCCTGATGACGGGGCTGCTTATATTTACGGCCGGCACGGTGATCTGCGCGCTGGCGCACAATCTCTTTTTCTTCTTTCTGGGCAGGGCGCTTTCCGGGCTTGCGGCGGGTGCGTTTGTGCCGACAGCTTATGCGGTGGTCGGCGACCGTGTGCCTTATGCGTACCGCGGCAAGGTGATGGGTCTGATCGTGTCAAGCTGGTCGCTCGCTTTGATTTTCGGCGTTCCGATCGGCTCTTTTATCGGCGGCGTTTTGAATTGGCGGTGGACGTTTTGGATTTTCGCCCTCATGTCTGTCCTCGTTGCTTCGCTCATTTTCATTGAGGCGCGCCGCAGCACGGCGGATGGGGATAAAACAGAAGAGGAAAACGGACGGCAGGCAGGCACTTTCCGGGATGCGCTGAAGGTGCCCCGTGTCCCTGTATACCTCACGATCACTTTTTGCAACATGATCGGTTTTTACGGCATGTATTCCTTTCTCGGCACCTATCTTCACCGCGTGCTGCCGGGGGGGAATACAGCTTCAGGGCTGCTGATCATGGTGTACGGAATCGGTTTTTCCATGAGCGTGTTCACCGGAAAAATCGCAGATAAGGCGGGGAAAATGCGCGCTTTGATCGCGGCATTGGCCGTGATCAGCATATGGCTTTCTTGTCTCGCCTATGCGCCGTCATCAATGCCGTTTTTGGTCATCGGGTTATTCGTCTGGGGATTGATGCAAAGCCTGACGGTGACCTTGCTCAGCACCATTTTAAGTGATTGCTCACAGAGCCGCCGGGGCAAAATCATGGCATTTTACAGCCTGGCGTCTAATTTGGCCGTCACCTTGGGTTCTGCTGTCATGGGTCCGGTCTATGTCGGATACGGATATGCAGCTGTCGGATTTATCTGTGCGGCCGTCACCCTCATCGGCTTTGTCCTCAGTGTTTTCGCATACAGAAGGTATGGGAAATATGAGCATCAGGCCGACCAATCATTGTATCGGTAAAATAAAGTTTCTATAATTTTATAAATGTTAATTTTTAACACCTTATATCTTAAGGTGTTTTCTAATATATAGGAATAATTATCAATATTTTCAAATAATATTGACAGCTTGAACATCTATGGATAATATTTACTTAAAATTTAACAGATTGGTTGGTGCTCATGATTATATTGGATAATAGCATTCAAACAAAAAGCAAGGCTTATTCAATATCTAAACTGATTACGATCAACACGCTCGGTCCTGAAGGGACAAGCAGTGAGTACGCAGCAAAAAACTTCATCACCAATTTTACCCTTCTCCAAGGGGTGAACAGCAAATTATCACTGCATGATACATTTGAATCGTGCATTGAAAAAACGCTTCAAAGTCCGCTGGAATACACAATTGTGCCTCACGCGTATGACGGCATTAAGCACTTCTACATGAGACCGGATCTGCAGCTTCTGCAAATTTTCAGGTGCGACACCCCGATGTACGGCCTGGCTGTCCGGCCCGGTTTTGAATATACAGATGACATGCTTGAACAGGCTGTCATCGTATCCCACCCGTCTCCTATCAATTTGATTAAGTATTTTACCCGTAAAGATGTCACGTTTGATCTGGTGAACTCGACGAGCGCAGCCGCGAAAAGAGTGAAGGACGGTTTGTCCGACATCGCGCTGACAAATGAGCTGGCCAGACAAAAGTACGGCCTTCACTTTGTCAAAACATTTAAAAGCATTCCCATGAGCTGGTCATTATTCGGAAAAGGAGAGATTCATGATGAAAACTGAACAAGATTTGCAGGAACTTTATTTCCCGACGCCTAAATTAATAGAATGGGATAACGGAGTAAGACAATATTCGTCCGTCAGAGGAGATACGGAAGTTCTGCTTTCTTACGTTCCGCCGCATACAAACGTGGAACCGCATCAGCATAAGGAAGTCCAAATCGGCCTTGTCGTTTCCGGCGAGCTGTCCATGACTGTCGGAGATGTCACAAGAAAGATGACAGCGCTGGAATCAGCCTATATCGCGCCTCCTAACGTGCCTCACGGCGCAAGAAATGAGACGGATCAAGAAGTGATCGCCATTGATATCAAACGCCTGAAAGCCGGTGAAACCTACACAAGCCCCGAGGACTATTTTTTGAATATTTTTAAAACGAGAGACTTATTGCCTGGGATGGAAGTCACGTTCTTCGTGGAAGACTGGGTGGAAATCATGCTTGCCAACATTCCGGGCAACGGGGGAGAAATGCCGTTCCATAAACACCGCAATGAACAGATCGGCATCTGCATCGGCGGCGGCTATGATATGACCATTGAAGGCTGCAAAGTGGATATGACATTCGGCACAGCTTATTTCTGCGATCCGAGAGAAGATCACGGCGCCATCAACAGATTTGAAAAAGATTCAAAATCAGTCAATATCTTTTTCCCTCCGCGCTATAACAGAGCAAAAGCGAAAAAATTAGAGGCGAAAGAGTCATGAACCTGACGGATAAAACCGTCCTCATCACAGGGGGCGCATCAGGCATCGGTTATGCCGCGGTTCAGGCGTTTCTGAATCAGCAGGCGAATGTGGTCGTCGCGGATATTGATGAGGCGCAGGGAGAAGCGATGATCCGGAAAGAAAACAATGACAGGCTGTATTTTGTCCGGACGGATATTACAGATGAACCGGCATGTCAAAACGCCATCCGGTCAGCGGCGGACAAGTTCGGCGGATTGGACGTGTTAATCAATAACGCCGGCATCGAAATTGTCGCCCCGATTCATGAGATGGAGCTGAGCGATTGGAACAAGGTGCTCAACGTCAATCTGACGGGCATGTTTCTTATGAGCAAGCACGCGCTCAAGTATATGCTCAAAAGCGGCAAGGGCAATATCATTAACACGTGCTCCGTCGGAGGAGTCGTTGCATGGCCCGACATTCCCGCATATAACGCCTCTAAAGGCGGCGTATTGCAGCTGACGCGTTCGATGGCCGTCGATTACGCCAAACACAACATACGTGTCAATTGCGTGTGCCCGGGAATCATTGACACACCTTTGAATGAAAAGTCGTTCCTTGAAAACAACGAAGGCACGCTTGAAGAAATCAAAAAAGAAAAAGCGAAAGTCAATCCGCTGCTGAGACTCGGCAAGCCTGAAGAAATAGCGAACGTCATGCTGTTTCTCGCGTCGGATTTATCAAGCTATATGACCGGAAGCGCGATCACCGCAGACGGTGGATACACCGCACAATAGAGAAGGAGTGTTTACATATGGAGAGAAAAACAGTATTGGTTATCGCTGACCTTGGGGGATGCCCGCCGCATATGTTTTACAAAAGCGCAGCCGAAAAATACAACCTCGTCAGCTTTATTCCGAGACCTTTTGCAATTACAGCCTCTCATGCAGCTTTGATTGAAAAATACTCGGTCGCGGTCATTAAAGATAAAGACTATTTTAAGAGTCTGGCTGATTTTGAGCATCCCGATTCGATTTACTGGGCTCATGAAGATCATGACAAACCTGAGGAAGAAGTCGTCGAAGAAATCGTCAAGGTGGCCGGCATGTTCGCGGTTGACGCCATTACGACCAACAATGAACTGTTTATCGCTCCGATGGCAAAAGCGTGTGAACGTCTCGGCCTGCGGGGAGCGGGCGTACAGGCCGCTGAAAATGCCAGAGATAAAAACAAAATGAGAGCCGCCTTCAACCGGGCCGGCGTCAAGTCCATCAAAAACAAACGGGTGACGACGCTGGAAGATTTCCGCGCCGCGCTTCAGGAAATCGGAACGCCGCTCATTCTGAAGCCTACATATCTGGCGAGCTCCATCGGCGTGACGCTTATCAAAGAGATGGAAACGGCCGAAGCCGAGTTTAACAGAGTCAATGAATATCTGAAGTCGATTAACGTACCGAAAGCGGTCACGTTTGAAGCGCCGTTTATCGCGGAAGAATTTTTACAGGGCGAGTATGACGACTGGTACGAAACAAGCGGTTATTCCGACTATATCAGCATAGAAGGCATCATGGCCGACGGGGAATACTTCCCCGTCGCGATTCATGATAAAACACCGCAAATCGGATTCACGGAGACATCGCATATTACGCCGTCCATCTTGGATGATGACGCGAAGCGGAAAATCGTCGAAGCAGCCAAAAAGGCGAATGAAGGACTCGGCCTCGAAAACTGCGCAACACATACAGAAATAAAATTAATGAAAAACCGGGAAGCCGGACTGATTGAATCAGCGGCACGATTTGCGGGCTGGAACATGATTCCGAATATTAAAAAGGTCTTCGGCGTCGATATGGCGCAGCTGTTATTGGATGTTCTCTGTTTCGGAAAAGAAGCCGATCTGCCGAAAGGATTATTGGAGCAGGAGCCATGCTATGTCGCCGACTGCCACTTGTATCCTCAGCATTTCAAAGAGAACGGCCAGCTGCCTGAGACGGCTGTCGATTTCGTCATTGAAAGCATTGACATTCCCGACGGCGTCTTAAAGGGAGACACCGAAATCGTTTCTTTCTCAGCGGCCGAAGCGGGTACATCCGTCGATCTGCTGCTGTTCGAAGCGTTCAACAGCATTGCGGCGTTTGAGCTGAAAGGAAGCAATTCGGGTGACGTGGCCGAATCAATCAAACAAATTCAGCAGCAGGCGAAGCTGACTGCAAAGTATGCGTTACCGGTATGAAACAGCTGAAACCGAACTCTAAGTATTTGCTTTTCGGGCAGGCGCTTTCGTTTATGGGAGACTATTGCGTTCTCCCGGCTCTGCTCATTTTGTCTACATACTATCACGACTACTGGGTGACGTCCGGCGTCATCGCGGTCCGCAGTATTCCGATGGTGTTTCAGCCGTTTTTAGGCGTGCTCGTGGACCGGCTCGACAGGGTGAAAATCATGCTGTGGACGGATGTGATCAGAGGTGTCATCTTTTTGGGGCTGACATTTCTCCCGAAAGGCGAATATCCGCTGCTTTTTCTGGCGCTGCTGTTTGTTTCTTACGGAAGCGGCGTGTTTTTTAACCCGGCACGTCTCGCGGTCATGTCGTCTTTAGAAGCGGATATTAAAAATATCAACACTTTGTTTGCAAAAGCCACGACGATTTCGATTATTGTCGGCGCTGCAGCCGGCGGACTTTTTCTGTTGGGCGGTTCTGTGGAGCTTGCCGTCGCGTTTAACGGGGTGACCTATCTTGTCTCCGCGTTTTTCATCAGCCGCATTAAGCTTCAATACGTGCCGATTCAGTCAGAAAACGTGAGAGAAGCTTTTCAGTCGTTTAAAGAAGGCCTGAAGGAAATCAAAACAAATGCTTTTGTGTTAAACGCCATGTTCACGATGATTACGATGGCGCTTTTGTGGGGTGTCGTCTACAGCTATTTCCCGATTGTCAGCCGCTTTTTAGGCGACGGGGAAATCGGCAATTTCATCCTGACGTTCTGTATCGGCTTCGGCGGCTTTATCGGCGCCGCTCTTGTCAGCAAATGGGGCTTTAACAACAATAAAGGGCTGATGTATTTTACAGTGTTATCGATCGTCTCGCTTGCGCTGTTTTTGTTTACCCCGATTTTCGCCGTGTCAGTCATTGCCGCCATTCTTTTCTTTATCGCAATGGAATACGGTGAAGTGCTGGCAAAGGTCAAAGTTCAGGAGAACGCGGCGAACCAGATTCAGGGCCGGATCTTTTCGGTGGCGGAGGCGTCCATCGGATTGTGCATCGCCGTCGGTTCCATGCTGATCAACATTGTAGACGCGGCAGTCATCATGGCGTTTATCGTCCTTTTGGTCAGCGGGCTGTTTCTGCATACAAAACTGGTCAATAAATCCTTTTCAGAACGGAATAACGAATCAGAGCAAATTCATTTATAAGGAGCCTTTTCAGATGGAAATCATACCGTCCGACGTCATTAAGACACTTCCGAAACAGGAATTTTCGCTCGTTTTTCAAAAGGTAAAAGAGATGGAGAAAACGGGAGCTCAGATCATTAACCTCGGGCAGGGGAATCCCGATCTCCCCACACCGCCGCATATCGTTGAAACATTGCGGGAGGCTGCGCTGAATCCTTCGTATCACGGATACGGCCCGTTCAGAGGCTATCCGTTTCTGAAAGAAGCCATCGCGGAATTTTATGAGAGAGAGTACGGGGTATCGGTCAATCCGGAGACAGAAGTCGCGCTGTTCGGCGGAGGGAAAGCTGGTTTGTACGTTTTGACGCAATGCCTGCTGAACCCCGGCGATATCGCCTTAGTCCCGAACCCCGGCTACCCTGAGTATTTATCGGGCATTACAATGGCCAGAGCGGAGCTGCATGAGATGCCGCTTCATCCGGAAAACGGCTATTTGCCGGATTTTGAGCGGATTGATCCCGCCGTCCTGAAAAAAGCCAAGCTGATGTTTTTGAATTACCCGAATAACCCGACGGGCGCGACTGCAGATCAGGCGTTTTATGAAAAAGCGGCAGCGTTTGCAAAAAAACATGACATCCACCTTATTCACGATTTTGCATACGGCGCGTTCGAATTTGATCAGAACCCGGCCAGCTTTCTTCAGGCAAAAGAAGCGAAAACGGTCGGCGCGGAGCTTTATTCATTTTCGAAAACCTTCAATATGGCAGGCTGGAGAATGGCATTTGCCGTGGGAAATGAAAAAATCATTCAGGCGGTCAATGAGTTTCAGGATCACGTCTTCGTCGGCATGTTCGGCGGTCTTCAGCAGGCGGCAGCGGCGGCGCTGTCAGGAAATCCTGAGCATACCGAGCGTCTGAAGCGCACATATAAAGAACGGATTGACTTTTTCACGGCGTTATGTGAAAAGGAATTAGGCTGGAGCATTGAAAAACCGAAAGGGACTTTTTATGTATGGGCTGAAATTCCGAATGAATTCGAGTCTTCACACCAGTTTTCGGACTATCTGCTGGAGCATGCCCATGTTGTCGTGACGCCCGGCGAGATTTTCGGCAGCGGCGGAAAGCGTTATGTCAGAATATCAATGGTGGCCAAGCAGGGCGATTTGAGGGAATTTGTGGTGCGGATTCAAAAGCTCGGTTTGTCCTTTCCTTCATTACAAGAAACATCCCGCTGAGAGCGGGATGTTTTTATTATATGCTTTTCATGCTGCCGCCGTCGGCTGACACTTGCTGTCCGGTAATATAGGAGGCTTCTTCAGAGGCAAGAAAGGCAGCCAGCGCCGCGGTTTCTTCCGCAGTTCCGACACGCTTCATCGGGACGCCTGATGCAATCCGTTCTTCCGCTTCCGCTTTAGAAATGCCGTTTTGCTTCATGACATTCTTCACGAATTGGTGATAACGGTCTGTGGCGATAAACCCGGGATTCAGACAGTTGACAGTAATGTGAAAAGGCGCAAGCTGAATGGCGATGTTTTTGCTGGCATTAATTAAAGCGGCGTTCATCATGCTGTTGGTAAACATATTGGCGCCGGGTTCTTTCCATAGGTTTCCGACGATATTAATGATTCTGCCGAATTCGTGCTGTTTCATGATTGCTGCGGCCGTTTTCATAGAGTCGATATAGGCGATCGTTTTATTCGTAAAGGTATTTGTCATATCCTCTATATCACAGTTTTCAAAGGTATCCGGCGAGCCGCCCGGAATGTTGTTGATCAATACATCAAGCCGTCCGCATTGTGATCTGATCTCTTCAAAAATGCCGGCTCTTGTCTTCTGGTCCGACATATCCCCGGCCAGAACGGTGACGCCCGCATCCGGATGTTTGGCGAGGATCTCTTCTTTTACCGATTCGATATTTTCGGGAACTCGTGAATTAATGACGGTATGAAAGCCATTGTCCGCCAGTTTCAGAGCGATCGCTTTGCCGATCCCCTGACTGGCTCCCATAATAAACGCGGTTCTTTTTGACAACTGTCTGCACCCCTTTACCAAAATGGAATCTCCTTTACATCGTAAAAAAAAATGATAAAAATAGCAAATTTTATTTAAATTCTGACAAAGAAAAAACCCGCCGGACAGGCGGGTGGGTGGGTGTTACACGTGCAAAAACTTCGGAAGCGTGTCGAGGGACAAGCGGTTTCCGACAAAAAATGAACCGAATTCGCCGTAGCGCGCGCTGACTTCATCAAAGCGCATTTCGTAAACAAGTTTTTTGAACTGAAGCACATCATCGCTGAAGAGCGTGACGCCCCATTCGTAATCGTCAAAACCGACAGATCCCGTGATAATCTGTTTGACTTTGCCGGCATAGCTCCGTCCGATCAAGCCGTGGCTTCTCATCAGGTTTCTGCGTTCATCCATAGAAAGCATGTACCAGTTGTCATTGCCGCTTCTTCTTTTATCCATCGGATAGAAGCAGACGTATTTCGCTTCAGGCAGCTCAGGATACAGGCGGGCGCGGACATGCGGATTTTCATACGGATCGCCTTCTCCGCTTGCGAGGTAGTTGCTCAGCTCAACCACGGACACGTAAGAATAAGCCGGGATTGTAAATTCAGCAAGCTTTGATTTGTTAAATTCAAGCTCGATTTCGTTCAGCTCTTCCATTGTCGGGCGAAGAATCATCAGCATGAAATCAGCTTTCTGTCCGACGATGCTGTAGATGGTTTGCGAGCCTTTGCCTTCTTTTTGGGCGACGCCCCATTTTTCAAGCAGTCCCGTAAATTCGTGAATAATCGACAGGCGCTCATCGCTGGATAACATTTTCCATGACGTCCAGTCCATTGTGCGGAAATCGTGAAGCGCGTACCAGCCGTCAAGCGTTTGGGCGGCTTCGTTCGTTTTTTGCTGCTCACTCATGTATCTTCACTCCTATATCTTTTCATTGATGCCTTCACTATATCACAGTTTAACCGTTTCGGCTGTGGAGAAACCTTGAATAATCCGAAGCCTTGTGTCAGAAAATAAGCCGTGAAACAAACCGTCAATTAAATTAGTTAGAAAAATAAGATTTCTTTTTGAAAGCGCTATAATGGAAGTTGGTTATTTGAATTTAGCTGGAAGAAGAGTATGCTGTAAAAGTAAGCGTTTTTTGTCAACATAGAGGAGGGTATATCGTGGCAGATTTATTTACAAAAGTACAAGAAAAAGTCGCAGGAAAAGATGTGAAAATCGTATTTCCTGAAGGGTTGGACGAACGTATCCTGGTTGCGGTCAACAACTTGGCGGGCAACAAGGTATTAAAGCCGATCGTAGTCGGCAATAAAGAAGACATTCAAGCAAAAGCGAAAGAATTAAATCTTACGCTTGACGGCGTGGACATTTTTGACCCGCATACATATGAAGGCATGGAAGAACTCGTTCAGGCTTTCGTAGAACGCCGCAAAGGCAAAGCGACGGAAGAACAGGCCCGCAAAGCTTTGCTGGACGAAAACTATTTCGGCACGATGCTTGTGTACAAAGGTCTCGCAGACGGACTTGTCAGCGGAGCTGCACATTCTACTGCTGATACGGTGCGCCCTGCACTGCAAATCATCAAAACAAAAGAAGGCGTGAAAAAAACATCAGGCGTCTTCATCATGGCCCGCGGTGACGAGCAATATGTATTCGCTGATTGCGCGATCAACATTGCCCCTGACAGCCAGGACCTTGCCGAAATCGCCATTGAAAGCGCCAATACGGCTCAAATGTTTGACATTGACCCGCGCGTTGCAATGCTCAGCTTCTCTACAAAAGGATCAGCGAAATCAGACGAGACGGACAAAGTGGCTGAAGCCGTGAAAATTGCGAAGGAAAAAGCGCCTGAGCTTACGCTTGACGGCGAATTCCAATTCGACGCTGCATTTGTGCCGTCTGTCGCGGAGAAAAAAGCGCCGGACTCCGACATTAAAGGAGACGCGAATGTATTTGTATTCCCAAGCCTTGAAGCAGGAAACATCGGCTACAAAATCGCTCAGCGCTTAGGCGGCTTTGAAGCGGTCGGACCGATTCTGCAAGGATTGAATATGCCTGTAAACGATCTTTCCAGAGGATGTAATGCGGAAGACGTCTACAATCTTGCGTTAATTACGGCTGCTCAAGCGCTGTAATCCGCAAAATGCCGGCCTTTATGAGGGCCGGCATTTTTTTATAGAAAGAACGTCACTGCGGCCCAGCCGAACAGGGACAAACAGAGAGAACCGATCAAGCCTGCTGCGAGCGCGCGCCAGCCGTTATGACGAAACGCCGATATATGGACTTTCAAACCGAGACCCGCCATCGCCATGCCGATTAAAACATAAGACACTTGAACAAGAAACGCGGAAAACGAGGCTGAAATAACGCCTGATGTATGGATGGCGCTCATTCCGAGAAATCCGAAGATAAACCAAGGGATGGGGAGCGAAGCGGCAGAAGCCGTCTCTGACTTTCCGCTGCGGCGCGCCCGCATTCCGAGCATGAATGCGGCCGGGACGAGCAGCGCGACCCGGGTCAGTTTGACGATGACCGCCATCTCGACAGCTGCTTTTCCTCCGGCGCTGCCGGCCGCCGCCGCATGCGCCACCTCGTGAAGCGTTGCCCCGCAAAAGGCTCCGTAAGCCGCAGGAGAAAAGCCTAATCCATGATAAGCAAGAGAATATACAACAGTAAAAATGGTTCCTAATAACGAAACGGCGGCCGCGCTGATGGCGGCTGCGTTTTCATTTGATCTGATCTGCGGCGCGATCGCGGCAATGGCAGCCGCTCCGCAGATCGCTGTGCCGCAGGCTGTCAGCGTGCTGAGTGTCTGATCTATACGGAACAGCCGGGACAGTCCGTATACAACGGCACCCGCAAACATCATACAGCAGACGGCAATTGCAAATACGTGCCAGCCCGCATGATAGATATCCGCCAGATTCAGTCTCATGCCAAGCAGGATGATGCCTGCTTTCAGCAAGTATTTGCTTGAGAACGCGATCCCCGGCTCTAATGCCGCCCGCTGTCCGAATACGGCGCGCCAAAGCATGCCGATCAGCATTGCAAGGACAAGCATTCCGAGCATTTGCAAAAACGGCAGGCGGCTGACGTAGAAAGCCGCAAACGCAATTCCTGCGGTAACTGAAATACCTTTTACCATCTTCATCTCAGTCACTTCCCATTATCTTGATAACTCCACTTTACTGCGGTCTTAATCATTAGTAAAATATATTTATATGATCTAAACGATTAGGAAAAATAATGATTAGGGGCGATGCTTTTTGTATTATGGGGAACTGAAAACATTCATTGCCGTCGTGGAAGAAAAAAACTTTACAAAGGCGGCGCAGAAGCTGATGATTTCTCAGCCGAGCGTCAGCCTCCACATTAAAAACCTGGAGAAAGAATTTCAAACCGCTTTGCTGAACCGCTCTCCGAAGCACTTTACGACTACGCCGACGGGGGACATTCTCTATCAGCGCGCCAAGCAGATGGTCTTTTTGTACGAACAGGCGAAATCCGAAATTTACGCCCATCATCATTATGTCAAAGGGAAGCTCAAAATAGCCGCGAGCTTTACCATCGGCGAATATATTCTGCCGCCGCTTCTCGCAAAGCTTCATAATGAGTATCCCGAGCTGAACCTGGACGTCATGATCGGAAACACGGAGGAGGTCAGCGAAGCGGTTCGGATGCTTCAAGCCGATATCGGATTAATTGAAGGGCATACGGGGAAAAACGAGCTTGACATTCAGCCGTTTATGGAGGATGAATTGTGCATTGCCGCACCGAACGGACACCCGCTCGCCGGCAGAAAAAACATCCCGGCTGCCGAATTGCAAAATCAAGCGTGGGTGACGAGGGAGAAGGGTTCGGGAACGAGGGAATATTTAGACCACGTTCTTCAATCAAACGGACTGCGGCCGAAATCCATGATGACGATCAGCAGCAACCAGGGCGTCAAAGAAGCCGTGATCAGCGGAATGGGTCTTTCCGTTCTGTCAAAAAGCGTGGTGCAAAAGGATCTGCTTCACGGCAGCATTTCCGTGCTTGAGATAAAAGGATTCTCCTTAAAACGGAAACTGTCTATCATCCAATCTTCCATTATGGAGAACACAAAAAACAAAGAAATCTTCATCGCACTTTTGAAAAGCCAATTTCAATCATCTCAAGCGGAGTGATATAATAAATGCATAGAAAGCCTATGACGAAAGGGATTTAATATAGATGGGAAAGCAACCGATTGATTTACTGATGCAGCCGAGCTGGAGAATCATTGACCAATCCAGCCTCGGCCCTTATTTTGATGCGAAGCAGTCATTCGCAATGGATGATACGCTGTGCGCCTCCGTAGGCAAAGGGGAATCGCCTGCGACGGCACGCTCCTGGGTGCACCACCGGACGATCGTGCTCGGCATTCAGGACACGCGCCTGCCGTTTTTAGAGGACGGCGTGAAATTGCTGGAGGACGAAGGCTACCGTGTCATTGTCCGCAATTCCGGAGGCCTCGCCGTCGTACTGGACGAAGGCGTATTGAATATCTCGCTTATTTTTGAAGACGAGAAAAAAGGCATCGACATCGACAGAGGCTACGAGGCGATGACAGAGCTGGTGCGGCGGATGCTGCGTCCGCACAATGCCGAAATTGAAGCATATGAAATTAAAGGATCGTACTGTCCGGGCAGCTACGATCTCAGCATCGGCGGCCGAAAATTCGCGGGAATCTCACAAAGACGCCTGCGGGGCGGAACCGCGGTTCAGATTTACCTCTGCGCCGATAAAAGCGGAAGCGAACGCGCCGATCTGATCAGACGTTTCTATCAAGCCGCTTTAAAAGACAAAAGCAACGATACAAAAGGCGTATATCCCGATATCCGGCCCGAAACGATGGCTTCATTAAGCGAATTGCTGCAAACGGACATTACCGTGCAAGACTTAATGCTGGCGCTTTTGACCGAACTGAAGGAACTCAGCGGCCGCCTGTATGCAGCCGGATTATCGCCGGAAGAGGAAATGGTATTTGAAAAAAATCTGACCCGAATGCTGGAACGGAATGAGAAGGTGTTCGGCACGGAGGAAAGCTTGGACTGAGTCCGGGCTTTTTTGCTTTTTGGTAATTATATACTATTTAGTTATAGTAAAAAAGGAGTGTTATACCAAAACTAGTTTACATTATATACCTTATTTGATTAATATATTTATGTAGGTTCCAAATAATTCTATAAACTGAAGGAGATGGAGATATGAACTTTAAAAAAATAAAAGAAGAAAAAAGAATCACGATCCCGACACATTTGTTAGCCGGAGATGCGGAACAATCAGGCAATTCTTTCGCTTGGAGCGGCTGGGTGCTTGTAGTGCCGAGCCAAGAAGACAATCAAAACCCGAATTTAAATTTCTCTGATTTAGCCGCTCAAAAGTAGGATAATCACTGTTTGGAGCCTACACATCTGAGACGAGGCGGTGAGAGTGTGACACAAGAGTATATAACAGAAATTAAGCGGGGAGCACTGTCATGGATTGTTAAAAATATCCATTATTTTGATATGAATCATAAAGTAGCGAGTGATTTCAGGTGGCGCCTTAAAACATTTATAGAACTCATTTTTCTTACCAATTACCTGATCAGAAATCAGGCAGATGATAAGGAAGTTGCTGTTTTAACGGAGTTTATTACAGAAAGGCTCCATAATGATCAGCTTGAAGAATTTATTCATTTTGATCCGGACGGTCTCGCCGGATTGGCTATTGCGGGTGAATTTCTTACCTTGACTGATCATCCGTCACGGGCTTTGGTGATATGGGAGCTGGAAAAATTCACGGCAGCACGTTTTGATTGCAGCCTTGCTAAAATTCCCTTTCGGAAAATGGATCTGAAGTACAGTCTGCAAAGAGCAGGCGTAACCTCGGAAATAACGGATTTTTCTGACTTATATCACTACACAGCAGCTGGTCAGGATGTCCCAAATACATATATGACGGATCATGATGCGTACAGTATCACTCATACGATTTTTTATATAACAGACATGGGATGTTCTTCGCTTACGGATAAAGAGTATCATCTGCCGTCCTTAAAAGAAAAGGTCCTGAAATTTCTCGGGATCTATATCTGTCTTGAGAATTTAGATATTACCAGTGAATTATTGATGTGCAGCTCTTTTTTACATATCGACATGGATAAGGACAACCATAAACCGCTCTATGAAGCAGCCTGGAATAAAATCTATCAGGGCCGAATGAAAGAGGGGAATGTCCCGAGCGTCACCTATCAACATAAACCCGGTTTGAAAGGTGAACAGCGAAGAGAAGATGTGTTTAAACATTGCTATCATACAACACTTGTCGCCGCGGGTGCCGCGCATGCCTGTCTTAGAGCAGAAAGGAACGATTAACTTGAATAGATTAGCTGAAGAGACAGATCAATTTTTATTATCTTTTGCTGAACAATCGCTTCCGGATCAAAAGAGCATTCAGCTGTTTGCCGGCTTCTGCAAGTACTACAGGAAGACGAGCCATTCTTCCGCTGTAAAAGAACATACTGAAAGGATTGCCTCCGCTTTCGTTGATAAGTCATGCTGGGAAGATCTGTTTCACTGTAACACGGCCATTGTCAATGAGTTGATTCATATCTATTTAACGGCAAAAGCTTATAAAAAGAAGCAGGGAATGGATTCGGATGATCAGGTCATACGTCACGGATTGCAAAACGGCTATCTTATAAAAAAAGAATGGCCTTATTTTAAATACGCCGAATTCGTCGGTTTGCTGAGCGAGCTGGGATTGTCAACTGACCATGAAAAAGTGCGCTTTTACAAGAATTCGATGTTTCAGCCTTTGCTCCATGACGCATGGAAAAGAACAGCTGAAAACGAGCTGGAGTTTGTCGAGTACTGTCTTCTTCATTTAGATCAGGGAGAGCATCTGCTTCATCCCGGCTTGAAGGCTTCCATTCAAAAATGGCTTGTATTTTGTCTCGGCAACCGAAAAATGAAACAGCTGTGCAATATGTTATTTATCCAATCGTGTATCGATCCATTTTTTTATGGCTGTCAAGCGGCTCTTCATCATATAAATAACGAGAGTCCATCCATTCATTGTGCTCCGGCTCTTCTGCCGGCGATTGAGATTCTGAATCTGGAGTGTGGAACATGCGGATAGTCAAGGAACATTTTAATATAAAAAAAACAGAAGAATGGCTGCTGGGTTTTTGGAAGAACATTCAGCTGCAGCCGGAAGAAATAGAAGCAGATGATCTCATGCACCTGTTTTGCGGTTTAGCGGCATGTCATCACTTTGAAAAAAGAAAGGATACAGAAGAAGTCATTCTATTCTTAGACCGTTATTTTGGAGAAAAAACGCACGAATGCCATCCGGTCCTGTTCGCGTATGCGTATCATGTGTACCGCAGGATAGATGCCGCAAAAAGCATCTTTTTTCATAACGGACTTGAACAAATGGTCCGCGGTTTACAAGAGGAACTGAAATCACAGCCTTCCTCTATGATCCTCATGGTATTAGGGGCTTATTTTGGGGCGGTGACTCCGGAAGAACTGATCGTGTTCTTAGAAACCGGGATGAAACGTGAGGCCGATTTGCTCATGGCACCGGGCGGCATTCAGGAAGAACAGGCGGATGCCCTTTATGCCGTCACTTATTTGCAAATGAAAGAATTGCAGCCTTTTCTCACGGAATGGTACAAAACATCAGACTTTGCTTTTTCAGGTTTAATGTTAGCCGAGTGCAGAAAGTATCACATTGACGCCGTTGCAAAATACACAGCCATTATGAAATTTCTCCAATTCGATGAGGCGCTTTTTATACGGGAAGGGCGGGAATTTCTACGCTTTCAGCAGCGAAGCAGCGGGAGCTTCGGTTATTTGAACCCATTAGCGATGGACCAAGGGGCGGTCAGCGGCAAATTGCTGGCCCGTCAATATTTCCTGCCGTCCGCTCATTATGCCGCCGCCTCTCTGTCTATGCTGTAATGTCTCTCTTTTGAAAGACGGAAAAAGAAATCAATAAACAAATAAGAAAGTAGATCGCTATAACCGTCATGGAATAGGGGATGTTTAACGTTGAAATCGCATCACCCGCGCTTTTATTTACATAAGCAACGAGATTTAAATGCGGAAAGAGTGTAAATTTATACCATGTAAATTGGGCAAGCAAATCAGTTCCGCCCAATATACTGCCGGCAAACAGCAGTAAAATGGATAAGCAAAGGGAGAGCGCCTGGCTTTTGCACAATACTGACAAAGTGAACGCAATGGTGACAATACTTATAATTGATATGAAACGCAAAAGCAGAATGATTCCGGATGCTTTGATTGAACTGATGGTATACAGACTGTCATTTAAATGAGTATAGACGAGCGGATATGAAGCATTGGAAAAACCGAATAACACGCCGCCGATCAGCAAACAGCTCACACAGTAAAATAAGTAAACCATGCCGGTAAACAGAAGAGACGCCAGAAATTTCGATGTTAAAATCCGCCATCTTCGGTTCGGGCTTGTAGCGATAAACTTAATCGTCCCAAGGGCAAACTCTTTAGAAACAACCCCGCTGACGGTTAAAATTGCGGTTAAGCTTACGAAAATCTCAAGCCCGTTTGAAGTAACCGTGCCGAAAAACCTCCAGCCGTTCCATTCATAAGGGTTGATGTTATGCTCCAAATAATAGTCTTTATTCTTAACATCAGCAGAATAATAAACGCCTGTCGTTTCAGCCGGTTTATCAATTTCTTCCTGTTTTTTTTCGGCGAGAAGCCGTTCTTTCCAATTGTTATCCGAGGAAGCATCTAACTCATGATTCATAATAAGGCCGGCCAGCAAAACGATGAGAAACAGGAAAAAAAGAGATAAAAGTGTGCCTTTTTTTCGGGTTATTTTTATGAATTCGTTCTGCGCCAGATGAAATATGCTCATACCGCGTCCTCCTGATCTGTAATCATCATGTATTTCTCTTCCAATGACAAAGTTCTTGCAGAAACGCGGGAAATCAGAATCTCTTTCTCTGCCAAAGATTTAATGACATACGGGATGGTATCTTCTTCCGCTTCCAATTCAATGATGCGGCTGTCTTTTTGCTGTACTTGAAGAATACCGTCCTGCTCTAATATTTCTTTCGCCCTTGCCGGATGATCGACCGTGACGGTAAACAGCTTTTTCTGACCAAGGTCATGTCTGTTCTTCATGTCTTCAATTCCTAAAATCCGTCCCTTTTTAATATAGGCAACCCTATCGCAAATCTCCTCCATTTCCGACAATAAATGGCTTGATAATAAAATAGAAACCCCTTGCTTCGCTAAATCGGAAAGAATGGTGCGCAATTCTTTCATACCTTTAGGATCGAGGCCGTTCATCGGTTCATCCAGAATTAATAATCCGGGATTGTGAAGAAGAGAATAAGCGAGCCCCAAGCGCTGTTTCATACCTAATGAGAAATGTTTCACTTTTTTGCGGGCAGCCTGCTCCAATCCGACTTTTGCAAGGGTATTCATAAGCTCATCCGTTCGCAGCGAGGTGCTGCGCAGTTTAGTAAAATATTTTAGGTTTTGCAAAGCGTTCATATTCGGATACATATCCGGGCCTTCAATGATAACCCCGATATGTCTCATAAAATATTCAAAGTCGCTGTCCGGTCTGCCTCTGAATGAAATGGCTCCTTCTGTTTTTTTAATAAGCTGTACGATCATTCTGAAAATAGTGGTTTTTCCTGAGCCGTTCGGCCCTAAAAGGCCGAATATCTCGCCTTTTCTCACATCGAAAGAAATTGACTGTACAATAGGGGTATGATTGATTGTTTTAGAGACATCTTTTAATAACAGGGCTGGTTCAGTCATGATATTTGCACACCTTCCTTATGATTTAGGGTAAAAGCCGTCAAAACCGAAGAACATGCTTCCGATCAGGCCGGCAACGATTAAAATGAGAGCAATGCTATACCACATTTTTCGATTCAATGGTTTCCCTCCTTACAACGCTGACATTCCATTTGAAATAGCGCAAAAAGATGCGGAATATCAGTTTCGAAAGATCAAATCCGGCCATAAACACCGCCATACCCGCTCCAAGAACCATACATCCGTTAAAAATGGCTGTTACAATCGGCACTTTTACAAGGAGAAAGAATGATCCGGTCATCAGCATCAGGCCGATCGCCATCAAACTTAACACCGCAACAGAGGCAAAAAGAAACGGTGTCAGCATAAACATGAAGTTGAACATGCCCATCCCCAGCATCAGGCCGAATGCTTTGAAAAAGGAGCGCCATGTTTTCTGCTCCTCGGCATCACTGATGAAAATATCCGCTTTTAAGGCGCGCGCAAGTGTTTTGGGGTTTCCTAAATTGCCCGCGATTTGTTCATCGCTTTTTCCTTCAGCGCCGCCCATTTGGAATATTTCGCCGATATCGGCCAGTATCTCTTTTTGCTCACGTTCCGGCAGATCTTTTATTTCCCGCCGGAGATGTTTTAAATATTGGTCTTTACACATTCATTTTCCCTCCTTAATGATGCTGTTCACTTTTTCGGACAGGTCAAGCCATTCCGATTTTAATGTTTGATGATAAAAGGCGCCTTCTTCTGTTACTTTGTAATATTTGCGTGATGGGCCTTGATCGGAAGCTGCTGTATACGTTTTTAGGTAGTTATTTTTTGTGAGTCTTCGTAATATGGGGTAGATGGTGCCCTCCGATACAGGGAACGTTTCACTTATGATCTTGATTAATTCATAACCATATAAATCTTCATAAAGAAGCAGGGACAACACGCAAAGTTCCAACGCTCCTTTTCGTAATTGGCTACTCATTTACTATCATTCCCATCATATCTAATAATTGTATTCTCTATACAGTGTATTGCACAGTAGCTAATCGATCAATAATTCCCAAGAACCATTTCGGATGAGGAATTGAATCTTTATGCTTATGTGCGGGCGGGGACCGAGATGCGCACCCCTTGCGGGAAGAAGGCCTCCTGAACAATGTTTACATTAATATAGATCAGGATGCGCGTCATTGACAAATGGCAAAAACCCCTTTTTCCATGACAAGGAAAGGGGTTTTTCCATTATTCGGCCATTTTTTCTAAATTGCCGTTCCGGTCCATTTTAAAGGACGGAGAGGCATGTTCATCGTCTTCAAATAAAACTAGTTTTCTGGCTCTGTTCATAATTTTCACCAAGGTTTCGTAGTCTTCCTGAATGGTTTTTTGATCTTTTTCAAGCTTTTCGACGGCCGCTTCCAGCTGCTCGGTTTTAGACTGAAGTTCTTGGTTTTCCCGTTTTAAACGGTCATTTTCCATTTGCAGGGCGGAAGTTTGCTTTCCGCTGCCTTCATAGCTCTGCAGAAATTGAATGACATCTGCCATTGTGAGCTCCGCCTTTTGGCTCGGCTGCTGAGGCGCCAGCAAATGTGATAAACTAGCTAACTCTTCCTTGAAGCTTTCATCGACATAAGGCATATGTTCGCCGGACATGACGGCTTGCCGATCCTCTTTTGGCGCTTCCGTTTGAACCGTCTCTTCGGCTGCGGTTTCCTGCATGATATCCGCATCCGGTGCAGGCGGCTGATATAATAGTTTCTTCTTGGCCGGCTGGCCGTTTCCGAGCGCGCGCATCCGCTGTTTCCGCTGTTTTTTGGCGAGCTGAAGCGCTTTTTCGTATTGATGGCGGACGACGGCATTCCATCTGAAACCGCACGCTGCCGACGTTCTGTTTAATTTATCGCCTACCTCTTCAAAGGCGTTCAGCTGCGTGCTTCCTTCCCGAACGTGACGGAGCACGGTTTCCGCAAGCAGCAGGTCGTTTTCCTCCGACCAGGCGTCCTGTCTTTGTTTTGTCAATGTTCTCAACCCCCAATATCTTTGATGGTATTAGAATGTCCAGATTGGAAAATATTTATACAAATTGGCTGAAAGAATGAGAGATACGCAGAGCCTTGCAGGATAAGATGAATCCTTGTACAATGAGATGTGATGTGATTTTTTTCTTTTTTAAAATTAAGATTTAACATAGAGGAACATTGAATGAAGGGAAGCGTACATCATGGCTAATGAATTCCGAGTGTGTGATGATTGCCAGGCCACCAATATTAAGACTTTGCTGCCGCGTTTGAAAGAAGCTGACCCGGATGCAAAAGTGGAGGTCGGATGTCAGTCATATTGCGGGCCCGGACGCAAAAAATCGTTTGCTTTCGTAAACAACCGCCCGCTGTCGGCGCCGACTGAGGACGAGCTGATTGAGAAAGTGAAAAAGAAGATCAAAAAGTAAATGTGTATTTTTACGACAGCCTCGCCCGATGGGTCAGGCTTTTTTGCTTCAAAAAATCAATGTCGGAAAACTGGAACAAAACGCCGGACAAATTCAAGGATGTTTTCAAATTACAGAGCCGATATAATAGAATCACGGCTAAAAAAAAGAGGGAATGACGATGGCGTATCCAAACGGAAAATTATCAGAAGAAAAAGTGTTTAAAGATCCCGTTCACCGCTATGTTCATGTGCGGGACAAGCTGATCTGGGATTTGATCGGCACCCGTGAATTTCAGCGGCTGCGCCGGATCAAACAGCTCGGTACGACGTATTTGACGTTTCACGGCGCGGAACACAGCCGTTTTAACCATTCTCTCGGCGTCTATGAGATTGTCAGACGAATGGTTGATGATGTTTTTAAAGGGCGTCCTGAATGGGATGACAATGAACGCGAACTCTGTCTCAGCGCTGCGCTTTTGCACGATTTGGGACATGGGCCGTTTTCACATTCCTTTGAAAAGGTTTTTCATCTGGATCATGAAGACTTTACGAGGGAAATCATCCTCGGCGATACTGAGGTGAATCAGGTTCTCAGAAAGGCGGGGCCGGGATTCCCGCAGGATGTTGCCGAAGTCATTGCCAAAACATACAAAAACAAGCAGGTGGTCAGCCTGATTTCGAGTCAGATTGACGCCGACCGGATGGATTACCTTCAGCGGGACGCGTACTATACGGGCGTCAGCTACGGACATTTTGATATGGAACGGATTTTAAGGGTGATGCGTCCGCGTGAGGACCAGATCGTCATTAAGCAAAGCGGCATGCACGCCGTGGAAGACTATATTATGAGCCGCTATCAAATGTACTGGCAGGTGTATTTTCATCCCGTGACGAGAAGCGCTGAAGTCATTTTGACGAAAATTCTCCACCGTGCGAAGCAGCTCCATGAAGAAGGGTATATATTCACTCATGCTCCCGTTCATTTTTATTCCATTTTTGAAGGGAAGCTGACGCTTGCGGATTATCTGAAGCTTGATGAAGCCATCATTTTATATTATTTCCAGGCTTGGGAGGAAGAAGAGGACCCGATTCTGTCCGACTTGTGCCGCCGCTTCATTAACCGTCAGCTGTTTCAATATGCCGAATTTAACCCCAATGAGGAAATGTCGGCTTATTTTGAACTGACCGCTCTGTTTAAAGAGGCGGGAATTGATCCCAATTACTATTTAGTGGTCGATTCTTCATCGGATCTGCCGTATGATTTTTACCGGCCGGGTGAAGAGGAGGAGCGTCTGCCGATTCACCTGTTAACGCAGAACGGCCAGATCAAAGAGCTGTCCAGGCAGTCCGCCATTGTCGAATCCATTTCGGGCAAACGCCGGACGGACCATAAGCTCTACTATCCGATGGACCTCATTTGTGACGATTCAGAAAACCCTGAAGCAAAATTGAAAATCCGGCAGCTGCTGGGACTGACATAGAAGGATTTTGGTAAAGAAGGAAAAGGAGATGTCGGGAATTTGTTGAAAGAACATGCAAAACTGATGAAGGTGTTCTCGGATTCTGGAGAAATCATCGGGCGGAAAAAGCTGCAGAAAATCATTTATATCGCGAAGAAAATGCAGTATCCTTTCTACGAAAAATATGATTTTCATTTTTACGGCCCGTATTCCGAAGAACTGACGCTTCGAATTGAAGAGCTGTGCAATCTTGGGTTTCTGGATGAGGTGAAGGAAAAAAAGGGCGGCTACTTTCAATACCGGTACTCGCTGACGGAGACGGGAGCCGAGTTTTTACATCATGCGGAGCTTACGATGCCGGATATGAAGAAGTACATCGACAGCGTCAACAGCCGCTCATCGCGGTTTCTGGAGCTGGTGTCTACGATTTTGTATTTTGACGGCCTTGAAGCTGAGGAAAAGAAAGAGAAAGTGTTTACGATAAAAAGCAAACAGAAATATACAGATGAAGAATATGATGAGGCGCTTCACTACATAGAAGAGCTGAAACACATTTGTTAAAGGCGATGGCTTTCGTCTTTTTTGATGAAAAAACCAGGCCGCGATAAAGCGGGCCTGGTTTTGTTTATTGTCTCAATTTGCTGTGCTTGTACGAATATAAAAAGTAAACGATGACGCCGATGATCAGCCAGACAGCAAAATAAAGCCACGTTTTCAGCGGCAGATTGACCATTAAAAACAAACAGCAGATAATGGCCAAAATCGGCAGTACTGGTACAAAAGGCACTTTAAATCCCCGCGGCAGATCCTTATGGGTGCGGCGCAGAATCAGCACGGACAGACTGACCATGGCAAATGTCAATAGCGCGCCGATGTTTGAGAGATCTGACAGCTCTTTCAGATCAACAAAACCCGCGATGCAGGCGCTGATCAGTCCGATCAGCCACGTATTAAAGATCGGAGCTCCCGATTTCTTTCCGACAATGGTAAAGACTTTCGGCAGCATTCCGTCTCTTGCCATCGCAAAAGATATACGGGTCGCCGCATATGTATGGGCGAGAACGACGGCCATCAGTCCGATCACCGCACCGGCAGCGATAACGCCCGCCACCGCGTTTTGTCCTACAGTCTGTAACACATAAGACATGGCTTCCGGCACATTAAGCTGTGAATACGGAACCATACCCGTCATGACGAGACAGACGATGACGTATACAAATGTACAGATCACCAGTGAACCGATAATACCGATCGGCAGGTTGCGCTGCGGTTTTTTGACTTCTTCAGCCGAAGCGGAAATCGCGTCAAATCCGAGAAACGCAAAAAAGACGGCAGAAGCCCCCGTAATGACGCCTTTGATTCCAAAAGGCATAAAAGGATGCCAATTGCCCGGCTTTACAAAAAAGCTTCCTGTGATGATAAACAGCAAAACAATTCCGATTTTTACGAGAACCATTATATTATTAAAGGTTTTGCTCTCTTTGGAGCCGCGTGACAGAACGACGGCAATTAATAGAGTAATGATGATGGCAGGAAGGTTGACGATGCCCCCCTGGCTCGGCACGTGCAGCAGACTGTCCGGCAAAGGCATGCCGATTTCGGCTAACAGATTATTAAAATAACTTGACCAGCCGCTTGCCACCGCCGACGCCGTCACCATATAAACGGATAAGAGCGTCCAGCCCATTAAATGGCCGACAATTTCTCCCATGGTGGTATAAGAGTAAATATAGGCGCTTCCGTAAACCGGGAGAACAGAAGCGATTTCGGCGTAACATAATGCTGCAAGGCTGCAGACAACGGCTGCAATGATAAAAGAAAAGATTACGGAAGGCCCGGCATTTTTCGCGGCCGTAATGCCTGTAAGAACCATGACGCCCGTCCCGATGACGGCGCCGATGCCCAGTAAAGTTAAATCAAATCCACCCATCGTTTTGGCAGTCTGCCTGTTTCTGCTTTGTTCAAGCAGCTGGGTGATGTCTTTTTTTTGTAGGATATTCCGCAACACGCATCCCTCCATCCAAAAGCAAAAGCCAAGAGGGGCTCTTTGGCTTTTACCCGTGTCACATCTTCTGTGTAATCGACAATCCTGTGTTCTGTTTCCCCGTCTGTTCCGTTTCTTTTCCAGTCATATTGTCTGCCGCATCCGATCAGATTATCCTTTCCGTCAAACGCAGTCACCCTTAATGATTTTACCTGAATCATGTCTATAAAACCAGCATTGCATAAAAGGGATAGGTGAAAAAGTAGGAGATAATAGTCTGTATAGAGCAGGATAAAAGTTGCGGGCTTTCCGGCCGAAATTTTGACTTTCCCCGCGAGGTATCAGTAAAATGTAATAAAAAACAATCAAATGATGATGGATGCATCTTGAAATGGGGAGTTTCTGCATGGAGCATGATATATTGCAAGCAAATGTACTGGATTACGCGCTCACGAAATATTTAAAGAGCACTAAAAAGCTTGATGAGGCGACAATTCCGAAGAGTATAAACAATATCAGAGGATTTATTCTCAGGATTATTTACCGGCACGGCACGTGCACGATTAAAGATATATTGCAGGAAGTCACATTATCGCCTTCGGCCACGACAACCGCTCTGAATCATTTAGAAAAAGAGGGTTTCGTGGAAAGGTCGAGAAATAACGAAGACCGGCGCACGGTATGGATGACGCTTTCCGAATCGGGGAAAATGGCGGCCATGCAAATGATTGAAAACCGGCAGATGCTCATTGACGAGCTGTTTGAAGCATTGACAGAGGAAGAAAAGAACACCTTTTTCAGCCTCGTTGAAAAAGTAATGAAATAAGCCGGCCTGACATAGCAGCGCCGGCCGTTATCAAGGATTACTCCGTATCGCTGATCCGTTTGCCGGCGACGGCGTAATGATCCTTTCTCATTTCTTCAATCATGACAATGATCTTTTCTTCGGCTGCGCCTGTCGTTTCTTTTACGGCTTCTGTCACTTTTTCAACCAGATTCCGTTTTTGTTCATCTGTGCGGCCTTCAAGCATTTTAACGGTTACGAGCGGCATGGTGCTGATCCTCCTTTATCGTTTCCTCTCTTTGGAAGAGAGGTCACTTATAGTATACTGAATGAAGGACAATCTTGCATTTTTTAAAAAAGGGGATTTTTACATTTGGACAGATTTTTATATTATCCGCTGGAGCTTATGCCCTATGTCGTGATTACGCTGATCGTGGCATTTACGATGCATGAACTGGCGCACGCGTATGTCGCGTATCGGTTCGGAGACGATACCGCGGCGAGACAGGGCAGATTAACGCTCAATCCGATTAAACATCTTGATGTTTTCGGAACGATTCTAATTTTGGTCGCGGGTTTCGGCTGGGCCCGTCCGGTGCCGGTGAACCGCC
Organism: Bacillus sp. LUNF1; assembly: GCF_011008975.1. NCBI lineage: Bacteria > Bacillati > Bacillota > Bacilli > Caryophanales > Bacillaceae > Bacillus > Bacillus sp. LUNF1. The sequence goes on along the minus strand of NZ_CP048876.1, from coordinate 3,639,713 downwards.
GCGCCTTTAAAAGACCGCGGCTGGCGGGAGTGCTGGTTTCCGTCGCCGGGCCTGTAAGCAACCTGCTTCTTGCCTTTATCGGTTTCTTTTTGCTAGTGTTGATGCATGCTTACGGAATGGAGCTGCTTTCTGCATTCAGCATGGGGCTTGACCGCTTTTTCTCTATTTGGATTCAGCTGAATCTCGCGCTGTGTTTATTCAACCTGCTGCCGCTTCCTCCGCTTGACGGCTACCGGATTATTGAGGATCTCGTGCCGCCGCGGGTGCGCGCCAAAATGACTCAGTTTGAGAGCTACGGGATTATCGTGTTTCTCGTGCTGTTTGTGACACCGGTCGGCTCCTATGTCGTGTGGCCGCTGTTAAGCGAGGGGAGAGACTGGATTCTCAAGGTATTTGCCATTATATTTCAACCGCTTTTGTAGGAGGGTATTTTCATGGAAGAAAAAAAGAAGAAAACAATCGGATTTAATATTATTAAAAGTGATCCGACCGACGGACATGGCGGTTTTGGCGCCGGGGCGCTGAGCCTTGACAATATTTCTCCGGTATTTGTCGATGTGGAAGAGAAGGAAGCCTTCGTTGACATCGGCGCAATGCATGCCCGCAGTGTCGTTGAAAAAGGCATCAAATTCCTGCCGAACAAAGATGAAGTGCCGAACGGAAAACCGTACTGGCTCGTGTGGGTCACCATCGACAGAAAAGAAGAAGGCCCTTATTACGCGGGTGTGACGGCTTGTGAAATGACCGTGGACAGAAGTATCCGCAGAGGCTATAAGTCATTGCCGGAGCATGTGAATTTAATGGATAAATCAATGAAGCGCTGCATTATCGTGGACAAAATGGACGCCAGCTCAAAGCAGGTGCTTGCTGAATTTCTGCAGAAGCATGACCAAGGGCTCTGGGAACGTTCATCCGATGAATTGAAAACAGGTCTGCTTCCGAAAGAAAAATAATTTGTGAACTTTTTGTGAACTTTATAAATATTTGCACTATTTTGCAATTGTACTGAGTAAACTGTTGATACAGAATCAGGACATGGAAAGTCCCGAGCCGAACCAAGACTCGGGGTTTTTCATGTTTACGCGGAGGTTTCATCATGTTCACCGTCTTTGAAATCGGGCCTTGGGTCATTGAAGCAGATGCGGCGGAAACGAGAAAACAATACGAAAACTCATGGCCTGATCCTTGCGCGATTGCGGGAGCTGCCGGAACTTTTCCGAGGCGGTGAATCTCCTTTCCGCCGAGAAAACAAGGCTGTTTACGCAGTTTGGGATTCGTCCGGCTGTCTGTCACGACTTGGGGGAGCATGGAAAGGAAAACGGCCTGCATCATTATGCGGGCAGCTATCCGATTGTCGGCAGGTTTAGGGAAGGCTGGCCGAAGTTTCATATCGAGAGGGCGGGAGATATCCGCTTTTCGTTTTCATTGCCGAGTACAACATTTTTTATACCGAAGGGTTTTCCTGACCCTATTATCCATCTCGACTTTTCTCTTTTGCTCCCATGGGTGCTTGAGGAAGACGCGGATTAAAGCCCGGCGCGCAATGCACCGGGCTCAGTCTTTTTTGCCGAGCCACTTATCCCACCATTTTTTGCGCGGAGCTTCTTTGCGGGCGGGGGCGTGTTTCTTTTCTTTTTTAGACGGTTCCGCTCCGTAGCACACATCCGCGGGCTCAGTGCCTGCGATGAAATACGTATAATGCTTTGCGGCGCAGCCGGGTCCCGAAGTGTAGCCGGAAGCGGGATCGATATAGACGCCCGTGACGCCCTTCGGCGGTTTAAGCGCTATTTCCGGTTCTCCTTCGAGCGCCTTCTCCATAAAGTCCGCCCAAATCGTCTTCGCATAGCTTTTTTCTTCTACTGAATCAATCGTGCTGCTTTTGTCATAGCCTGTCCATACACCGGCGGCAAGAGCCGGGTTAAAGCCGATCATCCAGCTGTCTGCGCTGGTCGTGCCTGATTTACCGCCATAGGTTCGGGTCAGCCGGTCAGAAATGGTGCGTCCCGTGACGGAAGTATAGCCGTTTAAATCCTGATCAAACATGCCCGTCATCATGCTCGCCGTCACAAAAGCGGCTTTTTTATCAAGCGTCTGCTGATGTCCGCGCGGCTGTTCATACAAGACGTTGCCGGCGGTATCCGTCACTTTTGTGATAAAGGAAGGGGTGATTTGTTTTCCCCCGTTTGCGAGCATCGCGTAGGCATTAACCATCTCAATCGGGCGCACGGGTTCAGTTCCTAGCGCCAGAGACGGAAGGGGCTTTAAATGTTCGCTGATGCCGAATTCCTTTGCCGCCGACACGAGCTTATTCATGCCGAGAAAGAGATGGGTCTTCACGGCATAAATGTTGTCTGACAACGCAAGCGCCTGAAGCAGCGTAATCGGTTTATTGGCGTAGTAGCCGTTGTAATTGCTTGGAGAATAAGTATCTCCGTTGTCGTCAATCTGGAACTCTGTGGCTTCGCTTTTCATCAGCGTGACCGGTGTAAAGCCGCTTTGAATCGCTTTGTAGTACAAAAGCGGCTTGATCGTGGAAGCCGGCTGCCGTTTCGCCTGTGTCGCCCGGTCAAACGGGCTTTTTTCGTAGTCACGTCCGCCGAGAAGCGCAAGCACGCGCCCTGTTGCCGGATCAATCGCGGAAAAGCCGACCTGAATGTCAGAGCCGGTACGGATCGTATGTGCCACAGTGTTTTCCGCAATCCGCTGCATGCGCTTATCAAGCGTCGTATAAACACGCAATCCGCTCGTTGCGAGCTGTTCGCGCGTCATGCCGAGCTTTTTCTCGAGTTCTTTCATCGCATCATCGTAAAAATAAGGCGCCGTTTTCGCTGCGGTTCTGTTTTTCAGCGGCTGATAGGCAAGCGGCATTTTCTTAAGCCTTTCTGCCTTCGTTTTTGAGATCATTTTCTGTTCAGTCATCAGTCGGAGAATGGTTTCCTGGCGCTGTTTGGCCTTCTTTTCGCTGACATATGGCGAATAGCCGGACGGGCCTTTCGGTATGCCCGCCAGAAGCACGGCTTCCGCATCGTTCAGATCTTTGGCGTGTTTGCCGAAATACAGGCGCGAGGCGGCTTCAATTCCATATGCGCCGTGGCCGTAATATATCGTATTTACATAACCTTCTAAAATCTCGTTTTTAGAATAGTTCTGTTCAAGGCGGATCGTGTAAAATGCTTCGTTCCATTTTCGTTTCCATGTCTTATCATGCTCAAGGTAGAGATTTCTCGCGTATTGCTGGGTGATGGTGCTTGCGCCCTGAACCTTGGCCATTGCCTTTATGTCAGCCAGCGCGGCGGCGGCCATCCGCCGGTAATCAAAACCGTGGTGATTGTAAAAGTTTTGATCCTCCACCGCAATCGCGGCCTGCACCGCTATCGGATTGATATCTTTTAACCGGACCCAGTAGCGCTTTTCCCCGAAATCGGTCTCACCTAGCTTTGAGCCGTCATTTGCATAAAGAATCGTAGACTGAGGGACCCGGACGGAGGGGGCCCCCTGCCATTTCGCTGCAAGAAGAACGGATGTGAAGCAGACGCCGGCCAGCATCCCGCCGATCAGTGTCAGAAAGATGCAGGCGCGGATGATTTTGAACGTGATTCTGAGCTGTTTTCCAGATACTTTATCCACTTTTGGGAACCCCCTTTTTCATGATTCTATTATTATGTGAAAAAAGGGGGTTTTTTAAACATATCAAACCGGACACTTCTTTACTTTTTCCCCTCCATCCTCTATACTTTTTCCTTAGGTGAAAATGAGATTTTAACCGGAATAAAAGCGATACAGACGCTTACAATAAATGAAATAAGCCTTGAAAGGGAGATGACAATTGAGCGAGCTTTGGTATACGGAGAAGCAGACGAAGAATTTCGGCATTACATTAAAGGTGAAACAAACATTACATACGGAACAGACGGAATTTCAGCATCTGGAAATGGTGGAGACAGAAGAATTCGGCAACATGCTGTTCTTAGACGGAATGGTCATGACTTCTGAAAAAGACGAATTCGTCTATCATGAAATGGTTGCGCACGTCCCGTTATTTACGCACCCGAATCCGGAAAACGTCCTCGTTGTCGGCGGCGGAGACGGCGGTGTCATCAGAGAGATTCTGAAGCACCCAAGCGTAAAAAAAGCGACGCTTGTCGACATTGACGGCAAGGTTATTGAATACTCTAAAAAATTCCTTCCGTCCATTGCGGGCAAGCTTGATGATCCGCGCGTCGACGTGAGAGTCGATGACGGTTTCATGCACATCGCGAAATCAGAGAATGAGTATGACGTCATCATGGTTGATTCAACAGAACCGGTCGGACCGGCCGTCAATCTGTTCTCAAAAGGCTTCTATGCCGGAATTTCCAAGGCGTTAAAAGAAGACGGCATCTTCGTCGCGCAGACGGACAACCCGTGGTTTACACCGGAACTGATTACAAACGTACAGCGTGATGTGAAAGAAATCTTCCCGATCACCCGTCTGTATACGGCTAATATCCCGACGTACCCGAGCGGCCTGTGGACATTTACGATCGGTTCTAAAAAGTACGATCCGCTTGAAGTGGAGGACAGCCGTTTCTTTGACATCGATACGAAATATTATACGAAAGAGCTTCACAAAGCGGCATTTGTTCTTCCGAAATTTGTGAGCGATTTAATCAAATAAAAACGTACGGCGCAGGAGCGAATCTTGCGCTTTTTTACAGGAAAGCGAGGGTTTTATCATGAGGTTTGATGAAGCATATTCAGGAAAAGTATTTATCTCAAGCCGCCCCGACTGGAAAGAGGCGGACGCCATCCTTTACGGCATGCCGATGGATTGGACGGTCAGCTACCGTCCGGGTTCGCGGTTTGGCCCGGGGAGAATCCGCGAGGTGTCTATCGGTCTTGAAGAATACAGCCCGTATCTCGACCGTGACTTGGCTGATTTGAATTTCTTTGACGCCGGCGACATTCCGCTTCCGTTCGGCAATCCGCAAAGAAGCCTTGATATGATTGAAGAATACGTGGACGGCATTTTAGAAAAAGGAAAGTTCCCGCTCGGCATGGGAGGGGAGCACCTTGTATCATGGCCTGTCATAAAAGCCATGTATAAGAAGTTTCCGGACCTTGCCATCATTCATTTTGACGCGCACACCGACCTGCGCACGGATTATGAAGGCGAACCGCTTTCCCATTCTACTCCGATCCGCAAAGCGGCCGAGCTCATCGGGCCGCAAAACGTATTTTCATTCGGCATCCGTTCCGGAATGAAGGAAGAATTTGAATGGGCGAAAGAAAACGGCATGCACATTTCTAAATTTGAAGTGCTTGAGCCGCTGAAAAAAGTGCTGCCGCAGCTTGCGGGACGCCCTGTTTATGTCACCATCGATATCGACGTGCTTGACCCCGCTCATGCGCCGGGCACGGGCACGGTTGACGCAGGAGGCATCACGTCTAAAGAATTGCTCGCGTCCATCCATGAAATCGCGCGCTCAGAAGTCAACGTAAAAGGCGCTGACCTCGTAGAAGTCGCGCCGGTCTATGACCACTCAGAACAAACCGCAAACACGGCAAGCAAGATGATTCGTGAAATGCTGCTTGGGTTTGTGAAATAGAAAGAAGAAAACCCGGAATAACAGGGCAGAAGCAGCCTTTGTTCCGGGTTTTTTGTAATAGGAATTAAAACACTCGAGGGGATTGTACCCGTAAACCTAAAATGAAATCTTTCATCATAAATTTAGATCATGGCGCGTTCAGACACATAATAATGAGGAGTTAAGCTATTCATTATCCCTGCTGATACTAATATCGTACTCACAGCAAAACAGACTATAAGTAATTTATACTTCAATTTCATATAAATTCACTCCTCCTTCGATCTGCTGTCTGGCTTCTTCAACCTTTAAAAAGTAGACAGAAGCTTTTTTATATTCTTCTTGTGTGTAATAATATTTAGCTACATCAAGGGCTAATTCCTCAATATCAGCATACATCAATTTATTTTCAAGAAAATGCAGACAATCGTTTATTAATGTATCTCTTGGATCCGGCATATACAAGTATTCTAAAAATTTAAATTTTTCCTCGTAAATTATATCATCTATTTCCTTACATATTGAGATACCTTTTTTATGATAATCGTACGCGTTATCTATATTTTTTAACTTAAAATAAATCTGTGTAAGTAAGAAGTAGGGCTGCGGAAGTGAATGACTCATTTGAGCTTTTTCAAAAACAGCTATGGCTTCTTTTAAATGGGGAATAGCCTCGACTTTATTGTTTTGATTATTATGGCATAAAGCGATGTTAAAAAGTGTCCTCCCCATTAATTGCGGCTGCTGCTCCAATTCAGCCATCGTATATGCCTTTTGAAAGTGGGAAATCGCGTGATCGTATTGCTTTACATCAAGATAATTAGCCCCAAATAAAGAATGGCACTGGGTTAATCTAATATTATATTTTTCTGCATCTTTATAAATTAAATAAGCCTGCCGCGCATAATCCATCGATACATAAGTTTGTTTCATATAATAATAGACTTCTGACATTTTAAAGTAAAATTCAGCTTTTTCTATATGATCTTTAACGTACGTCAGTTTGCTTTCAGCTTTCTTAAAAAACTGAATCGCTGAAAGATATTCACGGCATTCCAGCTCATACATCCCCCGGAAAAAATTAAAATAATAATCAAGACGTCCGGTCAGCCGGGCCTGCTTTTTATCAATATCCGCGAGCAGATCCGATAGTCTCGGCTGTTCTTCTATCCGCTGCGATTCCAGCGGTTCGAGGTATTCGAGCATCAGATTGTGACGGAATTCCATGAGAGAATAGTATAGATGAAGATCCTGATCATCTTCCAGACCTGCAAGTTCTTCTTTGATTTCTCTCCGCAAGTACTCGGCGTCCGGGATGCTGAACCTTCGAATGTACATATACCATTCGTTGATTTTTTCTCCAACCGCTGAAGATGATAAAACACTCGCCACTATTCCCAATCCCTCCCTTCCACGTTATGTATATGACATATTTTATCATTTTCATTCGGAAGGATAGCGCAAAAATACCGCAATGTTTTCTTTCGTTAAAACCGCATGTCTGCGGATATCATTTCAAAAATCCACTATTATCCCCACAATTTGTACAAGCAAACAAATACACCTTCCCATATTCTGTTGTATCTGCGTGAGCAGTGTATGTCTGAAAAGGAAGTGAAGATATGAGAAATAACAAGCTTTCCTTTAAAGAAAAAGCAGGAGCCGCACAAGAAGAATGTTTATGTTTTTGCGAGGAAGAAGCAAGCCGTGAAGCGATGTTTCAAGCGCCGATTGAATTGCCTGAGGGATTTGTTGTTGATCCGGCTGAAGCTGTTGCAAACGTGACGTGGAATGCAGACAGCCTTTCTTGTGTCATTGAACGCTGTTTCATTGAGACGGGGCCAGAGCCTGATGAAACCGGTGTTCAATTCGCAGTGCGCCTGCAGGGAACTGTTACGCTTCTCGTCAGTGTCTCACCAGTGCGAAATCAATATGGACAAGGGAACGGGTCTGTTTCTGTCATCCGCAATGCAGAGATTGACCAAGTCGTCTATTATTCTGATGAACCAAATGATTGCCCGGATGTCAGTGACATTACGATCGAGAACCTTGTTGTCGTTCCGCCATTCTATGGCAGTCCTTTATCGGTGACGGGCACGATTGTGTTTGTTCCTGAGCCGGAACCCGTTTATGCGTTTACAGCGAATCCAAATGATCAATCAGTTTCTGTGATTGATACAAACACTCATACTGTTGTGACAACGATTGCTCTACCGTACCGGCCGACAGGTATTGAAATAACTCCGGATAAAAGCGCTGTGTTTGTTTTGCACTTCAACAATAATGTGATTTCTGTCATCGATTATGACACTTTAACAGTGACAGCATCCATACTGCTGGATCAGCCGCCTGGATCGATAAAATGTATCCCAAATCATGAGTTTGCTTATGTTCTCGGCGATACTGCGATTTATGTGATTGGAATTGATACGTTAACTGTGGATAGGTCGATTCCTGTGGAAGGATTTGATTTTGCAATTGATCCCAATGGGTTATTCGCCTATGTTCTTGATTTTGGTTTAGTGCAAAAAGCGGACCTATTCACCGGTGAAGTCACAGGAACGATTGAACGAGAGCTTATCGTATCATCTATAGAAACAAATTGGCCGGAGCGGTATGCGTATGTCTTAGAACAAGAATTCTTATTCAATTATTTGACGGTTATTGACTTAAATACGTTTACGATCAGCATTACCCAAGAGCTGGAGCCTGATGGCCAATATGTAATGTTTACGAGTGGATCAGAGGTGTATTTATATGACAGCTTCACTGGCAATTTATATGCTGTCAGTCCGAATGGTGCAGGCGTTATAGGTAATGTTCCGCAATCGGCAAGAGACTTTGCGTTTACTCCGAATGGCGAATTTCTGTATGCTGCTCATTTTTTAGAGCAGAACATCACTGTTTACAACACGGATGATTATTCTGTGGAAACTGTGATATCTCTTGGGGTTTCACCGGGAGCTATTGTGATTTAACCAACTGCATGCTGTACATTTCTAAAAGGACGTGAATTGATGAAAAAGAATGATCTGTCTGCTTTACAGGAAAATTGTTTCTGTTTTTGTGATGAGGAAATTAGCAGAGAAGCGCCGTTTCAAGTGCCGATTGACATTCCCGAGGGGTTCACCATTGATTCTGCCGAAGCAGCTGCGACGGTTACATGGAGTACTGCTCATTTATTATGTATCAGTGAGCCTTGCTTAATCCAGACTGGGCCGGAACCAGAAGATATCGGTGTTCGATATGCCGTGAGAGTTAAAGGGACCGTTACGCTTCTTGTCAGTGTGTCGCCTGTACGAAATCAATATGGACAAGGGGACGGGTCTGTTTCTGTGATTCATACTGAAGAGATTGATCAAGTTGTTTATTATGCAGCGCAGTCTGGCCGCTGTCCTGATTTCAGTCAAATAACAGTGGAAGATCTTCTCATTGTACCGCCTTTCTACGGCAGTCCGCTTACGGTGACCGGGACACTTGTTTTACCGCCATCGAGAGACCCTCAATCGTATGTGTTTACAGCCAATTCAGGAGACAGCACGGTTTCGGTTATTGATTCAGATTTAAACACTGTTGTAAAAACAATCCATTTTTCTGACGTGCCAACTAATCTAGGCGTTACTTTCGATAAAGCTTTCACGTATGTCCTCCATGGGAATACCAACCTTGTCTCAGTGCTAGATAATAAAACTTTAACCATCATAAATACCATCACTGTTGGAGGAGGGCCGAGAAAGGTTGAATTTGATTCAACAGATGAGTTCGCGTACGTGATGGCCGCCGGATCTATATATATGATCAACATGGCCTCTCAATCGGTCATTGATGTCATTCCGATACCCGGCGCTTTAGACTTTGCTCTTGATCCTAATGGACAGTATGTCTATACCGCTAATGGAAGCAGTTGGTCGGTTGATAAATATGATGTAAATACTGGGCAGTTGGTAGAAAGTATCATAGATACATTTGAATTTCCCAGTTTAATTGCCACTCCTTACGCTGGAAATTTTGCGTATGTGTTGAATGGTGAGCTGCTGCCGAAAGGTGTAACGGAGATCAGTTTGTCACCATTAAGCAGGGGAGGCGACTTCAACCGTTTATTTGAAACTCTGAGGACGATTGTATTTTCTCGCGATAGCACTAGGGCTTATTTTCTAGAGCCATATAGTGAACCGTTTCTCATTAATAACTTATACGTAGTTAATACGGCTGGACAGAGGATCATTGCAAACGTGTCTCTGCCCGGCGCCTTTGACCTCGCCGTAACACCTGATAATCAGTACATTTATGCAGCACAGCCCGACGACAATACCGTAACCGTATACCGCACGAGTGATTATACAGCCATGACGGTGATTCCGGTTGGGGCTGGTCCGTCAGCGATTGCGATGTAGCTTATTTCACAGGTTGAGAGAAGCAGAGCTGCGATAAAAAAATCGTTTATAAATAAATGAGCCGATCTGCTGGATGGCAGCCAGGATGATTAAAAACAGCAGTTCACTTATGGTGAAACTGAGCATCCACCAAACCCCGGCTCCTGTCAGCGCTCCCGCAAGCCCTTTTTTGAACAGGCTGCCATGCTGGAAAAGCTGCAGCAAGTACGTCCGCATAAAATACAATAAATACAAAATCAGTAACACCGTGAGTCCCATTGATACGGCAAGGGGCGTGTGAAAGCGGAAAGGGACGGCTTTGACGATTTCGAACACGCAGCCGAATATGATGACTTGGCATAATACAGCAGCCATCACGTGTGTTTGGCGGACGTTTTTATAGCTGTCACGCAGCGCTTTGACATCGTTGGCATTTCTGCTGCACAATCTATGCTGCTGGAAGTCGCAGCAGCTTCGATGAGACTGTTTGGGTTTCTGAAAAGCTGCTGTCATGTTTTTCACGGATTGGGTGACATAGTGATATGATTTTCTCTTCTCATAAGGAACTGCTTTTTATGAGGTTTATCTTCAAATCTAATGAGCAATGATGGTAAGATAGAAGCAGTTGAAGTTTACAAACTGAAGGATTATACTATTCAAGTCAAAGCGGAATGATGAAAAGGACGTGTCAAAATGAAACAAGAGACACCGATAACACTCCATGTGAAGTCTGTGATCGAGGATGACGGAAATGAGGAAGTCATCGAATTCCGTACTACCGGATTTTACTATGTAAAACAACAAAAAGTGTATCTATCTTATTATGAAGAACACGACCTGGGCAAAGTAAAAACGATTGTGAAGGTGAGCGAAGGCGAAGTCCTGATCATGAGGTCAGGCGCTGTTAAAATGAATCAGCGTTTCATAACGGGAGCTTCCACAATTGCGAAATATAAAATGTCATTTGGTGAGCTTGAGCTGCAAACAAGCACAAAATCGATTCAATCTGATCTCGGTGAAGAAAAAGGCCGAATCAGCATCGCATATGACATGCATGTCGGAGACGAGCAGCAGCATTTACATAATATGACGATCACGTATGAGGGAGGAACTCACGCATGAACATTGCGGAACAAATGAAGGACGTGCTGAAGGAAGAGATCAAAGCGGCCGTTCTGAAAGCGGGCCTGGCGGACGAAAGCCAGATTCCAAGCGTACTGTTAGAAACGCCGAAAGAAAAAACACACGGTGATTATTCCACAAATATGGCGATGCAGCTGGCGAGAATCGCAAAAAAAGCGCCGCGTCAAATCGCTGAGGAGATCGTGGCGTCATTTGATAAAGGCAAAGCTTCCATTGAAAAGATGGATATTGCGGGACCCGGCTTTATCAACTTTTACATGAACAACAGCTACTTAACAAAACTGATTCCGTCCGTGCTTGAAGCGGGTGAACATTACGGAGAGACAAACATCGGACAAGGCGAAAAGATTCAGGTCGAATTCGTATCGGCCAACCCGACGGGAGATCTTCACTTAGGCCATGCGCGCGGCGCGGCGGTAGGTGACGCGCTGTGCAGCGTGCTTTCTAAAGCGGGCTATGATGTGAGCCGCGAATACTATATTAATGATGCGGGCAACCAGATTAACAACCTGGCGCTTTCCGTTGAAGTCCGTTATTTTGAAGCGCTCGGTCTCGAGAAACCGATGCCGGAAGACGGCTACCGCGGCGAGGATATTATCGCCATCGGGAAAAAGCTTGCCGAAGATTTCGGCGACCGTTTCGTACATGAAGAGGAGAGCGAACGTCAGGCGTTTTTCCGTGAATACGGCTTAAAGTACGAGCTTGATAAACTTCGCTCCGACCTGGAAAATTTCCGCGTGCCGTTTGACGTATGGTATTCTGAAACGTCACTGTACGAAAACGGAAAAATTGATCAGGCGCTCGAGGCGCTTCGCGAAAAGGGCCATGTATACGAAGAGGACGGCGCGACATGGTTCCGTTCCACAACGTTCGGCGACGATAAAGACCGTGTGCTGATCAAAAAAGACGGCTCATACACTTATTTGCTGCCGGATATCGCATACCATAAAGACAAACTTGACCGCGGATTCGACAAGCTCATCAATGTATGGGGCGCGGATCACCACGGGTATATTCCGCGTATGAAAGCGGCAATTGAAGCGCTCGGTTACAAGAAAGGCACATTGGAAGTTGAGATCATTCAGCTCGTTCATTTATACAAAAACGGCGAAAAAATGAAGATGAGCAAACGTACGGGGAAAGCCGTAACGATGCGCGACCTGATTGAAGAGGTCGGCCTTGACGCGGTCCGTTATTTCTTCGCGATGCGCAGTGCTGATACGCACATGGATTTTGACTTGGATCTTGCCGTATCCACATCTAACGAAAACCCTGTGTATTATGCGCAATACGCACATGCACGTATTTGCAGCATGCTTCGCCAAGGGGAGGAGCAGGGACTTAAACCGGCGGCAGATCTTGATTTCAGCCATATTCAATCAGAAAAAGAATATGACCTGCTGAAAACGATCGGCGGCTTCCCTGAGGCAGTGGCAGAAGCGGCGGAAAAACGCATTCCTCACCGTGTCACAAACTATATTTATGATCTGGCTTCCGCTCTGCACAGCTTCTACAATGCGGAGAAAGTCATCGATCCGGAAAATAAAGAGAAGAGCCGCGCGCGTCTCGCTTTAATGAAGGCGACGCAAATTACGCTGAACAATGCGCTTCAGCTGATCGGCGTATCCGCTCCGGAAAAAATGTAATGATGATCAAAGGACAAAGTCTTCGGGCTTTGTTCTTTTTTTGTATATAAAGCGTGTGATGTAATTCACAATCCCGCACACTGAGTTTTTGTATGATAAGACTGATATTGAATCAGTGAAAGGGGCAAGCCGAATGATCAATCGTCAACATATTCAATTATCGTTGCAGTCATTAAGCTTAGTGGCAGGGTTTATGGTGTGGGTGCTGATTTCATCGCTCATTTCTCAAATGACATCAGATATTCATTTAAGCAAAGGCGAGATTTCATTGGTGACGGCGATTCCCGTTATTCTCGGATCGCTTCTCCGTATTCCTTTAGGATATTTAACGAACAGATATGGCGCGCGGCTGATGTTTATGATCAGCTTCATCCTGCTTTTGTTTCCTGTATTTTGGATCAGTATCGCGGATTCTTTATTTGATTTAATCGCGGGCGGCTTTTTCTTAGGGATCGGGGGAGCGGTATTCTCCATCGGAGTGACGTCCCTCCCGAAATATTATCCGAAAGAAAAGCACGGTGTCGTCAATGGGATTTACGGTGCCGGAAACATCGGAACTGCCGTTACTACCTTTGCGGCGCCGGTTATCGCTCAAGCCGCGGGATGGAAAGCAACCGTGCAGATGTATCTTGTTTTGCTGGCTGTTTTCGCATTACTGCACGTTTTGTTCGGCGACCGGCATGAGAAGAAAGTCAAAGTTTCCATAAAGACACAAATGAAAGCCGTTTACCGAAATCATGTGCTGTGGATGTTGAGCCTGTTTTATTTTATTACGTTCGGCGCCTTTGTCGCCTTTACCATCTATCTTCCGAATTTTTTGGTTGAGCATTTTGGGCTGAGCCCTGCGGACGCCGGTCTGCGGACGGCCGGCTTTATTGCGGTCTCTACACTGCTCAGGCCTGTGGGAGGGTTTCTTGCAGATAAACTGAGCCCGCTCCGTATTCTGATGTTCGTTTTCGCAGGGCTTACGCTGTCAGGCGTCATGCTGTCATTCTCCCCGACGATCGGTCTTTATGCGTTTGGATCGCTGACGGTGGCAGTCTGCTCAGGGATTGGAAACGGGACTGTATTTAAACTGGTGCCTTTCTACTTTTCGAAGCAAGCGGGGATTGCCAACGGTATTGTGTCAGCTATGGGCGGACTGGGCGGTTTTTTCCCTCCGCTGATTCTGGCAAGTGTATTTCAGGCAACAGGCCAATACGCGATCGGGTTTATGGCGCTTTCAGAGGTCGCGTTAGCCAGCTTTGTCCTTGTGATCTGGATGTATTGGCAGGAAAAAATGAAAACACATACGGAGAGAAACAGTCAGAGCCTCAATTCATAATGATCCATTCACAAGATTGTTAGTTTTTTCTGGGTGAGTGCAAATCAAGTCACGTTACAATATACATACGCAACGTGACTTTCTTCGAGGTGAGCTCATGAATATTCTCTCTGTCCGAAAATCTGATAAAGAACTTCTTTCCCGCGAACTGCATGAATTGCTGGAATCGATCAGTACGAAAAGGAAAATGAAAAAACACACGTATTTGTTTCAAGAAGGAATGGATGCAAAAGAGCTTTATCTGATTCAATCAGGACTCATTGAAATCGGCAAGCTGACGTCTGACGGAAAAGATCTGACGCTTAGAATCTGCCAAAAAAACGATATTGTCGGGGAATTGACGCTATTCACAGATGAGCCGAGATATATGCTCAGTGCGAAAGTGTTAGAGGATGGCGAGGTGCTCGTCATTAATAAAAACAAGCTGGAAAAGGAATTGATCCAAAACGGTGTTTTGACGTTTGAATTTATGAAATGGATGAGCACCCATCTTCGAAAAATCCAGTCCAAGATCAGGGACCTGCTTCTTCACGGCAAAAAGGGGGCGCTCTATTCCACCCTTATCCGCTTATCAAACAGCTACGGGGTGGATCGAAGCGACGGGATTCTGATTAACATTGTGCTGACAAATCAGGATTTGGCTAAGTTTTGCGCGGCGGCAAGGGAGAGCGTCAACCGCATGCTGGGAGACCTCCGCAAACAAGGGGTTATTTCGATAGACGAAACCGGAAAAATTATTTTGCACAAGCGGGACTATTTACGGTGTGAGATCGAGTGTGAAAATTGTCCGCTTGAGATCTGCAATATTGACTGAAAAAAACAAGGACAGCGGTGTCCTTGTTTTTTTACCTTGTGATAAACAGGCACATGACGGCAAGAAAGAAGCCGGCATTTACGATTTCCAGAATGCCGATCGTTTTCACCGGCCAGTCTCTTCCGTGAAAAAACCAGGCCCGCAGACTGCTTGGGATAAAAGCGAGAAACGCCCAGCCTGCCCCGAGAAGAGCCGATAAAAAGGGGAGCAAGAGGTGATATCCCCACGACCAGTATGCAAAGGTTCTGTTTTTTCTCTCCCGGATGACCGATTTCACATAAAAAGAACTCCCGACAAAAAATAAAGCGGATTGCAAGAATAGAAACCAGGCCCAGCCGTCAAGGGTTCCCGTTCCCAGCCAGCAGCTCGCAAGCCCGCCTGAACAAAAGAACAGAACACCTGCAATATCATTCGTGAGCGCCCGTTCGTTTTTTCGGCGGGCATAATGCGTATGTATGAGAAACAGCGGCAATAAAAAAACGCCGATCCAGACGAGCTGCGGCTTATGAAAGACAGAAATGATCAAAAAGCAGCAGGCCGGAAAACCGTAATACCATATCCACTTTTGATAGAGCTGAAGCTGTTTCTTTTTCAAAGCGAGCGAAACGGGATAAACCGTTAAGAAAGGAACAGCCAGCCCAAAAAGAGCGGAATATGCCAGAAAACCGGGCCTCCCTTGACCATGCCGAGTAAAAATGGAATCAGCAGCATCGCCCATGCGCCGTGCTGCTTCGGAATCATCGCCTTCATCGAAACCCTCCTTTTTATTTCATTATAAGTGCAAACACTCTCCTGATAAGTGACTTTTATCATACAAGCTGTGAAATACATCACTGCCGTGCAGGCTCAATCGGGCTACACTAAAGCTATCCTTAGCACAGGAGGCTTTCCTATGAATCAGTGTGACTATTTATTATTTCTGAAACAACTTCCTATGTTTAATGAAGTGCCTCTGTCCATTGTCGAAACCTTGCTGAAAAACGGGACGTTTATCCGCGGCTCATCTGACCAATCTCCATCCTTTCTTCATTCACAATCCGTTTATATTGTATTAAAAGGCAATATCCGTTTTACGGACAGCAGGCTCCCTGAAGGATCGCAAACCGTTGCGCTGTGGGAAAAAGGCGATGTGTTTCCGATTGATGAAAAAGGCGGGCTCTCTTTATCGCCTTTTATCTCAGTCAATGCCTCACCGGATATTCTGGTACTCCATATTCCATATTCCGTAATTAAGCAAATGATGTCTTACCATCCGCGGCTGCAAATGAACTTTTTGGCGATGCTTCAGCAAAATGTCTTCTGTTCCTATCAATTGTTTTTGCGGTACCTGCATACATCACGGGATGAAAACGCCGAACCCGGTTCTTAAACAGAACCGGTTTTTTTGATGACGCCGGGCGTCCCCATATCGTTTGAAAATCCTTCCTGCTGCTTTGTGTGAACGTTTTGTGAAAAAAGCAGAGTGTGTGACATAGTTCACAAGGTGATGCGCCGTCTCTGTTTATAGTGTACATAGCATTACCTGACTCGGAAGGAGTGAACGATCATGAAGAAAAAGAAAATGAGTCCGTTGCTCAGGAGATTAAACTATTTTTCTCCTATCGAACATCATTCAAATAACCATAGCCAAACGACAAGCGAAGATCGTGATTGGGAGAATGTATACAGAAACAGATGGCAGTACGACAAAGTCGTTCGCTCCACCCACGGCGTCAACTGTACGGGTTCTTGCAGCTGGAATATTTATGTGAAAAACGGAATTGTCACGTGGGAAGGACAAAACTTGAATTATCCATCAACAGGCCCGGATATGCCTGATTTCGAACCGAGAGGCTGTCCGCGGGGGGCCAGTTTTTCTTGGTACATCTACAGCCCGCTCCGTGTGAAATATCCATATGTCCGCGGTGTGCTGATCAATTTGTGGCGGGAAGCGTTGCAGGCGCATCAAAATCCGCTGGATGCCTGGAAATCGATCGTCGAAAACCCTGAAAAAGCGAAGTCCTATAAACAGGCAAGGGGGAAAGGCGGCTTTGTCCGCGCGGAATGGCCGGAGGTGCTGAAGCTGATTTCAGCCTCTCTGCTGTATACAGTGATGAAATACGGGCCTGACCGGAATGTCGGTTTTTCTCCGATCCCGGCGATGTCCATGATCAGCCACGCATCAGGTTCGCGATTCATGTCGTTAATCGGCGGCCCAATGCTCAGTTTTTATGACTGGTATGCGGATCTTCCGCCGGCGTCCCCGCAAATTTGGGGCGACCAGACGGACGTTCCGGAGAGCAGTGATTGGTACAATTCAGGCTATATCATCACATGGGGCTCCAACGTTCCGTTAACGAGAACGCCTGATGCGCATTTTCTGGCGGAAGCCCGCTATAAAGGCGCCAAGGTCATTTCAATCAGCCCGGATTTTGCGGAATCCTCAAAGTTTGCGGATGACTGGCTGAGTATCCGCCAGGGGACTGACGGGGCGCTTGCGATGGCGATGGGTCACGTCATTTTGCAGGAATTTTACGTGAACCAAGAAACTGAACGTTTTATTGAGTACGCGAAGCAATACACCGATTTTCCATTCTTCGTCACTCTGTCAAAAGAAAACGGCGTGTATACAGCCGGGCGGTTTCTGCATGCAAAAGACATCGGGCGGCAGACAAAAAATGATCAGTGGAAGCCGGCGGTCTGGAATGAACAGACAGGTGCGTTTGCCATACCGCAAGGAACAATGGGCTCCCGCTGGGACGGGCAGCAGAAATGGAATCTGCACATGATCGACGAAGACACCGGGGAACAGATTGAGCCCCGTCTCTCCGTGCTCGGAATAGAGGACGAAATCGGCATGGTGCGCATTCCGTATTTTTCAAATGACGGAAACAAAGTGCTGGAGCGGAATCTTCCTATTAAAAAATTGGATCTGAATGGTGAGGAGACGTACGTCACGACCGTGTTTGACTTGATATTGGCCAACTACGGCGTGAACCGGGGCATCGGCGGACAATCAGCCGCATCTTATGATGATCCCCGTCCGTTCACACCTGCCTGGCAGGAACAGATCACGGGAATTAAAAGAGAAGCCGTTATACAGATTGCCAGGGAGTTTGCCCAAAATGCGATCGATACAGACGGCAGATCCATGATTATCGTAGGGGCCGGCATTAACCACTGGTTCAACTCCGACACGATTTACCGTGCGGTGTTAAATCTTGTTTTACTCGTAGGCGCCCAAGGCGTAAACGGCGGAGGCTGGGCTCATTATGTCGGTCAGGAAAAGCTCCGTCCCGCTGAAGGGTGGCAGACGATTGCAACCGCAAAGGACTGGGAAGGCGTGCCTAAACTGCAAAACGGCACCTCGTTTTTCTACTTTGCGACAGACCAGTGGCGTTATGAAGACCAGCCGATCAGTGACTTGGCTTCACCGATCGCCGCGTCATCCCGCTACAAGCATCACGCCGATTACAATGTGCTGGCGGCGCGATTAGGGTGGCTTCCGTCTTACCCGACATTCAATCAAAACGGCATTGATCTGTACAAAGAAGCTGAGAAGGCGGGGGCGGCGACACCTGAAGACGTAGGTGCGTACGTGGCCTCACGGCTTCAAGAGAAAAAACTGAAATTCGCGATTGAAGACCCAGACAATGAAGTGAATTTCCCAAGGAATCTCTTCGTATGGCGGGCAAATCTGATCTCAAGCTCAGGAAAAGGGCATGAATACTTTCTTAAGCATCTGCTGGGGACGACGAACGGTTTGATGAATGACGACAGCGACAGCATTCGCCCTGAAGAAATCAAATGGAGGGAGCAGGCACCGGAAGGAAAGCTCGACTTGTTAATCAACCTCGATTTTCGAATGGCGGGTACGGCGCTGTATTCCGATATCGTGCTGCCGGCGGCGACATGGTATGAAAAACACGATCTCAGCAGCACGGATATGCATCCGTTTATTCATCCATTTGCTCCGGCCATCTCGGCGCCGTGGGAATCGAAGTCAGACTGGGATATTTTCAAGGCGCTGTCAAAAGCCGTTTCCGATCTGGCGGAAGAAGTCGATATGGAGCCGGTGAAAGAGGTAGTCGCCACGCCGCTCCTCCACGACACGATGCAGGAATTGGCCCAGCCGTTCGGCAAAATCAATGACTGGAGCAAGGGTGAATGTGAAGCCATTCCGGGAAAAACGATGCCGAACATCCATGTCGTTGAACGGGATTACAAACACATTTTTCATAAAATGACCGCGCTTGGTCCTCATACGGCTTTAAAACCGAGCGGAACAAAAGGGATGAGCTGGTCGATTGCGGATGAATATGAATCACTCAAACAGAGACTGGGAGAAACCGATTCAAACAGCGTTGCCAAAGGATGTCCGAATATAAGTGAAGCGAAGCAGGCGGCGGAAGCGATTTTAACCCTGTCGTCCACCTCCAATGGAAAAGTCGCCGTGAAAGCATGGGAATCGCTTGAAAACATCACAAACCTGAAGCTGAAAGACCTGGCGGAAGAGCGCGAGGAAGAATGCTTTACGTTCGAGCAAATTACAGCCCAGCCGAAAACGGTCATCACCTCTCCGGCCTTTACCGGCTCAGAAAAAGGAGGGCGAAGGTATTCGCCGTTTACGACGAATGTGGAAAAATTAATTCCGTGGCGGACGCTGACAGGCAGACAATCCTATTATGTCGATCATGAACTGATGATGGAATTCGGTGAAACGATGGCGACATTTAAACCGATCCTCCAGCACCGTCCGTTCCTAAGCAAGCGGCCTGATCAAGAGGGCAAAGAGATCGTTCTTAATTATTTGACGCCGCATAATAAATGGTCCGTCCACAGCATGTATTTTGATTCTCTGCCGATGCTGACGCTGTTCCGCGGCGGGCCGACCGTGTGGATGAATAAAGATGATGCTGCGGATACGGATATCAAAGACAACGATTGGATTGAATGCTTCAACCGAAACGGCGTTGTCGTCGCGAGAGCGGTTTTGTCTCATCGGATTCCTAAAGGAATGGCGTTTATGCATCATGCCCAGGACCGCCACATCAATGTGCCCGGCACAAAACTGACGAATAACCGCGGAGGCACCCATAACAGCCCGACAAGGATCCACGTCAAGCCGACCCAGATGATCGGGGGCTATGCCCAGCTCAGCTACGGCTTTAACTATTACGGTCCGACGGGGAATCAGCGCGATCTGAATGTCGTCATCCGCAAGCTGAAGGAGGTCGATTGGCTTGAAGATTAAAGCGCAAATCGGGATGGTCATGAACTTGGATAAATGCATCGGCTGCCACACGTGCAGCGTCACCTGCAAAAACACGTGGACAAACCGTTCCGGTGCGGAATATATGTACTTCAATAATGTAGAAACAAAGCCTGGCATCGGCTACCCGAAGCAATGGGAGGATCAGGACAAATATAAAGGCGGCTGGACGTTGAAAAAAGGAAAGCTTGAACTGAAGTCAGGCCCGAAAACAAACCGGCTTGCAGGCCTTTTCTATAACCCGAACCAGCCGACGATTGATGACTACTATGAACCTTGGAACTATGATTATGAAACGTTAACAAACAGCCCGCAGAAAAAACACCAGCCGGTGGCGCGCCCGAAATCGTCCTTAACGGGGGATTTCATGAATATCGAATGGGGCCCGAACTGGGAAGATGATCTCGCGGGCGGCCATATTACAGGGCTTGAAGATCCAAACGTTCAAAAAATGGAGGAATCCATTAAAACGGAATTCGATGAGGTCTTTATGATGTATCTGCCGCGTATTTGCGAACACTGCATCAATCCGGCGTGCGTGTCATCCTGTCCTTCCGGCGCCATGTACAAACGCGATGAAGACGGCATTGTGCTTGTGGATCAAAACGCATGCCGTTCATGGAGGTATTGCGTGTCATCCTGTCCTTATAAAAAAGTCTATTTTAACTGGCAAACGAACAAAGCGGAAAAATGCACACTCTGCTTCCCGCGATTGGAGGCGGGGCTGCCGACTATCTGCTCTGAAACGTGTGTGGGCAGAATCCGCTATCTCGGCGTCATGCTGTATGACGCGGACAAAGTGGAGGAAGCGGCATCGGTTGAAAATGAAAAGGATCTCTACCATTCCCAACTGGACGTTTTTCTTGATCCGAATGATCCTGAGATTGCCAAACTGGCAAAAGAACAAGGCATCCCGGCTGAATGGATAGAGGCTGCGCAGCGATCGCCGATCTATAAAATGATCATTGACTGGAAGATTGCGCTTCCGCTTCACCCTGAGTACCGTACGCTGCCGATGGTTTGGTACATTCCGCCGCTCAGCCCGATTATGAATCTCTTTGAAGGAAAAGGCAGCCGGCAAACGGCGGAAGCGATTTTTCCGGCTATCGACCAAATGAGAATTCCGATTGACTATTTGGCGCAGTTATTAACGGCGGGGGATACGGATCATATTCGGTCCACGTTAAAGAAAATGTCTGTCATGCGCCAGTATATGAGGGCGGTTCAGACGAATAAATCCATCGACCCGGCATTGGTCTCCAGTGTCGGCTTAACAGAACAGCAAATTGAAGACATGTACCGGCTGCTGGCGATCGCCAAATATGATGACCGCTTTGTGATCCCGAGCAGCCATCGTGAAGAAGTGTCTGATTTATACGCTGAACAAGGGAGCTGCGGCTTATCATTTTCAGGCGGCCCGGGCTCTTGTTTCTAATTTTTCATAAATGAGGTGTAATAACATGAACACCACAGACCGGCAAATGACGTTCTCCGCTCTTTCCGTTCTTCTCTCATATCCGGATGAAGAGTGGAGAGCCGGGCTTCCCGATTGGAAGGCTCTTATCCATGACATCACCAATCAGCAAATCCGGGAGAAATTGCTGCACTTTTTAGAGGCGGCAGCCGGCTTTTCTCCGGAAGCGCTGATTGAACACTATGTGTATACGTTCGATTTTGGGAAAAAAACGAATATGTACGTCACTTACTTTAACTCAGGCGAACAAAGGGAACGCGGCATCGAATTGCTGCATTTAAAAAACACCTACCAGCAATCCGGTTTCCTGCCGACAGATAAAGAACTGCCAGATTACCTGCCGCTGATGCTGGAATTCGCCGCAGTTGCGGAGATTGAAGCAGCGAGAAGCGTGTTTGAGAAATATCTTTCCAATGTGAGGGAACTGGCATCCCGCCTCGAAAAAAATGACAGTATATACGCTGAACTGCTGCACGTGCTGCTGGCCGCGCTTGAAAACATCGGTGTACGTGAAAGCACTGAAGAAGGGGCTGTTCAGGCATGAACGGACAGATCCTCTGGGGTATTATGCCATACATTGTATTGACGATCTTTATCGGCGGGCATATTTACCGCTATCAGCATGACCAATTCGGCTGGACGGCGAAATCAAGCGAGCTGTTAGAAAAGAAAAAACTCGCCGCTGGCAGCACACTTTTTCATTGGGGACTGCTATGCGTTGTCGGCGGACATGTCATGGGAATTTTGATCCCGGAAGGCGTGTATGCTTCTCTTGGCATTTCCGAGCATATGTATCACAAAATGGCGATTGGCGCAGGCCTGCCGGCGGGGATCGCGGCATGTACCGGACTTGTCATCCTGACGTACAGAAGGCTGTTTGACAAAAGAATCCGCAAAACCAGCTCGCCATCGGATATCCTGACGCTCATCCTGCTGCTTTTTATGATGCTGTCGGGCGTTGCGGCCACGTTCCTCAACATTGACTCGAAAGGATTTGATTACAGGGCAACAGTCGGGCCGTGGTTCAGGGAAATTGTTTTGTTCCGCCCTGACGCTTCTTTGATGGAAAGTGTCCCGCTATGGTTTAAGTTTCATATCATCATAGGGTACGTCGTTTTTATCCTTTGGCCGTTTACAAGATTGGTTCACGTGTTCAGCCTGCCCCTCAAGTATTTGACCCGCAGCTATGTTGTCTATCGGAAACGCACGTGAAAATCCCCCCTGCAAGAGGGGGATTTTTTATGGTGAAAAAATAAAAACATAAGATATTTTCTGCCAAGGTAATGGCTGGTAAGCGGGGATTCATGTTATGTTTTATTTGGAAATAACATCAACGAAAGGAGAGTGAAGAATGAAGCGGATTTTCCTCATTTTAGCCGCCTGTCTGATGACAAGCGCCGGCGTCCTGACACTCAGACATTCTCATGTATTAACCGGCGGCACAGCGGGACTGTCACTAAGCCTGTCATACGTGTTTCATTCCTCGTTTGCGATTATCTTCTTTCTGATTAATATCCCGTTTTATATATTTTCTCTCATCAGAATGGGAATCAAATTCACTCTATCCACCGTTTTTGCAGTCACAGTGCTGACTCTGTTTACCGGCGCGGATCACTGGCTGCCGCCGGTCTCTGTTTCACCGCTTGCCGGGGCGATTTGCGGCGGGGCGCTGATCGGGTTGGGCTTGTCGCTCATGTTTTATCATCAGGCATCGCTCGGCGGCGCCAATATCCTCGCTTTATTTCTGCAAAAGCGCTGCGGATGGAATCCGGGTGCCGTTAATTTCCTCTTCGATTTTGGCGTCGTGCTGGCCGGCATTTTCTCCGTCGGATTGCTGAAAGGGCTCTTCTCCTTAGTGTCGATAGCGGTCACCGGTCTGATCATCGGCATCTTCAAAAATAAAATCAAAGGCAGCTGCTCGCTCAATCCGGCATTGCTTCAGAACATCACACCCGGCCAATCACAAGAAGCTTCATCATAAGCCTTTCCGCTCGTGCGGAGAGGCTTTTTCATATGTTTACAAGCCGGAAAACAGAGGGTATACAGAGATATCGGATCAGATGGGAGAGAGTCGGGATGCTGAAAAGGAGACTGGAATTTTGCTTTTTATATATGATGCTTATCGGAGCATATGTCATATGGTTTTTTCCGGTTTCCAGGCTTGAGTTTTACGGAGGGGTGCTTTGCTATGCAAGCATTATTTTGTTCAGCATCTATTCGTTAATTCTTGAAAACCGCACCTCGCAGCACACGTTGTTATGGATTCATATTCTTGTGTTTTTTCCGATCGCCGGGTACTTATTTTACCTTTTTTCCGGCCAGCTTTATGAAAAAGGCAAGCTGTTCAGGTCGAAACGGACATACAACCGGGAAAAGCTGAGAACGATATTTGATATGGAACAGACACCCGATCTGACCGAGCTGAAAGGAAATCAGAAGCGTTTCTTTCAATATTCAATCAAGGCGTCCCATATGAATATCAATACAAAAAGCAGGCTGAAGGTGCTCAAAAACGGGGACGAAACATTTCCTGAGCTGTTTGAGGCGCTCCGGGAGGCCGCGTCATTTATACATATTGAGTATTACATGTTCAAATCAGACATGCTCGGGCACAAGATGATGGACATTATGATGGAAAAGGCGCGTCAAGGCGTGGAAGTGCGGTTTTTGTTCGACGCGGCCGGCAGCCTGAAGCTGGCCGGAAAAGATATTAAAAAACTGAAACGCGCGGGCGTGAACATCGTCCCGTTTCTGCCGCTGAAATACGGTTTTTTCAACCAAAAATTCAATTTCAGAAATCACCGCAAGATCGTCATCGTTGACGGGAAAACCGGTTTTGTCGGCGGGCTGAATGTCGGCAAGGAGTATATCGGCAAAGACCAAGATGTCGGCTTTTGGCGGGACACCCATATGAAAGTCGAAGGAGAAATCGTTCAGACGCTCCACAGCATTTTTATGCTTGATTGGGAATACGTTTCGGATGAGGTGCTGATTGATCAGAAAGCATACAGCCGCCCGGTCCCTGCAGAAAGCGGCGGCGTCTATCAAGTCGTTCCGACAGGCCCCGATATGAAGGAGCGGATGAGCGATCTGTATTACGCCATGATAGCGGCGGCCGAATCGTCTGTATGGATCGCGACGCCTTATTTCGTGCCGAATGAGCCGATCCGCACAGCGCTAAAGGAGGCTGCTGCCAGAGGCGTCCGGGTGCGTGTCATGGTGCCGGAAACCAATGACGGGTTTTTAACCCAGTACGCGACGAGATCGTATTTCCCCGAGCTTCTTCGCGAAGGAATCGAAGTCTATTCCTATCAAAAAGGCTTTATGCATCAAAAGGTGCTCATCACTGACGGAAACCTCGCCTCTGTCGGGACAGCGAATATGGACATGAGAAGTTTTCAGCTGAACTTTGAAGTCAATGTCTTTTTTACAGATCAAGAGGCGATCAAAGATCTTGAAGCGCATTATCTGGAGGATATGAAGGAGTCTGAAAAAATCAGCCCCGTCCGTTTCTATAAACGCACATTATGGGAAAGAACGAAGGAATCCTTCGCACGGTTATTTTCCGGCGTTTTATAAAAAACGCTTTTAAAACTCCTTGTGTATAGTATAATTGAGAAATATTATCATTAAGAACGAGGCACAAGGAGGACGGAATCGTGCTGCGACAATTTTTTTCTTATTATAAACCGTACAAAAAGCTGTTTTTTCTCGACTTCTTTTCTGCCATCGCCGGCGGATTGATGGAGCTGAGTTTTCCTCTGATTGTCAATTACTTTATCGATACATTGCTCCCGGGGCGGGATTGGAGTCTGATTATTTTGACTTCAGCGGCTTTATTCGGGGTCTACGCCCTCAGCTCGGCGCTTCAGTATGTTGTGACGTATTGGGGCCATATGCTCGGCATTAACATTGAAACCGATATGCGGAAAAAGCTTTTCGACCATCTGCAAAAGCTTTCGTTCAAATTTTACGATAACAACAAAACTGGCAGTTTAATGTCCAAGCTCACCAATGATTTGATGTATATCGGAGAAACCGCCCATCACGGACCTGAAGACCTGTTTATCGCGATTATGACGATTTTGGGCGCGTTCGGTGTGATGCTGTTTATTAACTGGCAGCTTGCGCTGTTGACTTTTATCATTATGCCGGTCGTCATTTGGCTTGCTTTGTATTTTAATAAAAAAATGACCTCTGCGTTTACAAAACTGAACAAAGACGTCGGGGACTTCAGCGCGAGGGTTGAAAACAATATCGGCGGCATCCGTCTTGTTCAGGCTTTCAGCAATGAAGCGTTTGAAATGAAGCGGTTTGACGTGAACAATCAGCGTTTCCGCAAAACAAAGCTGACGTCATATAAAATCATGGCGAAAAACGGCTCGATCAGTTACATGCTGACAAGATTCGTCACGCTGTTCGTCCTGTTGTGCGGGACATGGTTCGTGATCCGCGGATCGCTATCTTACGGGGAATTCGTCGCTTTTGTGCTGCTGACGAACGTTCTGTTCCGTCCGATTGATAAAATCAACGCGATTATTGAGATGTATCCGAGAGGCATTGCCGGTTTTAAAAGCTTTATAGAAATACTGGAAACGGAGCCTGATATCAAGGACGCCCCGAACGCGAGACATGTGTCCGGTTTAAAAGGGAATATCCGTTATGATCGTGTGTCATTCGGTTACGAAGAAAACAGTCCGGTTCTGTCGGGAATCAATTTGTCCATTCATGCCGGGGAGACAGTCGCATTCGTCGGGCCTTCGGGAGCGGGAAAATCAACGCTGACAAGTCTGCTGCCGCGCTTTTATGAGCCGTCTGAAGGCGTGATTTCCATCGACGGAATCGATATTAAGGACATGACGCTGTCATCTCTGCGCGGACAAATCGGCGTCGTCCAGCAGGATGTCTTTCTGTTTTCCGGCACATTGCGGGAAAACATTGCTTACGGGCGGCTCGATGCGTCTGAGGAAGAAATCTGGCAGGCCGTCCGCCAGGCGCATTTAGAGGATTTGGTAAACGGGTATCCCGACGGTTTAAACACGGTGATCGGCGAGCGCGGCGTGAAGCTGTCAGGCGGGCAGAAGCAGCGGCTTTCCATCGCCAGAATGTTTTTGAAAAACCCGTCGATCTTAATTTTAGACGAGGCTACATCAGCCCTCGATACAGAAACAGAAGCCGCCATTCAAAAATCGCTGCAAGAGCTGTCTGAAGGACGCACAACGCTTGTGATCGCCCATCGGCTGGCTACGATTAAGGATGCGGACCGGATCGTCGTCGTCACGAAAGAAGGCATTGCTGAACAAGGTCATCATAAGGAACTGCTGGCATCCGGCGGCATGTACCAGAGACTCCATCAGGCCCAATTCGGCGAGCTGATACATCAATAAAAGAAAAAGGATAGACAAAAGGGGCCGGGCAGCCTCCTGTCTATCCTTTTTTTATGTAGTCCGTATTTAATGGGCTTCTTTTTGCGCAGGTTCGATGATATGTTTGAAACGGTCAACAAGCTGCACCGCTTTCTTTCCTTCCACTACAATTAAATATTCTTGTTCTTTATGGGCCATTCTGAACGTTTCCAGCTCAATGATATCTTTGATTTTGCACATCGTTTTTTTAGAGTAGATATACAGCTCGTGGCCTCCCGTGTGGCAAAGCTGATAAAGCTGAAGCATGTTTCGCAAAGTGAACTTCTTAGCGGCTATTTTCAAAGATGTAATGTTTTTCATATGTTTTCTCCTCCGTCTGATGGTCTGTTATTTCGGAAATTCCCCATATAAACGGGTGATAAACCTGGTTATGCCTTCCACTTCAGCACTCCGCCCGCCAGGCGTTTGACTCCGCGGATGGCGCTTAATTCTTCGACGAGCCGTAGCAGCGCCCGGTCTTTCTCTTTCGCCTCAATCATAAAGTCGATGTCCGTATCCCATTGTCTGAACCGCTCCAGCACCGGCAGAATAAAATTCGCATCCACATAGTCCGCATGACTGCGTACGGCTGATTCTGATTTTGGCGAGGAGAGATGGACCTTCGGCTTTAAGCCGATCCGCTGCCATGTTTTGATCATCCGCGGAAGAATGTCATCTAAATCAGCGTCATCGGTCGGATTGGCGTAAAAATGGTGATAATCAAACACAAACGGAATGCCTTCTTGCTCACATACACTGAGTGTTTCCTCGGACGTATATGTTTTATCATCGTTTTCTAAAGTCATCCGCTGTTTGATGACATCGGGAAGTTCTTTCAGATTCACGCGGAAACGGCCAAGCGCGCTTTGTTTGTCACCGTAAGCGCCTCCGACATGGATGTTGATGACGGAACGGTCCGCGATGCCCATTGCGTCCAGCATGTCATAATGATAGGCCATATCCTTGACCGCATTTGCGGTGATCTCCTGTTTCGGGCTTGTAAAAAGCGTGAATTGGTTCGGATGAAAGCTCGTTCTGAGGTCATATTTTCTGACCAGCCCGCCGATCTCACGGAACTCCTGGCGAAACGGCGTGACAAAATCCCACAGCACATCCGGATGGGTGGCCAGCGGCACAATCGAGCTTGAGAACCTGTACAGCGGGATGCCGTGTCCGATCACATAATGGATCGTGCGCAGCGTATTGGTAAGATTGGCTTTCGTCACAGAAAGCAGGGCCTCTTTCCGCTCACTGCGGGAAAGCTTGGTATAGCGCGCATATGTTAAGGTTTTTGCGGGGGACGCGTCCCAAAGGCACATGGCGTTTGCGACGAATCCGAATCTGAACAGCATATGGTTTCTCCTTTATAAAAAGTAAGATATGGCCTTTCCCAGCCATTCTGCAGGAAGCTGTCTGACGGAGCGCTGTTTCACTTTTTCTAATGTGAGAAGCTCGGATTTTTCGATGTCCTGCTTTATGGTTGAAAGCACTTCCTTTGTAAAGGCTTCATCATGAATGATGACATTCACCTCTTCATTCCAGAACAGGCTCCGTTTATCAAAATTCGGCGTGCCGATAATGCTGATGCGGTCATCTATAATGAAGGCTTTGACATGATAAAAGCCTTGATAATACCGATAGATGAGGCAGCCGGCCTTCAGAAGCTCGGGATAATAGGTAAAAGCTGTTTCCCGAACGAGCGGGTGGTCTGATTTCATCGGAACGATCAAGATGACTTTGACGCCTTTTCGGCAGGCTGAAATAAGCGCTTCCTGAAGCTTTTTGCTCGGTACATAATAAGGCGTGCCGATAATGATTTTTTTTTCCGCCTTACGGATGCAGTTTTCATAATGCGATTCAAGCGAAAACCCGTCAGATGCATATGTCCTATGAGAGATATTCCCTTCGGATAATGCCGGATAAACCCCGGGTGATCCGGGTGCTTTTCCGGTGTTTCGTTTCAGATCGCTTACAAAAAGAGTCTGAAGATCCGCCGTGCCTTCGCCGGTCATCCGCAGGTGATAATCCTCCCAGTTTCCGAACTTCGCTTTTTTGCCGAGGTACTCTTCAGCGATATTAAAACCGCCGACATACCCGATTTTGCCGTCAATGACGGTCACTTTCCGGTGATTCCGTTTTTGCAGCCTGAAAAAAAGAAACGGAAATGCCGGTTTATTTAGAAAATGAACGTGAACGCCGGCTTTTTTCATCGTTTGAATGGAAGGCTTTTTCACTTGGCGGCTGCCCGCCCAATCGAGCAGCAGATATACGGAGACGCCGGCTTGGGCCTTTTCTTTCAATAAATCAAACATCTCATGGCTGACTTGGTCGTTCTTCATAATAAAAAACATCATATGAATAGAAGAGACGGCTTGGCGGATATCAACCGTCATCTGCCGCACAAGCTCGCTGCCGCAGTGAATGAGTGTGATATCACTCTTTTTCGGGTCAAAAACGGGCTCATACGCCTGTTTTTTGTACGCCGCCCGGCCAAGCAGCATATCAAGCAGTATAAGTGCGATCAATATGATAAAAATGACAAGCAACACAAAAATGACCTTCATACCGACGCTCCTTTCCGAAGTATTCGTAGTGTGCCCTGAGAATGTGAATTTAATTATTGACTGAACACTCATTCATTATTTATGATAAAGTAAAGATATGACAATGAAGAGGGGTATCAGAACAAAGGGGGAGACAAGATGAACGCATTTCTCATGGTAAACGCGCTGCTGTTTTCAGCTGTAACCGCTTACGCCGTTTATTTATTCGTTTACCTGATCAGAACGAGGATCGCTTATATTAAGCTCGGCCAAAGGGAAGAATTTGATAAACGCCTGAAAGAACGTCTTCAGAAGATATGGGTGAATGTGTTCGGACAGAAAAAACTGCTGAAAGATAAAAAGAGCGGAATCATCCACGTTCTGTTTTTTTACGGTTTTATACTCGTTCAGTTCGGCGCAATTGATTTTATTCTGAAAGGGCTGCTTCCTGACCGCCATCTGCCGTTCGGTCCGCTTTATCCGGCGTTTACCTTTTTTCAGGAAATCGTCACGTTTTTGATTTTAATCGCCGTAGTCTGGGCGTTTTACCGGCGCTACATTGAAAAACTCGTCAGACTGAAACGCGGGTTTAAAGCGGGGCTTGTCCTGCTGTTTATCGGCGGACTGATGGTGACAGTGCTTCTCGGGAACGCCATGAACCTTTTATGGCACGATCATTCTCTGTCTTGGACGGAACCGATCGCTTCCTCCATTGCGTTTGTGCTCGGCGGTCTTTCAGCGCCGGCGGCCGCCGCCGTGTTTTATGTTTCATGGTGGCTTCATCTGTTGTTTTTGCTCAGCTTTTTAGTGTACGTGCCGCAATCAAAGCATGCGCACTTAATTGCGGGTCCGGCGAATGTGTTCCTCAGCAGGCTGGATTCAAAAGGAAAGCTGGAAAAAATCGATTTCACCGATGAGACGAAAGAAAGCTACGGCGTCGGAAAGATTGAAGACTTCCGCCGCTCTCAGCTTGTCGACCTATACGCCTGCGTCGAATGCGGCCGCTGTACAAATATGTGTCCGGCCTCCGGTACGGGCAAGATGCTCTCGCCGATGGACCTCATTTTAAAGCTCAGAGACCATTTGACGGAGAAAGGCGCTGCCGTGACGTCAAAATCTCCGTGGGTGCCCGCGCCCGTTTTTCAGCACACGAAGGCGAATCAGCTCGCCGCGGCTTCCTCAGGGGGAGGATCGCGTGAAGCGGCGGCAGCCATTGATTACAACCCGAGCTTAATCGGCGAGGTCATCACGGAAGAGGAGATTTGGGCATGCACCACTTGCCGCAACTGTGAAGATCAATGTCCGGTCATGAATGAACACGTTGATAAAATTATCGATCTGCGCCGCTATCTTGTGCTTACGGAAGGGAAGATGGACAGCGACGCGCAGCGGGCCATGACAAGCATTGAAAGACAGGGAAACCCGTGGGGCTTAAACCGGAAAGAGCGGGAGAACTGGCGGGAGCAGGCCGATACAGAGATTCCGACAGTGAAAGAAATGAAAAAACAAGACAAAGAGTTCGACTACTTATTTTGGGTCGGCTCAATGGGTTCCTACGATAACAGGAGCCAAAAGATTGCCGTCTCATTTGCAAAGCTGCTTAATGAAGCGGGCGTATCCTTTGCGATTCTCGGCAATAAGGAAAAAAACTCAGGCGACACGCCGCGCCGTTTGGGCAACGAGTTTCTGTTCCAAGAGCTGGCGGAACACAACATCGGCGAATTTGAAAAACACGGGATCAAAAAAATCGTCACGATTGATCCGCACGCCTATAATATGTTCAAAAATGAATATCCTGATTTCGGATTCCGGGCCGAAGTCTATCATCATACTGAATTATTAGCCGAGCTTGTGTCACAGGGGAGACTAAAACCGCTTCACCCGGTGAATGAAACGATTACCTTCCATGACTCGTGCTATTTAGGAAGATACAATGAAGTGTATGAGCCGCCGAGAGCGATCTTAAAAGCCATTCCGGGCGTTCAATTGAAGGAAATGGAGCGCAGCCGCGAAAATGGGATGTGCTGCGGCGCCGGGGGAGGGCTCATGTGGATGGAAGAAGAAACGGGAGCGAGAATCAACACGGCCCGGACTGAGCAGGCGCTTTCTGTCAGTCCGACGGTCATCAGCTCCGGATGTCCTTACTGTCTGACCATGCTCGGTGACGGTACGAAAGCGAAAGAAGCCGAAGACGCGGTCGGCACTTATGATGTCAGTGAATTGCTCGCCATGTCTGTATTCGGCGCTGAAAAACAAGAGTCTTTATAGAAAGAAGCGGGCCGCCGGCGCATATGCCGGTGGCTTTGTTTTCGCACATCAGCCGATTTATGACGGGACGGCTCTAAAATTTCTTAAATTACGCTGTTAAGGGTAGCATATTCTGTTTTAATTTGTTTATAATGAGAGGTATGGTTTATGAACAAAACAATACAAATTCGTTCTTATTATAGGATAGAAACAGATACATATAAGTAATAGAAAGGGAGTGTCCGACCTTGAGTATCAAACAATATTCTCAGGAACAGCTGAAGCAGATGGCTTTAGTTGAAATCGCTCACGAAATTTTCTCAGAACATAAAAAACCGGTTCCGTTCCAGGAGCTGCTGAATGAAATGATCTCCTTGCTCGGTGTTACGAAAGAGGAACTGGGCGACCGTATCGCCCAATTTTATACAGACCTGAACATTGACGGCCGCTTTATTGCTCTGTCAGACCAGACGTGGGGGCTTCGCAGCTGGTATCCGTACGATCAGCTGGACGAAGAAACACAGCCGACTGTAAAAGCGAAAAAGAAAAAAGCGAAAAAAGTCGTTGAGGAAGATCTCGACCTTGATGAATTCGAGGAAGTTGATGAAGATGACATCGATCTCGATGAAATAGAAGAAGATATTGACCTTGACGCAGACAGCTTTGACGACGAAGATATCGATGAAGAAGATGACG
The DNA here is from genome assembly GCF_011008975.1 of Bacillus sp. LUNF1. Taxonomy (NCBI): domain Bacteria; kingdom Bacillati; phylum Bacillota; class Bacilli; order Caryophanales; family Bacillaceae; genus Bacillus; species Bacillus sp. LUNF1. Next base: position 3,607,230 of record NZ_CP048876.1, on the reverse strand, counting down.
ACGAGCTTGAGATCGAAGACGATGTGATTGAAGAAGATGAGGAAGATTATGATGATGAGGAAGAGGAACGCAAAGACTGATTTTATATCAGCAAAACGATCTTGACTTTCATTGTCGAACTATGTAGTATGTATTTTGGGCTCTTCAAAAAGAAGAGAATTCATAAGAGTGCTACGCTCCCTTTCAAGAAATTGAAAGGGAGCTTTCTTATTTTCATCTCCCAAATTCTTTTACACATCATTTGTTTTTAGTGAAATGATTTTCTATAAAACGGCACATTTTAAGGAATGTAGCGCAGACCGAAGAGAGGAGCAAACGAAATGACGAAATATATTTTTGTAACCGGGGGAGTTGTATCATCACTCGGAAAAGGAATTGTGGCTGCGTCACTTGGCCGCCTTTTGAAAAACAGAGGCATGAGCGTCACTATCCAAAAATTTGACCCTTATATCAACGTTGACCCGGGAACGATGAGCCCGTACCAGCACGGTGAGGTATTCGTTACCGATGACGGCGCTGAGACTGACCTTGACTTAGGGCATTATGAGCGTTTCATTGACATTAATCTGAACAGATTCAGCAACGTGACGACCGGTAAAATTTATTCCGCCGTATTGAAAAAAGAGCGCCGCGGGGACTACCTCGGCGGAACGGTTCAGGTCATTCCGCATATCACAAATGAACTGAAAGACCGCGTGTACCGTGCAGGCAAAGAAACAAACGCAGATGTAGTCATTACTGAGATCGGCGGAACAGTGGGAGACATCGAATCCCTTCCGTTCCTTGAAGCCATCCGTCAAATGAAAAGCGACATCGGCCATGAAAACGTGATGTACATTCACTGTACGCTTGTTCCGTACATCAAAGCGGCGGGCGAGCTGAAAACAAAACCGACGCAGCACAGCGTAAAAGAGCTGAGAAGCCTCGGTATTCAGCCTAATATCATCGTCGTGCGCACGGAAATGCCGATTTCTCAAGATATGAAAGATAAAATCGCACTCTTCTGCGATATTGACACGAAAGCGGTCATCGAGTGCGAAGATGCGGACAACCTTTACTCCATCCCGCTTAACCTTCAGGAGCAGGGACTCGATAAGCTTGTCTGCGATCATATGAAATTAGAATGCAAAGACCCGGATATGACGGAATGGAAAGACCTTGTCACGAAAGTGAAAAACTTGTCTAAAACCATTACAATCAGCCTCGTCGGTAAATACGTCGAGCTTCAGGACGCTTACATTTCAGTCGTTGAATCACTGCGCCACGCCGGCTATGCGTTTGACGCTGATGTGAAGATCAAATGGATTAACGCCGAAGAAGTGACAGAAAGCAATATTCAAGAGCTGACTAGCGGCACAGACGGAATCATCGTGCCCGGCGGTTTCGGAGACCGCGGCGTAGAAGGGAAAATCATCGCCGCCAAGTATGCGCGTGAGAATAAAATTCCGTTCTTCGGCATCTGCCTCGGTATGCAGATTGCATCCATTGAATATGCGCGAAACGTATTAGGTCTGGAAGGGGCTCACTCTGCGGAGATCGATCCGTCCACTCCTTATCCGATCATCGACCTTCTGCCAGAACAAAAAGATGTCGAGGATCTTGGAGGAACGCTTCGTCTCGGACTGTACCCTTGTAAGCTCCAGGAAGACACGAAAGCCTTCGAAGCGTATGCGGATGAAGTGGTATACGAACGCCACCGCCACCGTTATGAATTCAACAACGAATACAGACAGCAAATGGAAGAGAACGGTTTTGTGTTCTCAGGAACAAGCCCTGACGGCCGTCTTGTGGAAATCATCGAGCTGAAAGACCATCCTTGGTATGTCGCTTGCCAGTTCCACCCTGAGTTCAAATCAAGACCGACAAGACCTCAGCCTTTATTCAAAGACTTTATCGGCGCTTCCGTACAAGCTGCAGAACAGAAGTAATAAAAAAAGACTTGCCTCCTTTAAAAGCGGCAAGTCTTTTTTCTGCATCAGGCATATTCCTGCATCATTTCCTTTAACGTAAAGGACAGTGCGTGATAGACATACAGGCCTGTCATTAATGAAGGAAAGCCGTATCTTGTCCCGTCTTCATCAGGCAGAAGCGGCATTTTTAATTTGCTGTCAATATGAACATCACAAAATGCCTCAATCCCGGTTTGATCTTTGATGACAGGAGATACGCCAACGAGGCCGATCCCTTTTTCATAAAGCTTTTGAGCCAGAGCCTGTTCTTCAGCCGTGCCCGGACCTGAACAAAACATCAGCACCCTGTCGCTTTCTGTAATCGAATCAGCTGTATCCGGAAACGCTTTGACGGAAGGCATCGGTTCTGAGCCGAGTTCCGCCTCGCACAAAATGCCCTGCATCTCATTTGCGCCGTATAAATAAATGGTATGACCGCTGACGGCTGCCTGCGCCAGCAGGCGCGCGCCGTCTTCTATTGCTTCGGATTCCTTATCCTGAATGCGGGAAAAAATGCCTGCAAGCTGCGTCGTAAATATCTTTAACATGAGTGAAACCTCCTTTACACATACAAGAACAGTATACAACAAAAGAGAAAATGCTCAGAAAATGTCGGAAAGTAGACTATTATAATTAAAGGAAATGTGAAAATCAAACAGAATACATAAACAACTGCTTCCTTTTGACGAAAATGATAATATTGGGGTGTAAAATGATGAATGAAAAGATTTTAATCGTAGATGACCAATACGGTATACGCATATTGCTCAATGAAGTGTTTCATAAAGAAGGGTACCAGACGTTTCAGGCCGCCAACGGCATACAGGCGCTGGACATCGTAACGAAAGAACGGCCCGATCTCGTGCTTTTAGATATGAAAATCCCCGGCATGGACGGAATCGAAATTCTCAAGCGCATGAAGATGATTGACGAATCCATCCGCGTCATTATCATGACCGCTTACGGAGAACTCGATATGATTAAGGAATCAAAAGAGCTCGGAGCGCTGACCCATTTTGCGAAACCTTTTGACATTGATGAGATCAGAGACGCGGTGAAAAAATATTTACCTCTAAAATCGAATTAATAAAATTAGAAACAATTATGTCATTGTGTTGCCGATTTGTCGAAAAGTTGGTATCCTAGAGATGGAGAAAAAGCGATCTGTTGTTTTACATATGACAGGTTTTTATGGTCATGCTATAGGTGGAAAGCTTTTTTCGAGAAGAAGCAAATCAGGCTACATAAGGAGGACTTTCGACATGCCTTTAGTTTCAATGACGGAAATGTTGAATACAGCTAAAGAAAAAGGATATGCTGTTGGACAATTTAACTTAAATAACCTTGAGTTCACTCAAGCTATTTTACAAGCAGCAGAAGAGGAAAAATCCCCGGTTATTCTTGGTGTTTCAGAAGGCGCGGGACGCTACATGGGCGGCTTCAAAACAGTGGTTGCCATGGTTAAAGCTCTTATGGAAGAATACAAAGTGACAGTTCCTGTCGCCATTCACTTAGACCACGGTTCAAGCTTTGAATCTTGTGCGAAAGCGATTCATGCAGGTTTCACTTCTGTAATGATCGACGCATCTCACCACCCGTTTGAGGAAAACGTAGCAACTACAGCTAAAGTGGTTGAGCTTGCTCATTTCCACGGCGTTTCAGTTGAAGCTGAGCTTGGAACTGTAGGCGGACAGGAAGATGACGTGATCGCTGAAGGCGTAATCTATGCTGACCCTAAAGAGTGTCAAGAACTTGTAGAGCGTACTGGCATCGACTGCCTTGCACCTGCACTGGGTTCTGTTCACGGTCCTTACAAAGGCGAACCGAACCTCGGTTTCAAAGAAATGGAAGATATCGGCAAATCAACCGGCCTTCCGTTAGTACTTCACGGCGGTACAGGAATTCCGACTGCCGACATTAAAAAATCAATCTCACTTGGTACGGCTAAAATCAACGTAAACACTGAAAACCAAATTTCTTCTGCAAAAGCTGTCCGCGAAACATTGGCAGCTAAGCCGAACGAATACGATCCTCGTAAATATCTTGGACCTGCTCGTGAAGCGATCAAAGAAACGGTTATCGGCAAAATGCGTGAGTTCGGTTCTTCAAACCAAGCTTAATCCAATGTAACATCCATAAACCGCCTGACAGCATTGACAGGCGGTTTTATGTCTTACCTTTAGAAAGCGCAATCATGTTTTACAGTTCTGAAAATTTATTACTGGGGAGGCTTTCCTTATGTTATTTTTCATTGATACAGCAAACATTGACGAGATTAAAGAAGCTTATGAACTTGGCGTTCTTGCCGGAGTTACGACAAACCCTAGTTTAGTGGCGAAAGAAGCTGACGTGTCTTTCCATGACAGACTTCGTGAGATTACGGAAGTCGTGAGCGGATCAGTAAGCGCGGAAGTCATTTCCCTGAATGCTGAAGAGATGATTGAAGAAGGTAAAGAACTTGCGAAAATCGCACCGAATATCACGGTGAAAATCCCGATGACGTCTGAAGGGTTAAAAGCCGTAAAAGCGCTGAGCGACCTGAACATTAAAACAAACGTAACGCTCATCTTCAGTGCCAACCAGGCGCTTTTGGCGGCAAGAGCCGGAGCGACTTATGTATCTCCGTTCTTAGGCCGTCTGGATGATATCGGCCATAACGGTCTTGAACTGATTTCAGAAATAAGACAGATTTTTGACATTCATGATATTGATACACAAATCATCGCAGCTTCCATCCGTCATGCGCAGCACGTGACTGAAGCCGCTTTACGCGGTGCGCATATCGGTACGATGCCGCTTAAAGTCATTCACCAGCTGGCGAAACATCCGTTAACGGATAAAGGCATCGAGCAATTCTTGGCAGACTGGAATAAATAAGGGTGAAAAGGGCGGCAAACCGGTTGCATCCGTTTGCCGCACCCTTATGTTTTCCTGTTTGGCAGCGGGCCTTCAGTATCAAAGTGAAGAGTGTGTTTCCCCGGAATGTGAACCCGGCGGGCCTCTGTGCATCCTGTGTTAAAAATGCCCCGCAAAGCTTCGCTATTTTCTTCCTGTTATTTTATAATGTCCTTGTATTCTTTCTCTTCGAATTGGCTACATTTTGGACAAGAGCTTTATTTGCAGAGACAGAATAAAATGCCATTTTATTTACGCTCCGCAGCTATCTTCTTATGGAAGGAGACTATCATGGAAAAGTTGAATATTGCCGGCGGCGATCCGTTAAACGGAACCGTACATATCAGCGGTGCGAAAAACAGCGCCGTCGCATTGATACCCGCAACCATTCTGGCAAATTCCGAAGTAACGATCGAAGGGCTTCCGGAGATCTCAGATATTGAAACGCTGCGTGACCTGCTGAAAGAAATCGGCGGAAACGTCCATTTTGAAAAAGGAGAAATGGTCGTCGACCCTTCCCCGATGATCAGCATGCCGCTTCCCAACGGCAAAGTGAAAAAACTCCGTGCTTCCTATTACTTAATGGGCGCGATGCTGGGCCGCTTCAAGCAGGCGGTCATCGGACTGCCGGGCGGATGCCATCTCGGGCCGCGGCCGATTGACCAGCACATCAAAGGGTTTGAAGCGCTTGGGGCGGAAGTCACCAATGAACAAGGCGCGATTTATCTGCGCGCCGAAAGGCTGAGAGGCGCACGGATTTATTTAGATGTCGTCAGCGTCGGAGCGACGATCAATATCATGCTTGCCGCTGTACTGGCTGAAGGTAAAACCGTGATAGAAAACGCCGCCAAGGAACCTGAGATTATTGATGTTGCCACATTGCTCACCAGCATGGGCGCAAAGATCAAAGGCGCGGGAACCAATGTAATCAGAATCGACGGCGTAAAAGAGCTGCACGGATGCAGGCATACGATCATTCCGGACAGAATTGAGGCGGGCACCTTTATGATCGCCGGCGCCGCGATGGGGAAAGAAGTCATTATTGATAATGTCATACCGACTCACCTGGAGTCATTAACGGCGAAGCTCAGGGAAATGGGTTTTCACATTGAGACGAGCGACGATCAGCTTCTTATGCTCGGCGGGCAGAAGCAGATAAAACCGGTCGACGTAAAAACGCTTGTTTACCCGGGATTCCCGACTGATCTTCAGCAGCCGATGACATCTCTGTTAACGAGAGCCAGCGGCACGAGCGTCGTAACCGACACCATCTACTCGGCCCGATTTAAACATATAGATGAGCTGAGACGGATGGGGGCCAACATGAAAGTGGAAGGCAGGTCGGCCATTATCACCGGTCCGGCTGAGCTTCAGGGCGCAAAAGTAAAGGCGAGCGATCTGCGTGCAGGCGCTTGTCTGGTCGTCGCCGGGCTCATGGCTGACGGCGTAACCGAAATTACCGGTCTCGAGCATTTAGACCGCGGCTACAGCAATCTTGAGAAAAAACTCGAAGGTCTGGGCGCCACAATCTGGCGGCAAAGACTGACGGACGAAGAGATAGAACAGCTCCAAAATTCATAGAAATGCGGACTTTTGAGAGGAGATCGTGTTGAAATGGAAAGAAGCTTATCGATGGAATTGGTTCGAGTCACTGAAGCGGCGGCTTTAGCATCTGCCAGATGGATGGGCCGCGGGAAAAAAGATGAAGCTGATGATGCGGCGACAAGCGCAATGCGTGACGTGTTTGACACGGTGCCGATGAAAGGCACGGTCGTGATCGGGGAAGGCGAGATGGATGAAGCGCCGATGCTTTACATCGGCGAAAAGCTCGGAAACGGATACGGCCCGCGCGTCGATGTCGCCGTCGATCCTCTTGAAGGCACAAACATCGTAGCGAGCGGCGGCTGGAATGCGCTGACGGTGATCGCGGTCGCCGACCATGGAACACTGCTGAACGCCCCGGATATGTATATGGAAAAAATCGCGGTCGGTCCCGAAGCGGTAGGCTGCATCGATATCGAAGCGCCTGTCATTGATAACTTAAAAGCCGTTGCGAAAGCGAAAAACAAAGACATTGAAGATGTCGTGGCAACCATTTTAAATCGTGACAGACACGAAAAAATCATCTCTGAATTGCGTGAGGCGGGCGCCAGAATCAAACTGATCAACGACGGTGATGTCGCGGGCGCCATCAATACGGCCTTTGACCATACGGGAGTAGACATTCTCTTCGGTTCAGGCGGGGCTCCTGAAGGCGTGCTGTCTGCCGTTGCGTTAAAAGCGCTCGGCGGCGAAATCATCGGCAGGCTTCTGCCGCAAAGTGCGGAAGAGCAGGCCCGCTGTGAGCGAATGGGCCTTGATGTATCCAAAGTGCTCCGGATGGAGGACCTTGTGAGAGGGGATGACGCCATTTTTGCCGCAACGGGCGTCACGGACGGAGAGCTGCTGAAAGGCGTTCAGTTCAAAGGCTCCGTCGGTACGACTGAAAGTCTGGTCATCCGTGCGAAATCAGGAACGGTTCGATTCGTTGACGGAAGACACAGCCTGAAGAAAAAACCAAATCTTGTGATCCGGCCATAAATAGAGAAAAGCGGGACGGAAAGTCTCGCTTTTCTTTTGCAATAAAGAGTCAACCCTATCATTTATATGTCAAAGCATTATTTAAGTTGAATAATTTTTTGAAATGAGGTAAAAATAAAGAGTGCTGCGATTTTTCTGTGTCATTCCTTCTTTTGAGTACTGGGAAATTTTCAAATTCTACCGCATACAGACGATATAAATATTGATCTTCTCAAGTTTTTGTCCTCGCTTCCTTCAAAACTCATTAAGACATTCCTTTTTTAAAAAAAGCGCCGATCATGGGTGGAAGTGTTACCGATAGAAGTTCCTTAACGTTTTATAAAAGAATGTGCTTTGGCGGAATCATGCGAAGCAGCCGATTTGAATGAAAACAGCAATACATTGACTATGAAAAGCGTGGTGTTTTTATGAAAGACGTATCTATTTCCTCTTTGGAAAATATGAAATTAAAAGAACTATATGAACTGGCCAGACATTATAAAATCTCCTACTACAGCAAACTGACTAAAAAAGAATTAATCTTTGCCATTCTGAAAGCCAACGCCGAGCAGGAGGATCTTCTGTTTATGGAAGGCGTGCTCGAAATCATCCAATCGGAAGGATTCGGCTTCCTCAGACCGATTAATTACTCGCCAAGCTCAGAAGACATCTACATTTCTGCTTCCCAGATCCGCCGCTTTGATTTAAGAAACGGTGACAAAGTATCCGGCAAGGTGCGTCCGCCGAAAGAAAACGAACGCTATTACGGACTTTTGCACGTTGAAGCGGTAAATGGAGATGATCCGGAATCTGCGAAAGAGCGCGTCCATTTTCCTGCGCTGACTCCGCTTTATCCGGACCGCCAAATGGTGCTTGAGACGAAACCGAATTATCTCTCAACAAGAATTCTCGATATGATGGCTCCCGTCGGTTTCGGCCAGCGCGGTCTGATCGTGGCGCCGCCGAAAGCCGGTAAAACCATGCTGTTGAAAGAAATCGCTAACAGCATTACGACAAATCAGCCTGACGCTGAATTGATCGTTCTCTTAATTGATGAAAGACCAGAAGAAGTAACGGATATTGAACGTTCCGTAGCGGGCGATGTCGTCAGCTCGACATTCGATGAAGTGCCGGAAAATCACATTAAGGTAGCGGAGCTTGTGCTTGAACGGGCGATGCGTCTCGTTGAACACAAAAAAGACGTTATCATTCTGATGGACAGCATTACCCGCCTGGCACGGGCCTACAACCTCGTTATCCCGCCAAGCGGACGTACGCTTTCCGGCGGGATTGACCCGGCTGCGTTCCATCGTCCGAAGCGCTTTTTCGGTGCCGCGCGAAACATTGAAGAGGGCGGCAGCCTGACCATTTTGGCGACGGCGCTCGTAGACACGGGCTCCCGGATGGATGACGTCATCTATGAAGAGTTTAAAGGAACGGGCAACATGGAGCTTCACCTTGACCGTTCTCTTGCGGAAAGACGGATTTTCCCGGCGATCGATATCCGCCGCTCCGGCACACGGAAGGAAGAGCTGCTCGTGCCGAAAGAGCATCTTGACCGTCTATGGGCGATCCGCAAATCGATGTCTGATTCTCCGGACTTCGCAGAGAAGTTTATGAGAAAAATGAAAAAAACAAAAACGAATCAGGAATTCTTCGATTTGATCAACCAAGAATGGAAGCAGGCAAACCTTTCATCATCAGCCCGCCGCTGATAAAAAATGTATTTGCAAATGCAGTAAATGACTGATATAATTCTCTCATATGCGTTCCGGATTACTCCGGAATAATAACTCTGTTTCCACACGGGATTCAGGGCGGAAGGAGATGGATACAATGAAAGCAGGAATTCATCCTAATTTCAAAAAAGCAACAGTTAAATGCGCTTGCGGAAATGAATTTGAAACAGGCTCAGTAAAAGAAGAGGTACGCGTTGAGATTTGCTCTGAATGCCACCCATTCTACACTGGACGTCAAAAATTCGCTTCTGCTGATGGTCGTGTTGATCGCTTTAACAAAAAATACGGTCTTAAGTAATAATAGATTTTACAGGCAGGCAAGAATTGCTTCTTGCCTGTTTTTTATGTCCATAAACAGGGAAAAAAGGGGAGCGGATAGCCTATGTACATAATGAAGCAAAGCGGATGGCTTGAGCTGATATGCGGCAGCATGTTCTCTGGGAAATCAGAAGAGCTGATCCGCAGAGTGAAAAGAGCGACATATGCGAAGCAGGAGGTCAAAGTATTCAAACCTGCCATTGATAATCGCTACAGTGAGGAGGCCGTCGTTTCTCACAACGGCACATCCATGACAAGCCACGTCATCTCGTCTTCGGCTGAAATATGGGATCATATCAGTGAAAGCACGGACGTCATCGCGGTAGATGAAGTGCAGTTTTTCGGCGAATCGATCATCGGCGACTTATCCTCGCTTGCGGATAAAGGCTATCGTGTCATCGCGGCCGGACTTGATATGGATTTCCGGGGAGAGCCGTTCGGCGTGGTGCCGAATCTGATGGCGGTTGCCGAATCGGTGACGAAGCTGCAGGCGGTCTGCTCCGTTTGCGGGTCGCCGGCAAGCCGTACGCAGCGTTTGATTGACGGGAAGCCCGCTTCCTATGATGATCCGGTCATTTTAGTCGGCGCGTCGGAGTCATACGAAGCGAGATGCAGGCATCATCACGAAGTGCCGAAAAAAACAGACTGATAAATAACCCTTTTCATGAAAACATCGGTAAAAAATCCGGTGTTTTTTTGACGTTTTTTCAAAAATTGTAGTTAAATAACTTAAAAAAGAGTATGAAAAAATTAAGTAATTTTCATCTCTTGAATTTTCATTTTTACAGGCATAAAATGACTAAGTAATGTAAATAGTTATGAGACATTGTTCGAATAATTGTCAAAAAAAGATATAGCAGATCGCGATCACACTAGCCAAAATGGGTAATTACTTAACTTTGTTAACTATTTGAAGAAAGAAGGAGATTTTCTTGAATAATATTAAAGTAACGAAGGAAGGCAACTTAGAAACTACTTTAAGAGGAAAAGAAGTTCTATCTATCCCTACTTTAAATAAAGGTGTTGCGTTTTCAGCAGAAGAAAGAAAAAGCCTTGGATTAGACGGGCTGCTTCCTCCGACAATTCTGTCTCTTGATGAGCAGGCAAAACGCGCATACGAGCAGTTTCAAGCTCAGCCGGACCGCCTTCGCCAAAACGTGTATTTGAATGATTTGCAAAACCGTAACGAAGTTCTTTTCTTTAAATTGCTTCAAAACCATCTTCGTGAAATGCTGCCGGTTGTTTACACACCGACTGTCGGTGAAGCGATTCAAGAATACAGCCATGAGTACAGAAGACCTCAAGGGATTTACCTTTCTATCGACAACGTGGAAGGAATCGAAGAGGCATTTGAAAACCTTCATGCCACTGCCGGAGATATTGATCTGATCGTTGCGACAGACTCAGAAAGCATCCTCGGAATCGGTGACTGGGGTGTAGGCGGTATCAACATCGCCATCGGTAAATTAGCGGTATACACAGCTGCTGCCGGTATTGACCCAAGCCGTGTTATTCCTGTCGTTCTTGACGTCGGTACGAACAATGAAAAACTTCTGAACGATCCTTTATACATCGGTAACCGCCATGAACGTATCCAAGGCGAACGTTACGAAGCTTTCGTTGACGCTTATGTAAAAGCTGCGCTTAAATATTTCCCTAAAGCTCTTCTTCACTGGGAAGACCTTGGAAACAAAAACGCGCGCAATATCATGAAGAAATACAACCATGAAATTCTTACATTCAACGATGACATTCAAGGAACAGGTGCGATTACGCTTGCAGGTGTGCTTGCGGCTATGAAGAAAACAGGCGCGTCTATTAAAGACCAGCGTGTGGTTGTCTTCGGTGCAGGATCTGCCGGAATCGGAATCGCTGACCAAATCCGCGACACTATGGTGCTTGCAGGTCTTTCTGAAGAAGAAGCCAACAAAGCGTTCTACACAATGGACTACAGAGGCTTGTTAATTGAAGGTATGGAAAACATTCTTGATTTCCAAGAGCCGTACCTGCGCACAGCTGAAGAAATTAAAGATTGGAAACGCGATGAAAACGGACAAATTCCTTTCATTGAAGTGATCCGTCAAGCGAAACCGACAATCTTAATCGGTACATCAGGCCAAAGCGGCGCGTTCAGTGAAGAAATCGTCAAAGAAATGGCAAAACACGTTGAGCGTCCGGTCATCATGCCGATGTCTAACCCGACACCGCTTGCTGAAGCCGTTCCTAGCGATCTTTTCAAATGGACTGACGGCAAAGTGCTTGTGGCGACAGGAAGTCCGTTTGACAATGTAGAGTACAATGGCGTTTCTCATGAAATCGGACAATCTAACAACGCATTCGCGTTCCCTGGACTTGGTCTCGGTTCAATCGTTGTAGAAGCGAAAGTGATTACTCCTGCAATGTTTGCGGCAACTGCTGACGCAATCGCAGAAAGCGTTGATTTTGAAACACCGGGTGCAGGCCTTCTGCCGAGCATGAGCGACTTACAAGAAGTTTCAATTAAAGTTGCGATCGCCGTAGCGGAAACTGCAATTAAAGAAGGCGTGGCAAACCGCATTCCTGAAAATGTAGAACAAGCCGTTCTTGATGCAATGTGGAAACCGCAATATAAGCAAGTTGTCGCTAAATAATTTTTACGATTAATTTTACAGTCCGAGGGAAAGCTTTTATGTAAAGGCTAAAGTATACGGACATTAAGGATTTGGAGGAGAATATTTTGAGCTTCTTAGATATTTTAATCCTCCTGGCGCCGATCTTTTTCGTGATCGTGCTGGGATGGTTCGCAGGTCGCTTCGGAAGTTATGACGCGAAGTCAGCAAAAGGGGTAAGCACCTTAGTTACGAAGTACGCGCTTCCGGCGCATTTTATCGCAAGTATTTTAACCACTTCAAGAAGTGCGTTTTTATCACAGGTTCCATTGATGGTCGCTTTGATCATTGGGATTGTCGGATTCTTTATCGTCATTCTGTTGGTTTGTAAATTTATCTTCAAGTATGATTTAACGAATTCATCTGTATTTTCTTTAAACTCTGCACAGCCGACATTTGCTTTTATGGGTATTCCCGTACTAGGAAGCTTATTCGGAGCAAGCGAAGTAGCGATTCCTATCGCCGTTACGGGTATCGTGGTTAACGCCATCCTTGACCCGCTTGCGATCATTATCGCTACTGTCGGTGAGTCATCTAAGAAAAAAGACACTGAAAACGAGAACTTCTGGAAAATGACTGGTAAGTCTATTCTTCACGGTCTTTCCGAACCGCTTGCGGCTGCACCGCTTATCAGTATCATTCTGGTACTCTGCGGTGTAACACTCCCTGGCTTGGGAGAAAAAATGCTTGATCAGCTCGGAAGCACAACATCAGGTGTTGCGCTCTTCGCCGTCGGTGTAACTGTCGGTATCCGCAACATTAAGCTCAGTCTGCCGGCTTTCGGTATCGCTTTGTTAAAAGTTGCCGTTCAGCCTGCGCTGATGTACTTGATCGCTCTTGCAGTCGGACTTCCGGCTGACCAGATCACTAAAGCGGTATTGCTCGTTGCATTCCCTGGATCTGCGGTAGCGGCGATGATTGCCACACGTTTCGAAAAACAAGAGGAAGAAACTGCGTCCGCGTTCGTGATCAGTGCGATTTTATCTCTCATCTCACTGCCGATCATCATTGCGCTGACTGCATAATCAAAAGCTCCCTGTTTCAGGGAGCTTTTTTGATTAGAATTGAAATTTAAAAGGCGAAAATCTCGTTTTTTTTCTGGGTTTCTTATGTTCTGAAGAAGCGGCTGTTTCTGAGAGGGGAGCTGTCTGGGAAAGTTCCTGGATGCGGGAGGCCAATGTCTGCAATTCGGTATTGAGGTCGTCAATTTCCCGCCTGTGCTGAAGAAGCTGATAAGACACCCCTTCATCCGCCTTTTGTTTCAGCTGGCGTTCAAGCTCCTCTATCCTTGAAAGCAGATGGTTCTCACCTTGTTTCTCTTTTGTGAGAATGTCCAGTTTGCGCTCCAGCTCTGCCAATCTTTGTTCAGCGCCGCCATTGATTTTCGGACGCTGCAAAATGAAGCCCGTCCGTTTTTTCGGCTGCCGGGGCACTTGAACGTCCAGAAGGGCAGTGCCTTCAGAAATTTGCCGTTTGACCGATTTCAGCACATCAAGATCCTCAGGTGTAAAGGAATAATGTCCGAGCTCATTCCGTTCAGCCGGAAGATTCAGCTGCTTGACCCACCTTTGCACCGTTTTTGCGGAGACACCGAGCTCTTTCGCGGCCATGTTTGTATTCATGATCACATACCTCCTTTTTGCTAGGTATTCGACCATGAGGCGGCGTTCCCTTCATGTTAGACAAAACAAGAAGGAATTCGCCAAAGAAAGCGGCATTTCTTCAAAAAACGTTACGCTTCATACAATTCAAGCGGAAGCTTGTCGGGATCAAAGAAAAAGGTAAACCGTTTCCCCGTCAGCGGATCGGTTCTGATCGGTTCTGTGCCGACGCCCTTTTCCTTTAACTCCCTGACGGCTGCTTCAAGATCGTTCACGGTGAAGGCAAGATGCCGGAGACCCGCGGCTTCCGGTCTGGTCGGCCGTTCAGGCGGATCGGGAAAGGAAAACAATTCAATCGCATACGCGCCGTCCAGCGCCAGATCAAGTTTATAAGATCCGCGATCCTTTCGGTATGTTTCTTTTATAATGCCGAAACCGAGAATCTCGGTGTAAAAAGCTTTCGACTTTTCATAATCAGAGCATATGATTGCTATATGGTGGATGGATTTCAGCATATCCGCCCCTCCTTTTTTGCTTCAGTATAACAGAGGCGAATTGCTTTTGACTGGCGATAAGCCCTATACTATAATGAGAATGTTACGCACAGGAAAACAGAGGTGAAGACCGTGTTAGACCGTTTACAGTCAATTGAACAACGATACGAAAAATTAAATGAGCTTTTAAGTGATCCGGAAGTGGTCAACGATCCGAAAAAGCTTAGAGAATATTCGAAAGAGCAATCTGATATACAAGAAACCGTTGAAGTCTATAGACAATACAGAGACGCATCAGAACAGCTTGCCGATGCGAAAGCGATGCTTGAGGAAAAGCTTGATGCCGATATGAGAGAAATGGTGAAGGAAGAAATCTCCGAACTGCAGGGAGAGACGGAAACCTTATCAGAGCGTTTGAAAGTGCTCCTCATCCCGAAAGACCCGAACGATGACAAAAACGTAATCATGGAGATCCGCGGAGCGGCGGGAGGAGAAGAAGCCGCGCTGTTTGCGGGAAATCTCTACAGAATGTACTCCCGTTACGCCGAAATCCAAGGATGGAAGACTGAAGTCATGGAAGCAAACGTGACCGGAACGGGCGGTTACAAAGAAATCATCTTTATGATTACGGGAAAAGGCGCATACTCCAAGCTGAAGTATGAAAATGGCGCGCACCGCGTACAGCGTGTTCCGGAAACGGAATCAGGCGGCCGTATTCATACATCCACGGCGACGGTGGCGTGTCTTCCTGAAGCGGAAGAAGTAGAAGTGGACATCCACGAAAAAGACATCCGCGTCGATACATTCGCATCAAGCGGACCGGGCGGACAAAGCGTAAACACGACGATGTCGGCCGTACGCCTGACGCATTTACCGACCGGTGTCGTCGTATCCTGTCAGGATGAAAAATCTCAGATTAAAAACAAAGAAAAAGCGATGAAGGTGCTCCGCGCCAGAATCTATGACAAATTCCAGCAGGAAGCTCAGGCTGAATATGATCAGACCCGTAAATCAGCCGTCGGTTCAGGCGACCGTTCCGAGCGTATCCGCACATACAATTTCCCGCAAAACCGTGTGACGGATCACCGTATCGGCCTGACGATTCAAAAGCTGGATCAAATCCTGGAAGGCAAGCTTGATGAAGTGGTTGAAGCGTTAATCGTAGAAGACCAGTCAAGCAAGCTCCAGCAGGCGGAAAATTAAGATGAAGACCGTTTTTGAAGCCCTAAGCTGGGCTTCTTCTTATTTAACCGAAGCGGGAAGAGAAAAAAACGCGGCCGAGCTGCTGTTGTTAAATGATACCGGAATGGATCGGAGCAAACTTCTCGCAAGTCTGCAGGAGCCCGTCGGCGAGGACGAGCTTTATCGATTCAGACGGCACGTGGAGATGCATAAAGAAGGTATTCCGATTCAATATATTATCGGGAAAGAACAGTTTTACGGCAGGGAATTTTTTGTGAATGACGATGTTCTCATTCCGCGTCCGGAAACGGAAGAAGTCGTCTTTCATCTGCTGGACAGACAGAAGCGGGTATTTTCCGAGGCAGAACGCCTGAACGTCATTGATATCGGTACGGGGAGCGGAGCCATTGCGGTGACGCTCGCGCTTGAATGCGGACATTTTTCAATATCGGCTTCGGATATTTCAAAAGAAGCGCTGCAGGTGGCGGAAAGAAATGCGCAGAACCTCGGAGCGGACGTCTGTTTTTTGCAGGGAGATCTGTTAACTCCTTTTATTTCATCAGGGAAAAAAGCGGATATTATTGTTTCCAATCCGCCGTATATTTCTGAAGAAGAAATGGCGGATTTGTCGGATATCGTCCGTTTCCATGAGCCGCTTCATGCTCTTACGGACGGCGGTGACGGTTTGAAATTCTACAAGCGGTTTATGGAGGAGCTGCCTCTTGTCATGAAAGATAAAGCGCTTGTCGTCTTTGAAATCGGATATAATCAGGGAAAAGCCGTGAAAGACCTGTTCCGTCATTCCTTTCCGAATGCGGAAGTGGAAGTCGTACAGGACATCAACGGAAAAGACAGAACCGTATCCGCGATCATCACATCATGAAAAAAGCCCGCCGGTGACGCACACGGCGGGCTTTTGTTACAATGGAAAGAAAATGAAAGGGGCATCCGCCTAGAAAAAAGCGTTCGCCTTCGGATGTATACTCGCCGCCGCAGCTTATGCGGCGGGGGTTTGTTCTGCCGTTTGGCTTTGACATCATTTTCGGCGCCGTTACGGCTGTTCTTATCGTCACAGCGATCATCGTTTCCGGGTTGGCCGTAAGCGGAGCGGAGCAGCGGGCCAATTATCATTCTGAAACAGAAGAAGGACGGCACGCCCGTTTAAAGATGGCCGCCGTTTTCTTTTGCGCCGCTCTCCCTTCAGCCGGCTGTCTGCTGATTACGCTTCTGTAGCCGGATTTTGTCTTTGCAGCAATACGGAATCCCATACCCAATAGACGACGGCTGTTAAAACCGCAAAGATATAAAAGGCTGAATTAGAAAACAGAGATTGGCCTGACGGCTGCAAAAGACCGAAGATGATCCCGTTTGCAATGAATGACACCCCTAAATAATAAAGAAGATACAGCGGATGAAATCTCTTCGGCTTTTTATTCAGAAAGTATTGAAGCGGCAGCGCAAAAATCAAATAAGGAAACAAAAAATAAAACGCCATCGAAATGAAAGCCGCGATAATGAATTGATGAACATACAAAATAGAATAAATGACAGACATGCATGCCGCCGACAGCAGCACGGTGTAATTATATTTCATCTGAAAACCTCCTATCAAAATAATATCGTACCATATTTTGAATCTGTCAATGCAGATTATCAGCTTGCTAGATTTTTTTCTTCCCGCCGGTTTAAACCTTTTCCGTCATGTCCATAATGGGACTAGATAAAAAAAGCACGGAGAGGAACGGTGGGGACCGATGAAACAGACAATGATGATCTGCATATATATTTTTCTTTTATTATCAGGAGCGCTTGCGGGTTTGACAAAAGAAGAAACGGCGCGGGCATCAGCCAATGAGCCCGTTGTCATACCGGATGAAGCGATCCGGCTCAGGATTTTGGCCAACAGTGATAACGATGAGGATCAAAAGCTCAAGCGCCAGATCAGAGATGCTGTAAACAAGCAAATCACGGACTGGGTGAAAGATATCACTTCCATTGAAGAAGCGCGGCGGCTCATTCGTTCGAAGCTTCCTGAAATTAAAGAAATCGTCAAACAAAC
Source organism: Bacillus sp. LUNF1 (assembly GCF_011008975.1). Lineage (NCBI taxonomy): Bacteria > Bacillati > Bacillota > Bacilli > Caryophanales > Bacillaceae > Bacillus > Bacillus sp. LUNF1. Next base: position 3,589,786 of record NZ_CP048876.1, on the reverse strand, counting down.
AATGAAAGAAAAGGGTGCGCATCAATCCGTTTCAGTTCAATTCAATAAAATCTCGTTTCCGACAAAGCTCTACGGCAATATGGTCTATCCGGCCGGAAAATATGAAGCGATTTTAATTACACTCGGCAATGGCGAGGGCGCCAACTGGTGGTGCGTCTTGTTTCCGCCGCTGTGCTTCCTTGATTTCTCAAACGGCGAAGCGGTGAAAGATCAGGAAGACGGCGGACAGAAGCAGGAAGAAACGCAGAAACAGACTAAAAAAGTGCTGGATGACGTAAAAGCAAAGGCTGATAAAGCGAAGAAAGAAAATAAAGAAGACGATGATACAGAAGTGAAGTTTTTCCTCGTCGATTGGATTTCAGATCTATTTTCCTGAAGCAAAAGGCATAAATCCGGATTCGATTCATAGATTGGAAGAAAGAGTTGATCGAAACGGAGGGAAATATATGTTTTATCAGCTGAGAGTGGCAAGAGATCAAGATACGGAGGCGCTGGAGGCCTTTTTGAAAAAGGCTGATACGGCACATGCGGAAATCGATCAGCAGATCAGCCGGTTTATCGTGCTGGAGGACAGCGAAAAAAAGATTGCCGCCTGTCTCGGGATCGAAAAATTCAGCGGCGGAAAAGGGCTTCTCCGTTCACTCGTCATGTCGGACAGGCTGAATCAAAGCCATATCGTTACACTGTTTCAAAGTATGGATGTGCTGTGCAAAAAACATGAGATTCAAGATGTCTACTTAGTCGCCAATCAGCCCTCATCTGCTGAGTTTCTGAATGTGATGGGATTTGAAGCGTGCGCCGATGCGCCTGATGAACTGTATACGTCCGAACATTTCCGCAACTCGTTATACACAGAAGGTTCGTTTTTAATGGTGAAAACCTCTGCCTGATCTAACTTATACACAAGGTTATCCACTTATTAAAAAGTGTTGTCCACAGTTTGTGGATAACACTTGTTTTATTAAAGGACATCTTTTATACTTTCAAAAGGAATACACGAGAGAAAATAAAGTTTTACCGCTTTAAAATAAGGAGTTTGGTTATACATGAAAACAAAAAGATGGTTTGTGGATTGTTCGCGCGAATTATCCACAACCGATCCCCAGATTACACAAGCCGCGGAATTGCTCCGGCAGAATGAGGTTGTGGCTTTTCCGACAGAAACCGTTTACGGACTGGGCGCTAACGCTGAAAATACGGAAGCCGTAACGAAAATATATGAGGCGAAAGGAAGGCCGAGCGATAACCCGCTGATTGTGCATATATCCCATATCAGCCAGCTTGATCGTTTTATCAGCCATATTCCTGATACGGCGAAAAAGCTTATGAAGCTATTCTGGCCGGGGGCGCTGACCCTTGTCCTGCCGTGTAAGCCCGGTGTGCTGTCACCCCGTGTCACCGCGGGACTTGAGACGGTAGCGGTCAGAATGCCTGATCATCCGGTGGCATTAGCCCTCATCAGCTCGGCCGGACTGCCGATCGCCGCGCCGAGCGCCAATTTATCAGGGAAACCGAGCCCGACGAAGGCCGAGCATGTAGCTCATGATTTAAACGGCCGCATTGCCGGTATTGTGGACGGCGGCGCGACGGGAATCGGAGTGGAATCAACCGTTCTGTCCTGTACGGGGAAACAGCCCGTGCTGCTTCGTCCGGGCGGCGTGACAAAAGAGCAGATTGAATCCGCCGCCGGTCCGGTTCTTGTGGATAAAGGGCTGACCGAAGAAGATGAGGTTCCTATTTCTCCGGGTATGAAATATACACATTACGCGCCTTCTGCGCCGATGGCTATTGCCGACGGCGGCGCCCGGAGAATTCAAGAACTGGCAGACGTATATAAAAGCCGGGGAAAACGAATCGGCATTCTGACAACAGAAGAGAACGCCGATAGTTACCAGGCTGATTATATCAAGGTCTGCGGCAGACGCGCCGACCTTGAAACAGTGGCATCCGCCTTATACGATGCGCTCCGCAGCTTTGATGAAGCGGAAGTGGACATGATTATTTCTGAGTCCTTTCCGGATACCGGAGTGGGGCTCGCCGTGATGAACAGGCTGATGAAAGCCGCAGGCGGCACCGTTATCCATTAACTTGTTCTACCCCTTATCGGACATGCATAAGCTAAACATGCGGGCACGTCCAAGGGGGTTTTTATTTCATGTCGAATCTATTCATCGGGGAACTTGTCTCCTTAAGCATCATGGCATTTGCTTTGGGGACGGATGCCTTTTCCGTCGGACTCGGAATGGGAATGATTCAGCTGAAGAAAAAACAGATTTTTCATATAGGGGTTGTCATCGGGCTGTTTCATGTCATGATGCCGCTTGTGGGAATGGCGGCCGGGCATCTGCTGTCCGGTTTTTTGGGGATGCTCGCCGTTTACATCGGCGGATCTCTTCTTTTCATTTTAGGGGTGCAGATGATCATCGCCGCGTTTAAACAATCAGACGGGCCGCTCATATCTCCGGCAGGCTCGGGACTGTTGCTGTTTGCGGTCGGTGTCAGTCTGGACAGCTTTTCTGTCGGGCTCAGTCTCGGGATGAACGGCTCCAATCCGTTTCTGGCCGTTACGCTGTTCGGGGTCTTCAGCACCGTTTTAACATGGGCGGGCCTTTTGGCGGGAAGAAAGGTGCAGTCGTGGCTCGGCTCCTACAGCGAAGCGCTTGGCGGAGCCATTTTGATCGGATTCGGGCTGAAACTGCTTTTACCGATATAAGATACGTAAAAAAAGAAACGAAGATGCCGTTTCTTTTTTCTTCATTTATAATAGGCAGTAAGAGGTGACGGACATGAAAATAATCTTTGTATGTACAGGCAATACATGCCGCAGTCCCATGGCTGAGGCTCTTTTTAAATCCATTGCAGAAACGAAAGGGCTGGATGTCAGCGTAAGCTCGGCCGGCGTATTCGCGTCTCCGCACGGAAAAGCGTCGGCCCATGCCGTAGAAGCGCTGTTTGAAAAACGGATCGCTCTCAATCACAGTTCATCTCCCTTATCGGAAGAACATATCGAGACGGCTGATCTGGTGCTGGCGATGACGGAACAGCATAAACAGCTGATTGAAGGCCGGTATCAAAACAGTCAGGGCAAAGTCTTTACCATTAAAGAATACGTAACGGGGGAAAACGGCGATATCTCTGACCCGTTCGGCGGTCCGCTTGATGTTTATAAACAGACGCGGGACGAACTGGAGGAGCTGCTGACCCTTTTGGCTGATCAATTGCTTGACGGAAAAAGCAAGTAATCTGTCAGAAAATCTGCAAACAGGTCATTTGCAAAACGAATGTGAAAGAGTAGAATGAAATCAACGGATTTCGTAATAAAAAGGACAAGCACACTGGGCTGTCTTCGCCCAGCCACACCTAGGAGGTAAATGAATGAAAGTAGCTATTGCGTCAGATCACGGCGGCGTCCATATCCGCGAAGAAATAAAAAGTCTTTTGGATGAATTGCAGATTGAATACATTGATATGGGCTGTGAATGCGGCGCCGGCTCTGTCGATTATTCAGACTACGCTTTTCCGGTAGCGGAAAAAGTGGTGAACGGCGAAGCTGACAGGGGAATTTTAATTTGCGGCACAGGCATCGGCATGAGCATCTCCGCAAATAAGGTAAAGGGCATACGCTGTGCGCTTGCCCATGACACCTTCAGCGCAAAAGCGACGCGTGAACACAATGACACGAATGTTCTTGCGATGGGCGAACGCGTCATCGGCCCGGGGCTGGCGCGCGAAATCGCAAAAGTCTGGCTGACGACTGAATTTACGGGCGGCCGCCACGAACGGCGGATCGGCAAAATCGCAGATTACGAAGAAAAAAATCTGTAAGAGGTGCTGGACAATGGAAGAGATGAAGCAAAAATGGACGGACATGCTGACTGAGTTTCAAGAGCAGGCAGGACTGACGGACGGCAGTCTGCTGGTGATCGGGTGCAGTACAAGTGAAGCCGCCGGAAGTCGGATCGGCACCGCCGGAAGCGGAGATTGGGCTGAATTGATATACGGCGGACTTAACCGGTTTAAGGAAAAAACGGGTGTGCATCTTGCTTTTCAATGCTGCGAGCATTTAAACAGGGCGCTTGTCATTGAAGCGGAAACGGCCGAGCGGTTCAGGCTCCCCATTGTTTCAGCCGTCCCCGTCCCGAAAGCGGGCGGAGCGATGGCCTCTTATGCATACCGGCAGATGCGTTCTCCCGTGCTCGCCGAATCGATTCAGGCTGACGCCGGGATTGACATCGGTGATACGTTCATCGGCATGCATCTGAAACCCGTTGCCGTCCCTGTCCGGATATCAAGCCGTGAGCTTGGAGAAGCACATGTGACGATGGCCCGGACAAGACCGAAGCTGATAGGCGGAATTCGCGCCGTTTATGAATGCGAATGATGAAAATACTTTTCCTGTATAATGTTCGTGTTTTCTAATTAAATTTTGTGATTTTTTTAAATAAGCTGTTACATTCACCTGAAAAACCATGTACAATAAGGGTGGTAAAAATAAAGAACAGGAAACGGATAGGAGAGGATCTCGCTGATGAAACATTTACCTGTACAAGACAAACAAGTGTTTAACGCCATCAAAGATGAGCGTAAGCGTCAACAGACTAAGATCGAATTAATTGCTTCTGAAAACTTCGTGACGGAAGCGGTAATGGAAGCACAAGGCTCTGTTTTAACAAACAAATATGCTGAAGGCTACCCCGGCAAACGCTACTACGGCGGCTGTGAGCATGTTGATGTCGTCGAGGACATCGCCCGCGACCGCGCGAAAGAGATTTTCGGAGCTGAGCATGTAAACGTTCAGCCGCACTCAGGCGCTCAGGCGAACATGGCTGTTTACTTCACGATTTTAGAGCACGGCGACACGGTGCTCGGGATGAACCTCTCCCACGGCGGCCACTTAACACACGGAAGCCCGGTTAATTTCAGCGGCGTTCAATACAACTTTGTAGAATACGGTGTCGATAAAGACACGCAATATATAGATTATGAAGATGTGCGTGAAAAAGCGCTGGCGCATAAGCCGAAACTCATCGTTGCCGGAGCGAGCGCGTACCCCCGCACGATCGACTTTAAAAAATTCCGCGAAATCGCTGATGAAGTCGGCGCTTACTTCATGGTAGACATGGCGCATATCGCGGGTCTTGTCGCAGCCGGTCTTCATCCGAATCCGGTTCCTTACGCTGACTTTGTAACGACAACGACTCACAAAACACTTCGCGGACCCCGCGGAGGAATGATCCTTTGCCGTGAAGAGTTCGGCAAAAAGATTGATAAATCCATTTTCCCGGGAATCCAAGGCGGACCGCTTATGCATGTCATCGCGGCCAAAGCCGTTTCTTTCGGAGAAGTGCTTGAAGATGATTTCAAAACGTATGCACAAAACGTCATCTCGAACGCGAAGCGCCTGGCTGAGTCTCTGAACAAAGAGGGCATTCAGCTCGTATCAGGCGGAACGGATAACCACCTTGTGCTTGTCGACCTCCGTTCTCTCGGTCTGACCGGAAAAGTCGCTGAACACGTTCTTGATGAAATCGGCATTACATCTAATAAAAACGCGATCCCTTACGATCCGGAAAAACCGTTCGTCACAAGCGGAATCCGTCTTGGTACGGCAGCTGTGACAAGCCGCGGCTTTGACGGTGACGCGCTTGAAGAAGTCGGCGCCATCATCGGCCTCGCACTGAAAAATCATGAAGACGAAGCAAAACTTGAAGAAGCGAGACAGCGCGTATCTGCCTTGACTGAAAAGTTTCCTTTATATAAAGAACTGGACTATTAATAAGGAAGAAACCCGCCGGAACCTTAATCCGGCGGGTTTTTTTATGATTTTCTTGAAACTGTTTGTCTTTTTCTGTAGAATCAATAGAAGTGTGAAAAAGTCACTCGGACAACAAAAAAGGAGCTGAACACAGTATGGGAAAGGTTTACGTATTTGATCATCCTTTAATCCAGCACAAGCTGACATATATTCGGAATGAAAATACAGGCACAAAGGATTTCAGAGACCTTGTGGACGAAGTCGCGTCACTGATGGCGTTTGAAATTACACGTGATCTTCCTCTTAAAGAAGTGGAAGTGAAAACACCTGTTCAAACAGCGACATCCAAAGTGATTTCAGGGAAGAAACTCGGTATCGTGCCGATCCTGAGAGCGGGTCTCGGAATGGTTGACGGCATGCTGAAATTAATCCCGGCCGCTAAAGTGGGACATGTCGGATTATACCGTGATCCGGAAACCTTAAAACCGGTGGAATACTATGTCAAGCTTCCTTCTGATGTAGAAGAACGCGAATTTATTGTCGTGGATCCGCTGCTTGCTACGGGAGGTTCTGCGGTGGAAGCGATAAACAGCCTGAAAAAGCGCGGCGCGAGAAACATTCGTTTTATGTGTCTTGTAGCGGCTCCGGAAGGCGTGGAAGAGCTGCAGAAACATCACTCTGACGTTGATATTTATATCGCCGCCCTTGATGAAAAACTGAATGAAAAAGGCTATATCGTTCCGGGCCTCGGTGACGCGGGTGACAGACTGTACGGAACCAAATAAATCGGAAAACCTCATTCAGGGGGTTTTCTTTTTTTATCCAGATATTTGCTGAATGGGCAGACTTCATACATTTATAGGTGAATTTGTGAACATTCTGTGTATGCTTTCGGTATAAAAAGTTTTTTAACTTTAAACAGATTGACACATGTTAGGGGCTATTGTATGCTAAACGAGGGTATTATGAGAAGGTTTTCATTCCTTTCATTTCTAGTATCCATCCTCATTTTAAATCCTCCAAAAAACCCGTTATATGAGGATTTATCTAAGCGAATGAAACAGCATCCCGTGGCATCAGGAGGATGAGTGGTTTTTTCGAACAGGCCGTTTTGCGGGACAAAAAAAGGCCTTCTGCAAAGGGTTAACCGCATGTTTTGCCGTATCCAGGAATTATATTACATTTTCATCAGGAGACAGATAGTTGATGGACGATCCCAATCTTACATTCAGCAGACAACGGAGATATGTATTTGTGATCTTAGCAATCTATTTGCTGGGATATGGTCTTACGGCGTATAAAACTGTTTTTCTAGGCCTCTTTTTGGGAACTGTTTTCAGTTTGTTTAATTTATGGCTCTTGACCAGAAGAATGAATGCTTTTGACAAGGCCGTGGCGAAAGGAAAGTCCATACGATCACTCGGGAGCGCAGCGCGTTGGTGCAATGCGATACTTGCGATGGCTGTCGCCTTTAAATATCCCGATAAAGTCAGTGTGGCAAGTGTGATTATTGGATTAATGACAATTTATCCCGTCATTATGATAGATTCCATTATTCAGCTCAAACGTTCATCAATGGAAGAGAGGTGAAAACCCATTGAATCACGATTACAGAACTATGGATTTGTTTGGTCTTACTTTTAATCTGACAAACATTCTGATGATTACTGTGGCAAGTGTGATTGTGCTGCTGATTGCGATTCTCACTACGAGAACGCTGTCCATCCGTCCAGGAAAAGCCCAGAACTTCATGGAATGGATTGTTGATTTTGTCCGCAATATTATAGGCAGTACAATGGATTTAAAAACAGGGGCTAACTTCTTGGCGCTTGGTGTAACCTTGCTGATGTACATATTTGTATCAAATATGCTGGGGCTGCCGTTTTCTGTAACGGTCGGACACGAGCTTTGGTGGAAATCACCGACGGCCGATCCGGCTATTACTCTGACTCTAGCCGTTATGGTTGTGTCGTTAACGCACTATTACGGCGTGAAGATGAAAGGTTTGAAGGAATACTCTAAGGATTACCTCAGACCGGTTCCGCTTATGTTCCCGATGAAGATCATTGAGGAGTTTGCGAATACGCTGACACTCGGACTTCGTCTTTACGGTAACATTTTCGCCGGGGAAATTCTTCTTGGCCTGCTTGCGAATCTGGCGACGAATTTCTACTCAAACAGCTTCTTTCTCGGTTTGGTCGGCACAGTCGGAGCCATTCTTCCGATGCTTGCATGGCAGGCGTTCAGCTTGTTCATCGGTACCATCCAGGCATTTATCTTTACGATGCTGACGATGGTGTACATGTCACACAAAATCAGTCATGATCATTAAAATCATATATCCATTCGGATAACATTTTAAAGGAGGAACTTTTTCATGAATTTAATAGCAGCTGCAATTGCAATCGGTTTAGGTGCACTTGGTGCAGGTATTGGTAACGGTCTGATCGTTTCACGTACGGTAGAGGGAATCGCCCGTCAGCCGGAAGCAGGAAAAGAACTTAGAACTCTTATGTTCATGGGTATCGCATTGGTTGAGGCCCTTCCGATTATCGCTGTCGTTATCGCGTTCTTAGCGTTCTTTGGCTAAGCAAAAAAGCCTTATATGAACTAAAAATGGCGAAGATCACTCTAAGAGAACCTTCGCCATTGCTTTATGTCTGATAAGCAGGCCGTCCCGAAACGGCTTTTTATCAGCAGAGAAAACCTGCAGAAGGGAGTTGCCGTAGTAGATGTCTCAATTACCTCTTGAATTAGGACTGTCGTTTAACGGCGGAGATATCCTATTCCAATTGTTAGCTATGTTAGTTTTATTAGCGCTTCTCAAGAAATTCGCTCTTGGACCGCTATTAAATATAATGAAACAGCGTGAAGATCATATCGCCGGCGAAATTACGTCCGCTGAAGAAAGAAATAAAGAAGCGCAGAAGCTGATTGAAGAGCAGCGTGTTCTTTTAAAAGAAGCGAAACAGGAATCACAATCACTCATTGAAAATGCGAAAAAACTGGGTGAAAAGCAGAAGGAAGACATTATCCAGGCTGCACGCGCCGAGTCTGAAAGATTGAAAGAAGCGGCGAGAACCGAAATTGTTAAAGAAAAAGAACAAGCGGTTTCCGCACTTCGCGAGCAAGTCGCATCACTTTCTGTCTTAATCGCATCGAAAGTGATTGAAAAAGAGCTTGATGAACAAGCCCAGGAACAACTGATTCAGGACTATCTTAAAGAGGTAGGAGAAAGCCGATGAGTGGATCTGCTGTCTCTAAACGATACGCGTCAGCGCTTTTCGACATTGCCGTTGAGACTTCTCAAATCAATGAAGTCGAAGAAGAGCTTACCGTACTAAAAGAAGTGTTCCGGAACGAAGCCGGATTACAGGAAGTGTTAAGCCATCCGAAGGTATCGGCCGCTAAGAAAAAAGAGCTGATTCAGCAATCGTTCGGCGCACTGTCTGAGTCTGTGCTGCATACGATTTTTCTTCTGATTGACCGCCGCCGGTCTTCGATTGTGCCTGATCTCACAGACGAGTTTATCAAACTTGCCAATCAGGCCCGTCAGACAGAGGACGCGGTTGTTTATTCAGTAAAACCGCTGTCAGAAGCGGAAATGTTATCATTGTCTCAAGTGTTTGCAAAAAAAGCCGGAATCGCTTCGCTCAGAATCAGAAATGAAGTGCAGACGGATTTAATAGGCGGCATTAAAGTCCGCATTGGAAACCGGATATATGACGGAAGCGTAAGCGGAAAGCTTGAGCGCATGGAACGTCAACTTGCCGGAGGAAATCGATAGAAGGGGTGAAACCTAAGTGAGCATCAAAGCTGAAGAGATTAGCACGCTGATAAAGCAGCAAATTCAAAATTACCAATCTGAAATTGAAGTTCATGACGTAGGTACAGTCATCCAAGTCGGAGACGGTATTGCGCGTGTGCACGGCCTTGACAATTGTATGGCCGGTGAACTTGTTGAGTTTTCAAACGGCGTTTTGGGTATGGCTCAAAACCTTGAAGAATCCAACGTAGGTATCGTTATCTTAGGACCTTACAGAGATATCCGTGAAGGTGATGAGGTCAAAAGAACGGGCCGCATCATGGAAGTTCCTGTAGGTGAAGAATTAATCGGACGTATCGTCAACCCGTTAGGACAGCCGGTAGACGGACTGGGTCCGATTCTGACAAGCAAAACACGTCCGATCGAAAGCCAGGCTCCAGGCGTAATGGACCGTAAATCGGTACATGAGCCGCTGCAAACGGGTATCAAAGCGATTGACGCGTTAATTCCGATCGGCCGCGGACAGCGTGAGCTGATTATCGGTGACCGTCAGACAGGTAAAACATCTGTTGCGATTGATACAATCTTAAACCAAAAAGATCAAGACATGATCTGTGTGTACGTAGCGATCGGTCAAAAAGAATCTACAGTGCGCGGCGTGGTGGAAACACTTCGTAAGCATGGCGCGCTTGATTACACGATTGTCGTGACGGCGTCCGCTTCACAGCCGGCTCCGCTTCTTTACCTTGCACCGTATGCAGGGGTGACAATGGGTGAAGAATTCATGTACAACGGCAAGCACGTTCTCGTCGTATATGATGATTTATCCAAACAAGCGGCCGCTTACCGTGAGCTGTCATTGCTTCTTCGCCGTCCGCCGGGCCGTGAAGCATTCCCTGGGGATGTATTCTATCTTCACTCCCGTCTGCTTGAGCGCGCAGCCAAGCTGAGTGACGCAAAAGGCGCAGGATCAATTACGGCGCTGCCGTTCGTCGAAACACAAGCAGGAGATATCTCCGCTTATATCCCGACAAACGTCATTTCCATTACTGACGGACAGATTTTCCTTCAATCCGACCTATTCTTCTCAGGCGTGCGTCCTGCGATCAATGCCGGATTATCCGTATCCCGTGTCGGCGGATCAGCCCAAATCAAAGCGATGAAAAAGGTAGCTGGAACATTGCGTCTTGACCTGGCTTCATACCGTGAACTTGAAGCGTTCGCCCAATTCGGATCTGATCTTGACCAGGCGACTCAGGCGAAACTGAACCGCGGTGCGCGTACAGTTGAAGTGCTGAAACAAGACTTGAATAAACCGCTCCCGGTTGAAAAACAGGTAGCCATTCTTTATGCGCTGACAAAAGGATATCTTGATGATATTCCGGTTGCGGATATCAGACGTTTTGAAGAAGAGTACTACATGTACCTTGATCAAAACCATAAAGATCTGCTTGACGGCATTGCGAAAACAGGAAACCTTCCTGCTGATGAAGACTTCAAAGCTGCAATCGAAGGCTTCAAACGCACATTTGCACCAAGCAACTAACCCTTAGAAGATGAGAGAAAAAGGTTCTCTTTTTCTCTCTTTTTACGCAAATGAAGAATAAAGGTGGTGAAATCTTTGGCCTCATTACGCGATATTAAGTCAAGGATCACGTCAACGAAAAAAACAAGCCAGATTACAAAAGCCATGCAGATGGTATCCGCTGCGAAGCTGAACCGTGCGGAAACCAACGCAAAGTCATTTGCTCCGTATATGGATAAGATCCAGGAGGTTGTGTTTAACGTCGGAAAAGGCGCGAAAAACGCGAAACACCCGATGCTTGTCTCAAGAGAAGTGAAAAAGACGGCGTATCTCGTCATTACGTCTGACCGCGGGCTTGCGGGTGCGTTTAACAGTTCGGTTTTGCGAAACGCTTACCGCACCATTCAAGAACGCCATCAGTCTAAAGATGAATACACGGTGATTGCAATCGGCAGAGTCGGCCGCGATTTCTTCAAAAAACGGGAAATGCCGATTTTGTCTGAGTTAGTGGGGCTTGGCGACGAGGTCACTTTTGCTCAGATTAAAGATTTGACCCGTCAGACGGTTCAAATGTTTATCGACGGCGCTTTTGATGAACTGCATTTGGTGTATAACCATTTCGTCAGTGCGATTTCACAGGAAGTGACGGAGAAAAAAGTGCTGCCTTTAACGGATTTCGGAACGAGCGGCGGGAAGCGCACGGCTTCTTACGAGTTCGAACCGGATGAAGAAGAGGTGCTCGAAGTGCTGCTTCCTCAATATGCGGAAAGCTTAATTTACGGCGCGCTTCTTGACAGTAAAGCAAGTGAACACGCTGCGAGAATGACAGCAATGAAAAATGCGACGGATAATGCGAAAGAACTCATTGATTCACTTTCGCTTTCATATAACCGCGCGCGTCAAGCGGCGATTACACAAGAAATTACCGAAATTGTCGGCGGTGCAGCCGCTTTAGAATAGAAAGATTTTGTCAGGAGGGATAGCGATGAAGAAAGGACGCGTAAGTCAGGTGCTTGGACCGGTTGTCGACGTACGTTTCGAGGACGGCCATTTGCCTGCGATTTATAATGCGATTAAAGTTTCACAGCCAGCTACAGGCGAAAATGAAGTAGGCATCGACCTAACGCTAGAGGTTGCTCTTCATTTAGGCGATGATACAGTCCGTACAATTGCCATGGCATCTACGGACGGAATTCAGCGCGGAATGGAAGCAGTTGATACAGGTGCTCCGATTTCCGTTCCTGTCGGTGATGTGACTCTCGGACGCGTATTTAACGTACTGGGAGATAAAATTGATTTAAATGAACCGCTGCCTGCGGATGCTCAAAAGGACCCGATCCACAGATCAGCTCCTTCATTCGATGAGCTTTCAACTGAGGTTGAAATTCTTGAAACGGGAATTAAGGTTGTTGACCTGCTCGCTCCTTACATCAAGGGCGGTAAAATCGGATTGTTCGGCGGCGCCGGCGTAGGTAAAACCGTATTAATCCAGGAATTAATCAACAATATCGCGCAAGAGCACGGCGGTATTTCCGTATTCGCCGGTGTAGGAGAGCGTACTCGTGAAGGGAACGACCTTTTCTACGAAATGAGCGATTCAGGCGTTATTAAGAAAACAGCCATGGTCTTCGGACAAATGAACGAGCCGCCGGGCGCACGTATGCGTGTAGCACTGACGGGTCTTACAATGGCTGAGCATTTCCGTGATAAACAAGGACAGGACGTACTGTTCTTTATCGATAACATTTTCCGTTTCACACAAGCGGGTTCAGAGGTTTCCGCGCTTCTCGGCCGTATGCCTTCTGCGGTTGGTTATCAGCCGACGCTTGCGACAGAAATGGGTCAGCTTCAAGAGCGTATTACGTCTACAAACGTTGGTTCAGTTACATCTATCCAGGCGATCTACGTGCCTGCCGATGACTACACTGACCCGGCTCCGGCGACAACGTTCGCTCACTTGGATGCGACGACTAACCTTGAGCGTAAATTAACTGAAATGGGTATCTACCCTGCGGTTGATCCGCTGGCTTCCACTTCCCGCGCGCTTGCTCCGGAAATTGTCGGAGAAGAGCATTATGCGGTGGCGCGTGAAGTCCAGTCAACGCTTCAGCGTTACAAAGAACTTCAGGATATTATCGCGATTCTCGGTATGGACGAATTAGGTGAAGAAGACAAGCTTGTCGTTCACCGCGCACGCCGTATCCAGTTCTTCCTTTCTCAAAACTTCCACGTAGCTGAGCAGTTTACGGGACAAAAGGGTTCTTACGTGCCTGTTAAAGAAACGGTACGAGGCTTTAAAGAAATCCTTTCCGGTAAATATGACCATCTTCCGGAAGATGCATTCCGTCTTGTGGGACGCATTGAAGAAGTCATTGAGAATGCAAAAGAGATGGGTGTAGAAGTTTAATCTGGTCCTAGGAGGGTAAAAGCATGAAGACCGTTAAAGTCAATATCGTTACTCCCGACGGCCCAGTATATGATGCTGATATTGAAATGGTAAGTGTAAGAGCCGAGAGCGGTGATCTCGGTATCTTGCCTGGCCATATTCCGACCGTGGCTCCGCTTAAAATCGGCGCTGTCCGCCTTAAAAAAGACGGGCAGACCGAATTGGCGGCTGTCAGCGGCGGATTTTTAGAAGTCCGTCCTGATCAGGTCACTATCCTTGCACAAGCCGCTGAAACAGCGGAAAGCATTGATAAAGAGCGCGCCCTTGCTGCGAAAAAGCGGGCGGAAGACCGTTTGAACAAACGATCAGATGATACTGACATTCGTCGGGCTGAGCTTGCGCTACAGCGGGCTGTAAACAGATTGGATGTTGCAGGAAACTAAAAAAGAATCCTTCTCGGCTGTCTGAGAAGGATTCTTTTTCTATATTAACGCATAAGAGATTCATAGACGCAGATAAGCGGATGATCCTCTTCTTTTTGCAGATATAAATGTTCGCAGCAGTTGTCGGTGTGCCACGTTTTGTTTCCTCTCCGCACACCCGTCGTATAAGCGCCGTCCGTATACGGATAAGGTTTGACGACCCATTCGGCATCGTCATGGTGTCTGATGGCGCAATCGATGACATACACACTGAGCATTTTCTCAAATTCGTCAATCGGCAGGTTCCAATCCGCCAAAAGCAGCTCTTGTATGCTGCGGAAGTAAAGAGCTTCCACTTCCAGCAGGCTGCCGCGTGAATAATCAAGAGAAATGTTGAAAAACTGACATAATTCTTTCAGTTCCTCTGTTTGAGACTGTCTATAATCATAGTAGAATGCTATCGCTTCCCACTCGTGGTCAAATACGGGAAGAGTTTCTCCATACTGCTTTTCCGGATGAAAAAAGGAATGATTCATATTCCCATCTCCTTTCCAAAAAAGTATATCATGCCGGAGAACGGACATTTAAGCGGGGATTGCCCCTAATTTTGGATAAAAATTCTGATGTAAAAATGATCATCTTTCTCTCTTCTTCTTATATAATAAGAGAGGATATGAGGGGCGGAAAAAATGAAAGGAGATGGAATTTGTGAATGTATTGGGGCAGCAGGCCGCAATCAGCATCCTGGTTCACCTGGTATGCATTGCGGTGACATGGTGGGCGCTTCAGGCCGTCAACTTTGATCCGCTGATCCGAAAAGGAAAAATAGTGCAGGCGAGGCTGCTGATCATTCTTCTTACCATTGCGATCGGTACGGCAGTCGCTGACTTCTTTTTAGATTATCTTACCTATTCGAAACAGCTTCCATACTTATTTTAAGATGTTTCGTCTGTTAAAATGAAGGGAATCGCTGGGTGAGAAACCAATTTTTCTTCACCCGCTTGGCGAGTTTTGACGAAGTTTTCCATGTATTGCTTTCCCCGGCTCCGGCAAAAATGGGAGTAAGGGGGAGAGATCGATATGAAGAAAAAAAGAGCAGGCCGCATCATCTTGTTTTTTGTTTTTTTAAGCGCCTTAATAGCGGTATTTCATTCCATTCATGCAAGTGAGCTGTCTCCGCTTGCCCAGATTGCCGAAGGAATGGAGCGGCAGCAGGTCACTGTAGATGAATGGACGCTTCATGCGAAAAAAAATCTGAACCTGTCACTGAGTGAATTTGATGACAAGGTAAAAGAACTGAAGACGCAGTATCCGCAATATCATTGGGAATCCGCGCGGGAAGATAAAATCGTAAAGGCCGTCGGCACGTATTCTGACAAAAAAAATCACACAACTTTTAAACTGCAGCTCGTCACTACCCTCAAAAACCAGAACCCAACTTCGTATTTATTATATGAGCAAATGAGCCCGGAGCAACCGAAAAACTGGAATGATACATATGAACAGTTTGAACGGCAGGCACATGACATATTTCAAAATAAAGTATTTATTTTTACTTGTCTAAAGGGTCATTTAAATGATAATATGAGTATTGTTTTGCAAAAAAAAGCAGAACAGCTCATGAAAGAATTTGAAGCAAGTCCAGTTGAACATGTAGTTGAGCCTCATTTCGTTTCTGTTTCTGCATTTACATATAAGTGGACAGATTACATCATGACATCGAAACATAAGATGAATGTGCAAGTTGCGCTTAGAAGTGCGGGAATGGGCGAAAAACATACCGTTACGGTTGGCACACCAATCGTGACGACTGAATATTAATATAGAGAATATAGGGACGCGGAGGGGAATACCTTGGAAAAAATCATCGTCCGCGGCGGTCAGAAGTTAAACGGCACAGTGAAAGTTGAAGGAGCAAAAAATGCCGTTTTACCAGTTATCGCTGCATCTTTATTAGCAAGTGAAGAAAAAAGCGTAATATGTGATGTACCTACGCTCTCCGATGTATATACAATTAATGAAGTGTTGCGTCATTTAGGAGCAGATGTGCATTTTGAGAATAATGAAGTTACCGTAAACGCTTCTTACGCTTTAGAAACAGAAGCACCTTTTGAATATGTGCGCAAAATGCGCGCGTCAGTGCTTGTTATGGGCCCTCTGTTAGCCCGTACGGGTCATTCAAGAGTAGCGCTTCCGGGCGGCTGCGCAATCGGCTCAAGACCGATTGATCAGCATTTAAAAGGCTTTGAAGCAATGGGTGCAAAAATCAAAGTAGGCAACGGCTTTATTGAAGCAGAAGTGGAAGGCCGTCTGCAGGGCGCAAAAATCTATTTAGATTTCCCAAGTGTGGGTGCGACAGAAAACTTGATTATGGCAGCTGCTTTAGCTGAAGGAACAACAACGCTTGAAAACGTGGCAAAAGAGCCTGAAATCGTTGACTTAGCGAACTATATCAATGCGATGGGCGGAAAAATCCGCGGAGCCGGCACAGGCACCATTAAAATTGAAGGTGTCGAAAAGCTTCACGGCGTAAGACACAACATCATTCCTGACCGTATTGAAGCGGGTACTTTCATGGTGGCTGCGGCGATCACGGAAGGAAATGTATTAGTCAAAGGTGCGGTTCCTGAGCATCTTACGTCTTTAATTGCGAAGATGGAAGAAATGGGAGTCAAAATTACGGATGAAGGAGAAGGCCTTCGTGTCATCGGTCCTGCCCAGCTGAAGCCGATCGACATTAAAACGATGCCTCACCCAGGATTCCCGACTGATATGCAGTCGCAAATGATGGCGCTGCTTCTCCGTGCGAGCGGAACAAGCATGATTACTGAAACTGTGTTTGAAAACCGTTTTATGCATGCTGAAGAATTCCGCCGGATGAATGGCGACATTAAAATTGAAGGACGTTCTGTGATCATTAATGGTCCTGTACAGCTGCAAGGCGCAGAAGTTGCCGCTACGGACCTGCGTGCGGGCGCGGCGCTGATTCTTGCGGGATTAGTGGCTGAAGGTCATACACGTGTCACGGAACTGAAGCACTTGGATCGCGGTTATGTGAATTTCCATCAAAAACTTGCGGCTCTCGGCGCTGACATCGAGCGTGTCGTTGATGAAACGGCCGCTGAACAAGAAAGCAAAGAAGTCGTAACTGACCTAAACGCATAATGGCTGTAAAAACAGTATGTCAATCTGGCATACTGTTTTTTTATGGTTTATCATCATTATTATGCTCTGATTTCCAAAAAAGAATACGTTTTTCGCGTGAAAAATGGAATAAAGATTCTGTCCAAAAGGAAGTCATATTAGCTTGTCCCTGCCCATAAGATGAAGTAGAGTCGAATCCCAAGCAGGAGGCAGCTGATATATGAAACCGATTGTATTTCTACTATCCGGGCTGTGTATACTTATTCTTCTTGTCCCCACCATTCTCGTCCTTCCGTTTCAGGCAGAAAAAGGAGCAGCCGTAAATAGAGAGCCCGGACACAAAACAGCACACACCACACGAGAAACAAAAGGAGCAGAAACATTGAAAGAATCACCTGTATCCATTCCGGTTTATCGGACATCCAATCATTCTGTAGAGAACATTCCGCTTGAAGAGTACGTGGTCGGTGTCGTGGCTTCCGAAATGCCCGCAAACTTTAAACCGGAGGCCTTAAAAGCCCAGGCGCTCGCCGCCCGGACATTCATCGTCAGACTGATGGTCGCTGACTCAGCCGTTCAGGCGCCGAAAGGATCACTGGTGGATGATACGCAAATGTTCCAAGTCTATCAAAGCAAAAGCCAGCTGAAAAAAGAATGGGGTTCTAAGTACGCACACAACCTCAAGAAAATCACAAACGCGGTGGCCGGCACGCAAGGAAAGATTTTAACGTACGATAACAAGCCGATTGAGGCATCTTTCTTCTCTACGAGCAACGGGTATACGGAAAATGCGGAAGCCTATTGGACAAGCGCCATTCCTTATTTAAAGAGCGTGAAAAGTCCGTGGGATAAGCAATCGCCGAAATATCTCGCCACCCAGACCTTCAGTGTGCCGGAGTTTCAGCAAAAGCTCGGCGTACAGCTCTCGGGACAAAACACGGTGGGACAGATTACAGCCAGAACGCCGGGCCATCAAGTGGCGACGGCCGTTATCAACGGCAAAAAGCTGAAGGGAAGAGACATCCGGGAAAAACTCGGACTCCGTTCTGCCGACTTTGAATGGAAACGGAACGGCGGCAGCATCACCATTACGACAAAAGGATTCGGCCACGGCGTCGGGATGAGCCAGTACGGGGCCAATTACATGGCGGAGCAGGGAAAATCAGTGGCGGACATCGTCAAGCATTATTATCAGGGAGTGGACATTTCCGAAGCAGATTCATTTTTAAACAAATATATGGCGAAAAAATAGACGCTTTCATGAGCGTCTATTTTTTTGAAAACTATTCCATAAACGGTAAAGCAACCAACAGACTCATATAACGAAAGCCTAAAGGCTGACAAATGTCGATTGAAGGCTGAGCGCCGGGTGTAAATCACTGATAAAAATGCCGCTTCTATGTGAATATACGCAAAAATAATGAGGAACGCCGTCCTATTTATTTCCCTATTCATCTCATTTACGATAAATATTGTTCGGCGTTGAACGTAAATCTATTGAAAAGGGGAAAAAGCAATGAAAAAAACATTTTCACTCATACTCATGCTCGGATTGATGCTGACTGCTGCATCTCCTGCTTTTGCTGCCGAGAATGCAAACGAGAAGACTCTTTCATTTAAAAACAATACAGCCATTTTACTTGATGCGAGCGGCAGTATGGCAAAACGGATTGACGGTGTTTCTAAATACAACATGGCAAAAGAAGAAATTGTCCGTTTTGCGGATCAAATTAAATCTAAATCACAGGTCAGAATGACGGTTTTCGGTTCGGAAGGCAATAATAAAAACTCCGGAAAGGTTCAATCTTGTGAATCCATTCGCGGTGTGTACGGATTCCAAAGGTTTGACAGACAGAGCTTCCTTAACTCTCTTAACGGAATCGGGCCTACGGGCTGGACACCGATTGCAAAAGCATTAGAGGATGCGAAGGCTTCCTTTACCGGTTTGCACAAACTTGGCAGTAAATCCGTTTTCCTGTTGACGGACGGCGAGGAGACATGCGGAGGAGATCCTGTTAAGACAGCGAAAGAACTTCGCAAACAGCATATTAAAGTCAACGTGATCGGCTTTGACTTTAAGGAAGGCTTCAACGGCCAGCTTCACGAGATTGCCAAAGCGGGCGGAGGAAAATATTACGAAGCTCACAGCCAAAAGGATATGAACCGCATCTTTACAATGGCAGCGAGTTCATTAGCGGAATAAGAAAAGGTGCCGTTTATCGGCCCTTTTTTTTATTTTTATTTAACAAAAATTTCAAGAAAAGGTGAAGAGAAAACTGTAAAAAGAATCAGATTCCGGACTTATATTACAAAAAGGGCGAAAAAGGCATTAAATCTGTCATCATTTATCCAATCTTTTTAGGATGATGCGCATAATTCTGTTCATTTTTAACGGCATACAGCCGCTTATACAAAAGGAATCCCGCCCTATATCTTTTTGCATACTCGTCATCTAGCATAGAGAAGAGCCGGGGGCCCATCGGCCAAAAACAAACGGAGAGGAATGAAGGAAATGAAAAAAATGTTCACTGCGGGGATTGTCGGACTTTTGACGCTTTCACTCGGATCACCTGTTTTTGCAGCTGAGAAAAAGCACGAAGAAACAAACGTTGCCGTGCTGTTTGACGCAAGCGGAAGCATGATACAAAAAACAGGGGGAGAGCGTAAAATAGATGTCGCGAAAGAGTCTGTCACTTCTTTTGCGGAAGTTCTTCCTGAAGACACGAATCTGATGCTTCGGGTATTCGGGCATAAGGGCAATAATAAAAACTCAGGCAAAGCCGTATCATGTAATGCGACAGAAACGTTATACGGCCTTCAGCCGTACGCCGTGACTCCATTTGAGCAATCACTCAGCAAGATTAAACCGACCGGCTGGACACCGATAGCGAAAGCGCTTTCTGATACGCGTGAAGAATTTGAGCGGGCCGGCGCCACGGGGAAAAACGTCGTATATCTGATCACAGACGGTGAAGAAACATGCGGCGGTAATCCTCAGGCCGAAATTCAAAAGCTCCGTAAAGCGAACGTCAACACGATCGTCAATATCATCGGCTTCAACTTCGGCATGAAAGGAAGCGAAAGCCTTGAAAAAGCGGCGGAAGCGGGAGGCGGCACATATGTCTCAGCTGACAGCGCGGACGAGTTCAAACAGGCTTGGGAAGACGCTGCAAAGGATTTAGCAAAAGAATAGGTTAAAAAAGGACGCCCGCGCGGCGTCTTTTTTGTTTAGAAAACGGAACCGTGGGAATGATACGGATAAAAGGAGATGAACGCTGTTGTTAAAAGGAGCAGGCATTATATTAGTGCTGGCGGCAGTCGTTTTTGTTCTGATCGGAATTTTTCTGAAGCTTGCCGCCTTCATATTCGTCAGTATATTGGCCATTATCGCCGCAGTTATATTATTCACCATTCTGAGCAGACATCATCGCAATGAAACATAGAGTCCTAAGAGGGCTCTTTTTTTAAACCGCAAATTCGACAAAATACAGGGATTGTGGAAGAATAAAAGAGAAGGATACTGCGGAGGGGAAAACAGTGGATAAAAGAACAACAGCGGTAAGGGACATATACCGCTATGAAAAAGGGGTATTAACAAAGACGGCGGATCGGATGGTTTCAGAGTATCCGCTGACCGTCATGGTGAACGGACAGGAATTTGTTACACTCGTCTGCACGCCTGACCATTTAGAGGAACTCGTCATCGGATTTCTTGCATCAGAAGGCGTCATTCGTTTTGAAAAAGAAATCAAAAGCTTTACTATAGATGAAAGTCTCGGGTTTGCATATGTTGAACTGACGAATCCCGGGGTGCTTGAGCAAAAAGACTATACGAAGAGGGTCATCGGTTCATGCTGCGGGAAAGGCCGCCATTTTTACTTTCAGCAGGATGCGAAAACGGCCAAAACCGCCGTCAGCCGTATCACCATAACTCCTGAGACGTGCCTTCGCCTGATGAAGGAGATGCAAAGCGGAAGCGGCACCTTCCGGGAAACGGGCGGCGTCCATAATGCGGCGCTGTGCGATACGGAAAAGCTGCTCTTTATGAGGACGGATATCGGGCGCCACAACGCGCTGGATAAGCTGTACGGCTGCTGTTTGAAAAACGGAATACCGGTCCGTGACAAGCTGATCGTCTTCAGCGGCCGGATTTCCTCAGAGGTTTTATTAAAAGCCGCAAAAATCGGCGTGTCGATTGTCATTTCAAAATCGGCGCCGACGGAGCTCGCGCTGCAAATGGCGGAAGAGCTGAACATAACCGCGATAGGTTTTGTCAGAAACGGATCATTTAACATATACACACATCCTGAACGGGTTGAACAATAGAAAGGGGTCTTGGGCTTATGAATACAGAAACGCGCCGGGTGACAGACAAAAGGGAAAGGCCGCTCAGGGATCTTCGTATCTCTGTAACCGACCGCTGCAACTTCAGATGCACGTACTGTATGCCAGCCGAATTATTCGGACCGGATTATCCATTTTTACAAAAGACGGAATTGCTCTCCTTCGAGGAGCTTGAGCGGCTTGCGAAGCTGTTTGTCGGCCGCTTCGGCGTTGAAAAAATCAGGCTGACGGGCGGAGAGCCGCTCATGAGAAAAGATATGCCTGAATTGATCAAAAAACTTGCGCGCATCCCCGGACTTAAAGATATCGCGATGACGACAAACGGCTCTCTGCTTCCCGTGTATGCGGAAAAACTGAAGCAGGCGGGGCTGCATCGCGTGACAGTCAGCCTCGATTCTTTAGAGGATGAGCGGTTTAAGGCCATTAACGGCCGCGGGGTTTCGGTGAACAAGGTGCTTGAGGGCATTGAGGCGGCAAAAGCGGCCGGACTCGGTGTGAAAATCAATATGGTTGTTCAAAAGGGCGTCAATGAAAAAGATATCCTGCCGATGGCCCGCTATTTTAAAGAAAAGGGTCATATTCTCCGGTTTATTGAATTTATGGATGTCGGCAATACGAATCAATGGAATAAAAAAGACGTGATCACGAAGGCCGAGATTATTGATTTGATCAACCAGCACATGCCGACGGAGCCGATAGAAGCGAATTATAAAGGAGAGGTCGCTTCCAGGTTCGGCTATCTTGACGGTTCCGGCGAAATCGGCGTGATTTCCTCCGTCTCGGATGCATTCTGCGCCTCCTGCAACAGAGCGCGCCTGTCGGCGAGAGGCGAGCTGTTTACGTGCCTGTTTGCGTCAAGCGGCTATGATGTTCGGAAACTCGTGCGCGGCGGTCTGACCGATGACGAATTGACGGAATCCATCGCCTCTGTCTGGAGAAATCGCACGGATCAGTATTCAATTGACCGCGCGCTTTCTAAAACGGATGGGAAAAAGAAAGTGGAAATGTCTTATATAGGCGGATGAAGAAAAGCTTGCCCGGACAAGGGCAGGCTTTTTTATTCACAATATGAGAGCGGTCTGTTCAAAAAATACCGATGACAGCCGAAATATATGATAGGAATTTTGATGCAGGACAATCAAGTTATGCAATTCCAAAGCCATACAATATGTTAAAATATAACCAATAGAAATTAGAAAAGGTTGTGAAAGGGGCATGACCGCATACGAGATTCCGTCATCTCAAGTTGGAGTTAAGATCAACAAATGGTACAAGCACATTTTAGCGTTTCAAGCGGCTGATGCCATAAAGCTGAAAGAGGAAATTGATGAGGATATACAACGTATGGAGGAAGACCAGCTGCTGCTGTTATATTATCAGCTGATCAGCTACCGCCATCATATTATGCTTGATTACGTCAAGCCGGAATGCACCGAACAATCACAGATTCAGTACAGCGAGCTGCAAAAGACGATCGAAAGCACGGACAGCATATCGGGACTGTCTGAGTATTATTTCCATTTGTTCAGAGGGATGTATGAATTCGATCACAATAACTATGTTGCGGCTATTTCTTTTTACCGGAAAGCGGAAAAACTCCTTTCATTTGTCGAGGATGATATAGAGAGGGCGGAATTCCATTTCAAGATGTCTGAAGTGTTTTATGTCATGAAGCAGACTCATTTTTCCATGAATCACGGGATTCAGGCGCTGGATACGTATATGAAACACGATTTCTACAGAGTGCGGAGAATTCAATGCCATTTCGTCATCTCAGGAAACTACATCGACTGCAAAAACTACGACAAAGCGCTTGAGCATTTAGACGAAGCCCTCCGCCTTTCTTTGCTTGAAGGACAGCCCCGCCTGATCGGGTCTTCGCTTTACAATCTGGGGAATTGTTATTCTGAAAAGCGCGATCTGGATGAAGCGGCCCGGTACTTTAGAAAAGCGGTTCCCGTTTTTGAAGAGCATCAGCTTGAACAGCTTCCGAAGGCGCTGTTCAGCTTAACGCACACCCTTTTCAGGCTGCATGATGAC
Organism: Bacillus sp. LUNF1; assembly: GCF_011008975.1. Lineage (NCBI taxonomy): Bacteria > Bacillati > Bacillota > Bacilli > Caryophanales > Bacillaceae > Bacillus > Bacillus sp. LUNF1. Next base: position 3,566,404 of record NZ_CP048876.1, on the reverse strand, counting down.
CAAGCGGCCCTTACCTATTATGAAAGAGGGGTCATGATCGCGAAAGAACGGGGCGACCGATTCAGTTTAGAGAAGTATAAGTTTTTACAAGCGCTTTATTTGGAGTCACTCAATATGGATTTAATCCATGAAGTGTTTGACTATATGAATGAAAAATCGCTGTATGTGTATATTGAAGATTTCGCCTTGGAGGCCGCCGTTTACACAAGCGCACATGAGCAATATAAAGAAGCGGCGTATTTTTATGAAAAAGCGATTCGCATGAGAGAAAACATTCAAAAAGAACAGTGTTTATACGATATATAATTTTCTTAACCATCTGCTCAGCAGATGGTTATTTTTTTATGCACATCATAACGTTTGACCATAGGAAAAAACGGAAAAATCGCAAAAGAGAGAAAAAAGCACGAGGGGAAGGAGGGATTTGTTGTTCGGATTCAATGATATGATAAAGTTTTTTGTATCATTTCTCATCATTCTGCCGATGGTGTCTGTCATCCATGTGGCGGGACACAGCTTTATGGCCATGCTGTTCGGAGGCAAGGCATCATTGGATATCGGAATGGGGAAACGTCTTTTAAAAGTAGGGCCGATTCAGGTTCGGCGTATCTACTTCATAGATTCTTTCTGCAAGTTCGGCGAATTGCGGATAGATAACCGTCTGACGAGCGCGCTCGTCTATTCCGGAGGCTGTCTGTTTAATCTCGCTTCTATCTTTTTAATAAATCTGCTGATCATAAAAGATGTCCTTGAGCCAAACTTATTTTTTTACCAATTTGTCTATTTTTCAACTTATTATGTTTTCTTTGCTCTTCTGCCGGTGCAATACGGGGATAATAAGCTGTCAGACGGATTGGCCGTTTACAAAGTGCTCCGCTACGGGGAACGCTGTGAAATCAATAATTGAGAGTTTACATGTTTGTGTTCGGGCTGAAAGGGAAGAAAACAAGTACACAGAATAAAAAAGGAGCTGAAGAGATCATGAGTGAAGATAACGGTTTAAAAGACAAAGTAAAAGGCGGCATGAACAAAATGAAAGGGGAAGCAAAGGACAAAGCAGGTGACATGGCAAACAAGTCCGACTTAAAAGCGGAAGGTAAAAAAGACAAAGCGAAAGGCAGCCTGCAAAAGGGTGTCGGCAAAACGAAAGATAAACTCAGTGATGATTAATTTGATAGTGAAACACAGCAAAAGCCCAAAATATTTTGGGCTTTTTGTTATGAGAAATGACAAAAATTCCAGTTCATTTGGTTAATATTCACTAAATTTTTAAATATTCTATAAATTTATCGACGATTTCTTTATAATATTCACATAGAATGTAACCTTTCTTCACATTTGATTAAACGTTTGTTGAAGAAAAAAATGAGAAATCGGTAATTTCTGCAAAAGGAATCGGGCCGTTCACCGTCGAATAACTTTTATCACTTAACATTTCATGAGGTGAAGGGGGTGACGGCCGCCTGCATCGTTTCGGTATGACCATGCGGATTGTGTTTGACTATCACTAAGGGGGAATACAGATGAAACTGACACCGGTTGAACAAGAAAAATTGCTTATTTTTACGGCGGGAGAGCTCGCTAAGCAGCGGAAGGCGCGCGGCGTTCTGCTGAATTACCCTGAAGCCGCCGCATATTTGACCTGTTATCTGATGGAAGGCGCGAGAGACGGAAAAAGCGTTGCTGAGCTGATGGAATCCGGCCGCAATGTATTGACGGAAAAAGACGTTATGGAAGGCGTTCCGGAAATGCTGGACAGCATTCAGGTGGAAGCGACGTTCCCGGACGGGGTTAAGCTTGTCACCGTTCATCAGCCGATCAAAGCGGAGGTGAAGTCATGAAGCCGGGAGCGATTCAAGTCGCAAAGGGGACCATCACCATTAACGAAGGCCGGAAGACGCTGGAGGTGTCAGTCACCAATAACGGAACACGGTCAGTGCAGGTAGGATCGCATTTTCATTTTGCCGAGGCCAACGGCGCCCTTTCCTTCAATCGGGACAAAGCAATCGGCATGCGCCTTGATATCCCGTCAGGCACATCTGTCCGTTTTGAACCGGGAGAAGAGAAAACCGTCACGCTTGTGGAAATCGGAGGGCGAAAAACGGTCAGAGGTCTCAACGGCATGGCCGATACTTATATGGATGAGCGGGGAAAAGAGAAGACGCTGTCAAATCTTAAAAAAGCCGGATGGATGGAGGAGGCGATCCGATGAAAATGTCACGTGAGCAATACGCAGAACTGTTCGGACCGACAACGGGAGACAAAGTCAGACTCGGAGATACGGATTTATGGATTGAAGTCGAAAAAGATTTCACGAATTACGGTGAAGAAATGATTTTCGGCGGAGGGAAAACAATCCGGGACGGCATGGGGCAGAACGGGCGTATCACCGGGAAAGACGGAGCGCTTGATCTGATCATTACAAACGCCGTTATCCTGGATTATACCGGAATCGTCAAGGCGGATATCGGGGTGAAGGACGGCCGGATTGTCGGCGTCGGAAAAAGCGGCAACCCTGATATTATGGATGGGGTGGACCCGCACATGATTATCGGTGCCGGAACAGAAGTCATTTCCGGCGAAGGGAAAATCGTAACGGCCGGCGGGGTGGATACGCATATCCACTTTATCTGCCCGCAGCAGATGGAAGTCGCGCTTTCTTCAGGCGTGACCACGCTTCTCGGCGGCGGAACGGGTCCTGCGACGGGAAGTAAAGCGACGACTTGTACATCCGGTGCATGGTACATGTCGAGAATGCTGGAAGCGGCCGAGGAGTTTCCGATCAACGTCGGTTTCTTAGGAAAAGGGAATGCATCCGATAAAGCGCCGCTGATCGAGCAGGTGGAAGCAGGCGCGATCGGCCTGAAGCTGCATGAAGATTGGGGATCAACGCCAAGCGCCATTAAAGCTTGTATGGAAGCGGCGGATGAGGCGGACATTCAGGTGGCGATTCACACAGACACGATAAATGAAGCGGGCTTTTTAGAAAATACGCTTGATGCGATCGGCGATCGGGTTATCCATACATATCACATAGAGGGAGCCGGCGGAGGCCACGCACCGGATATTATGAAACTCGCATCTTACGCCAATATTCTGCCGTCCTCTACGACGCCGACGATTCCATATACCGTCAACACGATGGACGAGCATCTTGATATGATGATGGTCTGCCATCATTTAGATTCAAAAGTGCCTGAAGACGTGGCATTCAGTCATTCACGCATCAGAGCGGCCACCATTGCGGCGGAGGATATTCTGCACGATATCGGCGCGATCAGCATGACGTCATCTGACTCGCAGGCGATGGGCAGGGTGGGAGAAGTGATTATCCGGACATGGCAGGTGGCCGATAAAATGAAAAAGCAGCGCGGCGCTCTATCAGGAGAAAACGGCAATGACAATGTGCGCGCCAAACGCTATATCGCCAAATACACGATCAACCCGGCCGTCACTCACGGCCTGAGCCATGAAGTCGGTTCCGTTGAAAAAGGAAAGCTCGCCGACCTCGTACTATGGGACCCGGTTTTCTTCGGCGTCAAACCTGAACTTGTGCTCAAAGGCGGCATGATCGCCCGCGCCCAAATGGGAGATCCGAATGCTTCCATTCCGACGCCTGAGCCCGTGTTTATGCGGCAGATGTACGCATCATACGGTAAAGCAAACCGAAATACCTCTATTACATTTATGTCCCAGGCCGGTATCGCAAACGGTGTGCCGGAAAAGCTCGGCCTTGAAAAAATGATTTCTCCCGTACGGAATATCCGTAAGCTGAGTAAGCTCGACATGAAGCTGAATGACGCGATGCCGAATATACAAGTCGATCCGAAAACCTATCAGGTGTTCGCCGACGGAGAAGAGCTGGCATGCCAGCCCGTCAGCTATGTTCCGCTCGGACAGCGTTATTTCTTATTTTAATCCCTCTCAGGCCGGTTTCCCGCCGGCCTGTTTACACCTCTATTGCCAACTTGATTTCATCCTGCCGCCCGTTTTAGTGTATATTAGTAGTTGACAAACAAATGAAATGTAACTATTGTGGTTACAACGGTGGTGAAAAACATGATTAACAGCCGTCTTGCTGTGGCCATTCACATTCTATCGCTGATCTCAACGGATGAACGGGCGTCATCGGACATGATTGCGGGCAGCGTAAACACCAATCCCGTCGTCGTGCGGAGAACGATCAGCCAGCTGAAAAAAGCGGGTATTCTGACATCCCGGGCGGGTGTTCCGGGAGCCAGCCTGAAAAAAGATCCGGCGGAGATCACCCTCTTAGAGGTTTACAAGGCGGTGCAGAATAAGGAAGAGCTTTTTGCGGTTCACGACAATCCGAACCCCGACTGTCCGGTCGGCAAAAATATTCAGCGCGCGCTCGATGAGACGTTCGGAAGCGTACAGCGGGCAATGGAGAATGAACTTGCGAGCAAGTCCCTTTATGATGTAATGAATCATCTCTTTTGTTAAAAAGAGATGGTTCATCCCGCTATCGGTGTAACAAGGATGGTTACAATGGGTAATGAGGAAATCACGGTATTGGCTCTATATTCAGACAAGCCTGGATGCGGGATTGCGATCTGTTTAATGAAAAAATCCTCCGAAACTAAAGGAGGCGGTTACCGGGATATTTTTATTTTGCTTAAGGCTTATGTGAAGGTGTCAGCTGTGAGCAAGTTAAACAAAAAATGATATCCTGCTTCCAGCAATGCCAAAACCGTTCGCCTCTTAATAATCATTATAAAATGTCTCAAGGAACGATCAGCAGCCCGTTAGCTGCCCCTAATTAAAGATGAGCTGTTACCACACTGTTACATTAGAACTTCCGCTGCTTTTATATCCTTCTGTCGCTAAGACTTGATAAGCCCAATTACTGCCCAGATTCATTCCATGGCTCTTCCAGGCGTTAACATGATTGCTGAAAGTGATTGCAGCGTTGCTTCCGGTTGGTCTCTTCGACTGGCGAACACTCCAGTACTGCGTAAAAGTAGTGTTATCGCCATCAATGGAAGGTGCGTTATAACGTGTCGTTGTATATATGTCATATGTACCTCCATCACTTTTTACGGTACCTTTATACGTTCCGGTAGGTCTGTAAGTACCCCATGAATCCACCACATAATATTCGATGAGAGGTGCTCTCGTCCAGCCATATAAAGTCAAATATCCATTCCCATTCGGCGCCCAGACTCCGGCATTATAGTTTATTGTTCTAAATGGCGAGCCTGTAGTCCAGCCTTTACCAACAACGAAATTTCCGGTATTAGACCAATTAACACTGTAATTCCCGCCAGATCCATTGACTGCGTTTACTGTTCCGCCCCCATCAGTCCAATTTTGCCAGTAATCTGTGCCAGCTGCAGAAGCGGTTGCCGAAAACATGCTGATACTCATGAAAGCTGCCGTTAATCCAACTAAGAATTTCTTTTTAAACTTAAACATATGTTACCTCCTATACTATTTTTTCTGACTTTGACATGAGGCAGCACTCGTAAATATTTAACGAACGCCAACGCTTTTGATCGTTCCTTTCAATATAATAGCATGAATACATGAGTGAATATTAAGAACAATTGTAATTTAATTACAAAGACCCAAAAAAATGTATGATAAGCGGTCTTGTTCCACCATGGCTTTTATCCTTATTTTGCAGAATCACAATTCTTGCTTCTAAACCTGATCAGGAACAGGCGAACAATTGAGTGATTTCAGCTGAAACTCTGAGGAAAAGCTTTTTTGATGTGACGGCGACACGTGTGGCTGAAGCCGGAATGTCTGAAAGAATATCTGCAGACAGCGTCTCAGCTGCGCTATTATGCCATCGCCGTATTGGCAAATCCAAAGCAGAAAAACTTTCCCGTTGTCGAAGAAGCGGAATAAGAAAAAATCCCGGGCGGATGCGCCGGGATTTTCCTTTTTAATATGTATTGGCATCAATATTATTAAACACGCCGTCCATGATGCCGAGCGTCATGAGGACAATGAAGAGAACGATACCGAGAACGGACAAGCCGACCGTCACAATCAGGTAGATCCCCTGCATTTTCACGAACTTTGCATAATTCTCCAGCATATGTTCCTCTGTCAGTTCATTGAACTGCTCCGCCATCTGTCCCGCTTCATTTGCCGAGCGCATCAGAAAAATGCCGGCAATGATCTGCAGAACGCCGGGAATGGCTCCGATTAAAAAGAAAAACGCGCCCGACAGCGCCGCAAACGCACCCATGATAATAAATAAAATACCTGTCGCTTTTCCCCATTTCGAAATAGAAATAAGCGAACGATTCACTGATTCAGGTTTCAAACTATGGCACTCCTTTACAAAAAAATACTCACTTTTCATTTATACACTATTCGGTCATTCTTTTGAATATAAAATGTGTTTTTTCGTGCCGTGTCCGTTTTTATATCAGAAAATTCCCGAGAAACACCCCGGGAATTACAAAATCGGCGAAAGAAGTCTTGAAATCGATTCTTTAATGCGGATCCGCAGCGAACGCTCCTGATATTCTTCATACGTATATTTTCTGGAGACGAGCAGATCTTCTTTAAATGAGGAAATGAGTTTTTTCGCGATGGTGACGTCATAAATAAAGGCGTTGACTTCAAAATTAAGTCTGAAGCTTCTGACGTCGATATTCGCCGTACCGACTGAAGCCGTCTCATCATCGACGACAATCGTTTTTGCATGAATAAAGCCATTATCATAAATGTAGACTGAGGCTCCGGCTTTCAAAAGGTCGCCGATGTAAGATAAAGTCGCCCAGTAAACGAAAGCGTGATCCGGCTTGTTCGGAATCATGATTTTGACGTCGATGCCTGACAGACAGGCGATCCTGAGGGCATCTAAAAGACTTGAGTCAGGAATAAAGTAAGGCGTCTGAATCAGGATCGACCGTTTGGCCGTTGAGATCATCTTGATATAGCCGTTTTTAATTTGTTCCCATTCTGAATCCGGTCCGCTCGTGACAATCTGCATCCCGACATTGCCCTTCGGCTCGCATTCCGGAAAATGATTCGGAACGTATGTGAGCGTATGATGATGGGAGGCTTGGTTCCAATCGAGGATAAACCGTGTCTGAATGGCGTGTACCGCCGTGCCTTGAAGCCTGAGGTGCGTATCGCGCCAGTAGCCGAATTTCGGATTCAGGCCGAGATACTCATCTCCGACGTTAAAGCCGCCGACATAGCCGGTTTCGCCGTCAATGATGACGAGCTTGCGGTGATTCCGATAATTGAGCCGCAAATTAATCGGACGAAGCCTGGAAGGAAAAAAGACTTCCACATGGCCGCCGGCGTCCCGCAGCGGTTTGAAGAATTTTTTTCTGAGTGATCTTGAACCGAGTTCATCATATAACACTCTGACTTTTACGCCTTCGCGTGCTTTTTTCACTAAGGCATCGCGCAATTTTTTTCCCAGTTCATCACCTTTATAAATATAGTATTGAAGGTGAATGTGATCTTTTGCGTTGGAAATGTCCTTCATTAAGCGTTTGAACTTATCGCGCCCGTCCGTCAGAATCTCCACCGAATTATCCTCTGTAAAGACTGCGTGGTTGTTCATGACAAGCATATAGATGAGGTCTTTATTATCCACAGTCGCTCTGTTGTTAAATTGGAATTGCCTCGACTTCAGATCTTTCAGCTGAGACTTCAGCAGCTTTTCAATCCCGATTTTTTTACGGTCTTCCCATTGAAACAGATGCTTGCGTCTCAGGTTATGGCCGAATAACAGGTATAAAATAAACCCTAAAATGGGAATAAAAAAAAGAACCAAGAGCCAAGCCCATGAAGCGCTGGCATCGCGTCTTTCTTTGAAAATCATGATGACGGCCAAAAGTATATTTAAAACGAAAAAAAATCCGAATAAAATAAATGAAATGCTCACTTTGCAACCCCGCTATATCATATTTATCAAGACTGTGCCCATTAGTATTCCGACAAGTGCAGCAATCTGATTCCCATTTCAAATTATAACATTGACATTTTGAAAGAATAAAGAGCCGGAATCAAAGTTGAATGCAGTTTTCTTTCAAAGGAAGTTCCGGGTGCGTTAAAATATGCATATATGAAAAAGAAGACAAAAATGACAGCAAAGGGGAGAGGGCATGAAGCTGGAGCATGCGGAACAATTGCCGGGATTCATAAAAAAAGAAATTCAGAAAATACAAATCGCCATTGCGCCGCTGATGAAAAAAAGCATCATTTACCGTTTTCTTGCTTTCCCGCTCGCCGCTTTTAGTCTGTTTCATCTGGCATCGCTTTTGATTCAGGCCCCTTCCGGGAGAGGAGCTCTCGTGTCGGCCGGCATTTTTGCACTCCTTGCGGCCTTGGGTCTTGCGTTGTTTAAGGAAGCCGGCTATCAGCGGAAACAGGTGCAAAAAACGATCCGCCTTTATATGCTGAACAGAATCAGAAAAAGCGATATTCTGTCCGAGGAACGGAAAAGCGCCTATACCCGGCTGATTGCCGAGGAGCCGTCTGCGATGAAGAGCTTTATTGAATTTTTAACGGAAGAAGACCGGAAAAAAGAAATGCTTTATTAAAAAAGAGCTGACGCGCGATCAGCTCTTTTTGTCATTCAAACACCGGGTCGTTCTCATAGTAATATGAATCAGGCGTGTCATACGTATCAGTGCTGTGATAAGCGATAATTCCGATGACAGCGAAGATGACGACTAAAATAAAAGCGAGAATGCCCAATACCACACTGGATGCCGCATAAAAAAACTGCATTTTGATAAATGAGGCGTAATGTGCAAGCATATTTTCTTCCGCGTTTTCTTCTAGTCCTTCCTGAAGGGCGGCAGCCGCTTTTGCCGAGCGCATCAGCATAACGCCGGAAATGATGAGCAGAACCCCCGGAATGGCTCCAAGCAGCGTCACAATCGCTGACAGAGCGGAAAGAGAGCCCGTGATGATCAGAAACACGGCGGTGATCTTTCCCCATTTGGCGATGTCGGCAAGGGAACGGGTTTTTTTATTGAGCGGCTGGTTTTCGTCTTTGTCTTTATCGATGGTGATCATGACAGTTCTCTCCCTAAAATGTTCAAGTCATATCGTTTTCCGTCCATTTCGGCGATACCCGGGAATACGCCCCATTCGGTAAAACCGAATTTTTCAAACAGCTTAATGCTCGGCACATTATGTCCGAAGATAAAAGCCATCAGGCTGCGGATGCCGATTGCCGGAGCGAGTGCCAGGGCTTCTTTCAGCAGAAAGCTTCCTGCTCCTTTGCCGCGGCAATCCTGATGCAGATAGATGCTGATCTCCGCCGTTTTGTCATAGGCCGGACGGCCGTAAAACGTTTCAAAGCTGATCCAGGCCGCCACTTTGCCGGTTTCATCTTCCGCGACCATCAGCGGGCGCCGGTCCGTGTGCCGCAAAAACCAATCCATCCGGTCTGCGGGCGTCACTTCTTCCGTATCAGCCGTTACCATTCGTGAGGCAATCGTCGAGTTGTAAATGGCCACCACCGCATCTAAATCCTCCAATACGGCTTTGCGCAGGGTCAAATTCATATTCCGGGATCTCCCTTCACATTTCATTACATAAATAAGTGCAATCTGCACATACTATTTCCAAAAAAGTTTTTTATGGATGTGTATATATTTTCAGAAAAGTGTTCAGAATGTTGCTGAGGTGATGAACAAATGAGAGAGGAAGAAAAGAAAACTTCTCAAGTCAAAAAACTTCAGCGGTTTTTTCGCAAACGCTGGATATTCCCTGCAATCTACTTAGTCAGTGCGGCCGTCATTTTAACAGCTGTCCTTTGGTATCAATCCGTTTCGAATGATGTGAAGGACAATCTGACGAACAACGGCGGAAACTCCGCGTATGACAGCGGCAAAGACGATGCCATCGAAGTAGGCAAGTCAATGGAAAACGTCGCAATGCCGGCTGCTCATTCTGAAAATGTTTCTGTTGTGAAAAAGTTTTATGAAACTGATGCCGCAAAAAAAGAGAAAGAAGCAGCACTTGTTAACTATAATAACACGTACAGCCTCAGTAAAGGAATTGACTTAGCTGAGAAAGACGGAAAATCATTTGATGTTTCTGCTTCTCTGAGCGGTACGGTTGTTAAAGCTGCTAAAGACCCGGTGCTGGGATATGTGGTTGAAATTGAACACTCAGACGGCCTGTCTACTGTCTATCAGTCTTTATCTGAAGTCAGCGTGGATCAGGGCGACAAAGTAAAGCAGAACCAGGTCATCGGTAAATCCGGAAAAAACCTTTACAGTGAAGAAAGCGGAAATCACGTGCACTTTGAAATCCGCAAGGACGGCGTAGCGATGAACCCGCTCAATTTTATGGACAAGCCGGTAACATCTATTGAAAAAGCGGCGGCTGAAGAGAAAAACGCTGTGACAGAAGAAACGGAAGGGGCAATTCAGCAGTCTTCCGAGAAAAAAGATGTGACGCCTAAAAAAGAAACCGAAGAAAAACCAGGTGACAAAGAGGACGGCACAAAAGACAAGACAGATGGTAAAGATGACGGCTCAATGAAAGATTCGGGCAAGTAATCTTGATCCCAAAGCGCCTATCAGCTCTGATAGGCGCTTTTCATATTGCCGCATGTGCCTTTATACTAGTAGAAAACGAGGAGATGCTGAATGAATAAATGTCTGGCGGCCGGGTGGCTCGTCTTTGTTTTCGTTTCTGCTTTGACTGAAAGCTTTCACGATATGATTGTGTCGCAGACGGTGTCCTTCCGTTTCACGCCCCATCCGGATGTGTCCGGTTTCTTTGTGTTCGATATGGCGGAGCTCGCCATACCGGAAGCGGCGATTCAAAAGCTTGGGCACGCGTTTTCATTTTTTGTGCTCGCCTATTTGTTTTTCAGGGAGCGCAGGCGCATGAAGAGGGCGGTGCTGTATGCATTGGCCGCCGCTTTCCTGACAGAAATCGTCCAGCTCTTTTTCGGCAGAAACGGATGCCTCCGCGATGTGCTGATTGACAGTCTCGGCATTGCCGCATTCTGTGCTTTACAAAGGAAAAAGCATACAGCCAAACATACAAAAACCGGCAGTCTGTGACAGACGCCGGCTTTTTTTTATATATTATGGTTTGTCGATTTGCTTTTATGAACGATACTTTCATAGATTCGCACGATCAGATCGACAATCGGACGAAGCACATTTGAAAATCTGAACAGCAGGAATCCGACAATGAGGGAAACGATAATGCTTCCGAGCACATCGATCGGATAATGGTGGCCGACCCAAATTCTTGAGAAGCCGGTCAAAAGGCCGAAAATCACAAGCGGCCAGCCGAGTTTTTTGTTGCGGAACAGAATCGCAATTGAAATCGCCAAAGCGCCTGTCGTATGGTCACTCGGAAATGAAGCATCCGCGGCATGAGGGATCAGCGTATGAACCGTATGCTCGACAAAGGGGCGCGGCTCGACATAGACTTTCGTGATGAGGTAGTTGATGATAAGCGCCGCAACACCCGTGAAGCCCGCGTACAGGGCGTTTTGTCTGCCTTTTGTGCTTCCGAACAGCCACATGGCAAGCAGGAAAAGGGCGTAGGCGTAAATGGCGTATTCCGTTATAAATACCATGATAGAGTCGAGAATGGCGCTATGGTGCGACAAACCATTGATCGCTTTAAATAGTTCGTAATTCACAAATATCACCTTTTATCTTTATTTTATATGAACAGTGTAATGCTTTTTTCTATGAGACACAATTGGTATTAAAAATAATCATAAAAAAGTAAACAGAATGAAACGTGACTGTATTACTGTGCGTCAAGTATGCGGGAAAAGAATAGCCGAAGGAGTTTTGTCCGTTGCTGAAACGTTTGAAAAACGCCGATCTGCCGCTTGTGTTTGTCATTATGCTGCTTTGCGGATTCGGCTTGTTAATGGTGTACAGCGCCAGTGATGTGATGGGGTCTCAGCGGTACGGAGATCCATCCTATTTCTTCCATAAACAAAGTACCTCTTTACTGATCGGATTATGCTTATTTCTATTTGCCGCCTGTCTGCCGTATAAGCGGTATGCGCGGCTTGTACCGCTGTTTGTGGTCGGTTCGCTGGTATTGCTGCTGCTCGTATTGATACCGGGAATCGGGCTGGAGCGGAATTTTTCCCGCAGGTGGCTGGGAGCGGGCCCGCTTGTCGTACAGCCGTCTGAATTGGCGAAGATCGCCATGATTTTGTATTTCGCTTCGATTTACACGAAAAAGCAGCCGTACATTCATCAATTTGTGAAAGGGGTTCTGCCGCCTTTAGTGATTTTGGGGACCGCTTTTCTGCTGACATTGGCGGAGCCTGATTTAGGGACGGCTTCCTTAATCCTGGCGGCATGCGGGTCGATTTTATTATGTGCCGGCTTGAAAAAGCGCCATCTGTTCGTGCTCGGCGCGACGGCGGTGTCCGGGGTTGTTTATCTCGCATTTTCCGCTTCCTATCGTGTGAAGCGCCTCGTTTCCTTTACCAATCCGTTTGGTGATGCGAACGGGGACGGCTATCAGCTGATTCAATCCTATTTTGCTATTTCCGGAGGCGGGTTTTTCGGAAGAGGGCTTGGAAACAGTGTTGAAAAAATGAACTATCTGCCTGAGGCGCATACCGATTTCATTATGGCCGTGATCAGCGAAGAGCTGGGGATATTCGGTGTTCTGATCGTTTTGGGATTATATTTTGCGTTAATGCTTCTCGGCGTAAAAACGGCCGTGCGGGCTGATGACCCGTTCGGGAAGCTTCTTGCCATCGGAATTACGTTTCAATTAATGTTTCAGGTTGTATTGAATTTGGGAGCGATGAGCGGACTCCTCCCGGTTACGGGTGTACCGCTTCCGTTTATCAGCTACGGCGGTTCTTCATTGATTATGACGCTGTTTTTATGCGGCATACTGGTCAATATCAGTACATATGCGAAAAAACAACCCGTACGGCATAAGCGGCCTGTCCCGCATGAAAAAAAGGCTTCTTCTTTTTAATGAAGCCTGAAAAAAACGCCCGGGACATTTCTGTCTCCGGGCGTTCTGTCTGTTTATAAAGCTTCTGGTCCTTCTTCTCCGGTGCGGATATTAATCGTGTTTCCGATTTCATAGACGAATATTTTGCCGTCTCCGGGCTCTCCCGTTTTCAGCACTTTTTTCGCCGTTTCCACGACTTGATCAACGGGAACCTTGCTGACAACGATTTCCACTTTCAGCCGTTCATACACATTGCTTTCAATTTTGACTCCGCGGTACAGTTCGGTGTGGGCTTTTTGAAGGCCGCAGCCGTGTACGTTGGAGAAGGTCAGCGATGTGACTCCGATTTTACCGAGTTCCTGTTTCAATGTTTCAAACTTAGCCGGACGCGTAACGATTTCTACCTTGAACATTTGACCGCTCATCTAAGCCACTCCTCACTTTATAAGTCCTGATATGCTTTTTCCCCGTGCATCGTTAAATCAAGCCCAAGTGACTCTTCTTCTTCACTGGCGCGAAGGGGAATGAACAGACCTACAATTTTAATGATAACGAAAGTGACAATAAATACAAATACATAGGTTGCCGCAATGGCCGCAATCTGCTTCCAGAGCAGTCCCGGATCGCCGTAAAACAGCCCGTTTGCCCCGCCGTCATTGACGGAAGTGGTGGCGAATAAACCGGTCGCAATGCCGCCCCATGTCCCGCCGATCCCATGCAGGCCGAAAGCGTCAAGCGCATCATCATAACCGAAAGTCTTTTTGAGCCAATACACGCCCCAGAAGCAGACAAGCCCGCCGATGAAACCGATTACGATGGAAGAGAATGGCGTAACGAACCCGGCAGCCGGCGTAATGGCGACAAGCCCGGCAATAGCGCCTGATACAGCACCCAGCATGGTCGGTTTTTTGTTCAGCATCCATTCGATTAAAATCCAGCCGATAATTCCGGCCGCAGCCGCGGTGTTTGTGTTAATGAAGGCAAACATCGCGATACTGTCAAGCGTGAGGGCACTGCCGACATTGAAGCCGAACCATCCGAACCAAATGAGCGCTCCGCCCAAGAACGTGTAAATTAAGTTGTGAGGGGAAGCCGCCGTGCCGTCCTTGCGTTTCCCGAGCACAATCGCCAGCACGAGCCCGGCGACTCCGGAAGAAATGTGGACGACGTTTCCGCCTGCGAAGTCAAGAGCGCCCATCTGGCCGATCCAGCCGCCGCCCCATACCCAGTGCGCAACGGGGGTATATACGAGGGAAGCCCACAAAAAGGAAAATACAAGAAAAGCACTGAATCTCATGCGTTCAGCAAATGCTCCGGAAATAATGGCCGTCGTCAGTACGGCAAACGTCATTTGGAACATCATGAACAAGGAATGCGGGATCGTATCACTATAACTTCCGGGTTCAAAGCCGACCCCCTTCAGCCCCGCCCATTCAATCCCGCCAAGCCATGTATTCCCGGGGGCAAAAGCAAGTGAATATCCGTACAAAACCCAAACGACGGATACGATGGCGAGAGAAGAAAAACTATGCATCGCCGTGCTGAGCACGTTTTTGCTTTTTACCATTCCGCCGTAAAACAAAGCCAGCCCGGGGGTCATCAGCCACACGAGTAAAGCGCAAAAGAACATAAATACTGTATCGCCCATCTGCATGTTGTATTCCTCCGTCTCATTCAGAATGTAATTGTGATTAATTCATTATTATAGAGAAAAAAGAACGATAAAACATTGTCGTGTAAGGTTATCTGACATGGTTTTTTGCGTTCATAATGCTGCTTTTTCAAATGGGTGCCGTGCGACTTTATATCCATAAAAAGAGTGCCGGAGCATGGCGGAAGAAATCCTGTCCGGGAAAGAGTAAAATAAACGGGGTGAGAAACACTAACTGCATCAGGAGGAATCATTATGACAACATCATTAAATCTGCAATTTGAAAAAACGGCTTTGGTCCTTATTGATTTACAAAAAGGCATTGTGCCGATGGATAAAAGCGGTACCGTTGTGCCGAACGCGAAAAAATTAATTGATGTGTTCCGGGAAAAAGGCGGATTTATCAGCTTTGTAAACGTGGATTTTCATGACGGAGCGGATGCGCTGAAGCCGCTGACGGATGAAGAGGCGGCGGGCCATTCGGCTCCGCCGGCGGATTGGGCTGAATTTGTGCCTGAAATCGGAGTGAAAGAAAACGATTATACGGTAACAAAACGGCAGTGGGGCGCGTTTTTCGGCACGGACCTGGACCTTCAGCTCAGAAGACGGGGAATCGACACAATTGTGTTATGCGGGATTGCGACAAACATCGGTGTGGAAAGCACGGCGCGAGAAGCTTTTCAGCTCGGGTATCAGCAAGTTTTCGTAACTGACGCGATGGCGACATTCAGCGATGAACAGCACGAAGCGACACTCAAGTTTATCTTCCCGAAAATCGGCAGAAGCCGGACGACGGAAGAATTTATCGCACAGACAAAATGACAATCTCCAAAAAAAGCCGCGTCCTGTTTTTGACGGCCGTGGCTTCGGGGACGATGCTGAACCCATTGAACTCGTCGATGATTTCTCTTGCGCTTCACAGTATTCAGCATGAATTTCACCTGTCGTTTACAACGGTGTCCTGGCTGATATCGTCCTTTTATCTTGCCAGCGCGGTGGCGCAGCCTGTTACCGGGAAGCTCGGTGATATGCTCGGCAGGAAGAAGCTGTTTTTGATCGGGCTTCTGCTTGTTGCCGTCTCGGCGGTCGGCGCGCCGTTTGCGCCGACTTTTATGACTTTGCTGATCATGCGGCTTTTTCAATCGATCGGAAGCAGCGCGATATATCCGTCCGGCGTCGGATTGATCCGTTCAAATATACAGGAGAAGCAGGCTTCGGCGCTGGCCGTCCTGTCAATCTTTGCATCAGCCATGACGGCGCTCGGTCCGACTCTCGGCGGTTTTCTGATCGTTTGGGGAGGGTGGCCGGCAATCTTTTTCGTCAATCTGCCGTTTATCATTCTCAGCTTTTTTCTCGGAATGTATATGTTTCCGAAAGATGAAAAACGCGAGATCGGCGGCTTGAAAGGCGTGCTTCGCCAGCTTGATACGATCGGGATACTCCTGTTTGCCGGAGCGATTATCCTTCTTCTGTCGTTTTTATTGTCCTTCAGTACGAAGCCTCACTATACAGAAGGCGTATTCGGGCTTTTGTTTGTCGGGCTGTTTATCTGGCGCGAGCTGAAAACAGAGAAGCCGTTTATAGATGTCAGGCTGTTTAAAACGCACCGGAAACTATCGTCGGTGTATATTCAATTTATTTTGCTGAATATATTCTTTTACTGCATCTTTTTCGGGCTTCCGAGCTATTTTCAGGATGAAATGCATTTGTCCGTTCAGACAAGCGGATTGATTATGCTGTTTATGTCGGGCATGAGTATTCTGGTGTCGCCCCTGACCGGAAAATGGATAGATAAGAAAGGGCTTCTTCAGCCGATTGTTGCCGGAACCTGTCTGACCGCGATCGGGGCGGTGCTGTTAACGTTTTTCTTTCTTCAGGCGCCTATGATAGGAAAAGGGCTGATCCTATCCGTGCTGGGTGTCGGCTACGGCTTCGGAAATGTCACGTTTCAGGCGGCCATGCTGAAAACGAGCCCCGCCGACATGGTCGGAACAACGTCCGGCCTGTTTCAGACCTGCCGGTATCTCGGTTCGATTTTGTCTTCTGTCATTTTGGGCATTCTTTTCGGAAAAGAAATTACCTCCGGCCATTTTCATATGCTCGGCACGATTCTTATCGTTGTCGGCGCCGTAAGCCTTTTGATGGCGTTCCGGTTTTCGGTTCTCCTCAAAAAAGCCTCTTAACAGGCGCAAAAAAAAGAGACGGGCTCTCCCCGTCTCTTTTTTTGTGTAATGTGCTCAAAAATTAAAACGATTATTGTCGACAGCGACCAATGTTATTTACGGAATTTTCAGTTATATTTTTTCACATGTGATGTAAGGAAAACGTACATGTGGGAGGGAGAAAATGAAAAAAACAACGAGTGATCGGCTAAGCAACAAAGATTTACTGCCTTTAGAAGACGGCGAACGGACATGGAAAGCGGTGAATTTTGCATCCATTTGGATGGGCTGTATTCATAATATCCCGACCTATGCGACTGTGGGCGGGCTCATTGCGATCGGCCTTTCTCCGTGGCAGGTGCTTGCCATTATCGTGACGGCGTCACTCATTTTGTTCGCCGCTTTGGCCTTGAACGGCCATGCCGGAACGAAATACGGCCTGCCTTTTCCGGTCATTATCAGGGCTTCTTACGGAATATACGGAGCTAACATTCCGGCGCTTCTCAGGGCGTTTACAGCCATCATGTGGCTCGGAATTCAAACATTTGCCGGAAGCACGGCTTTACACATTCTGCTTTTGAACATATGGCCGGGCTGGGGGAGTCTCGGAGGAGATTGGAATATATTCGGGCTTCATCTGCCGGGCTTTCTGTCGTTCATTTTCTTTTGGGGCATTCATCTGCTTGTGCTGCGGCACGGCATGGAATCAATCAAAAAATTTGAAGTGTGGGCGGGCCCGCTTGTTTATCTCGTCTTCGGCGGCATGGTCTGGTGGGCGATAGATATTGCCGGCGGGCTCGGACCGATTTACTCACAGCCGGGAAAGTTCCATACCTTTTCTGAAACGTTTTGGCCGTTTGCCGCCGGAGTGACGGGCATTATCGGGATATGGGCGACATTGATTCTGAATATTCCTGACTTCACCCGGTTCGCCGCGTCGCAAAAAGAACAGATTCGCGGCCAGTTTTACGGCCTGCCGGGAACGTTTGCGCTGTTTGCGTTTGCGAGCATTACAGTGACATCCGGATCACAGGTAGCATTCGGAGAACCGATTTGGGATGTGGTGGAGATTTTGGCCCGGTTTGATAATCCTTTTGTTATCGCTCTTTCGGTCATCACACTTTGCATCGCCGCCGTCTCGGTTAACGTGGCGGCAAACATCGTGTCACCGGCCTATGACTTGGCGAATGTCCTGCCGAAGTATATTACATTCAGGAGGGGAGGGTATTTGACCGCCGTTTTGGCCCTGTTCACAATACCGTGGAAGCTGATGGAGAGCGCCACGAATGTTTATGCGTTTCTCGGGCTCATCGGCGGGATGCTCGGACCGGTGGCCGGGGTGATGATGGCTGATTATTTTATCATCAGAAAAAGGCAGCTCTCAGTTGAAGACCTTTATTCGGAAACCGGACAGTATACTTATTACAAAGGCTATAATTACCGGGCCTTTGCCGCGACTTTTCTCGGCGCGTTTATTTCTTTAATCGGGATGTACGTCCCGGCGTTCGCCGGCATCTATGATATCTCCTGGTTTGCGGGTGTCATTTTGTCATGTCTCGGTTATACGGCGCTTATGTATATTCATCCTCCTTATGTAAAAGCGGCGGGACGAATCGCGCGGGAAAGAGCGGCCGAATAAAAAAAGCCGGGGCTGCCCCCGGCTTTTTGTCATATCAGTCTGCGATTGAAACGTTTCCGTCCGCTTCAAGCGGCGTTCTTTTTTTCTGGCTCCAGCCATACAGGAGTAAAGCAATCAGGACGAACAGCCCCGCGGCCAGATAAATCGAATGGAATCCGGCCGAAGCGACGAAGAGGCCGAATACATAAGACCCGCCGGCAATCCCGCTGTCAAAGAAAGTGAAGAAGGTAGCCGTCGCAAAGCCTGAACGGTGTCCGGGCGAGTTCTGAATCGCCAGCGTCTGCATACACGGTACGATAGAGCCGTATCCGAGACCGATTACGGCACCGGACAAGAGAAGCATGAGGGCGCTGTTTGTCATCGCCAGCATGCAAAGCCCCGCGGAGAACACGATAATCGACGGATAGATGACGATTCCCGGCCCCACTCTGTCAAACAGCTTTCCTGTGAAAGGACGGGCGGCCATCATCGTCACGGCGAAACAGACGAAGAAATAGCCGCTGACATCCAACAGGTGGATCGTCTTTGCATAAACGGATAAATATGAAGTCACACTTGAATAACAGAAAGAAATGGACAACCCGACAATCGCGATTTTAAGCGCGCCTTTTTCAAACATGTCGGAGAAAGAAAAACGGAAGACAGTCGTTCCGCTGTTGTTTTGATCCGGCACACGAATCATAAAAGCAATCAGCAAGCCTAAAGAAACAAATACGGCAAAAATCGTAAAGAAAACCGGGAACGAAATGACCTTCACAAGGCTCAGCCCGAGAAACGGACCGATCGCCATGGCAAGGTTCATAGACATCGCGAAATAACCGAGCCCCTCGCCGCGCCGCTTGGCGGGAATAATGTCAGCGGCAATTGCGCCCGTAACCGTCGTTAAAATGCTGAACCAGATGCCTTGGAAAAAACGCAGTCCGAGCAGCAGATAGAAATTGTGTATCGGCAAATACAGATAAGAAGACAGGGCGAACAGCGCCAAGGATACAATCGTCATTCTTTTCTTGCCGAACCGTTCAATAATCGCCCCTGAAAAAGGACGGGTGATAATAGCAGATAACAGGAACAGGCTGATCAAAAGCCCTCCTTGCGATTCACTGCCGCCAAGCTCCTGAATCATATAGATAGGCAGCACGGCCAAAAATGTATAAAAGAACACAAAGACAAATAAATTCACGAGTACGACCATAATAAAATCTTTGGTCCAGATCGAGTCAGATTTACTCAAAAGTACAGCACTTCCCTTTTTATTATTTCGTTAAAAACACATTCAGAAACTCAGAAAAAGCTTCCTTATCTCCATCTTGGAAATCCGCAAGCATGTCTTCCTCGAACTTCAGCATCTCTTGATTGATGCTGTCGTATTTCAATTCAGCTTCCTTCGTCAGGACGACGAGCTTTTCCCGCTTGTCTTCTCCCTGTTCCCGCTGAATCCAGCCGTTTTCTTCAAGGCGTTTGATCGTTCTGGTAACGGTCGGCGCCTCAACGTTCAGATAGGACCAGATTTCTTTTTGGGTCATCGGTCCGATCGTTTTTAAGCAATATAGGATTGACCATTGAGAGGAGTACAGGCCGAATGGTTCCAGCCGTTCATTGGCTTTCTTCGTAATCAGGCGGGCGCATTGATTGATTTGATGAATGAGGCGTCTGTTGACGTGGATCATTTCCGTTCTCCTTTTCAAAAAACTTACCTAAGTAACTAATTGCGCTGTTTCATTCTACAGCAGGATCGCGCGGATGTAAACCCCCCGATCAAAAAGCAGAAAATTATGACCCGCCCCTTGTCCTTATTGAGTTTTTAGCATATTCCCAATTCATTGCTAATACACTGTTACAAACCTATCAAAGAGAGTGTTTGAGGTGAGGGATCGTGGGCATATTTCTAAAACCTTCTTATATAATCGGACAACGAAGAAGCTGCATCATCAGTGAATCTGTTACAGAATACGGATCTCATTTCACACTTCTCACATCCAACTGGGGAGGTCGAGTGGTGTGCACGATTACATCAAAGAGCGAACAATCAAGATTGGTAAGTATATCGTGGAGACGAAAAAAACCGTTCGTGTCATTGCGAAAGAGTTTGGTGTTTCCAAAAGTACCGTACACAAAGATCTGACAGAGCGCCTGCCTGAAATCAATCCTGACTTGGCGAATGAAGTAAAAGAAATACTCGATTATCATAAATCCATCAGACATTTAAGAGGGGGAGAGGCGACGAAATTAAAGTACAAGAAGGATGAAATTCTTGAAGGGGAGCCCGTTCAGCAGCCGTAGCGCCTGACGTCTGCCGGGCCCTTTTTTCTCCTCCCGGGCGGTTTCGCGAATATCCGCAAAATTTTGTCAAGAACTTATATCGTTCAGCAGCTTTTTTTTGATAAATTATGATAATATATATAATTAGGGCACAATGTGGATATTTTACTGTGAAACAGATATCAAGGAGGATATAAATAGATGTTTGCAAGGGATATTGGAATTGACCTCGGTACTGCAAATGTACTGATCCATGTAAAAGGAAAAGGAATTGTTCTGAATGAGCCTTCCGTTGTGGCACTTGATAAAAACAGCGGCAAAGTGCTGGCTGTCGGTGAAGAAGCCAGACGAATGGTTGGACGTACACCTGGGAATATTGTTGCGATCCGTCCGCTGAAAGACGGCGTAATCGCAGACTTCGAAGTAACAGAAGCCATGCTGAAACATTTCATTAATAAGCTGAATGTAAAAGGACTTTTCTCAAAACCGCGCATGCTGATCTGCTGCCCGACGAATATTACATCCGTTGAGCAAAAAGCGATTAAAGAAGCAGCTGAAAAAAGCGGCGGAAAGCATGTGTACCTTGAAGAGGAACCAAAAGTTGCCGCTATCGGCGCGGGTATGGAAATCTTCCAGCCGAGCGGTAACATGGTTGTTGACATCGGAGGCGGTACGACAGATATCGCAGTTATTTCTATGGGCGATATTGTCACCTCCTCTTCTATTAAGATGGCTGGGGACAAGTTTGACATGGAAATCTTAAATTATATCAAACGCGAGTATAAGCTGCTGATCGGTGAACGTACCGCTGAAGATATTAAGGTGAAGGTCGCAACGGTTTTCCCAGACGCACGTCATGAAGAAATCACCATCCGCGGCCGTGACATGGTTTCCGGTCTGCCGAGAACGATTACAGTAAACAGCAAAGAAGTAGAAGAAGCCCTTCGTGAATCAGTTGCCGTCATTGTGCAGGCCGCCAAGCAGGTTCTTGAAAGAACACCGCCTGAATTGTCCGCTGACATCATCGACCGCGGCGTTATCATTACCGGCGGGGGAGCGCTGTTAAACGGGCTTGACCAGCTTCTTGCCGAAGAGCTGAGGGTGCCTGTTCTTGTCGCTGAGAACCCGATGGATTGTGTTGCGGTCGGAACCGGCGTCATGCTGGATAACATGGACAAGCTTCCAAAACGCAAACTGAGCTGATGATAAAACCCCATTCTGAAAAAGAATGGGGTTTTTTTCTGTCAAACCCTTCACGAACGGGAATGTAAATCCGATAATAAGAAAAAATGCTGATTTTCATTATAGAACAAATGTTCCGGTGAGGCAACTGGAAATAATGCTATTTCAGAGGTGGAAGACTTGTTAAAAGGATTATATACCGCAACGTCCGCAATGATTACACAGCAGAGAAGAACGGAAATGCTGTCAAATAACATCGCAAACGCGAATACATCAGGGTACAAAGAGGATCAAGGTTCAATCCGCGCCTTTCCCGAGATGCTTCTGAGCCGAATAGAAGGCGACAAAAAAACGAAAATCGGTTCCGTCAACACAGGCGTATACATGCAGGAGCTGAAACCGTTGTTTACGCAGGGAAGCCTGAAAACGACCGATCAGCCGACGGATATCGCACTGATGGAGAATCAGGTTCCCAAGAATGCCGAAACGAATGAAAACGCCGAGCTGTTTTATCCCGTGCAGACCGCAGGCGGCGTCCGCTATTCAAAAAGCAGCACTTTCTCATTAAATGAAAACAATCAGCTTACGATAAACGGAAACCTTGTGTTATCAACAAACGGACAGCCGATTACAGCCAACAATGAAAAATTCACCGTATCAGAAAACGGAACGGTCACGACAAACGGCCGGCCGGCGGGGCAGATTGACATCAGAATGGAAGAAGACGTGCGCAATCTGAAACGGGACGGCAATGACCTATACAGCACGGCCGACGGCTCTGAACTGCCGAGCGCGGCGGCGAATCCCCAAGTCTCGTATTCATTAAAGCAAGGCGTCTCGGAGCTTTCGAACGTGGATGTGACGAGCACGTATACAGAAATGACGGAAGCATACAGAT
Source organism: Bacillus sp. LUNF1 (assembly GCF_011008975.1). Classification (NCBI taxonomy): domain Bacteria; kingdom Bacillati; phylum Bacillota; class Bacilli; order Caryophanales; family Bacillaceae; genus Bacillus; species Bacillus sp. LUNF1. The sequence continues at coordinate 3,543,692 of NZ_CP048876.1, read as the reverse complement.
CATTTGAAGCCAATCAAAAAGTCATTCAGGCTTACGATAAAAGCATGGATAAAGCCGCAAATGAAATCGGCAAAGTGTAACAAAATGGGGGACATTCAATTATGATGCTCAGATCAATGCTGACGGCTTCAACAGCCTTAAATCAGCTTCAGCAGCAGATGGATACAGTCAGCAGCAACCTTTCAAACAGTGATACGACAGGCTATAAAGCGAGGGACTCCCGCTTTTCCGAGCTGATCAGACAGCAGTATGACCATATAGATGACAAAAAGGAAAATTCGCCGAACATGCGGAAAACGCCGCCCGGCCTGCGTCTCGGCGCCGGAACGGTCATGACTCCGCAGCTGGACTCAGGGCAGGGAAGCATCAAAAAAACCGACCGTGACCTTGATATCGCGTTCACATCACCTTATCAATATCTTCAGGCAGAAGCGGACGGACGGCGGGTGTATACAAGGGACGGCTCACTTTCCCTCAAGCCGGCCGGCGGAAATGACCGGCTGCTTCAGCTGATGACAGCGGGAGGCAATCCCATTCTCGATGAGAACGGTCAGCCCATACAAATTGACAGTTCGCTGACTCAGCTGAAAATCAGCAAAACCGGAACGCTGACTGCTTCAGACCAGGCGGGAACCCGTTCGCAGACGTTTAATCTCGGCATCGTCAATGTCAATAATCCTCAGGCGCTTCATGCGGAAGGGGATAATCTGTTTTCCGTAAACGGCGCGGGGGCTTCAGCGATTGAAGAGCTTACCGGCGCAAACCGGCAGGCAATCGGCATGGAGCAGGGCGCGCTTGAAGGTTCAAATGTCGATATGTCAAAAGAAATGACCGACTTAATCGTGTCTCAGCGTTCCTATCAGCTGAACAGCCGCACGATTACATTGGGAGACCAAATGCTGGGCTTAATCAACTCAGTCAGATAAAAGAAGGGGCGTTTTGATCAGCCGCGCATGATAAAAAATGCGGCTTTCTCAAAATCGCCCTTTTTTTTGTAGTAATCAGTAATATCCTGAAGCAGCACTTCCAAATCCACCCACGCTTCAATTTTCTGCAGCTCCAGCACGAGCTTCTGCAATCGGTCGTACGGGTCCTCCTGAGCGGTGTACAATATGTTGAGCGCGGTCAGCTTCAATTTCATAATCTTGTTCTGCACTTTTTCAGATATGTATAAACCTTTCTGCAGCACGGTTTGTCCTTCGGCGTCAGATCCGGTTTTAAAAAGTGCTCTGACCGCTTCGTATACACAATGCAGGTAGGAAACGGGAGACTCTTTCTCGAAACGCTGATTGCCCAATACCTTTTTGTAAAAAGGGAGGGCCTCTTTATCTTTTTTCTGGGCTGTCTTTAAAAAACCAAAATTATAATAGGCGTGGCACAGCAGGTTATTGTCATTGATCCGGTCCGTTATCTTTATGGATTCATTAAAGAGCTGTTCTGCGTCGTCATAGCGTGCCTCGTCTATATAATTCACGGCGAGAAGCAGCCGGCAGCTGAGCGTTTTTTTGATGTAGCCGGCTTCATCTTGATAGATTTCCAGCGCTTTATTGACATATTGAATGGAGAGCGCAGGCGACTTCATCATGTAATATGCACCCGCTGTTTTATAATAAAATTCAGCGGCTTCGAAACGGTCCTGAATGGCCGGCAGGTACTGTTCAGCTTCTTTAAAGCGGCAGACAGCACGGTTCGGAGCGCCATTCACCATATGGAATAATCCTTTGAAAAAATAGAAATAATAAGTTAATTCATGATCCATCTCATCTTTGCGCCGCTTCAGCTCGCAGAACAGCTTATTCAGACCGTCTTTTTTCTCAAACAGCAGCTGAAACCGTGCGAAAAACAGCTGATATCTGAGTTTGAGCTTTGCATTCTTTTGTAATTTGGGGAGATGCTGATTGATTTGTTCGTGAAGGGAACGGGCTAGATCGAATTGGCGTTTTCCCATGGCGTCATACCACTCATTCAGCATCACCAGCGTACGTTTTTCAGTAAACTTAGCAATCATCTTCCAACCTCTTTGCATAGGGTAAAAATCTTTATTTATCATAACACATTAATGGACGAGGCTCATTGCCAGCTGGTTACAGTTTACAGCGCGGTTGAAAAAGAAATTGATTCATAATATACTTCCAAATGTACAGATTGGTTGCCACATATGCCTTCTATACATACTATTGTCGATGAAGGAGATGTCAAGAGAATGCTTGATACTCAGCAAATTAAAGAAATTATTCCCCATCGCTATCCGTTTCTTCTGGTAGACAGAATTACGGAAGTCGAAGAAGGAAAACGGGCGGCGGGATATAAAAATGTGACGGCGAATGAAGATTTTTTCAACGGCCATTTTCCTGAATACCCTGTTATGCCGGGCGTATTAATTGTAGAGGCTTTGGCGCAGGTCGGAGCGGTTGCGATGCTGATTAAAGAAGAAAACCGGGGCAGACTCGCATTTTTTGCGGGGATTGATAACTGCCGTTTCAAAAAGCAGGTAAAACCGGGTGACAAGCTGGAGCTTGAGGTTGATATTACCCGCGCGCGCGGTACGATCGGACGCGGCAAAGGCGTTGCCAAAGTTGACGGCGAGCTCGTGTGTGAAGCTGAATTAACCTTTGCGCTCGGAGAATAAAAACAAACAAATGGGCTTATAAAAAAGCCCATTTTGTATAGAAAGAGGTGAATGTAATGTGGTCAGAATTTAAAAGCTTTGCGATGCGGGGCAATATCATGGATCTGGCTATCGGTGTCGTCATCGGCGGCGCTTTCGGCAAAATCGTGACGTCGCTCGTTGAAGACATCATCATGCCGCTGGTCGGCCTGCTTCTTGGCGGTCTTGACTTTTCAGGGCTGGCCGTGACATTCGGCGATGCTCATATCAAGTACGGAAGCTTCATTCAAACGATTGTGAACTTCTTCATTATTTCATTTTCTATTTTTATCGTGATCCGCACAATAGGCAAGCTGAGACGTAAAAAAGAAGCAGAAGAAGAGGCTGAAGAAGCAGAAGAAACAGATCAGCAGACAGAACTGCTGACTGAAATCAGAGATCTGCTGAAACAGCGGGCTCCTCACAATGACTAGGGCACAAAAAAAGGCTGGATGATTAACGTCCGGCCTTTTTCATATGATTATAATTTTTGTTTAAACGCTTCAATCAGCCGGCTGCCCGAGTAGCCTTCTTTCACGAGCGACTCCAGAATGCTTTCTGATCCGGGGTGGTTTCTTGACACCATTTGACCGTAAATTAAAACTTGTATACTCTTTTCCAGCTCCACGATATTTTTGATGCTTCCCGTCAGCTGGGCGGGGCGGTTGCTTTTTTTCGTAATCGTTACAAACACCTTCGCTTCTTTCTGGCTTTTCATCAGCATGTTAAAAAAAGACAAGTGTTCGGCCGGGACCAGTGCTTCAATTAACCAATGATTTTCTCCGTCCTCTTTGTTAATAATCAATCCGTCTAAAAGGGGAAACTGTTCAATCGGCTGATCGTCTTTATCTAAACGTTCCACATTCAGATCAACCAGTTTAAAGGTTTTCATCTCTTATTTTCACCCCTATTGTCCATGTTTTTCGTTCATTTATTATAACACATATCATTTTTCCCGGGAAAATGCTGTAAGACATGCTTCATCATTTTTGTAGGCGGTCAACATTTAATCATTTCTATTTTTTCATTATAATGTAAAAGAATATGGTCATGGAGAGATGCTTATGAATCAATTGCGCCTGAAGGAAATCTATATAGAAGACGGTTCAAGGCGAAAAGACGATCATTCCTACTTGGTATGCAAAAAGGAAGATTGTGAGGTGCATCTTAACAGAAGGGGAAATGTCGTCTTTTTATATGAAACAAAAGACCGCATGGAACAGTATAAAATTCAGCTTTCACTGACTGATAAAAAGCTGAGTTTTTACTGGTTCGCATGGGACGGCGGAAAGTTTGTCCGCATGTTTGAGAAAGACTGGCTTAAAACGAAACTTTTCTCGCGGCTGCTCAAAAATACATATTACATAAGCGGTCAAAAACAAAAGTTTTTTTTATCAGAAAGAAAAACGAAAACATAAGAGCAGCCTGAACGAATAACGGCTTTATCCGCTTTTTGCTTTCACGAGCCCTTGTACTACAATGAAGCCAGCCTCGAAAAAGAGAGGAGGAGACGGCTTGTTTAACCACGTTATGCTTGTCGGCCGGCTGACGAAAGACCCGGAGCTCCGTTTTACATCAGCGGGCATTCCCGTCGCTCATATTACGTTGGCGGTAAACCGCAATTTTAAAAGCGCGTCGGGTGAAACCGGAACCGACTTCGTCAACTGCACCATCTGGAGGAAAAACGCTGAAAACACGGCATTGTACTGCCAAAAAGGGTCAATGGTCGGTGTAAGCGGCAGAATCCAGACGAGAAGTTATGAAAAGACAGACGGCGTAAAAGTTTATGTGACCGAGGTCATGGCTGATACCGTTCGGTTTATGGATCAAAAACGGAAAGAGCCGCTGGCTGAATAGCATGCTTTTTTCCTCGATTTCCCGCCTTTCAGCGGGCCCCGCAATACCACCTTCCCACTCGCCAGTCGAAAGACTGGTTTTTTTGTGCGGGAGCTGAAAAATGGTTAAAAAGAAGTGATTTCGCTTATGAATACTTAAAAACATTGAATATATTGGGATAAAAACTTATAATTACTTACAGATAAGTGACGAAAAAGGGAATGAGGACGTGTATCAAGAAGAAAGACTGATTGCGATAATGGAATATTTGAAACAGCATCGGCGGATTACCGCTGAACAGATATGTTCGCTGCTTCATATTTCAAGAGATACCGCAAGAAGGGACCTTGTAAAGCTGAAAGAGCGCGGGGCCATTATCAGAACACGGGGCGGCGCGATTCTGCCGTCGGTGAATCAGGAGGTTCCTGGCTATTCGGGCCGGCTGAAAACTGTTTCTGAAGAGAAAAACAAAATCGGCAAGCTGGCCGCATCCCTGATCCATAAAGGAGACCGGATCATTCTGGACACCTCGACAACCGTGCAGGCCTGCGCGGAGCATTTAAATGTCACCGGCTGCACTGTTATTACAAATTCGATCAATCAGGCCGATATCCTTTCCGCAAAAGAGGGAATTGATATTCATCTGCTCGGCGGAAAGCTCCAGAAGGAACATCGGTTTTTATACGGGGCTTCCGTCGTAGAAAAACTGGGGGATTATCACGCCGATAAGGTGCTGATCGGCGTTGTCGGCATCTCGGAAAACGGCCTGACGATCCCGCATGAAGAAGACGGCATGGTAAAGCGTAAAATGATCCGACAGGCGGAACAGGTGATTGCGCTGAGCGATCACTCCAAGCTTGGCCGTACGAGTTTTTATCAGTATGCAGACCTGCACGAGGTTGACCTGCTGATTACCGATCGGCTGCCTGATCAGGATTTTTGCGATCTGCTCGACCGGCACGGCGTAGAATTGCTTGTAACTGAATCTGAAGAAGAGGATGAGGACATGTGAAACTGATTGCCATAGATCTGGACGGCACACTGCTGAACAGCAGTCATCAAGTAAGCGATGAAAATGAGCGGGCTTTAAGGGAAGCCCGGCAAGCGGGAATTGAAATCGTGGTTTCCACGGGACGCGCGCATTTTGACGTGCACTCCATCTTCGAACCGCTCGGCATAAAAACATGGATTATCAGCGCAAACGGAGCCGCCATTCATGCTCCTGACGGCAGCCTGTACCACTGTGATGCGATTGCAGAAACAAGAGCCCGCGGCATTTTGTCATGGCTTGAAGAGAATCAATATTACTATGAGGTGTTTACAAACAAAGCCATCTATACGCCTGAAACCGGCAGGCAGCTGCTCGATATCGAAATGGACCGGGTGAAAAGCGCCAATCCGGAAACCGATCTTTCCGTTTTGGAACAGGCGGCTTCAGTGCAATACAGCCAGTCCGGCTTTGCTTACATTCATTCATACCGTGAGCTCTTTGAGAAAGAAGAGCATCTGGATTTTTATAATATTCTCGGATTTTCGTTTGATGAGCGGAAGCTGAAAGCGGGCTGGGACCGATTCAGCGGTCAGAAAGATCTCACCCTTGTCAGCTCTGCCGATCACAACTTTGAACTGGCGTCTCGAAACGCCTCTAAAGGGCAGGCGCTCAAACGGCTGGCGCAAAAGCTTGGCATTCCGATGGCTGAAACCGCCGCGGTCGGTGACAGCTTAAATGACTATTCAATGCTTCAGGCGGCCGGAAAAGGCATAGCGATGGGGAATGCGAGAGAAGATATTAAAGAGATCGCTGATGCCGTTACATTGACAAATGATCAAAACGGCGTTGCGCATATGATCAGGAATTTACTGTGAAAGGTATGGCGATACTGTTCATGACTGGCGTGACGCATTCATGGCAAATGCGGCGTAACAGTAAGGACGACATAAAAGACCGGCTCTTCTGAGAGAGCCGGTCTTTTTGCGTTTAATGTGATTGCGCTGATGCGCTGAGGGTGAATAATTCTTCAAGCTCAGCGGATGACAGCTCGGTAATCCAATTTTCACTTTGGATAATCTGATCGTTCAGCGTTTGTTTCGTTTCGAGCATGGCATCAATTTTTTCTTCAATCGTTCCCGTCGTAATGAGTTTGTGAACATGGACGAACCGTTCCTGGCCGATTCGGTAGGCGCGGTCGGTCGCCTGGTTTTCCACCGCCGGATTCCACCATCTGTCATAGTGAATGACATGATTGGCAGCCGTCAGATTAAGGCCGGTTCCGCCCGCTTTCAGTGACAAAATCAGCGTCGGGTATTCTTTCTTCTGGAACCGTTCGACGAGAGAATCGCGTTCCTGCTTGGATAGGCTTCCGTTTAAAAACTGAACCGGTTCTCCGAATGCTTTTTCCAGGAGGCGCTTCATCATGTTGCCCATCTGAATGTATTGGGTGAAAATGAGGCAGCTTTCCCCTTGTCCGCGGATCGCCGCCATTAAATCAAGCAGCTTTTCCAGTTTGACGGATCTCCCGTTTAACAGCTCTGTCTGTTCTTCCTTCAAATAGAGCGCGGGATGATCGCATATTTGCTTCAAGCGGCCGAGCATGCTCAGAATCAGCGCTTTCCGCTGCATCCCGGTCAGAGAAGCCATATGTTCAAATGTATCTTTGACAAGCTGTTCATAAAGGGATGCCTGTTCGGCTGAGAGCGGGATAAACTCTTTTTGTTCCAGCTTGTCAGGAAGATTAAGCGCTACTTCTTCATCCCGTTTTGTCCGGCGCAGTAAAAACGGCCGGATTAACTGCTGAAGCTGGTTGATTCTTTTTTCGTCACGGTCTTTTTCAATCGGCAGCACATAGCGTTTATGAAAGCCGGTCAGACTGCCGAGATAGCCTTTGTTCATAAAATCAAAAATCGACCAAAGCTCTGTCAGGCGGTTTTCCATCGGTGTTCCGCTCAGCGCGATATGATGGACGCCTTTCAGCTTTCTGATCGCGCGGGACTGCTTCGTATGCGCGTTTTTAATATTTTGCGCTTCATCAAGGCAGATGGTGCTCCATGTCACGGAAGAAAGCTCTTCCTGATCGGCGTGCGACAGGCCGTAAGAAGTAAGAACAACATCCGCGTCCTGATAGGCCGGGACAAATGCTTCCCCCTTCGGCCGGCGGGGGCCGTAATGAAGCATGGCCTTCAGCTGCGGCGCGAAAGTCTGGAGCTCACGCTGCCAGTTGCCGAGCACAGATGTCGGCGCAATGATTAAGGCAGGCGCTTTTTGCCGGCCGCTTTCCTTCACATGGAGAAAATAAGCGATCATCTGAATCGTCTTTCCAAGTCCCATGTCATCTGCGAGACAGGCGCCGAAGCCGTTTTTCCGTAAAAACAGAAGCCAGTTCATGCCGTACATCTGATAAGGGCGGAGCTGGCCCTGAAACGCGGCGCTGACTTCATGCTCCGGCAGATCCCGGGCTTCCGTCAGTTTGCGGATCAGGCTTCTGAGCTGCTTTGATAATTCGATCTTGATCCCGGCAAATGCCGATGAGTCAATGATGTCTGTGTCCTCGGCTCCGTTTTCCCCGTGATCCATCAGTTCGCGCGCCAGCACGTCGGACATGTGGAGGCCCTCAGATTCCGCTTTTTCCATCAGTTTTTTCATTTGTTTAATGAATTGAGGATCAATTTTCACCCATTGGCCGCGGATGTTGACGAGACGTCTGTTGTTTGCGACGAGCTCATTGAATTCATCCTCTGTCAGCTCAATTCCGTTTGTGGCGAATCTCCAGTTGAAATCAAGCAGAGCATTCATGCCGACGAAGGACTCGCCCCGCGGGGAGGATGACACTTTCGCTTTGAGCATCATATTGCTGTCCCGGACAATCTGCCACCATGATGGGAGAAGAATCTCCACACCCATATCGACAAGCGTCTCACTCGCTTCCGATAAGAAGATCCAAGCCTCTTCTTCAGAAATCAGCGTCGTTCCTGAATCAAACGAAAGCCAGGGAACCGTTCTGCGGAAGCGGTCCTGTTCGCGCGCGATTTTTCCGCCGTATGCCTGCCACGCTTTTTTCAGTCCCTTCAGTCCGTCGAAAAAGGTGATGGAGCCGGTTTTTTTCTCACGTAAAAACATTTCGATTTTCCAGTCGTCACCGTCAAAATCAGGCTCGTTTAATCGGAGCCCGACGGTAAACGGCGTCAGATCGTCATGCCAGCCGATTCCCTCGAGAAAATCATCTTCATCCAAAAAGGAGCCTTTAAACGTATGAACGGCCGGTGAGCGGGTTTCGATCTGCCGCCATTTTTCCAGCAGGTCATCATTGTACTGAATGTAGTCCTGGACCGCGGCTGAGAACCAGTCTGCCGTAAAGCCCTCCAGCAAAAGCTCGCGGTCTTTGAAGCGCAGGACACCATTTTGCCAAGCCTCATAATCCGGAAGAAAATCGCCGTCGGCAATAAATTCGTATATCGTCGAAGCCGCTTCAATTAACGGTTCCGTTTCCTTTGTCAGCTGCACGGTGCTGAATGAATTGAACGAGTTTTTTCCGAGCAGCTCGACGGTCATCCACGGGCTGAGCAGAACGGCCGGGGTGCCGATGAAGCTGACGTCTTCAAGAAACGTTCCGTAAAAGGTGGACTCATGCCATTGGAACAAATGAGTCTTCATCTGACTGAGAGTAAGCGGCTGCTCCTTCTCATCATGGCTTGACAGCGTAAATGTCCAATCTTCCATTTGTTCTACATGAATGAAAATTTCCTTAAGACTCGCCATCAATCAACTTTCCTTTCTGCAATTCTTCTTGAAGGGCGCGCAGCCTCTTGTAACTTGCGCTCAGCCGGCTGATATACCGCTCCCATACCTGCTGTTTTTTTGCCTTTTTATAAAGCGTCCGCAGTTTTTTCAGATGGCGTGCAGCCTCTTTATAGGCGCTGCGGTTTTTTTGATCGATAAAAAAGGCCGCCGCCCGGTGATAGGAGGGGATGAGCGCTTCCGGATCACTGGCGGCAATTTCCTTCAGGATGTCCTTTTCGATTTCCCAGACGGAAAAACCGACGAGGCTGTGAATCTCCACCCACTCCGCGTACCGCCGTTTTTCGTACAGGTACTGGCTGTATTCGGTAAAGGTATAGGGAAGGCAGCCGGAAGCAAACCGTTCAAACAGCTGATCATCCCGTGAGTGCCGCGCATAATCCGCCAATAGCGCAAACAGCTCTCCGATAATGTCGCGCATTTCTTTAAACGGCTTATCAAGCTTCGTATAGTTCACGGCAAGCGGCTCGATCCGGCCATACCATGTTTTCAGCCGTTTCCAGTCTTTTTTCGCGGTGAGTTCACCGAGCCATTGAAAGGTATACGGCAGCGCTTCAGGAGGGAAGCGGGACATATCTTCAAAGACAGATTCATCATCTTTTTGTAAAAAGGCCAGATGAAGCCGTCCGAACCGCACTTCCGGTGAAAAACGGCGCCCGCTTTCCTGTGCGAGAATCTCCTGTTCACGCGCGACCCATTTCGGCCGGTTCAAAAGCGCGCTCCACATTTCACCGAATACCCGGAGGCGTTCGTATTGAAAAAGCTCTTCTTTCACAAGCAGTCTGCGGAGCACCGGAGGCGTCCGGTCTAAAAAAGGATCGAGTGAAAAAGACAAGGCGTACGTTTTCAGTCTGTCAATGGAGGAATAAATTGTATCCATCAGCTGTTCCACGTATGGATTGATGCTGTAATAATCTTTTTCGGCATCCAATCTGCCTGACTCAATCAAAGTGAACATGTGAAGCCAGACGGCAAGCGCCGAATGAATCTGATATAAGCTTTTAAGCTCGGGTTTTTTCGGGGCGTGCTTTTTGAGCGCTGACAGATAGCCGTAATAAAGGCCCTGCATCGTCTGGCTTCCGGCCGGCGTCCGCGCCTCCCACAGCGAGAATTCCGAATCAAAAAAAGCGAGCCAGCTTGACAGCGACTCTTCATTCGGCAGCACTTTTTCCTGAAACTGCCGGCGGACAAGCTCCCTGCTTTCCTCAAGCTTTTCTCTTTCCAGCCAATGTTCGGTAAAGGTACCGACCCGCTCGAATTGGGCATATACGTAAAGAAAAACGGCCAGCACGTGGCGGCAGATCGCCTCAGACGGGCATGCGCAGCCGCTTTTCACCATGAAAAATAAGTTCAGCGTGACCCTTACAGGCACAACATCCTGCACATATGCGGAAATCTCTGTCGGGGTTTGAACCTGTATACGATAGACGGAATCCTGCCGATATAAAATGAGTGCTTTCTTCATCAGCTGAACATTGTCTTCATTGTAAGGAAGAAGTTCTTTAAGCTGTTCAGCCGCTGCGAGCACATCTTCTTTAGCAATCATATCCTGAAGCATGATTATCGCTCCTAACGAGTCACAAAATAAAAAGATTCCAATTCCTCTATTATATCGCAACACATGGCTCGGAAAAAGTTTTTCCTAAAAAAGGACATAAAAACCCGGATGTGTCGAATGATGTATTAGAGATTGCAAAACAGCACCCGACAGCATATAATAATCTTGTTTTCAATTTAATGGAAGCCGAAAGGAAACGAATGATGAAGAAAACGAAGTTAGATCAAGAGGAGTTTCTGAAGATTTTAATGCATGCGCACGACATTGGTGAGCAGTCCTCTGAGATGACCACAAAAGAAATGCTTGAGAATTTGATTTCTTATATTAAAAATGGATATGCAACATAAAATCCCGCAGGCTCTTGACCGCGGGATTTTTTAATCTTCCTGTAACACCATTGTTTAAAGCGCTTACAAAAATAAAACGAATTGAAGTGATTGTCTATTTTTGTCGAATTTTGTCATTTGAAAAGGTTAGAAATGACAGTTTAAAGCTGTATAATCATAATTGGAAAAGATCATTGGAGGGAATGGGAATACGCGGAAAGTGATATGGAGGTTATATGGGAGAATCTACAAGCATAAAGGAAATATTCGCAATACTGAGAAAGCGTCTGCTGTTTATACTTATTATTACCGCGGCGGCATCTGCCGCAGGCGGACTCATCAGTTTCTTCGCTCTTACGCCGGTCTATGAAAACTCAACTCAAATTTTGGTCAGTCAATCCAAAAACAATCAAAAAGAAGTCCAATTCAATGACGTTCAAACCAACCTCCAATTAATCAACACGTATAATGTCATCATCAAAAGCCCGGTCATCCTCGATGAGGTGATTAAACAGCTGAATCTGTCCATGACTTCGAAAGAGCTGGAATCGAAAATCACGGTGTCCAGCGAGCAGGATTCACAAGTCGTGACGATTGCCGTGAGGGATACGGATGCTAAGCGGGCGGCCGTTATGGCAAATGCGGTTGCAGCCGTTTTTCAGGACAAGATCACCGCCATCATGAACGTGGATAATGTCAGCATCCTTTCAAAGGCCGAAGCGGCGGACAGCCAGTCACCGGCAGAGCCTAACCGTAAGCTGAACATCGCGATTGCGTTTGCCGCCGGACTTTTGGGCGGAATCGGTCTCGCCTTTTTGCTGGAACATCTGGATAATACGATCAAGTCGGAAGAACAGCTGGAATCACTGCTCGGCATCCCGGTCCTGGGAACGGTTACTTCAATCAGCACTAAAGACAGCGTTGCCAAAAACTTGAGGATGGCGGAAACCAAACAAGCGGGGGGCGGACATGTTGACGCGTAAAAAAGACAAACTCGGAAAACGAAGCGTGATTGCGATGTCTGAGCCGAAATCCATCAACTCAGAACAATATCGCACGATCCGCACAAACATTGAATTTTCTTCCGTTGATACGGAGGTGAAGTCCCTTTTGATCACATCCGCCGGTCCGGAAGAAGGAAAATCGACAACCGCGGCCAACCTTGCCGTCGTATTTGCACAGCAGGGGAAAAAAGTGCTTTTAATTGATGCGGATCTGCGCAAACCGACGGTTCATTTCACCTTCAAATTGGACAACGGAACCGGATTAACGTCGCTGCTGTTAAAACAGATGCCGTTTCAGAAAGCCGTCCTGCCGGCTGATGAAGCAAACCTGGATATTTTAACGAGCGGGCCGATCCCGCCCAATCCGGCGGAGCTTTTATCGACGGGTGCCATGAAAGATCTTCTGTCAGAAGCCGGCGCAGTTTATGATAAAGTGATTTTGGATACGCCTCCCGTTTTGGCCGTAGCCGATACGAAAATATTAGGCAGTTACACTGACGGGGCTATTATGGTGATCTCGAGCGGGAAAACGGACAAGGAAAAAGCGGCCAAGGCGAAAGAAGCACTCGATTACTGCCCGTGCAAGCTCCTTGGGGCCGTGATGAACGGGAAGAAACAAACGAAACATTCGGACTACGCCTACTACGGACAATAATGTCACAATGGGCGCGGTCCATTCTTTTTAAGGAGGGATTGAAATATGATAGATATCCATTGTCACATCCTTCCTTCCATAGACGACGGCGCGGCGGATGATACAGAAAGTCTGAAGATGGCGAGAGAAGCGGTCAGACAGGGGATTGATACGATCATCGCGACGCCGCATCATGTGAAATACCGCTATGACACGGACCGGCATACGGTCAACGAAGCGGTCACCCTGTTAAACAAACGTTTGAACAAGGAAGGCATTCCGCTGACTGTTCTGCCCGGCCAGGAAATCAGAATAGACGGAGATCTGCTGGCAGGTCTTCAAAGCGGCTCGCTTGTCCCGCTCCATAATACGAAGTATGTGCTGGCGGAATTTCCGGCGGATCATGTCCCGGCCTACGCTGAAAGGCTGTTTTATGAACTGCAGCTGAACGGATATGTCCCCATCATTGCCCATCCGGAGCGGAACAGAGAAATTCGCGAAAACCCTTCCGTCCTATACAGTCTTGTGAAGAAAGGCGCGGCCGCCCAAGTAACGGCCGGCTGCATTGCCGGAGCATTCGGGCGGAAAGCGAAATCCTTTTCGCTGCAGCTGATTGAAGCGAATTTGATCCACTTTCTCGCATCTGACGCCCATAATCTCGGACCGAGAAATTTTTATTATCAGGAGGCGCTCGGCGTTCTGAAAAAAGAAGCAGGGACAGAGCTGATTTACATGTTCACGGAAAATGCGGCGCTTCTCGCTGAAAACAAAGCCGTTTATAAGGAACCTCCGCTGCCTGTGGCCCGCCGTAAGCGCTGGGGTCTTTTTTAATCGTCGTCTCCATCCCGTTTAAATGAAGCGTAAGCGGCTGTTTTGCAAGATGATTCTTTTATGCTTATGCTATTATCAGCGGCCGGCACCGTTTTTTCCTATCATGACCTCAGGCTTCCGGCATTCAGCCGGCGCCGGGATCATATGATAATAACGGTAAGCTGCCCAGCAGCAATTTCTAAACGGTTGGGGGAACACGATGAAAATAACAGTGATCGGAACAGGCTACGTCGGTCTTGTGACAGGAGTGTCTCTTTCAGAAATCGGCCATGACGTAACATGCATAGATATTGACGAACGTAAGGTTGAGCAGATGAGAAAGGGATTGTCCCCTATCTTTGAACCGGGCCTTGAAGATATGATGAAACGAAATATCGGCCGGCATCGGCTGGCATTTGAAACAAGCTACGAAAAAGGGCTTGCGGAAGCGGACGTTATTTTTATAGCGGTCGGAACGCCGCAAAAAGAAGACGGGCACGCAAACCTTACTTATATTGAAAATGTCGCCGAACGGATTGCCGAACATATTTGTAAAGATGCGATTGTCGTGACAAAAAGCACGGTTCCCGTGGGAACGAATGACAGGATCAGCGAAGTTATTCATTCACGGCTGAAAGCGGACGTGAACATTTCAATCGCCTCGAATCCGGAATTTCTCCGTGAAGGTTCAGCGATTCACGATACCTTTCACGGCGACCGCATCGTGATCGGGGCTGAAGACCGGCAGACGCGGGAAACGCTTGACCGGGTTTTCGCGCCGCTTGCGATTCCGGTATATCATACGGACATCAGAAGCGCTGAGATGATCAAATATGCGTCAAACGCTTTTTTAGCCGCAAAAATCAGTTTTATTAATGAGATTTCTCATATATGTGAAAAAGTCGGTGCGGATGTGGAATCAGTCGCACACGGAATGGGATTGGATAAACGGATCGGCAATCAATTCTTAAGAGCCGGCATCGGTTACGGCGGTTCCTGCTTTCCGAAGGATACAAACGCCCTCGTGCAGATCGCGGGACATGTGGAGCATGATTTTGAATTGCTGAAGTCCGTCATTAAGGTCAACAATAACCAGCAGTCCATGCTGGTTGATAAAGTGCTGAACAGGCTCGGCGGTGTGACGGGGAAAACCATCGCGTTATTAGGGCTGTCTTTTAAGCCAAATACAGATGATATGCGGGACGCGCCGTCCATTGTCATTGCGGATCGTCTGGCGGCTCTTGATGCCCGGATGACAGCGTACGATCCGATTGCTTCATTCCGGGCTTCCGGGCTGCTTCCGGCTGCGGTTTCCTATCGGGAGTCCATAGAAGAAGCCGTCAGGGGAGCGGATGCCGTCCTGATTCTGACAGATTGGGAACAAATTAAACACTTCCCGCTTGATGCGTACAAAGAGCTGATGGAAACCCCGGTTATTTTCGACGGGAGAAACTGCCACTCGCTTGAGGAAGCGGAACAGGCGGGCGTGGAATATATCTCAATCGGAAGAAGAGCCGTCGTGCCTCAGACTGATTCTGTCACTTGAAAGGCCGGCGGACCGCGCCGGCCTTTTATCATACAATCATTAGAGACGAAGGAGATATTAATCGTGGAAAACACATGGAAATTGCCGAAGCAAATGGAATCATCCCGCGGTCTGCTGGAAACGTCAGCACGGCGCTTTATTAAACTGCACGTCAAAAAAGCTGAAACGGGTCGGTATGACAGTAAAATTGCCGGAGACCCCTATTTTCCGAAACATGAACCATACCCTGAAGATGAAAGCGGCAGGCCGATGAAGCTTCTCGCTCAAATCAATTTTGCGGATATGCCCGGACTTCCTGATTTTCCGGACACCGGCATTCTTCAGTTTTACATATCGGTCAGTGATGACGTATACGGTTTGAATTTTGACGACGGGTGCGCGCAAACGGGTTTCTGCGTTAAATATTTTGAACATGTGACAGCAGAAGAAGCGGAGCTCATGGATGATTTTTCTTTCGTTCAGGTTGAAGAGGAGTACGATTTTCCGATTCAATCCGAAGCGCTGATCACCCCTGAGCTGTCTGCTGAATGGGTGCTCCCGTCTGATTTTCAATTCAGGCAGTATGCCGGGATGGATGCCTTTGACTATTTCGAGCATTTTGACGATGAGGTGTATGACGAATATACGGCGAACGCATTCGGCCATAAAATCGGCGGCTATGCGTCCTTCACCCAGGAAGATCCGCGGTCTTACTCCCATCAAAACCATACGATTCTGCTTTTGCAAATTGATTCAGATGATGACATTGATTCGATGTGGGGAGATGTGGGAATCGCCAATTTCTTTATCAGACCGGAAGATTTGAAGAAAAAAGATTTCTCAAACGTTTTGTACAACTGGGACTGCAGTTAACGACAGTATGATGATCATGATACAAGGCAAAGGAGACGGTTCATCACTGTCTCCTTTTTTTTAGGGAATTTATCATGGATACATAGAGGAGATCAATGAATGGATATGCCGTTTATGTGAGTCTTTTGGCGTTAATGATGAACATCTCGGCTGCTGAAAATAAGCCATTTAACCTATTTAAGCCGCTTTCTGTCTATTTTAAAATATAATATATGGAAATATAGTATGGAAAAGTCTGTGCTTTTTGTACGACTTTTTGCGTAAGACGAGGTGAAAAAGATGAGCCATTCAAGCACATTAAGCCATATTAACAGCACAATCAGCCATAAACTGGGCGAGGTTGAAGACCAAATTGATAAATTAAAAGAAGCGAAAAGAGAGATAGAATCTCTGCAGGAAGAGGGCGTGTCTGAAATCAGGGACATCCTCAGGCCGCACCTGGATCATCATTGGACCGGCACTTTTGCTGAAGAATTTGATGACCGGCGCGATCAGGCCCATACAGAAGCATACAGAATCGTTACAGACAAATACGACGGTTATATTTACCGAATCGGCTTAAAGATGACACAGCTTGAAATTGAAAAAGGAGGGCTCCTTGCCGCCAGAAGCATCGCGAGAGAGGCAGAGCACCTGCTGACGCTGGGAGAAGAAGCCCTTGACACAGTCGGAGAAAAAATACAATCAATCAAAAGAAGCTGGAGTTGGTTTTAATGGCAGAAATAAAACTCAAATACGGAGCTGTCATGAAGCAGCTTGAATCCGTCAGCAGCGCTTTGGAGGCCGTTTCGGTCGGGAACGCCGGTTCAAACGGAAAAAACAAGCTCGACTATACCTCCAAATATCAATCCCGCGAGGCAAAGCTTGTATCGATGATCAGCGAATACAAGCAGGCCGTTCATAAGAATATCGCGGACGTTAAAGACAACGTAGATTCTTTGAAAGAACAGGACGAGGCGATCGCCGTAAAATAACGAAAGAAAGGACTTGCCGATGAGCAAAGTGTTTGAATCACAATCGTTAACGGACGAAGCAGATAAGAGAAAGAAACAATACGAAGCCCTTGAAGAGCAGCTGCGTGCGCTCAAACAAGCCTTTCAAGGCGTGGCCGATCTGGGTGATGCTTTGAAAGGGAAAGGCGCAGACAATATAAAAGATTTTTTTCAGGGACAAGCGGAAATCGCCGACAGCTGGCTGACGCTTGTCTCTGCTCAAATTGCGTTTTTAAATGGCATTTCAGGTGACATTAAAGATCAAGAACTCAGCGATACATATGCGGAGACTTCATTTTTGGAGCATGAGCTGCCCAACGCGGATTTGAAAGCTTCAGAGATTGTCTCCGCTCATAAAGCAGAAATCGATTCAATTTTGTCAGGCATCAGCGATATTATTCATCTCGACACATATACGCTGGATGATTACGCTGATAAAATGGGCGATGCCCAGAAAACCAGACGCGATACGATCACGGCAGTCGATACGCTTGATGAATCCCTGACCGCTGAATATCAAAACTTAGAATCTCTGGACAACGCAGTGCTCAGCAAATATTCCGTTCTCATGCAGGCCACCAGCAACGGGAAAAGCGCATCCCCTATGTACTATGACAAAAAAGCCTTCCACAGCAATGAAATCTACAAAAGCGTCATGGCGACAGAAAAACAGGGCACGGACTATATTGACGCAAAAGCCCAGCAGGCCGAAGCAAGACGGCTTCAGGAAAAGGCTGAAGAAGAAGCCAATAAACCATGGTACGAAAAAACATGGGACGGCATCTGCAACTTTACCGGCGAAGTCACCGGCTATTATGATTATAAAAGAGCAGCCGAAGGCGTTGATCCGGTGACCGGCGAAAAACTCTCCACCGCAGAACGCGTCACAGCAGGAGCGATGGCCGCCGCCGGATTCATACCGGTCGTCGGCTGGGCGGGCCGCGCTTTCAAAGGCGGAAAAGCCATTTACAAAACCGGAAAAACCGTCATTGCCGCAGAACATGCTTTAGATGCCTATAAAACCGGAAAATCCTTAGACATTCTCAAAATGACAGAAATGGGCGCATACGGCCTTGTCGCCTCAAACGGATTCTCAGAAGCCGTCACAGGCAGAGATATGTTCGGAAACAAAGTGTCTGAGGAGAAGCGGAAGCAAGGGGCGCTGGAAGCTGCGCTGAGTTTGGTTGGAGCGGGTGCATTGGCGAAGCATGTAAACAAAGGCATACCGCTTGCAAAATCGCCACAAGCATCAAAAGTTGAAAAAGGGAAAAAGATTCTAGACCAAGTAAAAGAATTCAAAGTACCGACGAATGTAAAAATTCGTGTCCACAAGACTGTCACACCGGATGGCGCAACTTTCCCAATCATTCATGCTGATGTGAAAACCAAAGCTGTGAAAGATCTTGGGATTGTGAAGATGGCTGGTAGTGGTGGCGGGAATAGTAAGAAACTTTTCGGTCAAAATGGAACTCAAATTGCAAGTAAGACAACATGGCAAAATGGGAAGACAGAAAGAATAGACATTGAAAACCCAAATCCAGGGCAAAGAGAAGGTCAAATTCACTATCACGAGCCAAACAATAAAAAATGGTATTTTGATGTAGAAACAAAAAAGTTTTATGACCAAAAAACAGGTGAAGATGCACCTAGCAAAATTCAAAAAGTACTTAAAGACAAGAGTGTTCAGAAAGCTATAAATAAGGGATTGAAATTTTTAGGTGAGGATCCTGTATTTTAGTATAGGAGTGAAGATTATATATGGAATATACAAATAAAAATATGAAAAGACTAAAAGAACGACTTGAAGATCTGAGCAATGCAAATAAAGTTGACCTATCTAATTTAAAGGATATTATTTCACCTAATATAGTTAAAGTAGACGATTGCTATATTCTAGATCTAGAGTATGAGTTAACTGATAAGACAACGATAAATTGGAATAGAATTTTGAAAATGTACGGGGATAAAACGGGGTATGAAGCATCGTGTAATGAGCTCCGCATAAACGATTATTTAGACTACAGTGATTTGTCTGATGAAGAGATTTCACTTTATGCGTTTCAGATAGTAGACGGTTGGGAACAACATTTAAAAGAAAAATTTCCTGAACATAAATTTGTTGTGATTATAAGTATTGATGAAGGTTTTGCGACACTTAGATTTTATAAATATAGAGAAGAGGAAAGCAGTTGGCTAAAGGCCGACATTGAAGAGTACGGAAACGAAGCTATCCTTGTAAAAGAAATTAACTTTGATAATAAAATTTAAGTAAAAAAGCAGGTAGTTATATTGTACCTGCTTTTTTAGTTTTTACCTTTTGAAAGCAAAAAACATTACAAATGATCAAGCTTTTACAGGATTAATGGTAAAACTAATTCAAAACTGTTGATTTATAGAGAAAAAAATTAAAGATTAAGTTTTGTGAAAAGTGAAATAAAATGATTCGAAAATGTAAAGGAGAGAATGTAATGTCGCAAGAACAGAAGTTAATTATATTGAATGAAATGTTTAAAAAGAAGGCGATGAAGAGGACGTTGAAGGGTTAACAAACAATAATGATTGATGGGGTTATCAAGCAAGTTTTTAATAAAATAAAAAATGAAAGAAATTTTAAAAGTAATAATGAAGTTATGAGAGATATTATTTTTGAAGGAATTAATAGTATAGTTGAAAAATCTTGAAGGTTTTAATGCAAAATAGAAACGCCTTCATTATCTCTTTTATATTTCACATGGATAGCTACGGAAACTCTGGTTAACGGATGGAAAAAAAGCTGCTGTCCACTCTACAAAATTCCCAAATGAGCATCAAGCTGGTCATGGAATAGGTTCAACAACAAACACCCAATTTAAAGGGAGAAAAAATAATAGGCTAGAATTTACTAAGGTAAACCATGAAAATAGTTTAAAACAAAACTAAAGAGGTTCTGTTAATGGTAAAATATGTTAAGTTAGATGTTCCAAAAGCAAATTTACATCCCCTAAGAATAACACAAGGTTGGAAAGTGAATTATAATCATTTTGTTGAAATAGATCCAAGAACTTTAGAACCGAATGATGATTCCTGGTTTTTGTTCACAGACAGTTTGTTGCAGCTTTATCATGAACAATCCTCAATAACGCTTGATTTAGGCTGGGTTCCTGACATTTCACCTGAAGGTAACTATCTGGTTTTAATAGTCAAAAATAATGATTGGGAAGATCCTATTAAAGAATTTTCATCAGATGATTATAAAAAAGTAATTTTATATATTGAATATTATTTAAAACAAGTAACAACAACTTGGTGGAAGTAGTTAAATAATAATGGCTGGAATAGTTCGAACATGGAATCAGATTTATTAATGAATACCCTGAAATCGGTGAACTGCTTAACCGTCTATTTGTGAATAGGGAATTAGACGAATGGTACAAGAACAAATGTGCAGATAAAATAAAAGTGCCTGATGAATTTAGTCAAATAAAAAGTCTAAAAAAATTGAAGTTAGAGATTTAAACAATCCTTCTGGAAAAATCAATATCCACATGCAAGATCTTTCTGGGGAAAATGGATTTCATCTAGAACAGCAAAACAATATGAAAGTATCTAATCTGGTTCCTGTTTATGTACCAGATTATAGTTATTCCCTTAGACATGAATTAATCGACGGGGCTTATGATATTGTAGGTACCGCTGAATCTTTAGAATTCATTCAGGGAACGAACTATATCAATAAAGTAATGCAAGAGAAAGGGTTTATCGAACTCAGTATTTGTATGATTACTACGATACTGTGTATGAGGGGAGTGAATTGCCCCATATACAGTCTTTCAATAGGAGATTAACATTAGGAGATGCCTTGTTTACTGATGTATTAGAATTGCTATAGTTAAGAGCTTGCCCTGTTGTCATCGGCAAGTTTTTTTATAGATAGTATAACAATGTGGAGTACAAGGAGAAACTGGATGGACAGAAATCAAATTTCTCAATTGCAGCCATTGAAAATCTGTAATGGCTGGTCTGTAGTACAGAACAATTTAAATTCAGAAAAAAGAATGGAAGAAAAATATGAACTGCTAAAACTACAAAATGAAAAACGTAATGCTGTTATTAAGGCAATATTTGAAAATGATCAATATCATGTCAAAGTAGCGGGCTTAAAAGCAGATAAGATTTATAAAGAAGACTCTTTTAATGAAATGGAACAATTATTGGAAGAGCTAGAATATCAAATCTGGACTGTGGGAAGCGGGGTTTTAGAGGGTTTGCAACAGCTAAGCCAACATGTTCCCAATTTCTTAAGGCTTAAGATACCGGCGGGCTGGACTGTTGATTATATTACATTAAAAGATACTGACCCTAAAACTCTAGAGGAAAATGATGATGCTTGGTTATTTGACTTTAATCAAGACCTCCTGCAGATTTCTCATAAAACTAAAAATTTGCTGCTTGATGTAGGGTGGTACCCAGAAGGCGATCCAACCGGCAGTTATGGCATTGAACTGATAAAAAACGAAGATTGGGAAAATCCTTTAGAAGATATTATGTGTACTGAACTTAAAGAATTACTTAAACAATTGGACCTTATTTTTATGAAAGAAATGAAAAATGAATTTTAATAAAAGATATAATTTGTTGAAGGAGTCTTCGTTAGATCGAAACGCAGGACGATTGAGCACGAAGACTATTTTTAGAGAGGAAAACAAGTGAAATGAAAATACATCAAATTCACGATTTTGATCTAAAAGATGAATCGGATTTTGTTCAAACACAACAATCCCTTATACATAAAATCAACCTATCCCCCGTCATCCATCCAGACTCCGTCAACACCTGCGCAGGCGTCGACCTCGCTTATTGGGAGCGGGACGGGGAACCGTACGGCGTATGCAGTATCATCGTGATTGACGCTGATACAAAAGAAGTGATTGAAAAAGTGCACAGCATGGGGAAAATCAGCGTGCCGTATGTTTCCGGTTTTCTTGCGTTTCGCGAGCTGCAGCTGATCATTGAAGCGGCCGAAAAGCTGGAGGCGGAGCCGGATGTGTTTTTGTTTGATGGCAACGGGTATCTGCATTACAATCATATGGGCGTTGCCACCCATGCGGCTTTTTTTCTGGGTAAGCCGACGATAGGGATTGCGAAAACCTATCTCAAAATCAAAGGCTGCGATTTCAAGATGCCTGAAAATGAAGTCGGCGCCTACACCGATATTCTCATTGACGGCGAGGTATATGGCCGGGCGCTTCGGACACGGCGGGACGTGAAGCCTATCTTCTTGTCTTGCGGACATAACATTGATTTAGAAAGCAGCTATCAGATCACAATGAAAATGATCAATCGAGAAAGCAGGCTGCCGATCCCTGTCCGTCTGGCTGACCTTGAAACGCATGTTTTGCGAACGTTTTATCGGGAAAATCACGTGTAACACTTGGGGCTTTAAGCCACCAAGTGTTTTTTTTGTATGCCTGGTGTCTGCTTTATTAAAAACTTTGTCGTCCTTGCAGATAGGTTTTTATTTGAATGTTTTTCGCGTCAAATCGATAAAAGCCTTTAATGGCGCAGACATCCACTTGTCCTTATGCCATGCTAGTTGAGTAAAAACAGGGCATTCATTCTGCCAATTGAGTTCTTTCATCCGTCCTTCGGCAATATCGTCTTTTACTGTCATTTCAGGCAATAGTCCAATTCCAAGTCCGGCCATCACGCATTGTTTGATGGCTTCTATGCTGACGAATTCTAATTTGTTAGGATAGACTCCGGCGTCATGTAAAGTGTTCTCAAAGAGCGTGCGGTATGAACAGCCGTCCTCTGTCAGCAGAAGGGTTTCATTTTGAAGATCCTTCAATGTTGCTGGTGAGTCTGCTGGAAAAGGATGGTCATTGGCGGCTACCATTTTGATTTCATCCTGAATCAAAGATTCAACGTGCAGTGCGTCTTCCGTCCGATTCACATCCAAAATGAAAGTGATATCAAGCTGGCCCTGTAAGAGCTGTTCTTTCGCTTGTTCGTTGGAAATATACGGTTTGAATATGAGCTTTACTTGAGGAAAAGCCTGTTTGAATTCTTTTATGATAGGCGGAAGACGGTATGTGCATTGGCTTTCCGTCGCGCCGATTTTCAAGGTTCCGGTTGTTTCTCTTACTTGATTTGCGGCCATTTTTGCTTCTTCTGTTAACGCAATGATCTTCTCCGCATAGGATTTGAATGTTTTGCCGGCTTCTGTCAGGATGAGCCGCTTGCCGAGCCGTTCAAATAAAGGAGTCCCGATTTCTTCTTCAAGTGATTTGATCTGAGAGGTAACGCTTGATTGTGCATAGTTAAGCATCTTGGCGGTTAGGGTGAAGTTTACATGTTCTGCTGCGGTAATAAAGGTGATCAGCTGCTTCAATTCCATAAGTTCTCGCCCTTTCTAAATCGGTTTTTCCGATTGGAATAATCGAAATAATCATCTGTATTGATTGATGAATCCATTATATGATGAAGAAAATCATTCGTAAACAAAGGAGCAGATGCATCATGAAAATTGCGGTTATTAACGGCGGAACTCGGCCTGGCGGAAATACGGATATTCTTGCGGAGAAGGCTGTTCAAGGATTCGATGCGGAGCACATTCATTTGCGGAAATATCGGCTTCAGCCAATTGAAGATCTGCGTCACGCTCAAGGCGGCTTTCGTCCTGTTCAAGATGACTGCGATTCTATTATTGAGCGGATATTGCCGTGCGATATTCTTGTATTCGCCACCCCAATTTATTGGTTTGGCATGTCAGGGACATTAAAGCTGTTTATTGATCGCTGGTCACAGACGCTGAGAGATCCGAGATTTCCTGATTTTAAACAGCAAATGTCAGCGAAGCAGGCATATGTAACAGCAGTGGGAGGAGACAATCCTAAACTAAAAGGGCTGCCGCTGATTCAGCAATTTGAACATATTTTTCATTTTATGGGGATGTCCTTTAAAGGCTATGTGCTGGGAGAAGGCAATCGTCCCGGTGATATTCTTCACGATCATCAGGCGCTGAGCGCGGCGAGCAGCTTATTGAAAAGAAGTGATGCTCTATGAAGCTGCTGCTGGTTATCTCTGGTATGTTGATTCTTGCACTCTTTTTAGCTTGGAAAGCGCCGACTTCTGTTTGGATACAGGCTGAAACCAATTCGCCTCAGGTTCAGCAATTTGTGAGAATGGCAGGCGCAACGCTGCAAGTTAAGCAAATCATCAAGAGTGATGCAGGCGAAGAAACAGTTGTCATATCAAATGGTATTTCCGGGCCAAAATAAAAAAGCACCTGTCCAGGTGCTTTTCTTTATAAATGAGGAACCACAAGCCCTCCATACAAAAACGCCGCGATAATCAGGAAGGCCGGATGCATCTTGAATTTTGTCAAGGCAAGGAGGGAAATCCCCGCAATCACTATCGCTTGAACCCAGCCGATCGCTTTGATGCCGTCTGCGCCGATTTGCCAGGTAAGAATGAGCATCATGACGGCGATGACAGGCTGGACGGACAGCGTCATACCTTTGATGACGGGGGATTGGCGGAAGCGCTGAATGATGCGCAAGAGGACGATCAATGCGAGCGCCGACGGTACGACGGTAGCGATCAGCGCAATCAGGAACCCGGGCCACCCGCCTGCGCTGTAGCCGACATACGCCGCGATTTTGGTTGCGATCGGGCCCGGCAATGCGTTCGCAAGTGCGAGCATATTTGAGAACTGATCGTTTGAGAGCCAGCTGTATCTGTTGACGACTTCTTCAAACATCAGCGGGATCGACGCCGGTCCGCCTCCATATCCGAGTACGTTTGCGACAAAAAACGCCATAAATAAATAGATCATGATCATGAGGCCGACATTCCTTTATCTTTTGAACGTTTATTTGTGATTTTGTCCTTTAATTTAAAATGAAACGCGCCGTACGCCAAGAAAATGATAATGACAAAGCCGGGATTGATCTGCAGCGTTTGCAGGCCGATAAAAGCGATGATAAAAAACAGGATGCCCGTGACCCAGCCGAAACCTTTAAGCGCTTTTTGGCCAAACTCGTACGCCATAATGCCGAGCATGACGGCGATCACCGGTGTTACAGCGCCAATCATGCCGGCAACAATTGCTGAGCGGCTTAAGACATTGACAGCCGCAAACAAGCCCGCCATAGCAAGGCATGTAGGCAGAATGTGGGCGAGGGTTGCCAAGATTGCGCCTAACGTGCCTTTCAGCTTGAAGCCCAGATACGCAGCCATTTTTGTGGCAATCGGTCCGGGAAGCGCATTAGCGATCGCTAATATTTCTCCGAATTCATCATCATCTATCCATTTGTATTTATTGACGGCTTCATGGCGGATGAGCGGGATCACCGACGGGCCGCCCCCGAATCCGAGAATGCCCGTTCGGACCATCGCCGCCGTAATGTCCCAATAGGGATGTTTCATGGCTATGTCCTCCTTACAGCTTCATGCCCGTTCTGCTTTTATACCGTTTAATCAGCATTTGGCAGTCGACACTGACGACGCCTTTTTGCGTATAGAGCCGTTTTGTCAAAAACTCTTCCATCTCCTGATCATTTGCGAAAATGCCGTGCATATGCAGCTTGCTCGGTCCGGTCATATGATAAAGGCTTGTCACGGCCGGCTCCTTTTCAAGCTTTAATGCGGTTTCCTCCAAATACTGCGGCTCCACCTCCACATTAAAAAACACGGACACATGACGGCCGATTTTCGCCGGGTTGATGACAGCGGTGAATTTTTCAATTACGCCGGCATCCAGTAAATGCTGAATGCGGTGCTGAACCGCCACTCGCGACAGGTTAACCCGCTTTCCTACGTCTGTATAGGAAATCCTCCCTTCCTCGTGCAAAATCGAAAGAATCTGTTTATCCGTTTCATCAAGGACAAGATTCGGAATGCTGTATTCATGTTCCAACCCGCTTCACCTTCCTTCATTTGGTAGACATTATTGTATCATGAAACATTACGGTATGAAGGGAGAAATTTTTTATTGTTTTCGATATGTAATAACTTAGAATCATTTCTTATCGAAAAGTAAATAGTGTGTGAGATTTTCTTTCAGGAATGTGGATGGCCGCGAAGCCGCTTTTTATAATTGAGAAAATTTGTAAAGGGGCTTGTCATGAATACTTCAACCATCGGAACGAAACAAATGGTCGTCAGTCCGCATTATCTCGCTTCTCAGGCGGGGGCCGGCATTCTGGAAAAGGGCGGAAACGCGTTTGACGCGGCAGTGGCGGTCAGCGCCTGTCTGGCAGTCGTGTATCCGCATATGACGGGTCTTGGCGGGGATTCATTTTGGCTCACTTACCATAAAGAAACGGGACGAATCAAAGCTTATAACGGGAGCGGACGTTCAGGGAAGCATGTGACGAGAGACTTGTATCGGGGCAGAGAAGCGATCCCTCTGCGCGGGACAGAAAGCGCCATTACCGTTCCGGGCATGGCGGACAGCTGGGATGCCGTGCTTTCGGCGTACGGGCGTCTTTCTCTCGCTGAGGTGCTGAAGCCAGCTCTTGATTATGCGGCAAACGGATTTCCGGTGTCCGCCGACCAGTGCGTCCACACAGAACGCAATCTCGCTCTTTTAGCCTCGACGCCTTACACCTCGGCCATTTTTACGAGAAACAAAAAAGCGCCCATGCCCGGTGAACGGTTTGTCCAGAAGGATCTGGCGGCCAGCTTGGAGCAGCTTGCCGAGAAAGGCAGAAGCGCTTTTTATGAAGGAGATCTCGCTCAACGCATCATATCCTTTCTGCAAAACAACGGCAGCCGTCTGACACTTGATGACTTTAAAGCCCACCGCGGCGAGTGGACGAACCCGGTATCCTCCGATTACCGCGGGTGCAAAATCTATCAGGCTCCGCCGAATTCACAGGGCTTTACAGGCTTAATGACGCTCAATATATTGGAAAACTATGATTTTTCTCAGATCGAACACGGTTCCTTTGACTATTATCATCTGCTGATCGAGGCGCTGAAGAAGAGTTTTCAGCACCGGAATGAAGTGCTGACTGATCCGGCATTTTCTCATATTCCGCTGGATCGGCTGCTTGATAAACGGTATGCAAAGCAGCTTGCGGAAGAAATCGGTGACGTGGCTGCGCCGGCGGTAAGCCGGCCGGTCGGAAGCGACACAGCTTATGCCGCCGTCGCCGATGCGGAAGGAAATGCCGTTTCCTTTATTCAGAGCCTCTATTTCGAGTTCGGATCTGCCGTTACAGCGGGGGAGACGGGCATTCTGCTGCAAAACCGCGGGTCATTTTTTTCGCTGGATGAATCCCATGTCAATACACTTGAACCCGGCAAGCGGACGTTCCACACCCTCATGCCGGCGATGGCCTGTAAAGAAGGAAAGCCTCACATCCTGTACGGAACCCAGGGAGGAGAAGGCCAGCCGCAAACTCAGACAGCGATGATTACGCGCATCATTGATTACAAAATGGACCCCCAGCAGGCGATCAATGAGCCGCGCTGGGTCTGGGGACGGACATGGGGAGAGGAGTATGAAGGGCTGAGGGTTGAAAGCAGAATCAGCCCTGAAACGAGAGAAGCCCTAA
This sequence comes from Bacillus sp. LUNF1, assembly GCF_011008975.1. Taxonomy (NCBI): domain Bacteria; kingdom Bacillati; phylum Bacillota; class Bacilli; order Caryophanales; family Bacillaceae; genus Bacillus; species Bacillus sp. LUNF1. The sequence continues at coordinate 3,516,151 of NZ_CP048876.1, read as the reverse complement.
GGCAGAGCGGCCACCGCGTCGAGACCGTTGGTGATTTTGACGGGCTTATGGGCCATGCGGCAGCGATCGTCATTGATGAAGAAGGCTTTCTCCAAGGCGGTGCCGACCCGCGCGGCGACGGAGCGGCCGCAGGAGTATAGAGCTGCGCTAACTGATAAAAAAATAAGCACGCCAAGCGCGGCAGAAAGACCCGCGTAAAACGAATCGTACACATATTGCTTTTCCTCCCGCCGGTGCCGCCATTCCATTATGCCGGTGCAGCAAAATAGCATGAAAACAACTCCCGCAAATACGTACATTTCATTGAAAAAATTCACCGCTGCGATGCCCGTAATAAGCAGTGTGATTTCGATTAATCGATGTGTGCCGTTTATCGGCTTCTGCTTTTTAACAGGCTTTGGCAAATTGAGAACTTTGACGGCAAATACTTGAAACATAAGGCTGAGCAAAATAAATACGGCTGAAAAAATCAGTAACTGTCTGCCTCCTAAAAATGTGTCACTCGTTTCATACGGGTGAGGGGCTTGTAAGTTTCGCCATTCTATAAGACATTAGGCTGAGTTTAATGGTAAAAGACTCAAAAAGACCCCTTTTGAAAGGGGTCTTTTTGACTAGTTTCTTCTATTATAAAGGTTCCTGCTTCAGGTCGGGCGGACAAGCGTATATGTCTTCCCGAGTCTGGCGTATTCATTCCCCGCGAGCCTTGCCGCAGGCTTCAGCTCATCTGTCCGTATGTAGCCTTTATCGGCGTCATATACTTGGTCATTCAAATGAAAACAAACGACTCTGCCGATGATGAGGTCTGTCGTCGTTTCTCCGCTGTCATTTTGGAACGTAAGATGGCGTTCGAGTATACATTCAAACCTGACTTTTGCTTCTTTTATACCGGGAACGCTGATGCAAGCGCTGTCTGTCACAGAAAGGTCTGTCATGCCAAGCTCACTGACATCAGGATCAAGCCTTGCCGCCGTTTTGTTAATGTCTTCAATAATGGACTCATCACTGACGTGTACGACGAATTCCCGATGAGCGATTGCGTTTCTCGCGGTGTCTTTCTGCCGTCCGTCCGCGCGGCTGACTGAGATGGCCAGAAGCGGCGGTTCTGCGGAGACAACGTTATAGAAACTGAAGGGCGCCGCGTTTACGGCGCCGTTGATGGATGACCGCGTAGTGACAAATGCGATCGGCCGGGGAACGACTGTGCCCGAAAGCAATTTGTAAGTGTCTTTTGCGTTCAGTTCGTCTGCTCGTAAGATATGCATGATTTCGGCCGCCTTTCTTTATCGTATGACCTGATTATACAGAAAGAAAATTCGGAAACACAACAAAAGAAAACCGGCTGCATATCTTATCACGTGGCATATATCTGATTGAGGAAAAAGGCTTCCGTTTAGCCGGCAGCCTATTTACGAACGGTGTTACTTGTAGTTTTTCTTTACAACCCAGATGTTCCCGTCTTTCCAGTACTCTGTTTTGCTGCAGTAATCGTCTTTTTTGCAAGGGTCTTTTTTATGAGGACGATAAGGTTTTTTCTGCGTGCGTTTTTTCTTGCGGCGGCATGATTTTTTGTGGCTGCGAGATTTTTTGTGAGAACGGCATGATTTTTTACGGCTGCGAGATTTTTTGTGAGAGCGGGATTTTTTATGGCTGCGAGATTTTTTGTGGGAACGGGATTTTTTATGGCTGCGAGATTTTTTGTGAGAACGGGATTTTTTATGGCTGCGAGATCTTTTGTGAGAACGGGATTTTTTATGGCTGCGAGATTTTTTGTGAGAGCGGCACGATTTTTTATGACTGCGAGATTTTTTGTGAGAGCGGCATGATTTTTTACGGCTGCGAGATTTTCTCTTCTTACTGCTTTTTGGTTCTTGGTACAAATAATCTTCCAATCCCTCGTTGCTTGCGGACTTTACTGCTTCTTCGATATCAGAATGGGAATAGTGGCCCATTTTGAAACCTCCTCATGATATATGTTTTAAGGATGCGATCCTTACTACCACATAGTACGCATGAATGAAAAAAGTGTATGTGTGATTCGCTGAGTTTTATATAAAAAGCACAGCCTAAATTAATACAGGGAGGGTTACTGATGAAAGACCAATCAACATTGCCTCTATACCAGCTGTTTATTCACCCGAAAGACTTAATGGAGCTGAAAAAAGACATTTGGGATGAGGATCCGGTGCCCGCGGTGCTGAGAGTGAATCAAAAACGGCTTGACATTGATCTGGCGTACCGCGGCTCTCATATAAGAGATTTCAAGAAAAAATCGTATCACATCGCTTTTTATTCGCCGAAAACATTTCGCAGGGCGAAAGAGATACATTTAAACGCTGAATACAAAGATCCGTCGATGATGCGGAATAAGCTGTCTCTCGATTTCTTCGCGGAGCTTGGGACGCTGTCACCAAAGGCGAATTTCGTAACCTTGCAAATCAATGGCAGACATGAGGGGGTGTATCTTGAGCTGGAGTCAGTGGATGAATATTTTCTGGCGAAACGGAATTTGGCGGACGGCGCTGTTTTTTACGCGGTTGATGACGACGCCAATTTCTCCCTCGTCAGTGATCTGGAGCGGGATACGAAAACATCGCTCGAACTTGGTTATGAAAAGAAAACGGGAACGAAAGAAGACGATTTATACTTGCAGGATATGATCTATAAAATTAATACCGTGCCGAAGTCAGAGTTCAAGGGGGAGATCGTCAAACACTTGGACGCCGATAAGTATTTGCGGTGGCTTGCGGGCATCGTGTTTACCTCAAACTACGATGGATTTGTTCATAATTACGCTTTGTACCGGAATCATGAAACGGGACTTTTTGAAGTCATTCCGTGGGATTACGATGCGACGTGGGGAAGAGACATTCATGGTGATCGGATGGAGGCCGATTATGTCAGAATACAAGGGTTTAATACCTTGACTGCAAGGCTTCTGGATGAACCGTATTTCCGCAAAGCGTACAAACGGCTTTTGGAAGAGACGCTTCAGACCCGGTTTACCATTGAACATATGAAGCCGAAGGTCATGTCACTGTATGAGCAGATCAGGCCGCATGTCGCGAAGGATCCTTATAAGAAAGAGGAGATTGATAGCTTTGACCGGGAGCCTGAAGTGATTTGCGAATACATTAAGGAGCGGTCCGCCTTCATCAGCAGTGAGTTAGAGCGGTGGAATATCTGATTTGGGAAAGAAGCAAGATTTTTTACAAATAGGCTGGTGAATCAGTTCCCGAAAATAATCGTGATACGTATATATGCATTATGCTTTTTACATTATGAGAAAAATGACTAGGAGGACAATAGATGAAACGCAATACGAAGCGGCAGCGGTCTGATGACAACTTTTTGCATGCGATGGAAGGAAAAGTAATTACTGTCTACCGGGGAGGCCCGGAGTCCAAGACAGGGAGATTAGCAGACATTCAATCGGATTATATCGCTCTTCAGGTTGATAATAAAATCGTTTATTATCAATGGAAACATGTGAAAAGTGTGACGGAAAATACGAGTGAAACCATATCGCCGGCCGAAGCGGCAGAATGTGAAAAAGCTGATGATTTTCAAGACCTGATCAGCCGGATGACCAATCGCACGGTGCAATTGAATCAGGGAGGTCCGGAATCGAAAAGAGGAAAGCTTCACGAAACAGGGGATGATTTTCTCGTGCTGGAAACGGAAGATGACGGAATTGTATATTTTAACGCCGACCATGTCAAAAGCATCAGCGCGGAACAAGAAGAGGACGGCCAAGAGGAGGAGCGCCCGGAATTTGAAATGGCTGATGATTTTCACGGCATATTTAAACGCCTGATCCACAAATGGGTATCCATCAACCGCGGAGGTCCTGAAGCCGTTGAAGGTATACTTGTGGATAATTCCGACGGCCACTACACTCTTGTGAAAGATAAAGAAGTGCTGCGGATCTATCCTTTTCATATCAAGAGCATCAGCGAAGGGGCAAAAGGAGCAGCTAAAAAAGAGGAGAATAAAGACGGCGAGAATAAAGGTGAGAAAGAGAGCGCCGAAGAAGAAAAGCCGCATGAAGAAGAATCACGCGAAGAGCAGCGTACTTCCTCTAAAAAGTCGAAAAGATCATCAAGATCCGTTCGATCCTCAAAACGGGAGGAAGAGAACTCTTATAGCTACGCCACTGTATTAAGGACAATAGATTATCGGTGGAAACACGGCCGTAAATGATTGGAAAGATTGTCCGTAAACGCGGGAGAGGGGGGAATGAAATGGCTGGATTAAGCAGATTTCTGGATAAACAAGTCGATATTGAGATATCGGGGAATACGACATTTTCAGGAACTCTTTTGGATATCGGTCAGGATATCATTGTGATTCATGACGGCCGGACGTTTCTTTATATTCCGCTGCTGCATCTTCAGAGGATGACATTGACGCTCCCGGACGAAGAGAATAAAGAACCGTACGCAAGAAAAAAAAGTCCGCATCCCGAAAAACAGGAACATTCCTTTTCTTACCGGAATACCCTCCAGCATATAAAAGGCAGATTCACAGAAATATTTGTTACGGGAGACCGTTCCATTCATGGGTATGTGACAAGTGTTTTAAATGATTATTTTGTTTTCTTCTCTCCGGTTTATAAGACTCTTTTCATCTCGATGCATCATTTGAAATGGCTGACACCCTATTCCGATGAGCAGACGCCGTATACATTAAACAGTTCAGAGCTGCCGGTTGTTCCCGCTAATGTGCCCCTTGTCCGGAATTTTGAGGAGCAATTAAAAAGATATATCGGGAAGCTGATTATTCTGGATTTAGGAGATATACCGAATAAAGTGGGGCTGTTGCAGGATGTCTCAGATAATATTCTTGAACTGACCAATGCAGACGGCGATACTGTTTTTTGGAAATTGAATCATTTAAAAACCATGCACCTGCCATAAATGATAAAACTGCCTCTCTTATACAGCAGGCAGTTTTTTTCATGGGGGCTAAAGGTAAATCCAACTGATCCAAACATATAAAACGGTAATGGTAAACACGACGGTGAGAGGGACAACGATAATGGTCGTTTTGATATATTCTGACCAAGAAACTTTTTCGCCGTGCTGTCTGATGATATGCATCCAGATCAGCGTGGCTAATGTCCCGATCGGCAGAAGCAATGATCCGATATCACTGCCGATAATATTAGCCAGATAAATGATTTTTACGGTTAATGGGTCGATGGACATTTCAGTTAATGTCAAAGTGCTGATCATTAAGGCGGGATGGTTATTGAACAAATTAGAGAGGACGGATGTAGCAATGCCCATAATAGATGCAGCGTGGGCAATACTTTGTGAGACATACGGCTCAATAGACTGAACAAGCAGCGCCGTCAGTCCGATATTATGCAGTCCGTAGATGATAATGTACATCGTGAAGGCAAAAATAAAGATATGCCAAGGCGCTTTCCTTAATAAGTCTGCCGGTCCGATTTTTAAATAAAACCATCTCCAGCCAAGCAGGATGACTGAACTGATGACAGCCACGAGCGAAACGGGTATGCCGTTGTAAGAAGCTGCAAACAGACTGATCCGGACGAACAATACAAATACCAAAACACAAAACATGATGTTCGTACGGCCGTTTTGGGTCGGGTCTGGCGGAGGCTGAAGCGGATGATATCGTTTGTGTTCCAGCGAGTCAAAGTGAACCGGAATATCGGGGAGCTGTTTCGGCAAACGGCGGTAAAAAACGGCAAACAGCAGAAAGGCCATAAACACCAGTCCCAGCGTGCCGGGGATAAACATCATATTGGTGTACAAATAAAGGTCCATGCCTATCATTTTGAGAGAAATCAAATTGACGATATTACTGACGCCGATCGGGGTGCTTGCCGCCGTCGCAATTAATACGCCGCTAATTAAATACGGTGTTTTCTGATGTCTTTTAAGTCCGAGATATTGTAAGACCAACAGTAAAATAGGAGTGGTGATTAAGACGCTGCCGTCATTATTCAGAAAGAGCGTCATTGAAAAACAGAGCAGGTTGGTCAGCCAAAAAAGCCGGATGCCCGATCCCTTGGCGCGGTGAAGCAGTTTGGCCGCCGCCCAGTTAAAAAAACCGAAGCTTTCCAGCGCGATTGCCATAATCATTGTGGAGATAATGGTGATTGATGCTCCGGTGACTTTTGACCCTATATCCCCCAAATCATGAAAGGAAACGGTTCCGCATAACAAAACGAGAATGGCGCCCAGCGACGCCGGAACGGCTTCATTTAATCCCCCGGGTCTCCAAAATATAAAGATAATGGTCACAAAGAAAGAAATCAGGGTCAAAATGACGGTAATATGTGTAATGTGTTCTGCCTCCTTTTAGATGGGTCATTGCCGCCCCGTTATTTTTATCCCTCCTGATCAGTTGTACTGTATGTATACGGGTACAGGTCGTAAGGTGTACTGAGCGTTTCTACCAATTTAGTAAAAATCCATAAAAGCACAAAAAAAAGAGGCTGCTTTCGGCGGCACTCTTTTTTATGCATTTTCCTTATCCGCCTGCAATAAAGCCTGGCGCTTATTCATAATATCCAGAAAATGTTTCAGAATCGGATTTTGATTATCCTTGCGGTAGGCAATGACCCATTCGGCTGTGAGCTGCACCTGATTAATGCCGCGATAGGCGACTTCGAGGTTAAACAGCTTTTTAGCAGAAGAAGGCACGAAGGTCACACCGATGCCGGCACTAACCAATCCGATCACCATTTGATACTCCGTCGCTTCCTGAACGATTTTCGGTTTGAAGCCCGCCTGCTCGCAGTAGTTTACAAACTCTAGGTATAAAGTCGGCCATGTTTCTTTCGACAGTGTGATAATCGGTTCATTTTTTAAATCCTGAATGTCGATTGTCTGTTTAGCGGTAAGCGGGTGCTGCTTCGGCAAAGCCAGAATGCACGGGCTGCTCTGCACCTTTTCCATATGTAACGCGGAATGCTGTAAAGGCGGATGAAGGATGCCGATATCAATGTTCCCCTTCAGAAGTTCTTCCTGCTGTCTGAAAGAAGAAATTTCACGCAGATCAAGCTTGACGGAGGGGAATTTTTCGCGGAATTCCCGAATGATCGGCGGCAGAAATTCATATGTGGCCGAGCCGACAAAACCGACGACAAGGCGGCCGAGCTCTCCCCGCGCCGTTCTCTGCGCCATTTCAATCGCTTTGTCTATTTCTTCGATCGCGTTTCTGCTGTGTTTTAAAAAACTTTCTCCGGCAGCTGAAAGCTCTACAACCCGTTTCGTGCGCTTTAATAAGGTCACGCCGACTTCCTTCTCAAGCTGTTTGATCTGCTGGCTGAGAGGCGGCTGTGTCATATTTAACCGAAGCGCAGCTTTGCCGAAATGAAGTTCTTCGGCAACGGCAATAAAGTATTGAAGATGGCGAAGCTCCATCCTTATCCATTCCTTTCTCTTTGTTAATTATTCGTGAAACATATTAATCATACGGCGAATTGATATTGGAGGTCAATTTCCAAAGAGTGTATAGTGAATAATATCACAAATTACTTAAAATTTTATATTTAATATGCATAATAAGGAGTGAGGGTGTTGGCAAAAGCAACAAATGAACTAAAAACCTCTGGAAAAAATCGGGGGGCGGAGCTTGTTGTTGATTGCTTAGTGGAGCAAGGTGTCACACATGTTTTTGGCATTCCGGGTGCAAAAATTGATGCAGTATTTGATGCGTTAAAAGATAAAGGACCTGAACTGGTTTTATGCCGTCACGAACAGAACGCTGCATTTATGGCTGCGGCTGTCGGAAGACTGACTGGAAAACCAGGCGTTTGTCTCGTTACTTCAGGCCCGGGGGCATCCAACTTGGCGACCGGCTTGTTAACGGCTAATACAGAAGGTGATCCGGTAGTGGCGCTGGCGGGTAACGTAATTCGCGCAGACCGGTTAAAACGGACACACCAATCATTGGACAATGCGGCACTATTTCAGCCGATTACAAAATACAGTGTAGAAGTACAGGAAACAGGGAATATACCAGAAGCGGTAACAAACGCCTTCAGGGCAGCGTCAGCAGGTCAGGCAGGCGCGGCTTTTGTGAGCTTTCCGCAGGATGTTGTGAATGAAATCACAAACGTGAAAAACGTACGCAACGTGCCGGCGCCGAAACAAGGCCCTGCACCGGAAGAAGCGGTCAGCGCGGCTATCGCGAAAATCCAGACGGCGAAACTTCCCGTTCTGTTAGTCGGCATGAAAGGCGGAAGACCGGAAGCGGTAAAACAAATCCGCAAACTGCTTGCCAAAACAAAACTGCCTTTCGTAGAAACGTACCAAGGGGCCGGCACATTGTCCAGAGAGCTGGAAGACCAATATTTCGGCCGGATCGGACTGTTCCGCAACCAGCCGGGCGATCTTCTGCTTGAACAGGCGGATGTCGTATTAACGATCGGTTATGATCCGATTGAATACGATCCGAAGTTCTGGAACGTAAACGGCGACCGTGCTATTATCCATCTTGACGAAATCCAGGCCGATATCGATCATGCCTATCAGCCGGAATTAGAATTATTAGGCGATATCGCCGCTACGGTTAAACAAATTGAACACGACGCTGTGACATTTGATATGGGCAGCCGTGAACAAGAAGTGCTGAGCGAATTAAAACAGATGCTCACAGACAGCGAGAAGGCGCCAAGCGACCATAAATCTGACAGAGTGCATCCTCTGCAAATCGTCCAAGAACTGCGCAATGCAATTGACGACGACGTAACCGTCACTTGCGATATCGGTTCTCACGCGATCTGGATGTCCCGCTACTTCCGCGCTTATGAGCCGCTGAAACTGTTGATCAGCAACGGCATGCAGACATTGGGCGTAGCGCTTCCTTGGGCGATTGCCGCCACATTGGTGAATCCGGGTGAAAAAGTCGTATCCGTTTCAGGAGACGGAGGATTCCTGTTCTCTGCAATGGAATTGGAAACGGCAGTCCGCTTAAAAGCGCCGATCGTTCACCTTGTATGGAATGACAGCACATATGATATGGTCGCATTCCAGCAAATGAAAAAATATAACCGTACATCATGCGTAGATTTCGGAAACATTGACATCGTAAAATATGCAGAAAGCTTCGGCGCCACCGGCTTGCGCGTTGAGTCACCGGAACAGCTGGCAGACGTGCTGCAAAAAGGCTTGAACACAGAAGGCCCTGTCATCATTGACATTCCTGTCGATTACAGTGACAATGTCCATTTATCAAGCGACATGCTTCCGAAGCAATTCAAAGAAAAAATGAAAGCAAAAGCTCTCTAGCACTCTGCGCACCATGACCTGTTTTCTAAAACAGCCCAATTTAAAAGGAGTGAAGGGAATATGAAAAACGCAAGCGACATCCATATGATGAGCCGCGGAGAAAAAGGCTCACCTGAGGATCAGATCTATCAAGTCTCAACAATGACATCTCTGCTGGACGGAGTATATGACGGAGATTTTGATATGGCTGACATTCCGAAGTTCGGTGATTTCGGAATCGGCACGTTCAACAAATTGGACGGCGAATTAATCGGATTTGACGGAGAATTTTACCGTCTGCGCGGCGACGGAACGGCTACGCCTGTTAAAGGCGGAGACCTGTCACCATTCTGCTCATTCACATTTTTCACGCCGGATATGACGCATACGATCGACGGCGAAATGACCCGTGAAGAATTCGAGCAGGAAATCGCCAGCCTTCTGCCTAGTAAAAACTTATTTTATGCGATCCGTTTAGACGGCGTATTTAAAAAGGTGCAGACAAGAACGGTAGAACGCCAGGAGAAACCGTACGTTCCGATGATCGAAGCGGTGAAAACACAGCCTGTGTTCAACTTTGACGACATTCAGGGGACAATCGCCGGCTTCTGGACGCCGGGTTACGCAAACGGCATCGCTGTTTCCGGATATCACCTGCACTTCATTGATGAAGGACGCAATTCCGGCGGACACGTGTTTGACTATGTCATTAAAGATTGTAAAGTGACCATTTCTCAAAAAATGAATATGAACCTCAAGCTTCCGAATACGGCGGACTTTTTCAACGCAAATTTAGATAATCCGAATTTTGCGAAGGATATCGAAACAACCGAAGGAAGCCCGGAATAAATTAAAAAAGAAAGCCTCATTTTTCTCGGGGGCTTTCTTTTTATTTGGCTGAACCGGCAAAGATTAGGTAAAATACAGTCAAAAGGGAAAGGTGTGGTAGCTGTGAAAGTATTGGTATTAGCGGTTCATCCTGACATGGACAACTCAGCGGTCAATAAGGCGTGGACAGAAGAATTAAAAAATCATGATGAAATCACGGTCCGTGAGCTTTATAAAGAATATCCGGACGGGAAAATAGATGCGGAAAAGGAACGGCAGCTGTGTGAACAGTATGACCGGATCGTATTTCAATTCCCGCTGTACTGGTACAGTGCGCCTCCGCTTTTAAAAACATGGATGGATCATGTGCTGGCGTATGGCTGGGCTTACGGTTCTAAAGGAAAGGCGCTGCACGGCAAAGAATTGCTGCTGGCTGTTTCCGTAGGTGCCGGAGAGGATGCATATCAGGCAGGCGGGTCCAACCATTTTTCACTGAGCGAGCTCTTAAGGCCGTTTCAGGCAATGGCTAATTTTACGGGTATGACCTATTTGCCGGCTTTCGCGATGTACGGGGTAAGCAGCGCCGATGCTGCGGCTATCCGTGACAATGCCAAACGCCTGGCGGATTACGTAAAGAAGCCATTTTAGAGTCGTATGCATTCATCTTCATCCGACAATATTTCCTGAGAAATATTTCGAACCTTAGACGCTTCTGACTGCCAAGAAAGAAAAAAACGGATTTCGCGCTGAATTTGCGAAATCCGTTTTGATATTATGTCAGTTTTTGCAGATCTTTTGTGCTGATATATCCCGTGGCGCCCCCGTAATCGACAAGCGCCCAGCCGAAGTCAATGCCGCCGCCGGCTGTCTTTTTCCATCTGAGGAAAGAAACGCTCGTGTTTTTGGCAAGGGAAGCTTTGACCGCTTGTTTGTCTGTATATACTTTTGTTTTTGCCGTCGTTTTTACGGTTGTTGCTTCTTTAACAATATAATGAGTAGATACAAATCCTGTTTTTCCGTTTTTATAATGTACTTTTGCCCAGTCAGCGTTCTGGAACGAAACGATCTTTAAGCTGTCGCCTAAATGAAGGGTATCAGCTCTCGGACTGGCTGCTGATGCTTTTGTTCTGACGTTCAATGCTTCCGCGGAAACGAGATAAGAGTCAAGCGGGTAGCTGTACAGATCGTCAATTTTGACCGCTTCTTGCGCGTGTGTCTCCGGAAGAGGCGTTATTCCGGCAGCTGAAGCCGCTGATATTCCCGCTGCAAGGGTCAGAATGGATGCCGCTTTGGCTGTTTTCTTCATCTGTATCTCTCCTTTTACTACATCCTTTCACGTTTTACCGGAAGTCTAAACATCGGCCGGTTATTTTTGTGTTTGAAGTTTCAATGGAGCGGAAATGGTTTTTTTGACTTTTTCTCCTTTGAGCACCTGCTCCGCCGCTTCGGCCGCCAGTTTTCCGATCAGCTCCGGCTGCTGGGCGACCGTGGCTGTCAGCTTTCCGTTTTTAATGGAAGAAATCGCATCTTTATTTCCGTCGAAACCGACGACCAAAATGTGTTTGCCCGAGCTGTTAATCGCTTCGAGCGCCCCGAGTGCCATTTCATCATTATGGGCGAACACGGCTTTGATATCCGGCTGTCCCTGCAGCAGGTTTTCCATGACGGTCAATCCTTTTGTACGGTCAAAATCCGCCGCTTGCTTTGTTACGACATCCAGCTTTTTGTCGGCAATATGATGAAAGCCCGTTCCGCGTTCCCGTGTCGCGGATGCGCCCGGCACCCCTTGCAATTCAGCCACTTTGGCGCCTTTTCCGAGCTGATCGGCGAGGTAGTCGGCCGCCATTTCTCCTCCTTTGACATTGTCAGAGGCGACAAGCGTTTCGACTTTGCCGTGTTCGGCTGAACGATCAAGCGCAATGACAGGAATGCCGAGGGAATTTGCCGATTCGACGGCTGTTGAAATCGCTGATGAATCGGTCGGATTGATCAGCAGCGCATCGACTCCTTGCTGTATCAAATCTTCTACGTCATTTGACTGTTTAGATGAATCATTTTGAGCATCGACAATAATGACCTTCATGCCCCGTTTTTTGGCTTCCTTTATAACGCCTTCTTTTAATGAAACGAAGAACGGATTGTTCAATGTGGAGACGGAGAGCCCGATAGTGAATTCTTTTTTATGTTTTGTGTTTGACGGTTTTGCCCATTGCGGCGGTTCAAGTGAACAGGCGGACAGCAAAAACAGTGATAATGCCGCGATCGTGATGATGGCTTTCTTCATAATGGTCCTCCTATTATGCCGATTTTTTGCGGTCCAGCAGCACCGCGATTAAAATGACGATTCCTTTGACGACGAGCTGATAAAAAGATGATACGCCGAGAAGGTTCAAGCCGTTGTTCAGCGTACCGATAATCAAAACCCCGATCAGCGTACCGATGATGCGCCCTCGACCGCCGGACAGGCTCGTTCCGCCGAGAACGACCGCCGCGATGGCGTCCAGCTCGTATGATTCCCCGGCCGTCGGCTGTGCGGAATTTAAGCGTGATGTCAGAATCGCTCCCGCCAGCGCCGATAATAAACCTGTCAGAGAATAGATCATGATCTTGATGCGGGACACTTTGATTCCCGATATCAGCGCCGCTTTCTCATTGCCGCCGATGGCGTATGTCCGGCGGCCGAACGGTGTTTTGTGCAGAAGAACCCACAGGGCCGCAAATGCAATCAGCATCGTAATGGCAGGTACGGGAATGCCGAGAAAATAACCGCGCCCGAACAATTGAAATGCGTAATTTGAACCGAGCCCCGTAATCGGATTTCCGTCCGTATAGACGAGGGTCAGTCCGCGAAAGACGGTCATTGTCGCCAAAGTGGCGATGAACGGCGCCATTTTTCCTTTTGTGATTAATAATCCGTTTATCATGCCGAGTACGGCGCCGATCACGCAGCCGATGATGACGGCTAAGATCGGGTCGATGCCTGAGACCATCATACCTGCGACCAATGCGCTCGATAAGGCGAGGATGGCTCCGACAGAGAGATCAATGCCTCCCGTTAAAATGACAAACGTCATTCCGAAAGCAATCAGAGCGTTAATCGCAACCTGCCTAAGAAGGTTGAGAATATTGAGGGGTTCAAGAAAACTCGGGTTTAAAACGGAAACGATCAGCACAAGAATCAGTAAGCCGAGAAACGGACCGAGTTTTTGCGTAAAGGTATGAATGGAAAATCGCTTTTGTTCAGTTGATGTCATTGGTTCAGTTTTCATTCTGCTGCCCTCCCGTGGCAAGTGTCATGATGTGTTCTTGTGTTGCGCCGGCCGCATTGATTTCTCCGCTGATGCGCCCTTCGTGGACGACGATGATTCTGTCACTCATGCCGAGAATTTCCGGCAGCTCGGAAGACACCATGATGATGGCGACTCCGCGATCGGTCAGTTCATTCATTAATGAATAGATTTCCCTTTTCGCGCCTACGTCGACGCCTCTTGTGGGTTCATCAAGGATGAGAACTTTCGGGCCGATTCCGATCCATTTGGCAATGACGACTTTTTGCTGGTTCCCTCCTGATAAATGCCGGGCGGCGGTTTCAGGAGATGCGGTCTTAATGGTCAGACGCTTGATGAGCAGCTCAACGAACTCCGCCTCGCGTTTTCGGTCAATGATGCCTTTCGGAGAGAAGCTGGTCAGGTTCGGCAATGAGATATTTTCACGAATGGACGTATCCAGCAGCAGCCCTTCATCTTTGCGGTTCTCCGTAATCAGGCCGAGTCCCTTGCGGATGGCATCGTACGGACCCCGAATGCCGGTTTTTCGGCCGGAAATCCAGATCTCTCCGGAATCGAGCCGGTCAATTCCGAACAGCGCCCTCATGATTTCTGTCCGTCCGGCACCCATTAAGCCGGAAACGCCGAGGATTTCTCCGGCTCTCACATGGAAACTGATCTGTGAAAAGCTTCCTTTTTTTGAGGCGTTTTTCACTTCGAGCACCTTATCGCCGAGTGACGGCGTGCGAGTCGGATACCGATCGGTCAGCTCCCGCCCGACCATTTGTTTGACCACTTCATCAAAATTAGTATCTTTAATATGCGTCGTATCGACAGTGAGGCCGTCCCGCATAATGGTGATCTGGTCGCAAATCGAAAATATCTCTTCCATTCGGTGTGAAATATAGACGATGGATACGCCGTCCCGCTTTAACGCCGTCATCACGTCAAACAGTTTGCTGATTTCCCGTTCGGTCAGCGCCGCGGTCGGTTCGTCCATAATAATGACTTCGGCGTTTGTCATCAGCGCTTTGGCAATCTCAATCATCTGCTGCTGGCCGACGGAACATTGTCCGGCTTCCCGGTCAAGAGGAAGAGAGACTCCCAGTTTTTCAAGCTGTGATTTTGCTAGCGCTTTCATTTTCTTCGTTTCCAAAACGCCGAACGCCGTCGTCAGCTCTTTGCCGATAAAAAGGTTTTCAAGCACCGTCATGTCCGGCCATATATTCAGTTCCTGATGGATAAAGGCGATTCCGTGCTTTTCGGCTTCCTTTGGATTGGAGAAGCTCATATTTGTTCCGTTTATCGTAATGTTTCCCTTGTCGAGCCGGTGGAGCCCGGTGAGCAGATTCATTAACGTCGATTTGCCCGCTCCGTTTTCTCCCATTAAAGCGTGGATTTCTCCCGGCAGAAGCTCAAATGAGACGCCGGAGAGCACTTGGTTTTTGCCGAATGCTTTATGAATGTCTGTCATGCCGATGTGCATGCTGGATCCCTTCTTTCTAGAAAATCACACCCGCCTGCAGGATGCAGTTGGCGTATGGTGTCATTTCACCCGTTCGGATGACGGCTTTTGCTTTCTGTGTGAGCCGTTTGAATTCCTCGTGGGACATGTACTCGATCGTCTGCGCTGAGAAATGGCTTTCTATGAAACTTGCATTCTCAGGGTTTGCGTCTTTGATTTCAGAGGCGGCCATCACCTTTTCGACTGCCATCTCCCCGGCTACCAGGCTGGTTACGTCCCGAAAGGCGGGAACGCCCGCCGTTAAAGACAAATCAATTTTAGGGACACCGTCAGGGACGGGGAGACCCGCATCGGCGATTGCGATGAGGTCTGTATGCCCGAGATCGGCTAATACTTTGGCAATGTGGCTGTTTAACATTCCGTGTTTTTTCATGACAGCAGCTCCTCAACTTCTTTTCTGGCCGGCATCCCGCCTTGGGCGCCGAAGTGCTGCACGGACAGGGAGGCGGCGCGGTTGGCAAACAAGAGCGCTTGCTCGATGTCCCGACCTTCCGCGAGTGCGACGGCAAGTGCCGCATTAAAGGTATCGCCGGCTCCCGTCGTGTCGACCGCTTCTGCAGGGAAGGCGGGAACAAGCCGTTCCGCGGTGCCGTCTGAGTAGCGTACGCCTTGTTTTCCTTCGGTAATGAACAGTTTGCCGGGATAGCCGGCGAGCGCTTCTTCTTTCGTCCGGTCAGGAAATAAAATGGATGCTTCATGTTCGTTCGGCGTAAGATATGCGGCATCCTCAATCGTCGATTGTTTCAGCGGCCGGGCCGGCGCGGGATTCAGGATAACCGGAATTTGCTGAGCGCGGCAGTAGCTGCACACTTCTTCAACGGTTTCTTCAGGAATCTCCTGCTGGATCAGCACGATATCAATGCCGGGAAGTTTTGCCAGCGCACTTTTGGCATAATCGGGGGAGATGTCATCGTTTGCGCCTTTTACGACGACGATGCTGTTGTCTCCTTCTGCGAGCACAATATGAGCCGTTCCGCTTTTTTTATGTGTAACCGTTTCCATATAGTCCGTATTGACACCGTTTGCCTTCAGGTTTTCAATAATCGCTTTTCCGTAGCTGTCATTGCCTGCTTTTCCTACCATATATACGTTTGCGCCCAGGCGGGAAGCGGCTACGGCCTGATTTGCGCCTTTTCCTCCGGGCACAGTTTGAAAGTCTGTGCCCAGTACGGTTTCTCCGGCTTTCGGACGCCGTTCAGATGTGACGACCAGATCCATAGAACAGCTTCCGATAACACAAATTTCACTCATGGTGATCATCCTTTCTCGTCGTTTGTCTTCTTATGTAAGTCACGGGCAGTTGAATGGCCGTCTCTTTCGGCGGCTCTTTCTTTATCAATTGCAGCAGCAGGTTTGCCGCTTTTTTTCCCATCTCATATGCAGGCTGGCGGATGGTTGAAAGCGGCGGGAACAAAAGCCTGCTCTGCGGAATATCGTCGTATCCGATGATCTGAATCTCCTCCGGAACTTTTTTGCCGAGCCGCAGCGCCTCATGGAGGACGGCAGCCGCCGCAATGTCGTTGCTGGCAATGACTCCGTCGGTTTCCGGGTATGCTGCAAACAATTCTTCTGCTAAAATGGCGGCATCCTTGATGGAAAATGAAGCGGCGGAGATGACATTGAACGGCGCGCCCGCTTTTTGCAACACGTTAAGTGCGCCGTTAAAACGTTCCTGAGCGGTTGGAAGGTGGGCTGGGCCTTTGACAAGCGTGATGCTTGTGCTTTTGCCGCGAAGCATTTCCTCAGCCGCCCGTTTTCCGCCTGCCCGCCCGTCACTGAATACGGATGGGGCGCCTTCTTTTGTCCGGTCCAGAAATACGACCGGGTAAAGGCTGCCGCTGTATTCGGGAAGGTCGGGATAATGGGTGGCCGCCAAAATACCGGCAACTTGATTTTGTTTAAATGTTTGCAGGTAGTCGAGTTCTTTTTCCAATTCTTCATCGCTGTTGCCGATGATCAGCCGGTATCCTTCCCGCTGCAACTCGTCTTCAGCGCCGCGGGCAAGCTGAGGGAAAAAGGGATTCGTAATATCCGGAAGCAAAAGCCCGACCAGTCTGGATTCTCTTTTATAAAGAGAGCGGGCAACTTCATTCGGATAATAATTCAGCTTCTCCATGGCAAGCATGACCTTCGTTCGTGTATCTTCATGCACGTAGCCGTTGTCATTGAGGACACGCGAAACCGTGGCAACAGAGACGCCGGCAGCGCCTGCGACATCTTTAATCGTTGCCAACAAACACTCCTCCTTCATTTATGTAACCGTTTACATAAAAAGAGTAACACGAATCATTTCGGTTGGCAACAAAAAAAGAGACCGGGGTCTCTTTTAGTTCACGATGCCGATTTGTGAGATATTCACTTTGATATCAGGGATTATCTCGATGGAAGGATAGACCTCACGCCAATTGAGCCGCTTGCCCCGCTCATAATAATGGGTTTGATATTTACGGCCGATGCCGAGGATATCCGAGTTGTGCTCCTGAATATGGCTGATCACCGATCTGGCCTGGCTGTTCAAATTTGCTGATGCTTGTTTGTTCATTTGGTCGATTGCCGTATAAGAATTCAGCTTGTCCTTTGGATATTCCAAGACGCGTGCATTCAGTTTTAAACGGATTTTCACTTTTATATGCTGCGGATCTGTATCTATAAATACAATCTTTCGCGTGGCATCCGTGATGCCGAGAGAAAGATAATTTTCAATATCCATTTTGTATTTGTCCCACAGCTTCAGATTAATATTAGCCGATTTATTAAATTGCCCGCTTAAAAGGGTCAGGAGGGTTGAATCCTGACCGAGCACCTCAGTCACTTTCCGCTGGCCGCTGAACAGGGCAGAACCCTCTATCTTTATCGTCTGTCCGTTAATCGATAAATAAGGAAGGGCGAAATCCTTATCAGCCGTCAGCATGCTTGAACGGATGGATTGCAAATTTTCCATGCTGATATTTGATTCCGCATTAGCGCTTGTTAATAAATTCGTTAAATACTTGCTGACGATCAATTTCTGCCGGACGATCAGCTTCAGCACTTCAATCGCCTCACCGTCTTTGACAACCGCCGGATGAGCGAGAAGCGGGCTTTTCGGATCTCTGTAAAAGACATCGAGATAAGGAAAAAGCGGTTTTTCCGCCATTTTCTCACCGATTAATAAGACTCTTTGCTTGGACGTGTCAATGCGCTGATCGACAAGCTTATCCAATTGAAACCGCGCTTCACGGATGGTATGCCCGGAAGCGCTGAGCACCGTCGTAATGAATGAGCCGCCCGTTTCCTGTTCCGCCTGGGAGGACTGAACCTTCCGATAGGTGATGCCGATTTTATTTTTACCGTCATGATCAACATCAAGGCTTGCGGTCAGCACGAGAGAAATATCTTTCAGCAAATTTTGATCCCAGCAGCCCGCAAGTGTCAGGCTTGCACACATGAGACTGATAAGAACCGCTTTTTTAATGCGCATGGCGGACACCCTTTTTGCGTACAAGGACAATCAATACCATAAACAACGGAAACAAATACACAAACACAATATCGGAAATGCGGAAAAACTGATCCAGCTGCTGTATCGTTTTATCTGTGCTTGTGGCCCAAATAGACAGAAGGAAGACGAGCAGGGCCAGCGGATAAACAAACCGGCTGTGGTCTTTTTGATTGAACAGCTTGGCAATGCCGGTGCTTGCCAAGTAAAACACGTTGGCCAGCGTTGAAAAGACGGTCACGAACCAAAACGTCAAAAAGAGCAGATCCGTCCGTTCGATAATTCTGAATGAAACGGTTTTTAACAGGTACAGCACAGGCTCCGGGATCATTTTTATTTCTTCGGGGCTGATTGTGACAAAGCAAGCAAGGGTGATATACAGGTAATAAAGGATAATCAAGATGTTTGAAATCGTCAGTATTTTGTAGCGCTGGCTGACGGTGCAGTTGATAAGGGGCCCGATTACGAGCGCCGCCTGAAAGCCGGTAATGCTGACAAGTGTTTGCTGCACCCCGGTAAGCATGTCTTTTGCGGTTCCGTGAAAAATCGGCATAATGTATGTGATATCGGCTTTTCCCAGCGTGTATAAAATCGGCAGAGAGATCAGCAGCAAAAACGGTGTTAAGATAAAGCTGAACCTGGCGATCGCATTCAGCGGGGCTTGGGCGATATAGACAGAACCGAGGATCAGCATTAAGCTGACCACCCAATTCGGAGTCTGCGGGAGCACCCAGATATCCAATATCCGTGTAAATACAGAAAGAATGAGCGTGCAGAGAAACGCGAAATATAAAATATACAGCACCTGCACCCCTTTGCCGGCAAGTGTTCCGAACACCTCCTCCAGCATTTCGTACAGGTTCAGCTTCGGAAACCGGTGAAATAATATCATATACAGGCTGAATGTAAGCTGGACGAGCAATCCGGTAAGCAGAATGGAAATCCATCCGCTGCTTCCCGATTTCATCATCAGTAAATGGGGCAGCGCCAAAATGCCGATGCTGATCTGCGTCTGATTAATGAAAAACACGCCTTGAAGCCGGCTTATTTTTTTAGGCTTCATCTTTTCTCCACCCCCGAACATGTTTCATCTGCTTTGAGTCTTGCGGTCTCAAATAAAACGGCCTTCTTTTAATAAACCAAGCCGGCAGCCGGATAAATGCATCCTTCAAGTCGCTGAAATGAAACGGCGTCAGAGATGATAAATAAGGAACGCCGAGTGATTCAAGCTTACACAGGTTCATCAGAATAAGCCCGAAGCCGAGTGCGATGCCGATAAAACCGAACGACGATGCCAGAAACATAAGCGGAAACCTGAGCGTTCGGATGGACGTGCTCATTTCATATGAAGGAAGCACAAAAGAAGATACGGCCGTAACGGCTACGACGATAATCATCATATTAGAAATGAGTCCCGCCTGAACGACTGCGTCACCGATCACGAGACCGCCGACAATGCCGATCGTCTGACTGATCGGTTTCGGCAGCCTGATACCGGCTTCGCGGATCAGTTCAATTGTAATCTCCATAATCATGGCTTCTATCAGCGGAGGGAAGGGAATATCAACAATCGAATTTTTCATGGTGATAATCAGATCGTTGGGAATGACTTCGAAATGAAACGCAATCAGCGCGATATAAAAAGCGGGCAGCGTAATCGCGATCATAAAGGCGAAAAATCTCAGCACTCTTAAAAAACTGGCGGAAATCCATCTCGTGCTGTAGTCATCCGGAGATTGAAAAAAAGAAAAGAATGTGATCGGCGCAATCAAAGCCGACGGACTCCCGTCCATCATGATCAGTACACAGCCTTCCATCACGCATGCTTTTGCTTTATCCGGACGTTCCGTATGAATGATCTGCGGAAAAATGGAAAACGAATTATCTTCTATTGATTCCTCGATAATCCCGGGCGCAAGCACGCTGTCTATACGCAGGTATGACAGGCGCCGCTTCACTTCCTCCACAATCTCCGGATTGGCGATATTCTCAACAAAGATAACCGCAACTTTTGATTTGGCTCTTTCTCCGATATCCATATAATGAACGGAGAGATGGCGGTCCTGTATGTGAAACCGCAGCTGATGAATGTTCGTTTCCAAACTTTCCACAAACCCGTCATGGGCGCCGCGGATGATACTTTCAGATTCGGGTTCCATAATGGAACGTAGCGGATTCTGCCCGACGGAAAACAGCTTCGCTTTCCTCGATGCATCGCTGAGAAAAACAACCTGCCCGGCCAAAATCCCGTCAATGAGTTTTCTGGTTTCATCCGTTTCCGCACTGCTGACGGCATTCATCGTTTCCTCGAGCGGGCCGTTCTGCAGGGTGTCGCTTAACAGAAACTCATTCAGCTTCTGTTCTTCTATCATTTGTTCAATATAAAAGAAAGCGGTATGACGGTCCTGCAGTTTGATCCTTCGTATTTTAAAATCACCGCAAACACACATCAGCTCCTGCATTTCCCGTACAGCCGATTCAAAATCGCCGGGAATCCGTTTGTTTTGTTTATCCGCAGACATCAGACCGCCTCCTTTCCCGGTTATCTGTAGTTTTCAGCGGGTATTCCTTTTTTATGCATTTTATAAAATAGAGGAGCTCCTCGATGTTTTACCAAGAACTTCACATTTATGGATGAATATTTCTTGAACGAATATAAAGATTTATTAAAATTATTTCAAAAGAGGGATAAATGTCCTGTAAATGGTTTAAAAGGAGAAAGGCTTTCCGCATATAAAATGTGTATTTCTTGTAAACACTCCGGACCCGTCTTATTCTGTCATGTACCAGTCATTCCGCTAGTTATTTTGGAATGGGACTGAAAGCAGGATACGGGGGAAAATGAATGACTTTATGACCTTATCCTTAACAAAACAGGCAGTCTGCACACAGCGGACAGAGAGTCCCGAAACGTATGCGCAGTGCGAAAAACGCTGATACAAACGGGCTGGAAAAGATGGATTATCATTACATCTTTTTCTTCCGGAACGCGA
The DNA here is from genome assembly GCF_011008975.1 of Bacillus sp. LUNF1. Classification (NCBI taxonomy): domain Bacteria; kingdom Bacillati; phylum Bacillota; class Bacilli; order Caryophanales; family Bacillaceae; genus Bacillus; species Bacillus sp. LUNF1. Next base: position 3,494,813 of record NZ_CP048876.1, on the reverse strand, counting down.
ATAGTTCCATTGGTCCAAATGAATTTCTTTGTGCAAATGTAAACGCATTCATTTTTCTTTTGAAAAATTGAAGTAAGGTTGAAGTCCTGCCTATTCCCAAAAAAAGCAATTCGATAATAGGAAGAATAGCGTCACTAATAGAGAAGTTTGGCTCAGTGAAAGCGGGAACATTATGTTACATAATGCCGATTGAGAATTCATAGTGAAGCTATATACTGATGAATGAATTTATCAATACAGAAGGAGATGTCAAAAATCAATGTGGTTACTCATTATAGCCTGTGCTGCCGTACTAATCATCGGAATCATTGAAAAAAGGCGGCATCAGAAGAATATCGATGCTCTGCCAGTACGCGTCAATATTAATGGTATCCGCGGAAAGTCAACCGTAACGAGGCTGACGACCGGAATACTGATGGAGGCGGGCTACAAAACAGTCGGAAAAACGACGGGAACAGATGCAAGGATGATTTATTGGGATACACCTGAGGAGAAACCGATCAAACGGAAACCGCAGGGCCCGAATATCGGCGAGCAAAAAGAAGTAATGAAGGAAACCGTAGAACGGGGCGCCAATGCCATTGTCAGTGAATGTATGGCGGTAAACCCGGATTATCAGATTATCTTTCAGGAAGAACTCCTTCAAGCCAACATCGGCGTCATCGTGAATGTGCTTGAAGACCATATGGACGTCATGGGGCCGACGCTTGATGAAATCGCTGAAGCATTTACCGCGACGATCCCGTATAACGGTCACCTTGTCATTACAGACAGTGAATACACAGACTTCTTTAAAGAAAAAGCCGCAGAGCGAAATACCGAGGTCATTATTGCGGATAACTCTAAAATTACAGATGAATACCTTCGTAAATTTGAATATATGGTCTTTCCTGATAACGCTTCCCTTGCGCTCGGCGTTGCCCAGGCTCTTGGGATAGATGAAGAAACGGCGTTTAAAGGAATGCTGAATGCGCCGCCTGATCCTGGCGCCATGAGAATCCTGCCGCTGCTCAGCACGAAGGAGCCCGGTCATTTCGTAAACGGCTTTGCCGCAAATGATGCATCTTCTACTTTAAATATATGGAAACGTGTAAAGGAAATCGGCTACCCGACAGATGAACCGATCGTTATCATGAACTGCCGCGCCGACCGTGTGGACAGAACGATTCAGTTCGCAAACGACGTGCTTCCGTACATTAAAACGAAGGAACTCATACTCATCGGCGAGACGACTGAACCGATCGTCAGAGCTTATGAAGAAGGCAAGATTCCTGCCGATACACTGCACGATCTGGAATATAAATCAACAGACGAAATCATGGACGTGCTGAAAACAAGAATGCAAAACCGTGTCATATATGGCGTCGGCAATATCCACGGTTCAGCGGAACCATTAATTGAAAAAATTCAAGAGTATAAGGTGAAACAGCTCGTTAGCTAGGAGGAAAAGGATAAATGTTCGGATCAGATTTATACATCTCACTTATTTTAGGCGTGTTAATCAGTTTAATTTTCGCGGAAAAAACAGGTATCGTACCTGCCGGTTTAGTTGTGCCGGGTTATTTAGGGCTCGTTTTTAACCAGCCGGTCTTTATTTTACTCGTACTGCTGGTGAGTCTTCTTACATACGTGATCGTCAAATACGGTTTATCCAGATTTATGATTTTGTACGGACGCAGAAAATTCGCAGCTATGCTGATAACGGGAATCTGCTTAAAAATCGCCCTTGATTTCCTTTACCCGATCGTACCGTTTGAGATATCAGAATTCCGAGGAATCGGTATCATCGTACCTGGTCTGATCGCCAATACCATTCAAAAACAGGGATTAACGATTACATTTGCCAGCACGCTGTTCTTAAGCGGCGCAACTTTTGCCATTATGTTTGCTTACTACTTAATCTAATGTAAGGTGTGTCAAACGATGAAAAAACAATTAAGCTTTCAAGAAAAACTGCTGAAGCTGACCAAACAGCAGAAAAAGAAGACCAATCTTCACGTTTTTATCGCGCTGCCGATCGTCTTTTGTCTGATGTTCGTCTGCATTCTGACAGGGAAGGCGGAAACGCCGAGTGTGAAAAGAAATGCCGATGACCTTGTATCAGCCTCATTCGTCGGAGATATTATGATGGGCCGGAATGTCGAGAAAGTGACAAAGCATAAAGGCACGGAGAGTGTCTTCCGTTACGCAAAGCCATTCTTCGAAGCATCCGACTATGTGTCGGGGAACTTTGAAAACCCGGTTACATATAAAAAGAACTACAAAGAAGCAGAAAAAAATATCCACCTTCAGTCAAACAAAGATGCCGTAAAAGTATTGAAGGACATGAATTTCACCGTTCTCACGGCAGCCAACAACCATGCGATGGATTACGGCCCTCAAGGAATGCGGGATACGGTTGAAGAGTTTTCAAAGCAAAATCTTGAACTTGTCGGCGCAGGCCTCACGCTGAAGGAAGCCGAGCAGAACATTTCTTATCAAGATGTAAACGGAATCAAAATCGCAACACTGGGTTTCACTGATGTTTCCGGAAAAGGCTTTGCAGCTAAACGAAATGCGCCGGGGGTGCTTCCGGCCGATCCAGAGCTGTTTATTCCGATGATTTCTAAAGCCAAAAAGAAAGCCGATCTTGTCATTGTTCAAACACACTGGGGACAGGAATACGATAATGATCCGAATGACAGACAGCGCCAATTGGCAAGAGCAATGTCAGATGCCGGAGCGGATATTATCGTCGGACACCATCCGCACGTGCTAGAACCGATCGAAATGTACCACGGCACCGTTATTTTCTACAGCCTGGGCAACTTCGTATTCGACCAGGGGTGGACAAGAACGAGAGACACGGCGCTTGTTCAATATCATCTGCAGAAAAACGGCACGGGACGCTTTGAAGTCACGCCGATGAATATTCATGAAGCAACGCCTGCACCGGTTAAAAAAGGCAGCATCAATCATAAAACGATCGTACGTGAACTGACGAAAGAATCGAATTTCGATTGGAGCGTCAAGGATGGAAAATTAACGTTTGATGTGGATCACAGCGATATCTTAAAAAAGAAAGCGGAGTGAAAAACAAATGAAAATCATTAAAGCGGGATGGCCGTTTGCCGCGATCATTATGGTATTTATGTTTATGTCAGCGTTTAAATACAATGATCAGCTCACAGATCAGGAAAAACAAAAAATTGATACGGAAATGCAAAAGATTCAGCAAGAGGACACAGCGGGCGCAAAATAAGCGCATGATTCCGCTTGCCGGCATATTGTTTGTTCCGAATCCAGTAAAGAATGCCCATAACGGGCATTCTTTTTTTGTGTGCTCTCCTAAACATTTGTTAAAAGTTACCGATGTAAAAACTACTAAAAATGAGGAGAGTGAATAGAAAACATGCTCACAAGCTGGAGGAAGTACATCCTTGCCGGCCTTATGATTTGTCTTGTGGCACCTGCAGTAACGAGAACGGAAATTGCTGAAGCGGATTCTCAAGTTTCTGTCCTGATGGTTTCAGACGCGCAAAAACTTGTCGGAAATAAATATGTTTACGGAGGCGAAGAGCCTGAGGACGGTTTTGATCCGTCCGGATTGATGCATTATCTTTTCAGCAGACAGAACATCCATCTGCCGAGAACGGTCAGTGATCAATGGAAAGTCGGAGCCGCCGTCAAAGAAAATGACCTTTTACCGGGAGATCTTGTGTTTTTCAAAAAGTCGGATTCCACACAAAACGCGCCCGTCCATGACGGTCTTTATATCGGAAACGGAGAGATGATACACAGTTCTCCGTCAGAAGGCGTAACCGTCACACGCTTTCAAAAAAGCAGTTATTGGATGAATTTATATCTTGGCGCAAAGCGGATTACAAAAGATCCGGAACTGGCTGATGATCCGATCGTTCAGGAGGCAGCCCGTTATCTCGACATTCCGTATGTATTCGGCGGAAGCACGCCCGAGGAGGGATTCGACTGTTCGGGGCTGGTCCAATATGTTTTTGAAAACAAGCTTCACATTTACCTGCCGAGATCTGCGGAACAGCAGTGGCTGGTCGGTGAGAAAATCAAACTGAGCGATATAAAGCCCGGAGACGTGATTTATTTCAGCGACACGTATAAAAAAGGAATTTCCCATGCGGGCATTTATGCGGGAGAGGGAAGGTTCATCCAAGCAAGCCGCTCCGCAAAAGTCACCATTTCTTACTTGTCGGAAGATTACTGGAAAAAACATTTTACGGGGGTGCGCCGATTCAGCAATTTAGCCATTTCTAAAGAAAATCCCGTTGTGTCCACAGCGGCCGATCATATCGGAATTTCTTATCTGAAAGGCGGCGTTTCACCGGAAACCGGCTTTGATACGGCGGGATTTGTTCAATACATCTATCAAAAAGCGAAAGGAATCAGCCTGCCGCGTTATGCGGACAAGCAGATGCAGGCGGGCGTTCCGGTCGATAAACAAGATCTGAAGCCCGGCGATCTGGTCTTCTTTAAAGCGGAAAGCCTGAATCCGGCCATTTATATCGGGAACGGACAAGTGATTCATGTCACCGTGTCCGCAGGCGTTACCATAACAAATATGAACACAAGCGCTTATTGGAAGGACAAATATGCGGGCAGCATCCGGCTTCCGTAAAAAAAGACGTCAGAGAGTGTCTCTGACGTCTTTTTCTTTTACCGTTTCGGCGCTCTGTATCCGGCCGCTACCGCATCCTCTACGGAACAGAACATTTCCGCGGGATCTGTCGTCCGGTCGTAGTATGTACTTCCCGGCGTGTGATAAATGCCGTTCCGGCTGCCTTTAATGTCGCATCCCTGTGAGGTGCCGGCTGCTTTCGTTTCGGCATGTCCGCCGGAGGAAGGGGCATTGTTTTGCGCCGTTTCCGCGTTTTCGGATGTTTTTGTTTCTGCTTTCTGCCGCTTTAAAGTTTTATTTTCTGACTGAAGCGTTTCAGCGGTCTTTTCGAGCTTCTTTTGTGAATTTTTTAATTTCTCATTGTCTTGTTTGAGTGATTTGTTTGTTTTTTTCAGCTCACTTATCTCTTGGCTGAGTTTGCTGAGTTTTTCTTCATTGCCGGCTTCGGCTTCGGATTTCTCCTTTTCGGCCGCGGCACTGATGCTTTCATATTTTTTCTCAAGCGCCTGGTGTTCCTTCGTCAATTTTTGATAAGCGGTATCAAGGGTGCTGTATTTCTCCTCTGCCTTCTCGGCCGAGGCGTCCGGTTCTGCGAGGGAGGCGCCGGTCAGAAGCAGGATAAATCCGCCGATGAGAAGGGGCCAAAACAGCTTTTTTGAAAAATGTTTTTCTTTTTTTGCCGCTTTGCATATGAGATGGAATATTCCGTATCCGACTGCGCAGAGAAAAGCTAAACATCCTATAATAGCGATTGCATTCGACATCATGAAACTCCTTTTTTCTTTATCTTACAATTTATTTTCATTTTTGGGAATTTCTTTTTTCGGAATTTCTTTTTTCGGAAACATGAAAAACCAGGCCGTGAAAGACCTGGCTTTTGCCTTTTATTGATCGTTGTCGAGAAGCCGGTTTATGAAATATGCGACGCCGTTTTCATCGTTGCTTTTTGTAATATACGTGCTTTTTTCCTTCAGTTCATCAATCGCATTGCCCATGGCGATGCGGTTTCCCGCCGCTTCAAACATGGAGAAATCATTCGGGCTGTCGCCGATGGCGTAAATATCCTGTTTTTCAATTCCGTACAGTGAGGCAAGCTCCGTCAGAGCACGTCCCTTTCCGGAACCGGCAGGGAGGATTTCGATAATGTGTTTCCCGGAAGATGTCTGGGATAATTTCGGATGATGTGTAATTTCTTCTTTGGCGTTTCTCAGTTTTTCCATATCAAAAGAGAAACAAAGAAGCTTGTAAACATGTTCGTCTCCGTTAAAAATCGCCTGTATATCCTGCACGGGTTTAATGCCGAATTGTTTGAACTGCGTCTTTGCGCCCTCCCATAATGTCCGAATATCTTCCTTGGGATTGGCGCTTTTCAGAATGTCCAGTTCTGCCTGCAGTTTGGACTCGCCGTCAAATGGGGACAGCAGATGATCATCTGTATAGACCTCAAAGTAAATGTCTTTGTCCGTTAAATAAGCGGCGATATCCTTCCCGGCCTGCTGATCCATTAAGAGCCGGCTGACGAGGCGGTATCCTTTGTCATGGACTGTCCCGCCGTTTGCCGCAATGATCGGAATATCCAAATCCTTTAAGAGCGCTTTTACATCAAACGTGGCTCTGCCCGTGCAGATGGCCACGAGAATGCCCGCTTCATCCGCTCTTTGTAAAGCCGCTCTGTTTTCCGGAGAAATCACACTGTCCGAGTTCAGTAATGTGCCGTCTAAGTCAATGGCTATCAATTTCATATGTATGGATGCCCTCCTTTAAAATAAAGCTGCTTCATGTAGTATGTTCAGCTTTGTGCGAAATCAGCAGAAAGCCGTCAGTTAAAAGGCTATACCTTCATGTCCTTTTTTTCAACAGAAAAACGGCGGGATTTGCTAATCCCGCCGTGACATCTTACGCGTTTAAATCATTTTTTAATTTCGTTTTCACTTCTTGAAGGTTTTCCTCATTCAGCTTGAAATAATAAATATTTTTGCCGTACTGAGGAGTGTAAATATAGCTGTCTGAACCTGTCAGCTGCAAAGAATCCACCGATTTCAGCGATGTGATAAACGGGAACAGACCGATGGCGTCATTAAGAGATAAGTTCATTTTTAAGTTTTTCCCTAAGCTGTCGACGATATCGTCATAAGATGGGATCGAGCTTAACGATTTAGATTTTTTAATAATGGCGCTCAGCACTTCCATCTGTCTTTGTCCGCGCATCAGATCGGTGTCCGCTTTGCGTGTTCTTACATAAGCCAGCGCCTGCTCACCGTCAAGCGTCTGGACGCCCGGCTTCAGCACGACTTTTCCTTTTGTATCGACTTTAATACGATCGGCAATTTTCTGGCTTTTCACATTTACCGTAACGCCGTTCAATTCATTGACGACATCTCGGAACGCGTCGAAGTTGCTCTCAACCACATAATCTACCGGAATATCAAGCATGTTTTCTACTGTTTTATAAGTTAAATTATAACCGCCGTAAGCATGTGCGTGCGCGAATTTGTCATAGCCGTGTCCCGGGATGTTGACATAGGAATCCCGCGGAATGCTGAGCATCGTCGCTGTTTTCTTTTTCCGGTTGAAGGTGACGAGCACGTTGGCGTCACTTCTTGCGTCATCTACTGATTCGCCCTTATTGTCACGGGCGTCTATTCCTAAAAGCAATACGGTGAAAGAATCCTTCTTCGGGTCAAATTCTTTGATCCGTTTTACGGACTGGTCGCCGCGGTCAAGGCTGACGTGCGCTTCTTTGGTCGCATTATTCAATTTCACAAATGCGTAGGTGCCGACGGAACCGGCGATCACCAATAAGAAAGCGGCGAATACCAGTACAAATTTCACCCATTTTCTGAGGCGTCTTTTCTTTTTTCTGCGTTGAGATCGTTCTTCCATATCATTACCTCTCGTTTCTATTCTTTGTGAAGCGTACCATAATTGTTGACTTGGAGCAAATCTGCAAATGAGAAAATTCCAAATCTTTCTCTCTATTTCGACAACATCTACTGTTATTTTTGCATCAGGTTCACATTATATTGGACGGCAGGAAGCGGGAAATGTTTCGTCGCTTTGTAAAAAATAATTAGTAAAATAATGGATATTAACGGTGCGGAAGGTTTGAAACGGACGGAAACAGGTAAAAGAAGCAGTAGAACAATTCCGCGCGTTACAGCGTTGGATGAAGGGAGTCTACATAACATGAAAAGCATACACTCGAATAAATGGCTCTATTTTTTCGGCGCACTCGGCGGCGCGTTATACGGATATGATACCGGAGTCATTTCCGGAGCTATTTTATTTATGAAAAAAGAACTGGGACTGAACGCCTTTACAGAAGGCCTCGTCGTCAGTTCGTTATTGGCGGGGGCGATTCTCGGATCGGGATTTGCCGGCAAACTGACCGACCGGTTCGGCAGGCGGAAGGCCATCATGGGAGCGGCGCTGCTGTTTTGTATAGGCGGTTTAGGAGTCGCTTTTGCCCCGAATACAGAGGTGATGGTTCTTTTCCGGATCATTCTCGGACTGGCTGTCGGAACATCTACAACGATCGTTCCGCTCTATTTATCGGAGCTGGCTCCGAAGCATAAACGGGGGGCGCTTTCTTCGCTGAATCAGCTGATGATTACGGTCGGAATCCTCGTTTCTTATATCGTGAACTATATATTTGCCGATGCAGGCGCTTGGCGCTGGATGCTTGGACTTGCGGTTGTGCCGTCAGTCATTCTGCTGATCGGAATCTTATTTATGCCGGAAAGCCCGCGCTGGCTGTTTACGATCGGCAAAGAAGAGAAAGCAAGAGAAATCCTTTCATCATTGCGGGGAACGAAGAATATTGATGATGAGATTGATCAGATGAAAGAAGCGGAAAAGGAAAACGAAGGCGGCTTGAAAGAATTGTTTGAGCCGTGGGTGAGACCCGCGCTGATTGCCGGCCTCGGACTTGCCTTTTTGCAGCAATTCATCGGGACAAATACAATTATTTATTACGCCCCGAAAACATTTACCAGTGTCGGGTTCGGCAATTCCGCGTCTATATTGGGAACGGTCGGAATCGGCGCCGTCAATGTCATCATGACGCTTGCGGCTATTAAAGTCATTGATAAAATCGGCCGGAAGCCGCTGCTGCTGGCCGGTAATGCGGGCATGGTCATCAGTCTGCTCGTATTGGCCGCGGTCAATCTCTTCTTTGAACATTCAGCAGCCGCATCATGGACAACGGTGATTTGTTTAGGCCTGTTTATCATTGTGTTTGCGGTCAGCTGGGGGCCTGCCGTGTGGGTCATGCTTCCTGAATTATTCCCGCTGCATGTCCGGGGTATCGGGACGGGTGTCTCCACTTTGATGCTGCATGCCGGAACATTGATTGTCTCATTAACCTATCCGATGTTAATGGAAGCAGTCGGCATCAGCTATTTATTTCTCATTTATGCCGCGATCGGGATACTGGCATTCCTGTTCGTCCGGTTTAAAGTGACCGAGACGAAGGGGAAAAGCCTTGAAGAAATTGAGCAGGATCTGAAAAGCCGTAACGGAGGCTCGGGATCAGAATCAAATCGGCGGACAGTTCATTCGTAATATTCAGTTTTAGGGGGGCGGTTATTTCACCGGCCCCTCAAAACGGATGCCGAGCGGGCGCCCGGTCACATAAATGACGGGGATATGTCATACGTTGTATAAAGTCACGATAAAGGCGGGGATGCCGGTGAAAACGAGTATTATTATCCTTACATATAATGAACTTGAGCTGACGAAAAAATGTCTGGCCAGCATTGAACGATACACCGACAAAGATAAGATTGAACTGATTATAGTTGACAACGGTTCCTCAGACGGAACGAGAGAATACATATCAAATCTGCCTGACGTCAAAGTCATCCTAAATGAAAAAAACCTCGGGTTCGCCAAAGGGTGCAACCAGGGAATCGAAGCGGCAGGGGGAGAAAATCTGCTGTTTCTGAACAACGATACGATGGTCACGAAAAATTGGCTCACCTCCATGCTGAGGGTGCTGTATCATTCTGAAAAAGCCGGTATGGTCGGGCCCGTCAGCAACTATGTCAGCGGCGCGCAAATGATCCATGACGCATATCATTCGCTTGATGAGCTGGAGTCATTCGCGGAGGCGTATTGCGCACGGAAAAAGCATCATACAAAGCGGGTGCTGCGCCTTGTCGGCTTCTGTCTTCTGGTGAAAAGAAGCGTCATTGAAGACATCGGCCCGTTCGATGAGCAATTCGGATACGGTTCTTTTGAAGATGATGACCTATGTCTGCGCGCCCTGCAAAAAGGCTACAGCCTGCACATCGCCCTCGATGCTTTTGTGCATCACCACGGGCACGCGACGTTTACGGCTAATCAGGATATCAATATCAATCAGTTATATTCGGAGAACCGCCAGCGGTTTACGGAAAAATGGGGCACTGATTTTACGTACTTTACTCATCCGAGACCGGAAATTGCGGAGCTCGTTCCCCGGGAGGCGAAACGGATACTTGATGTCGGCTGCGGGGCGGGGGCTACGGGGCTGGAACTTCAAAACAGACAGCCTTGCGAACTGTACGGAATAGAACTGCACCCGCTGGCGGCGCAAGCGGCAAAAGGGCACTATGAAGCGGTGCTGCAGGAAGATGTCGAAGAAGTGAAGCTGCCTTATCCGGAAGGCTTTTTTGATTGCATCATTTTCGCGGACATCCTTGAGCACTTAAAAGACCCGTGGCGCGTCATTGAAATGTATTCATCCTATTTGTCGCCTGCCGGATCAATCGTTTGCAGCATTCCGAATATTTCCCACGCCGAAGCGCTGTTCCCGCTTCTGCTCGGTGACTGGACATACAGAGACGCCGGCATTCTCGACCGCACCCACTTGCGGTTTTTTACGCCGCAGACGGTGTGCACGCTCTTTCCGGAAGAGACATTTGCTGTGAAAAAGCAGTCCTATACGTATGTTCACGTGGATGAGCGGGTGCAGCTGTTTTTACAGGAAATCACACGAATGGCGCAATCGATGCAATTTCCGGTGACACAGCTGCCCGAACAAAGCCGGATTTATCAAATTCTCCTCCGTGTCGAAAAAACAGGCTGAAGGCTACCGTCCCATCGTTCCGAAGTTGGTAATCTGAATGGAAACATCATAGTCAAAAGCCGCTTCGGAGAAGGTCTCATCCCAATGATGCTTTACTTTCTTCCAATAGTCGGGATATTGAATGCGGACTCTGTCAGAAAAGAATACAGGGTCCGTTTCATATTGATTCTGCAGCTTATCGATGACTTCTTTCACATCGCTTTTCAGTTTTTTTTCGAAAATCTTTTCCAGCCCGTTTAAATAGTGCTGATCGAATGAATCTTCTCCGGCATATTGATCCTCTGACAAAAGTCCTTTTGTTTTTACCGCTACATGAAATGACAGCTTCCCATTTTTCAGCCTGGGAGTGATGGTAGATGTTGATTTTTTGATCTCGAAGGTAATCGGGTGCCCCCCTTTATCCAAAGCGGGCAGCACGCCGCCCCGTATCGTCCCCATCAGCCAATTCAGGCTCTGTATTTCGTATGATGACAGAAAGCCCGCCAATCTGTTTTGTTTTGCGTTTTTGATAATGGCCGCTCCGTCATACACCGTTTTTCCTTTTTGATTGCTGACGGCCTGAATGAGAAAACTGAGTTTATTATGGCAGTAAATCGAAGCTCTCCCGATTCGGAGCGGTTTTAAAATCTTCCCGTTGTAGCCGCCGTTGTTCGTAAGGTCGATCAGCTTTTCCGCGGCCATGGGCTGCTGCTGATTCGGCGTCGGCTCCGTCAGAATATCGGACGCTTTTCCTCTTGCCGCGAAGAGATAGCTGCTCCGCCGTAATTCATCATCGCGGATAAAATGATTCATCATCTGCAGTATATTTTGGTCGGCCAGCAATTTGTCGCTGAATATCAGCACCTTTAAATGATCGCTGTAAACGGGTGGATCTTTTAAAGAGACTTCACTGACGGCTTCAAGTATGGTATCCCCCCGCGTCGTCACATTGACAAACATGGGCCGGCCGGAAGCCTGGCTGTTTTCGCTTTGGGGCAGCAGGTTTTGATAGGTTAATTTATATCGGCGGTCACTCGTCTCGTCTATCGCCAGCCCCCGGGCGAAAGACAGCTTTTCGACTTCCTTCGCGTCCCAGCATCCTGAAAGCGTCATCAGTATGAAAAGCGCAGCCGCCCATTTTATGAAAAGTGTCATGACGTCTGTTTCCTCCCGGCTATTTTTTTCATCCAGCTGACAAACCAGATGAGAAAAGGAATCATAATGACGGCAAAAAACGCATATCCGAGAATATTCGCGAATGCAAACACACTGTTGATATCATCGGGGTACATTGAAAGGCCGAATGTCACTGCCAATAAGCCTCCCAGCAGCCAGGCATTGTTTTTATTTTTCAGTTTGAAAATGGTGTTTAATCCGAGATGCGCTCCTTTAAAAGAACCGAGCATACAAGTAAACTGCTGGCATGTCCACGTAATTAAAAGAAAGATATCAAACCGCTCTATGAAAATGCCCCGGATTTCCAAGGCGTGAATCAGGGAAATGGTCGGATACGTCACCGTTTTGGCTTCAGCGACCGACATACAGCCGATGACGACAAGCAGCGTAATGCTGTAAAATAACCCTGCGCCTGCGATGCCGAAGACAGCAGCCTTTTTCGCCTGCTTCGGATTTTTCATAAACGGCACCAGATACAGAATCACCTCAAGTCCTGAAAAATACAAAAGGGTCCGCGGAAACATCTCAAAAAAGCTTTTGTAGCCTCCTTCCATGACCGGGCGGACGAAATCCAGATTAAACAGTCTCAGGCTGAATATAAGCAGCATAATCAGAATGACGATCGTAACCGGGAACAAATAGGCATAAAGCTTTGAAATGGGATAGACCCCGCCGGTCACATGGTAGATGCCGACCGCCAGAAAGATGAATATGACGGCACCCATCGGCGTATTTTTCAGTAAAAAGTAATTGATGACTTCACCGAGAAAACGGGCTTGAAAACAGACGGTGACGACAAAATAACAGCTGATGAATAAATTCAGAAGAGAACCGATAGCGCGGCCCATGATGCTTTGATTCAGCTCATAAATGGTTTCCCCGCTGTTTTTCTGCAAAAACGGCATAAAGAGCAGGACGATGCCGATAAACACGACACTCTGCACAAGAATAATGATCCATCCGCTCGGACTGTCCGCTGTTGCGGCGGAGCGCGGCAGTGTTAACACGCCCGCTCCGATCATTGTTCCGCTTACCATGAGAAGTGTCTGCATAAACGACAGCTTGTCTTCCGGTTTTTTCATGGGGATCACCTTTGCTTGATTTTATCTTTCGTCTCTTTTCTGGTCGGCCGTTTTTTCAAAAGAGGCGTCGGCAGTCTGACGATCGTATCTTTTAAGTCTTGGCCAGGATGCGCCATGATCGGAATAAGATAGTCCTGGCCGAAGCTTTTCAGACGCATCAGATGGCCGATGACAAGCAGATAGCACATGATCAGTCCGTATAAACCTAATATCGCCGACAGAATCATTGAAAAAATACGGATGAGCCTCAGCGGAAAATTGAACGCATAGGAGGGCGCCGTAAAAGAAGCCAACGCCGTAACGGATACGACAATAACCATCATCGCGCTGACAATATTCGCCTGAACGGCGGCCTGCCCGATCACCACGCCCCCGATCAGGCCGATCGTCTGTCCGATCGGCTTCGGCAGCCTGAGTCCGGCTTCTCTGATCATCTCGATCGTAAAAATCATGATGAACGCTTCAACAAAAGGAGGGAACGGGACATTCAATCTGCTCCCGGCAATCGTAACCGCCATTCTCGTCGGCAAAAGCCCCGTGTGAAACGTAACGAGCGATATGTAAAGGCCGGGTAAATAAATCGTGATTAAAATACATGTATACCGAAGCAGCCTGAGAAAGGTAACCGGAACCCACCGCTGATTATAATCGTCAGGGGAGTGGATAAATTCATCAACGGTAGCCGGCACCAAAAGGGTAAAAGGCGTTCCGTCTACAAGAATGGAAACCCTTCCTTCCAAAAGAGCGCCCATAACCCGGTCGGGCCGTTCGGTCGTCAAGACGGTCGGGAAAATAGAATACGTGTTATCTTCAATAAGCTGTTCGATCGCTCCTGATTCCGGAATGTCGTCAATGGTGATGGACTCCAGTCTTTTCATCACTTCTTTTACAACATCATCAGGGGCAATATCCCGAATGTAGGCAACGGCGATCCGCTTTTTTGTACGTTCGCCGATTGTGATCTCTTTGATCTGGAGGTTGGGATCACCGGACTGCTCGCGCAACAGCGCCGTGTTTGTTCGGAGCTTTTCGACAAAACCTATCCTCGGTCCTCGTTCAAGCACTTCTGAAGACGGTTCTTCAATATCACGCATTTTAAATGTTTCCGTCTCAAACGAAAGGGCTTCCTCCCATCCCTCCGCCAGCAAAACCGATTTGCCGGAGAAAATGTCTGCCTCCGCGTCCTTAAGTGAAGAAAGCCGGGTATGACGATAGCCGAAAGAGATGGATGACGGCGGTGTTTCAGCCGGTTCCTCTTGATGCCGGGCGGCCGCCTGCACGGGCGAAATAATATATTCCGCAAGCAATTGATTGTCGGTCAGTCCGTCTATATATATAAGACAGGCGTCACATTTGCCGTTTCCGTACGTAAACGAATAAAACATCATGTCATCGCTTTGGCCGAACCGTTTTTTCAGCACTTCAAGGTTTTTGCCGAGCTCCGCATGTATCGTCACAATGTTCCCCCCTTTTTCCATCAGTTATTTTAATTTGCGACAAACAAGGCATTTTATTCTGGAATAGGAAATGACTGAGCATTCCGCCCCATCCGAATGGTATAATGAGCAGGTCAGCCATTTTATACATATTGTTTTTAACTGCGGCTCCCTCCGTGTTTTAAAAAAAACACAGGGGGAATGGGATATGAGCCGCTTTTTAAGGGGAGGGGAACGAACATGACGCAAGAGCCGATTTTTTTACAGCCTGTATATAAAGAAAAACTATGGGGCGGCACGTTATTACGCGAACGATTCGGATATGACATACCTTCAGAAACAACCGGCGAATGCTGGGCGATTTCAGCCCATCCGCACGGAATGAGCACGGTCAAAAGCGGTCCGTATCAAGGGAAAACCTTGATGGAACTGTGGGATCAGCATAGAGAATTATTCGGCGGAACGGAAGGGGACCGGTTTCCGCTGCTGACGAAAATACTGGACGTCAAACATCATCTGTCTGTTAAAGTCCATCCTGACGATTATGACGCCGAGGAGCATGGACTGGGCGAAACGGGGAAATCTGAGTGCTGGTACATTATTGACTGTAAAGAAAATGCGGAAATCATATACGGTCACACGGCCCGTTCGAAAGCGGAACTTGTCACCATGATTAACAGCGGTGACTGGGAAGGCCTGCTGCGCCGCGTGAAGATCAAACCCGGCGATTTTTATTATGTGCCGAGCGGAACCATCCATGCCATTTGCGCGGGGGCGCTCGTGCTTGAAACACAGCAGAATTCAGAGGCGGCCTACCGGATATATGATTACGGGCGTACAGATCAAAACGGCCAGCCGCGTGAGCTGAATATCCGCGATGCCGTCAACGCCGCCACCGTTCCGCATGTGGACGGATTTTTGGATGAATCAACTGAAACGAGAAAAGGCGTCACCATCAAAACCTTTGTGCAGGGAGAATATTTTTCTGTATACAAATGGGATATCAGCGGGACGGCGGAAATGACCCAGGACGCTCCGTTTATGCTGTGCAGCGTCACAGAAGGAAGCGGCTCCATCATCTGTGAAGGCAAGTCTGCCAAGCTTGAAAAAGGCGCGCATTTCATACTGCCGGATCAGATGCCTGACTTTACGATAAACGGAGATTGCACGCTCATCGTTTCTCATATATAAAACCAAACTTAATCCCAGCTCTGGGATTAAGTTTTTTTTATTTGGAAAATTGGGTGGTTTCTCTCTGTAAAAATGAAGAAGGCCGGCCGATAAATAAACTAGTTTGATAGAAACCAATTGAATCAGAAAGAGGAGAAGGAATGAAAAAGAGATTCGTTGCACCTATGTTATTGTCCGCCGTTTTCCTTGTCTTTTGCACCCTTACACAGCCCGCTGAGGCCGCATACAGCGACTACTCCGTTTACGAGCTGGAAACGAAGCAGCAATTTGCTTCTGAGAACGGGGCGCTTCAAGCGGCAGCGAAATTGAAAAAGGATACGGGGTGGCAGGCTGACGTAAAGAAAGCCGGAAATACGCCGCTCACTTATCAAATCTCAGCTTCAGGCTTACACGATGAAACGGATGCGAAAACCGTGCTGAAAGATTTTACGAAGCAGACGGGCGTGACCGGCACTTACAGCGCAAGCGGAAGCAAACAGCCGTACGTGACCGTCACATCAGGCGTTCTATCAGACGAGCGGCAGACGAAAAATCTTCTTGCCGAACTGACGAAAAAAACGAGCGTGACCGGCGCCGTCAAGCCGGCGGGGACAAAACAGCCGTACATGCAGGTCGTGACTGCTGAGATGGCGGCCGAAGCGGACGCAAAAGCGCTCTCGCAAGCGTTGACGAAGCAGACGGGCGTGAAAGCGTCATACCGTCAGGTCAAACGGGAAACAGCCCGGTTTCAGATCCAATCAGGAACAATCTCCGGCGATCAAAAAGCCGCTCAAATCCAAACTGATTTTCAAAAGGAAACAGGATTGCAGTCGTCGCTGAAAGTCACGGCAAAGGCCAGTCCGAATATCACCGTGACAGCCTCTGACATCTCAAACGCAAATGTTGCGGCAGGTTTAGCGAAACAGCTTCAGCAGAAAACGGGCGTCAAAGGGAACGTTCAAAAGTATGCCCAAAACAAAACAGCAACCGTGTACAACGTGCAGTCAGGATATTTTAACGGAGTAAGCGCCGTACAAAATGCTATCACCCAAATCAAGAAGAATACGGGTGTCAGCGGAAGCTATCAAAAAGCCGGCAAGAAAAATAATTATACGGTCGGGATGAGCGGACTGACGGCTAAGCAGCTGCAAAGTGTTCAAGCTTTCTTTAAAAAGAAAAAATGGCATTGCGACGCATCGCCTGTCAAAAAGACAGCAACAGTGTCCGTTTATCGGATCACGGCAGGGCAGCTTACCGCTGCACAGGCAGATCAAGCGGAGGCGTTTTTCCGCCAGCAGCATGTAAAGACGGCAAGAACAGCGGCGGGAAAAACAGCAGAAAACGAATATCAGCTGCTTTCTCAGCAGACGGCAGACCAGTCGAAGATAAAAAAAGGATTGAATCTGCTGGCGGGATATAAGCTGACTGCCAATACAAAAACGATATCCAAGCAGACGGACACAACGTACCAAGTCACAACCGAATCACTGCTTGATACGGCAAAGATCAATCGTTCGCTGGACTTTTTCAAAGGGAAAAAAGTATCCGCCTCCGCACAGAAAACAGGTGAAGCGGCGTATACACAATTCAGAATTGAAACGGCACCGCTGCTTAAAAAGGAAGACATTGACCGCGTAACTGCTTTTTTCAAGCAAAACAAAGCGGCCGGAACTGTGAAGGAGACGGGGAAAACCGGCTCTGCACAGTACGTCATCAAAACCGAAACATTCAGCAGTAAAACCGTTTTAAATAAAAGCATGAGCTTTTTCAGCGCCAAACAATTACAGGCCGGCTATACGAGTGAAAGCCATCCGGTTTATGAACTCCGCATTCGCGATCAATTCACGGGAGCGCAGTCAGCGGACGCCGCCTCCCAAAAGCTGAAAAAGCTGTACGGATGGACGATGGCTATTTTGAAAATAAAAAACGGACCGCAAATCATGAATACCAATTACAACATCTCGCTGGCAGATATGGTCAAAAAACAAATGACAGTCAGCCCGCAGACTGATGCCGCGGCTTATGCATCGCTTACGTACATCAATACGGCCTCCGGAACGGTCACAGCCGACGTCCTGAACGTCCGGTCAACCCCGGAAGTCAGCTCCGGCAATATTATCGGGCAGTTGAAAAAAGGCGATAAAGTCAGCATCACAGGCCAGACAAACGGCTGGGCCAAACTCAGCATGGGCTGGAGAAACGCCAGCAGTGACGAAGTCGGGCAGTATGTCAATCCGGCTCACTTCGCACAAGACAGCAAGTATTACTTTCAATTTCTGAAGCTCTCTCAGGCAGCCGGACTGAACGCATCGGAACTGAATCAAAAAGTGCTGGTCAATAAAGGAATACTGACAGGGAAAGGCCAGGCCTTTATTACAGCCGCCGGCAAATACAGCATCAATGAAGTGTATTTGATTTCGCATGCTTTGCTTGAAACGGGCAATGGCACGTCAGAGCTTGCGAACGGCATTATGTATAATGGTAAAAAGGTTTACAACATGTACGGCATCGGGGCTTATGACAGCAACCCGAATTACTACGGCGCACAATACGCGTATAATCAAGGGTGGTTTACTCCGGAAGCCGCGATTATCGGCGGAGCCCAATTTATCGGTGCCTCTTATATTCACAATCCTTCATACGAGCAGGATACGCTGTATAAAATGAGATGGTCTCCAGCCGCGGCCCATCAGTATGCGACAGACATCGGCTGGGCGTATAAGCAGGTAAACCGCATGTACAGCTTATACTCACTGCTGGATGACTATACGCTTTACTATGATGTTCCCGTGTATATGAAAGTATAAAAAAAGGGCTGAGTGTATGCTTCAGCCCTTTCTTCATGCAAAAAACACCCGCCGTCGGATTCAGGCAGGTGCTTCAGCACAATTTTTCATTTTTGTTTCCGCAAATTTCAATAACGCTTCACTCGAATTCCCATCTGAATACATATTCCATTTGTCCGAGAACCGCTTCATTTCTTCTGCACGAAATGGCTTTTTCGTCATTTCCTCCAGAAGGGCTTCGCTGTCATGACAAGCCTTTCCGGGAATGACGGAAGTATAATTGTCGATTAAACCGCGTTTTTGATCATATTCCTCCAGATCATATGTGAAAAAGAAAATCGGTTTATTTAAAAGCGCGAATTCAAAAGGCACGGAAGAGTAATCCGTAATTAAAATATCAGCCGCTTTCAAGAGATCATGCAGACGCATGTCAGACACGTTCTTGATCAATTCGCTTTCAAACGAAGCCGAAATATGTTGCAAAACGGCAGGATGAAGCTTTACAAGCAGCATATACTCTCCGTTTAACGCGTTTGTGAGCTGTTCTTCGGTGAATGGCAGCCGAAAGGATTGCATATCATAATCCCTGAATGTCGGTGCGTACAAGATGATTTTTTTCGGCCATTTGTGCTTCAGTTCAGGCTTGTCTTCATAATAGACGTCAGTCAGGGGGACACCCGTTTTTAACAGCTGGCCGTCCCGTATGCCGAACGACTTTTTAAAAACGTCAGCCATCGCGTCTGAGCCGACGGTGACAAAGTCAAACGAGCGGTACACTTTTTTAAAACGGCTGATGTCTGATGCCGGGCGGTTTTGATTCGTCACATCCTCAAGGCCGAACTTTTTCAAAGAGCCGTTCGCATGCCACACCTGAATGCATGTCGTTTGCGGCCGGCGGTTTAAGACGCTTGTCATGAGGAAATAGTTATCCGTTATCACCACTTTGCTCTTAAAAAGGATCAAAACAGCCTTCAAAAGATGCAGCGGATGTTTTTCGTTCAGATAAAAAGAGCCGATACCTTCCACCTCTTTTTTCAGACTGACGGCGTGTCTCGTATACACAACCGTCACTTCATAAGAAAGCGATTCAGCGTGCGCTTTGTAAGAACGGATGAGAGCCTGCGCATTCTCTTCAAAAGATACCAGCAGGGTCAAATGGTTCTTGGGCTTTACAGGCTTGAACAAAACGCCGAGAACAGACAGATATATAGAATAAAAAGCGGCGAATAAAGATCGCAAGTTCATAGATTACCAATCTCTTTTGCTGTTTTATTTGTTTAAAGCTGTTTCGTTTGATCTTCTGCCTGCTTGGAATACAGGCTTTTATTTGATTTATTATTTCTCAAAACGGTAAAAGCATACTTCGGAATGTTCAGCATCCTTTTCCATCTCCACGGATTCGTCACCAGTCTGTACAGCCATTCCAGATTCGTTTTAATCATCCATTCAGGGGCGCGTTTCACCGTTCCGCTGAACACATCAAAGCTTCCGCCCAAACCGATCGATACAGCCTGAGGGAAAAGATGTTTGTATTCATAAATAAATTGTTCCTGATGGGGATATCCTAAGGCGACAAACACGAGATCGGGTTTCGCCCGGGAAATCTGTTTGGCGACGAAGCGTTTATCCGCTTCATAACCGTTGCTGGCTCCGACAACCTCAATATTCGGATACTCTTTGCTGATCCGGTTCAAAACGGCGTCAAGCACGTCTTGTTTAGCTCCGTATAAAAATATTTTTTTAGACTGCCGGTTTGCGAGGCCGAGCAGCGCAAGAAACACATCGAATCCCGCAATTCTTGATTTCAGCGGGTGCTGCGTCAAACGTGACATTAACACGACGCCGATACCATCCGGCAGGACGAAATCCGCGGATGAAATGACTTGATGATAACCTTTGTCTTTCGCCGCAGCGTATCCGATCTCAGGATTGACCGTCGCAATGACGGCTCCTTGCTTTTGTTCGATATAATAAGTGTCTAAATATGAAATAAACTCCTGTAAATTTCCATTAACATAAGAAAGGTTGTGCACCATTTCAGTCTGCATCTGCCGTCCTCCTTTTTGTACGGGATTTTCTTTCACTTTTTCGTGACTTAGGCTAAGCTTTATTTTAACATAATACCTTCAGATAAACTTAACAATAGTTTTACAAAAATATAAATAAGATAACAATTTCTTTAATCACACGCGCAAAAACCCTGCTAAACTCCTATTGTAATAACATTTGTTAATAAGTGGATTTTAACTTCGTTTTACATTGGCTTAACCTTTTCAGGGCTATGTGATATAATGAGGTTCCATGAGTACGAAATTGGCACTTTAGTGATTAAGGATACAGCTGCGCAGCATTTCAGGGCAGTTGCTTGTTATACGTATGATGATAGAAAGGAGCTTTTGTTTCATGAAGAAGGTCATTACTTACGGTACGTTTGATTTACTGCATTGGGGTCATATTAAACTGCTTGAGCGCGCAAAGCAGCTTGGGGATTACCTTGTTGTTGCCATCTCAACAGACGAGTTCAACCTGCAAAAACAAAAAAAGGCCTACCACAGCTATGAACACAGAAAGCTGATTCTGGAAACGATCCGTTATGTCGACGAAGTCATTCCGGAAAACAGCTGGGATCAAAAAGTACGTGACGTAGCGGATCACAACATCGATGTGTTCGTAATGGGAGACGATTGGGAAGGCAAATTCGATTTCCTTAAAGATCAATGCGAAGTCATCTACCTCCCTAGAACCGAAGGCATTTCCACCACACAGATTAAAAAAGAAATTGCCGGGGTGTAATTGAAACATTCGGATATACAGATGATAAAGAAGTACTCCCTCCGGATAGGGAGTACTTCTTGTAATATAAGGTTATTTTCGCTATATTTGTTATGCGCTTTTGAAAAAAAGCTAGACAATAAGAGGAGAATTTAAAGATGAATCTTAGTAACTTTTTTAAGTTGAATAAAAAAGAGTCCAAGCCGTCCGTAGAAGAACGCGAATATACCATTTTAAACAAAGAAGCATTGGCGGAAGAGAAGAAGGTAGCGGTAGTCGTTCCTGTTTATAATGCAGAAGAATATGTAAGGAAAACAGTTGATTCAGTGATCCTTCAAAACATCGGCTTTCAGCATATTTCTTTAATTCTGGTCGATGATTGCTCTACTGATGATTCCAGAAACATCCTGACTGAGTACGCCGAATTGTATGAAAATATTACAGTCGTCTTTTTGAAAGACAACACGGGAACTCCGGCTTATCCGAGAAACTTGGGAATTGAGCTGGCAAATGCGAAGTACATTACATTTTTGGATGCAGATGATTGGTTTGCGCCGAACGGAGTTAAAATCTTATTCGACATGCTCGAAAGAGATCAGGTAAATTATGCGGTCGGAAAAACGATCGAAATGCAGGTGAACGGTCAAAAAACGATCGGGAAACATGAGTCTTCGCTGAACAGAGCGAAGGTATCGCCTTTTTCAATCCGGCATATTTTCTATCATCTCGGCCCGCGGGCAAGAATGATGAACTTACAATTTCTAAAAGATAATGATATCAGATATCCGGAAATGAAATTTGCTGAAGATAAGCAATTTTTTATGGATGTTCTTTTGGCGTGCGGAGATATTTCAACGTCAACCGAACCGGTCTATTATCTGAACAGAATGGACAATAATGAGTCGCTGACAAAGCAGACTAATATAATGGAAAAAACCGATACGAACATAGCCGTAATGAAGTATATTCTGAACAAAAAATTAGATACTGAAAAAGAGAAGATGGCGATGAACCGCCTGATCGAATTCGATTCCATTACGCGCCTTTTCGATCGGATGCACTTCCTGAAAAGCGAAAACAAAGAAGCCTACTACAATAAATTCAATGAAATTCTGAATGTGTTAAAGAAGACGAAATACGATATTTCTGAGACATTTTTTCATCCGATTCATAAAACAGCCTTCCGTCTGCTGACTCAAAAACGGTATGACGAGGTCGAAAAGCTGTTCCGCTGGTCCAAAAAAGAGCCCGATAAAAACATCGTGACGAAAGGCGGACTGGCTTATTTAGAAAGCCCGCTGACGGATGAAGAAAATAAACTGGTCGAACTTCGCATGCACGGAGAAACGGAAAGCGCGGTGTTCGCCGATCATAAATTCACCGTTACGTTCCGCTTGTTCGGACAGGACAGAAATAATGCCCATTATATTCAGTTTCAGCACAGAGATAACATGAAAGTATTCCACCAGTTTCCGGTTCAGTCACTGGGAGACGGGCGGTACGTCCTTGAAATCCCGTTAAGTGACATTGAAAAAGTCGGACTTGGCGGTTATATTATGTATGTCATTTATAACGATTATGAACGTGTCATGTTAAACAGAGAAGACGGTGAAAAGGTGACGGCAGAAGTGAACGGACTGCAATATCAATTCTACCGGACGGTGAAGGAGAACCTTTCGCTGAAAGTAACAAAATGATGATTGTGATTGGATATGTTTAATTGAAACAGAGGAGTAGACTTATTTTATGGGTATAGAAAATCCTGTCAGATACAAGTTAAAACATCTTAACATAAAGGAAGAGACATTCAGCATTACGATATCCTGTGAAAATGTCACTGCAGGGGAAGAGCCTTCTCTTCAGATTATAAATCGTAAGACAAAAGCGGAACTTTCCGTCCCTCTGAAACGGTTGGCAGGAGAAGGCGGGGAGTACCATGCTGTCATGAGCACGGATCTGCTTTCTGACCATACGGACGGCAAAGGATGTCTGGATTTCTATGTCTCCTTTATCAATGATGACAGTGATATTAGTAAAAAACGGTTAAAATCCAGCCTTGAACCTATTGAACTGTCTTCTTATAAAGATGAGGCTCATCATATGTTCTTTTTCCCTTACACGACGAAGAAAGGGAATTTCTCCTTAAAGCTGCTGCAGAAAAAGTTCGTCACGCGGATTGATGAAATGGAGCTCGAATCTGACGGCAGCTTACATCTGAAAGGTTTTGCATTCCGGCTGAATGCGGCAGAAGCCTTAAAGATAAAAGAAAAAAACCTGATTCTGAAAATGAAAAAAGGAAAAGAAGAGGAGCCTCTCATTCTGAAGTATCCGCTTCACGACGTGCCGAGACACGACCTTGATGAATATGTTCAGGACACAACGATGCTTGACACGATAGGCTTTGATACAAAAATTGATTTGAATGCCGTTTATAAAGAATTGAATCAGCAGCTAACCTTTCAATTCCATATTCAATTCATTTTTGAAGATGTCGGGACGGGTGAAGAGATTATCACCAACAGCAAACCGTTAAAGGTTCTGAAATCTGAACATGTAAACCCTAACCAATTCACGATTTTGAAAACGGAGAAAGGGCCTGCCAGATTTCACGTTTTCACGAAAAAGAAAACGAAAAATCTCCACCTGAGAATGAACGATTACAGCTTCAGCACCCGCGTGGAGTATTTTGTGAAAGGAAAGCTGAAACGGGGCGCTTCCTTTGTACGCAAGAGAAAGAATAAGCTGAAAAAGTTCATTGAGAAAAGAATACAAAACACTTATAAAGCGGGATTCAGGGTTGCGGGGAAACTGCCTGTCAAACAGAAATTTGTCATGTTTGAAAGCTTTGCCGGAAAACAGTACAGCTGCAACCCGCGGGCGATTTATGAATACATGAGCAAAGAGATGCCGGAATACCGTCTCTGCTGGAGTGTAAACCCCGCTTACTCACAGACATTTAAAGATAAAGGAATTCCTTATATCGAACGCTTTACGTTCAAATGGCTGTTCGCCATGGCAAGAGCCGAGTACTGGGTTGTCAACAGCCGTATGCCGCTGTGGATTCCGAAACCTGAGCATACGACATATGTCCAGACATGGCATGGCACGCCCTTAAAGCGCCTTGCAGTAGATATGGATGAAGTGCATATGCCGGGAACAAACACTGAAAAATACAAGCGCAACTTTACGACAGAGGCTTCAAAGTGGGATTACCTGATTTCACCGAACGCATATTCAACCGAAATATTCGCCCGGGCGTTTCAGTTTAATAAAACCATGATTGAATCGGGATATCCGCGGAATGACTTCCTTCAAACGGATAACAGCCCTTCTGTCATCAAAGCGCTGAAAGAAAAAATGAATCTTCCGCAAGATAAAAAAGTGATTATCTACGCACCGACATGGCGGGATGACCAATTTTATAAGAAGGGAAAATACAAGTTTGATCTTGATTTAGACCTTCATCAATTGAGAGAAGCGATCGGCGACCGTTATGTCATTATTTTACGAATGCATTATCTCGTGGCGGAAAACTTTGATCTCGGACCGTATGAAGGATTTGCTTATGATTTCTCCAGCTACGAAGATATCCGTGAGCTGTATATGGTCTCTGATTTACTCATAACGGACTATTCCTCTGTCTTTTTTGACTATGCAAATCTGAAAAGACCGATGCTGTTTTATGTGCCTGATATCGAAACGTACCGGGATAAACTCAGAGGGTTTTACTTTGACTTTGAAAAAGAAGCGCCCGGCCCGCTAGTCAAAGAAACAGGTGACGTTATCAAATGGGTCAATGAAACGGAATCAGATGATTATAAGCTTCCGGATTCGTTCGGGCCTTTTTACGAGAAGTTCTGTTATTTAGAAACCGGAGAATCGTCTGAAAAAGCCGTAAAAGTGATTTTCGGGGACAAGTAAATAAGTGCAAAAAAGCATAATTTAACCACGTTAATTATGCTTTTTTGCTTAAGTGACGGCATGTTGCGCTCATTGGACTCAGGCTTGTTATGAAGTGAAAAATACATCGTAATCTGTTACAATTATGAGCGGTGCTTTTGTAAGTCAAAGCTATTACCTAAAACTTACGACTAAGGAAGATTAGAATGAATGCATTGGTAAAAATTCTGAAAGAGCAATTCAACTCATTTCCGCTGATTATGCGGCTTGCAGTGTACGAAACGAAATCAAAGTATCAAGTGAACTATTTGGGTATATTGTGGCAGTTTCTCAACCCCATGATTCAAATGCTGGCATACTGGTTCGTATTTGGTCTCGGGATTCGCGGCGGACATGATATGGTGCTTGGAAATGGAGACAGCGTACCGTTCATTGTCTGGATGCTGGCCGGCTTAATTCCTTGGTTCTTTATCAGTCCGACGATACTGGATGCATCTAACAGCGTTTTTAAACGGATAAATTTAGTGTCGAAAATGAACTTTCCGATCAGTTCACTGCCTTCTGTAGTGATAGCATCGAATTTATTCAGTTATTTTGTGATGATGGGGATTTATATTATTGTGCTGCTGAGCAACGGTCTTTTTCCGACGCTGCATTGGCTGCAATATATTTATTACCTGTTTTGTATGATCAGTTTTATGTTTGCTTTCGGCCTGTTTAATTCGACTATCAGCGTATTAATCAGGGATTACCAGTTTTTGCTTCAGGCCGTCACAAGGCTGCTCTTTTTTCTTCTGCCGATTTTTTGGGATATTGCGGAGAAATTTGGAAACAGACCTGAAGTTTTGACCATCTTGAAGTTAAACCCTCTTTTCTATATTATCGAGGGCTTTAGAGACAGCTTTATGGAAGGGCAGTGGTTTTTCCACGATGTGAAATACACGCTGTATTTCTGGTTTGTCACACTGCTGTTGTTAACAGTCGGTTCACTTCTTCATATGAAATTCAGAGATAAGTTTGTTGACTTTCTTTAATATAGTAAGGAGATTATACGATGAAACTAAAAGTTTCGTTCAGAAATGTTTCAAAACAGTATTTTCTATATAAAAAACAGTCTGACAAAATTAAAGGATTGTTTTTCCCAAACAGAAATCAAAAAGGTTTTTTCGCTGTCCGAAATGTTTCTTTTGACGTCTATGAAGGGGAAACGATCGGATTCGTAGGGATCAACGGGTCGGGAAAATCAACGATGTCCAATCTGCTTGCAAAGATTATTCCGCCGACAAGCGGTGAGATTGATATGAACGGGCAGCCGTCTTTAATCGCGATTTCTGCCGGATTAAACAATCAATTAAGCGGTAAAGACAACATTCGTTTAAAATGCTTGATGATGGGTCTCAACAATCGGCAGATAGACGAGCTTTATGAAAAAATCGTTGAATTCGCGGATATCGGCGACTTTATAGATCAGCCTGTTAAAAGCTATTCAAGCGGTATGAAATCCCGTCTCGGTTTTGCCATATCGGCGCATATGGACCCTGACATCCTTATTATTGATGAGGCGCTCTCAGTAGGGGACCAGACTTTCTATCAGAAATGTGTGGACCGCATTACGGAATTTAAAGAACGCGGCAAAACGATCTTTTTCGTCAGTCATTCCATCGGACAGATTGAGAAAATGTGTGATCGGGTGGCTTGGATGCATTACGGCGAAATGCGCATGTTCGACGAAACGAAAGCTGTTGTGAAAGAATATAAAGCTTTTGTGGATTGGTTCAACAAGCTTTCAAAGAAAGAAAAAAAGAAATATCAAAACGAGCAGATTGAAGGCAGAACGCGGGCAGCCGAGGAACAGAAAATCACTCAGGCGCAGCAAAAGAAAGCGAAGCCTAAATTCATTGCCAATACGATACAGATTACGCTGCTTGCATTGCTGGCTGTCGGCGCAGGCGCTTCGATGTTTTCAGACAAGCCTCTGCGTGCGATCACATCTTTCGGTCACGTCAAACAGAGCGATGCCGGACTTTATGAGTCTGTGAATAAACCTGCTTTGGTAAAAGCTGAAAAGGCGGACCTTTATACTGAAAAAGATATAAAAGGAAAAGCCTCCGCAAGTGTAAGTTTCGGCACGAAGGTGCAGGTAGAAGCCGAAAATAACCAGGCGGCCAAAGTGAAATTAAACGATAAAGAGTACTTTATGAAAAAGACTGATCTGTATAAAGTGAATGCTTTAAAAAAGACGGATGTTCAGCTTAATGATTTCAGCGGCAGTTTATCAAGCCAAACAGCAGAAGAGTTTCTCTCATATCTCAATAAAAGCGGGGACGATGTACAGATTAAATTGAAAAATCCAGCTGCCGGACAAACGGCTGACGGACGGAACGTATTAAAAACATCCGATGCAAAAACGGAGGTAGTGATTGACAATGATACAGTCTCCGAAGTGGTTTTTCATTTATCGCGTCCTGCAGACATCTCAGCTTTAAGTGAAAAAGGCGGCAGCAAAATCAATCAGAATTTGCTCATGCTTAAAAACCAGGAATATACTTTTTCTGTGAACAATGCTGATCAAACACTGACGGTAACGTCTAAAAAGTAAAGATCACATAAAAAAAGCTGCCGGATTCGGCAGCTTTTTCTATTCGTCAGCTTCTTCTTTTTCAAGAAGATCCTTCATGAACGGAATTAATTTATGGCGGATATCCTGATCCTGTAAGGCGAATTCAAGTGTCGTCTCGATAAATCCGAGTTTTTCACCGACATCGTAACGTTTTCCTTCGAAATCATAAGCGAAGACACGCTGAATGTCATTGAGCTTTTGGATGGCGTCCGTTAATTGAATTTCTCCTCCTGCACCGACTTCCTGCTGTTCCAGGTACATGAAAATTTCAGGAGTGAAAACGTATCTTCCTAAAATAGCCAAGTTGGAAGGAGCTGTGCCCGGTTCAGGCTTCTCTACAAAATTTTTGACCTGGTAACGGCGGCCTTCATTTGTTAACGGATCGATAATTCCGTAGCGGTGTGTGTCGCTTTCAGGAACTTGCTGAACACCGATGATTGAAGACAATGTTTTTTCGTATTCATCCATCAGCTGACGAAGTCCCGGTTTTTCAGCCTGGACAATATCATCGCCGAGAAGAACGGCGAAAGGTTCATCGCCGATGAAGTTGCGTGCGCACCAAACGGCATGACCGAGTCCTTTTGGCTCTTTTTGGCGAATATAGTGGATATCCGCAATATTTGACGATTTTTTCACTTTTTGAAGAAGTTCAATTTTCCCTTTTTCTTCTAAATTGCGTTCCAGTTCAGGGGCATTGTCGAAATGGTCTTCTATTGCTCTTTTTCCTTTTCCGGTTACGATAATAATATCTTCGATGCCGGATTCGACAGCTTCTTCGATAATATACTGAATTGTCGGCTTATCAACGATTGGAAGCATTTCTTTAGGCATTGCTTTTGTGGCCGGCAAAAAACGAGTGCCTAAACCTGCTGCCGGAATAATGGCTTTGCGTACTTTCTTCACTGAATAACACCATCCTTGTTTCTGCAAAATCTTTTTTTCAGAACTATAACCTAGTCTTTTTCCACTTTACCACAATTGATTAAAATTCACACCTTTTAATCCGCTTTCAAAGAGTCTTGTAACGGTTTTTGCTTTGTTTGCCATTAAGCTTTACAATATCTAAGAAACGGCATAAATATGTTAACATGAAGGGATATCCGACATATAAAACGAGGTGCAGACAAACCGTTGAAAAAACTAAAAGTAATGACCGTATTCGGTACAAGACCTGAAGCAATTAAAATGGCTCCGCTCGTATTAGAGCTTGAGAAATATCAGGAAATTGATTCGCTGGTGACTGTAACCGCACAGCACAGACAGATGCTGGATCAAGTGCTTGAAGCATTCAGCATTACGCCTGATTTTGATTTGAATATTATGAAAGAGCGTCAAACGCTTTCAGAAATTACATCTCATGCTTTGCTGAAACTGGACAAGCTGTTCCAAGAAGTAAAACCAGATATCGTGTTGGTCCACGGAGATACGACGACAACGTTCGCCGGAAGCCTTGCCGCCTTTTATCATCAAATCGCTGTCGGCCATGTGGAAGCCGGTCTGCGTACGCAAAATAAATACTCTCCTTTCCCCGAGGAAATCAACCGGCAGATGACGGGCGTGATCGCTGATGTGAATTTTGCGCCGACAAGCCAGGCTGAACAGAATCTGCTTGCTGAAAATAAAAAGCCGGATTCTATATTTGTCACGGGAAATACGGCGATAGACGCGCTTCAAACGACAGTGCGGGAAGACTATTCTCATCCGATTTTTGACAAGCTGGACGGAAGCAGGATGATTCTTTTGACAGCGCACAGACGTGAAAATTTAGGCAGGCCGATGGAACAGATGTTTAAGGCCGTCAGAAGAGTCGTTGAGGAGTTTGAGGACGTACAAGTCGTTTATCCCGTTCATTTGAATCCCGCAGTTCGTGAGGCCGCAGAAGCCCATTTCGCTGATTCGGACAGGGTGCATTTAATAGAACCTCTGGAGGTCGTGGATTTCCATAACTTCGCTGCGAAAGCAAATTTCATTTTGACCGACTCGGGCGGAGTGCAGGAGGAAGCGCCTTCTCTCGGAAAGCCGGTCTTGGTGCTTCGGGACACAACCGAGCGCCCCGAAGGAGTGAAAGCCGGGACATTAAAGCTGGCGGGTACAGATGAAGAAACGGTGTATCAGCTGACAAAACAGCTCTTAACCGATCAGACTGAATATGAACGGATGTCAAAGGCGTCAAACCCTTATGGTGACGGATCGGCTTCAAAACGGATTGTGGAAGAACTGCTTTATCGGTACGGCTATAGAAAAACCCGTCCGCAGCCTTTTACAGAATAAAAAAACTCTGCATCATATGCAGAGTTTTTTATTATTTCAGGCTTTCTTTTAATTCTTTTTTGACTGAAGCGAGGCTTGCTTCATCTAATTTGTAATAATAGATATTGTTGATTCTCGTTCCCGTTCCCTTCAGTTCATGCTGAGTGACTTTGCTGCGGGCGTTTTTATAGTCAGTCATAACCGTCCACATATCATCGAATGACATGTTTGTTTTCATGTTGTTTTCAATGACCTTAAACATATCTCCGAATTTTGTGACAGACGAGATGTTTGCCCCTTTAGAAATAATCCCTTCAATCACTTGGCGCTGGCGCTGCTGCCTGCCGAAATCCCCCCGGGGATCTTCTTTTCTCATACGCGTGTAGGCAAGCGCTTCTTCGCCGTTCAGGCTGATGTTCCCCGTTCCGAAAGAGTGCCCGTCGTAGTTGAAGGCAAACGTGCTGTTCACCGTAATCCCGCCGAGTGTATCCACGGTATCTTTGAAGCTCTCCATGTTTACTTTCACAAAATAATCTACCGGCACGTCAAGCAGGTCCTCGACGGTATCCGCGGCCATCTGCGTTCCGCCGAAAGCATAGGAGTGGTTGATTTTATCCATCGTACCTTTGCCGGAGATTTTCGTATACGTATCACGCGGAATGCTGACCATTTCTGTTGTATTCGTTTTAGGATTGACGGTCATATAAATCATCGTATCCGCGCGCCCTTTGTCATTTTTCCGCTCATCGACGCCCATGATTAAAACAGAAATCGGATCCTTCTTTCCGAGATCTATATCCGTGTCACGTTTGTCCGATTTTTTCAAGTCTTCCTGAATGCTTGCCACCGTTGAAGCCGCTTTGTGCCACAAGTAGTAGACGTAGCCTCCTGATGATAAAACTAACAGCCCGATGATTGTTACGATTGTCAGAAGAACTTTTTTCTTCTTTCTTTTTCGTTCAGCTCTCATTTGTCATCACCTTTTCTATTAACTTTCCTGATGCAATTTACTAATCTTTATAAACCCAGTCATATTTTTACTTATAACCATGTAATAGACGAAATTCTTAAAAAAAGGTTACAAAAAGACCTTAAAATTACCTTAAAAAAAAGTTAGTATAAGACGATACATAAAGATGAGGTGAAAAAAATGAAAAAAACTATTGCAGCTTCGTTCTTAATACTGCTTTTTTCTGTTGTGTTGGCAGCGTGCGGAACGGCGGATCAATCAAAGAAGGGAAGCGGTTCTGCGGAGAACCAGGCTCAAAAAGAAACGGCATATTATGTCGGTATGGCGGATACGCACACAATTGAAGTAAAAGTGGATGATCAGCCCGTCAGCTTTGAGTTTTCTGATGACTTCTCTGATGTTCTGAATAAATTCAGCGAAAATGACAAAGTCAGCATCACTTATTTCACAAATGATAAAGGCCAAAAAGAGATCAAGGAAATCGAGAAAGCAAAATAATACACCATGATCAGCAAAAGGCGGGATAAAAATTGAAGAAAACAATATGGGCTGTCTGTTTTTCTGTGATATTCAGCCTGGCTTTATTACCGGAAAGCACTTTTGCGGCCAGTTCTGATATTTCAGTAAAACTGACGAATTATATTGGTAATAAATCGACTCTGAATATCGAACCTTCAGGAACTTATAAACTGACGGGAAGCGATGTCTCCTCCGTTGTCAGATTAGGAGGCGCATCCAAATATGATACGGCTAACACTGCGACATCTAAGTATTGGAAAAATCCGTCCAACGTGGTCGTCGTTAATACGGACGCTTATTTTGCGGATACGCTTTCCGTCATTCCTTTAGCGAATAAACTGAAAGCGCCTGTTCTGCTGACTGAAGCGAAAAAACTGAGCAGCAGCACAGAAGCGCAAATCAAGAAATTCAATCCGGATAATATTTTAATCATCGGCGGGACGAACAGTATTTCGTCAGCCGCGGAAAAGACATTGAAGAAATACGGCCGCACGAAACGGATCAGCGGAAAAAACAGATATGATCTGTCCAAAAATATTGCGGCCGAAATGGGCAGCTATGACCAAGCGGTCGTAGTAACGGGGGATGTTTATACGGATGCGCTGGCAATCGCGCCTTATGCTGCGCAAAACGGCTATCCGATTCTCCTGACGAAAAAAGACTCCCTCCCGAGCTACAATCTGCCTAAAAAAGTAATCATCATGGGAGGCACTTCAAGCGTCAGCAAAGATGTGGAGAATCAAATTAAAAAGAAGGCCTCGGTCACCAAAAGAATTACCGGATCAAATAGATATCAAATATCAGCAAACGCAGTCACTTCGCTTGGCATGGATGCAAGCAAAACGGTGGCTGCCAACGGGACTAAATTAGCGGACATCGTTGTCGGATCAAATATTGCCGCCGCAAATCACATGCCGCTTGTATACATCAAAAAAAGTGAAACACCCGCAGACGAGGCCAGCCTTTTTAAAACGAAAGGCACCTATTCTTATACATTAATAGGCAGCGCGAATTCAATTGCCGATTCAGTTAAGGCTGCTTACGCAAAAGAGTTTTATCTCGTAAATGGAAAGACGTACCGTATTGAAACGTCCGGCGGCAAATTAGGTGTTGCAGGCATTAACAGCGGAAAAACGTCTTTCAAGGCGGTTCCAGAAAAATATTCAACAGCAAACACAATCAGCATTGACGGGAAGCCATATTTGGGGAATATGAGTTTCACTGCGGAATCCGGCAAATATGTAAGACCTGTTAATGAAAACATTCCTTTTGAGGACTATCTGAAAGGTGTCCTGCCGAATGAAATGCCGGGAAGCTGGCCGACAGAAGCGCTGAAAGCCCAGGCTGTTGCCGCCCGCACCTACTCTATCGGCAAGATGGGACAAACAGTCGCGGATACAACGGCCTTTCAGGTTTACGGTGGATACAGCTGGTATCCAAACGCAACCGCAGCCGTTAACGGAACAAAAGGGAAAGTGCTCACTTATTCCGGCAGATTGATAGATGCCACTTACTCATCAAGCAATGGCGGTTACATGGAAGCCGGCGATGAAGTGTGGGGATCGAAAGTGCCGTATTTAGTAGCTAAAAAGGATACAAAAGATCCGGAAATCAGCTGGTCTTTAACATTGCAGAAGCAGCAGCTGCCAACGGGTCTGGATATGAAAAATCCCGCATCCTGGTGGTCTAAAACAAACGAAGCAAATGCCGCGCAGCTCAACGGAATAAAAAATTGGCTGATGAAAAATAAAGAAACCAATGCAAGTTCCATAAAAATTGCAAGCATCTCTGATCTCTCGCTCACCGGAAAAACAAAAGGCCAGCGCGCGGAAGACGCCGCGGTGAAGGTCACGTACCATGTGAATGACAAGTCGAAGGGCTATGTCATGAACAAGACTGCATCTGTTGAGGTGAAAGCGTCTGAACTCAGAACGATGATCGGAGCTTCATCTTTTAAAAGCACATACGCCAGTGCGTCCGGTAATTCTTCGCAAATCACGATATCAGGAAAGGGATACGGTCACGGCGTAGGAATGAGTCAATACGGAGCAAAAGAAAGAGCGGAGGCCGGAGAGCCGTATACTTCTATTCTTGCGTTCTATTATCCTAATACAGCACTTACAAACTACTAAACTTCTGTGGAGGAGATCGGATTGAAATTCATCATAAAATGTCTCCCCGTCTTTATTCTCGGGGTCATTCTATTTGTCCCTTCCGCTTTGGCTGACAACACGGTTAAAAGGATCGGCGGAAGCACCCGGTATGATACGGCTGTACTGGCGGCAAAACAATCATGGGGTGAAGCGAAAACGGTCATTATCACCGGCGGAACTTCATATGCCGATGCAATTGCCGCTGCGCCGCTTGCATATCAAAAAAATGCGCCGCTGCTGTTTACAAATAAAGATCAGCTGTCTGCGGGCACAAAAAAGGGATTAATTGATTTAAAAACGAAAAATGTGATTATCGTTGGCGGCACACCTGCCGTTTCGAAAAATACCGCAAATCAAATTGCTAAATTAGGCATCAGTGTCAAACGGTTATCAGGGAGCACGAGATATGCCACAGCCGCAAAAGTGGCGGGTGAAATGACAAGATCTTCTACAGCCCTTGTGGTCAACGGGTTTGTTGATGCAGATGGAATGGCTGCGATTTCTTATGCGTCCGCTAAAAAATATCCGATTTTATTTACTAATGATTCGACATTAAATGGTTCTACGTCCAATGCGATTAAAAGCTTGGGGATTAAAAACACGATTGTCATCGGCGGGACAAGCAGCATCAGCAGCTCACTTTATAATAAGCTGCCGAACCCTTCAAGAATCAGCGGTAAAAACCGCTATAACCTGTCTGTGAATCTTGCAAAAAAGACAGGCTTAAGCACAGGCTATACGTTTGTTACCAATGGTTTTAAAGAGGCGGATACCATCGTCGGAGGCGTGCTGAGCGCCAAACAGGGGAGAGTTCACCTGCTGACGAATGGAGACAGTCTGTCAAAAGACGTCCGGACGTATATCGGAAGTAAAAACATCACCAGCTTCACCGTCATAGGAAGTGCTTCATCTTTAAGCAACAATGCCGCGTCGCAGCTTAAAAATCCGGTTGTCGGCAAAACGGTCTTTATTGATCCGGGGCATGGCTATCAGGATTCAGGTGCAACCGGAAACGGCTTGCTTGAGAAAAATGTAAACCTTGATATCGCTACGCGTCTTAACAATCAATTATACGGTGCGGGCGCGCTTACTGTAATGTCAAGAAAGGGCGACACCTTTGACTCGCTTGAGGAGAGAGTGAACAAAGGGGCGAAGGCGAACGCCGATATTTTCATCAGCGTCCATGCAAATGCGAATGATAACAGCAGTGCAAACGGTACGGAGACGTATTATGATAAAACGTACCAATCCGCAAACAGTCTGAGGCTTGCCCAAAATATTCAGCCGAGAATGGTTTCTGCTCTCGGCACGCGTGACCGCAGTGTGAAAACTGCCGGATTTTACGTCATTAAGTATTCTAAAATGCCGAGTGTCTTGTTAGAAACCGGTTTTGTCACAAGCCCAATTGATGCCAATATTTTAAAACAATCAACGAAAAAGGACAGACTCGCGGCGGGGATCACCCAAGGCGTTTCCTCCTATTTCAGATAATATTTTTCATGGAAACAGACCGGTTCATACCGGTCTGTTTTTTATTTTTCATTATGCTTTGTCTCAAATATGGATATGAATAGATTTACAATAAAAAAACAATAATCGAAACATTCTAATAAACATTAACGCTTCCTTTACTTCCAATTAACATCCATCTGCTAAACTCACGGCATAGGTCATCAAACATCCCAACAAATCGTGAGGTGTGTGTCAGTGGGAGCAGAGAAAAGCATGAATGTAAATAATAACTATGCAGTGCGGCAGGGGACTTCCGCTGCCGTTACGGAAAGAACGGCCCGTTATTTGGCTTTTAAGCGATTCATGGACATTGTGTTTGCGCTTGCGGGGCTCTTGGCGGCACTCCCGATGATGGGCCTGTTCTCCATACTGATTCGTTTGGAGTCGCCCGGCCCGGCTTTTTATAAGCAGGAGCGGGTAGGCAAAGACGGGAAGCCGTTTTATTTGTATAAGCTCCGCTCTATGAAAATAGATGCTGAAAAATCGGGGGCGGTTTGGGCGCTGAAAAAGGATCCCCGCGTGACAAAGGTCGGCGCTTTTATCAGAAGGACCCGTATTGATGAGCTGCCGCAGCTGGTAAATGTGCTTCGGGGAGAAATGAGCCTGATCGGCCCGCGTCCCGAGCGTCCCGTGTTTACGGAACAGTTTCAGGCTGAGATTCCGGGGTTTACGGAGCGGCTGGCCGTTAAGCCGGGATTAAGCGGCTGGGCACAGGTCAACGGGGGATATGACATGACACCGAGGGAAAAACTGATGTTTGACTTATATTATATCCGCAACCTGACCTTTTCATTGGAACTGAAGATTATGCTCAAAACGTGCAAAGTGATCTGGACCGGTGACGGGGCGCGATAAAAATTCTGGTCAGCAGACAAAAAAGTAGGGAAAACGATGCCTAGTATTACAAATCAAATCTTGAGCGGCGCCAAATGGACAAGTATTTCGACAGCGTGTATTACGGTCATTCAAATCGTCCAATTCGCCCTGCTCGGGCGGGTCATGTCACTGGCTGAATTCGGCCTTGTCGGCATGATCACAACGGTAGTGGTGTTTGCCCAAATTGCGCTTGATATGGGTTTTGGCGCCGCGCTCATTCAAAAAGATCATGTGACTGATAAACAGATGTCTTCCTTGTACTGGCTGAATATCATAACGGGGCTTGCGCTGTTTGCGCTGCTGTTTTTCAGCAGTCCGCTCATCGCCGATTTTTATCGGCGGGAGGAGCTTGTCTATTTAATCCGCGTGCTGGCCGTCATGTTTTTAATCGCGCCGATCGGTCAGCAATACCAGTATATGCTGCAAAAAGCGCTGGCATTTAATACGTTAAGCAAGATTGAAATCTTTTCAAATGTGCTGTCCTTCGTGTATTTGGCGGCCGCGGTTTTTTATAAGGACCCGATTCTCGCCTATGTGATTTCCCAGGTGCTGCTGCAATCGTCAAAAGGCATTCTGTACTGGATGTCCTGCAGAAAAACATGGAGACCGGCGTTCGTTTTTGATCTGAAAGGAATGAAAGGCTTCTTTTCTTTCGGGGCCTTTCAGCTGTCTTCCCGGCTTGTGAACCGGCTCGGAGCGAATATTGATATGATTCTGATCGGCAGTTTTATCGGCGCCGAGGCGCTCGGCATTTACAATCTGGCCTACCAGATTGTCACGCTTCCGGTTTTAAAAATTAATCCGATCATTACGAGAGTCGCGTTTCCCGTCTTTGCGAAAAACAAGCATGAAAACAGCGTTATCAGAGAAGGATTTCTTAATATGACCAAAATACTCGCGCTGATATCCTTTCCGCTTTTGCTCGGTTTGGTTTCAGTGTCGGATGCATTCGTGGCTTCGGTATTCGGAGAAAAATGGCTATCGGCTGTCCCGGTTTTAAACGTTCTCGCCATCGTCGGGATTTTAAGGGTCCTGATGAATCCGAACGGATCTGTGCTGCTCGCAAAAGGGCGGGCCGATCTGGCGTTTTATTGGGACGCCGGGGTGATGCTGCTGTATGGTGCATCTTTGTACGCCGCCGTGCTGTCCGGAAATCTCTTGACGGTAGCCTGGACGTACGCTTTCATCAGCATCCTGAATTTCCTGATCGGGCGCTGGCTGTTGGCATATGTCATTAAGCTGCGGCTGTCGGCTTACTTCAAAGCCGTGGCCAAACCGTTTCTGCTTACGGCGGCAATGGGTGTCATCGCTTTTACAGCCAGCTTCGGAACGGAGCGCATCAGCCTTGATGTCAAGCTGCGGCTGGTGATCTCCGTAGCCTGCGGCGCGTTGTGTTATTTATTCCTGTTAGGAAAAGCTTATCCGCATATGAAAAGTAAATTAAGAAAAGGACGTTTGCTATGAAGGTATTGTGGATGACAAGTGTATATCCGAGCAGTGAGAAGCCGGGGGAAGGCGTTTTTCATGAAACACAGGCGCAAGAACTGAGAAAGCTTGGCGCGGAGATGACCGTCATTTGTCCGCGGCCGAAACTCGCCGCGCCATTCCGGGTGCTGAAAAAGACATATCGGAAAAAGGATATCAGGCCGGCACATGAATGGCGGAAAGGCGTGTCCGTCCACCGGCCGTTTTATCAGGCGGTTCCCGGGCAGCTGAAATGGGCGCAGCCGCATAAAAGAATGGCGTCATCGGTTCTTTCCGCGATTAAAAATCAAGGCCTGAAGCCCGATCTGATTCACGCGCATTTCGCCATGCCGTCAGGCGGAGCGGCCGCCATTGTGTCAAAGGCTTTAGGCATCCCGTATGTGCTGACCTTGCATGGCAGTGATGTCAATGTCTATCCGCATTACAGCAAAAGCGCTCATCGCGCATTTACATTTGCGGTGCGGGAAGCAGCCGATATTTACGCTGTGAGCGGCAGTCTGCGGGAACAAATGAAAAAGCTCATCGAAGCGGAGTGCAGCGTGCTTCCGATCGGCATCACGCTTGACGCCTTCCGAGAAAGGAACGAGACGAAAGAAGCCGTCAGAAAACGGCTCGGCCTTCCTCCGGATAAAAAACTGATCGTGTTCATCGGCAGGCTTGTCAAAGAGAAAGGTGTTTTCGACTTATCAAAAGCCGTTCAGTCATTGGATGAAAATTATGAAGCCGTCTTTGTCGGTGACGGTCCCGCCGCATCTTCATTGCGGGAAGCCGCTCATATCGTCACGGGGCAAGTGCCGAACGACAAGGTACAGGACTATCTGCTGGCCTCGGATGTAATGGCGCTGCCGTCCTACAGCGAAGGCATGCCGACTGTGGTCATTGAGGCGCTCGCTCTGAAGGTGCCGGTGATCTGCACCGATGTCGGAGGATTGGCTTCTTTATTCGGGAAACACCGGGGGTTGCTGATCAAGCCGGGTTCACCTGAGACGCTGGCAGAATCGATTCTGCGATATGACGGAGGAGAGGCTTGGACGCCGCAAACAGCCGAGGAACTTTATCAAACCGTCCGCACGTATTTTGACGCAAGCCAAAACGCGAAAGCGCTGAAAGAGAAATACCGATCCGTAATGAACCGGGCCGGGCAAGAGGAGAACCTTTCGAAAGAGGGATGAAGCTGTGAAAAAAATCGCTGTATTAGGAACAGGGTATGTAGGTCTTGTATCTGGAACTTGTTTTGCGGAAATCGGCCATCATGTGACTTGCTGTGACATCAATGAAGCGAAAATCAGAAGCTTGCAAAATGGAGTCATCCCGATATATGAACCGGGGCTTGAGGAATTAGCCGAAAAAAATGTCAGTGCCGGGCGCTTATCCTTTACGGCCGGCATTGAGCCGGCTGTGAAAGCCGCTGATATCATCTATATCGCCGTCGGTACGCCGATGTCAAAGACGGGTGAAGCCGATCTGACCTACATTAAGGCAGCGGCGCAAACAATCGGAGAACAGCTGAACGGATACAAAATCATTGTCACCAAAAGCACTGTTCCGGTCGGGACGGGAAAGCTCGTTTATCAAATCGTCAGCGAAGCGTCAAAGGGAAAATATCCGTTTGATGTCGCGTCAAATCCTGAATTCCTCCGCGAAGGTTCGGCGGTGCGGGATACGATGCAGATGGAGCGGGCGGTTATCGGCGCCACAAGCGAACATGCCGCTTCGGTCAT
The DNA here is from genome assembly GCF_011008975.1 of Bacillus sp. LUNF1. Lineage (NCBI taxonomy): Bacteria > Bacillati > Bacillota > Bacilli > Caryophanales > Bacillaceae > Bacillus > Bacillus sp. LUNF1. Next base: position 3,455,709 of record NZ_CP048876.1, on the reverse strand, counting down.
TGAAGAGCTTCATAAGCCGTTCCGTACGAAGATCGTAAAGACCAATCTTGAAAGCGCGGAAATGATTAAGTATGCCGCAAATGCTTTTTTAGCCGCCAAAATATCTTTTATTAATGATATCGCCAATATTTGCGAACGTGTCGGGGCGGACATTTCCCACGTGTCAGAAGGCCTCGGTCTTGACAGCCGGATCGGGAATAAATTTCTGCAGGCGGGCATCGGATTCGGCGGATCCTGCTTTCCGAAGGATACAACGGCTTTATTGCATATCGCAAACGCCGCCGGCTATCCGTTTCAAATGATGGAAGCCGTCATTGAAACCAATCAGAAGCAGCGGGTCCGTATTACGGAAAAATTGAACCGCGCCATTGGTCCCTTAAAAGGGAAAACCGTGGCCGTACTGGGGCTGGCCTTTAAACCGCACACAAATGACGTCCGCTCCGCCCCGGCTCTTGATATCATCACAAGTCTTAAAGAGCAGGGCGCTCACGTGAAAGCGTATGATCCGATCGCGATTCCCGAAGCGTCAGCGATATTAGGAGACGGCGGCATTGAATATCACACAGAGCTGTACAGTGCCATCAAAAACGCGGACGCATGCCTGATTACAACAGATTGGCCGGAAGTCAAGGAGATGGATCTTCAGAGAGTGAAGCAGCTGCTCAAACAGCCGGTCATCATTGACGGCAGAAATATGTTTCCGTTGGAGTATATGAGGGTTTTAGGATTCACTTATCATTCCGTCGGACGTCCAGCGGTTCATGCCGATCGGCAAATAAAAGAACTGGCAAGATAGAAAAAGATTTGTCTTCAGGCTCTCGGCAGCCCGGCTCGGCTGCCGGTTTTGGAAAGGGGTTTGCCATGTGAGTATCAAACGTTCAGCGGCACATGTTCTTGTGCTGCTTGCCGCTCTCATTACAGGAGGATTTATCATGCTGGAGGCGGTCAGGGCGGATGCCGGCTTCGGAAAAATCACCGTGCTGCTGCTTGCCGCCATGATCGGCATTGCCGGACTTGCTTTGCTATCCGCCTTTACAACAAACGGTCAGATGTTTATGGGGCTCATTTATATACTGATCGCGTGTACATTTTTAAACCAGGCCTTCTTTGCGGTTCATCTCGGATTTTTCAGCTTATTTATATACCGGCTGTTATTAATCGGAGCTGGCGCCCTTCACATCGCCGGCATCCTGACAAACCGTCATCATATTGACAGATGGAATCGGGTGAATGTAAAAGGGATTCTGATGTTTTTCGCCTTATGGTTTACATACGGTCTCCTATCGTTATTGTGGGCAAAATCCGTGACGTACGGGATTAAATATTTAGCTTTAATGGGAATGGGCATGTTTTTGATTTATCTTATTGTCATGTTCATTCAGCGCTTTGATCAGCTGATGGTTTTTTACGGCATATGGCTTGTGATGACCATTTTTGTGATGGCGGTCGGCTTTTACAACCATTTTACACACAACCATCTGCCGAGCTCCACGCTTTATAACGGCCCGCAGTACAAACAGCATTATCCGACGTCCGTTTTCTTTAATCAAAATGATTTCGCCACCTTTTTGTGCATCAGTTTCTTTCTGTATGCAACGGCGGTGAAAAATATGAAAAACGGCTATGTGAAGGCCGTCAGCCTGCTCTTTGCAATCAGTGCTTTGTATTTAATCATTTTGACCGGTTCGCGCGCGAGTCTGCTGGGCATATGCGCGGGGGCGGCTGTATACGTCTTCATCCTGCTGCCTTCCCTGTTGAAAAAACTCGCGCTGTACGCTGCGGGAGCGGGTGTTGCGCTGTTTGCGGTTTTATTTGCGGGCCGTATCACCAATGCCGTCTTGAATCTGTTTTCAGCTCCGCAGGCGATACCGGGACAGCAACCGCTTCCTTCCAACCTCGCGAGGGCGAATCTTTTAAAGAACGCCTTTCACTATGTGATTGATTCCTGGGGGTTCGGAGTGGGTGCCGGAAACGTCTCGTATTATTTAAAAGCTGAGCCCGTTTATGATACGGGCGGCGTAGTTGAGGTGCACAACTGGCTCGTCGAGATTATGGCGAACTTCGGCGTGCTTACGATGCTCGGTTACCTGACAGTCTATTTGTTCCTTTTTTGGACACTTTATAAATGTCATGAAAGAAAATCGGAAAATCAGTCAAGACTGATCACAGAAGGACTTATCACGGCGATGGCCGGTTTTTTGGTAAGCAGCATCAGCCCAAGCTCCGTATCAAATTTATTTTTCCACTGGGTATTTCTCTCGCTCGTGATCGCGGCGGTCAATATTCTGAGGCGTTTACAAAAGGAGCCTGCCGTCACGGCGTACTATGAAAAACAGGGAGATGCGAGATGAAGGATATGTTGACAAGAATAACCCGGCGTATCAAAAAGAATATCATTTGGATCATTGCGCTGCCCGTTGTGTTAGGGGCGGCGGGATATGTATTGCCGTCAAAAATCAGCGGAAACAGCAGTTTTACATCAGAAGCCGCGATCGCCGCGGGAAACTATGATCATCCGCTTTATAACAATACAAAAGAAATCCCGCTCCTGTTGACGAGCGATGCCTTTTTAAAGCAGGCTCTGCCTGATAAAACAGATGAAGAAAGAGCGGCCGTGAAAAGTAAACTGACTGTCGAAACACAATCAGATTCATTGATCACGGTCAGCTACAGCGGCCAAAACAAACAGGATACTGAATCGGTGTTTCAAGCCGTCATAACAACTTTTCTGAAGAATGATCAGGACCTGTTTGAAAAACGGGCAAAAGTAGTGCGGCAGAGTATTGCTGCGCTTGAAGGAGAAACCGTCAGTGCGGACGCCAAAGTGGATAAGGAACGATTTTTATACGAATTGAAAAATACGCAGCTGAACCTGAAAGCGGCCGGCATCATCAATTCAGAGCCGATGAATGAAACGGCGGGACAAGGCATGCCGCCGAAAAAGAAAGCGGTTCTGGGCGTTTTAATCGGCATTGCAGTTGCATTTATGTTCATTGTCATTCCTGAGTTTTTTAGAGAGTCCTTGTAAAAATCTGCGATGGAGATGTGACCATGACAAACTGGAAACCTTTCGTATCTGTCATTACACCGTCTTATAACGCAAGTGAATATATCGAAGACACGATCCAATCCGTTTTACATCAGAGCCACCCGCATTGGGAAATGATTATCGCGGATGATTGTTCAACGGACGGAACGAGAGATATTTTACGGCAATATGAACAAAAGGATGAGCGGATCCGCGTCGTTTATTTAGATCAAAACGGGGGAGCCGCGGCTGCCAGAAATACAGCCCTTAAACATGCCAAGGGCCGTTATGTCGCATTTCTGGACAGCGATGACAGATGGAAAAAGGAAAAGCTTCAAAAACAGCTTGCGTTTATGGCAGAGCGGTCCTGCGCTTTTTCATTTACGGGCTACAGCGTCATGGAGCAGGACGGAACGCCGACGGACAAAACGATTCAAGCTCCTGAAAGCCTGTCATATGATGAAGCTTTAAAAAACACGATTATAGGATGTTTAACGGTCATGATTGACAGAGAGCAGACGGGGCAGATTCAAATGCCTGATATCAGAACGCGGCAGGATTTAGCGACATGGCTTTCCCTGCTGAAAAGGGGATTTACGGCTTACGGCCTGAATGAGTGCCTTTCAGAATACAGGCTTGTGCAGAATTCGATTTCAAGCAACAAGTGGAAAGCCGCAAGAAAAACGTGGTTTGTTTATAGAGAAATTGAGCGCCTGCACTTTATCAAGGCTTCGTGGTGTTTTATGCAATATGCGAAAAACGCGGTCATGAAAAGACTGTAGGCGTCAGAGGAGCTGGGTGATGAAGGTGGAACCGATTATTCACGTAATCGTCGGAGCGGCGGAATGGGGACATGACCGGCTGAGATACAGACGGCACCGGCTGGCTGAATTTCTCGCCCGGCAAAAAGAAACGAAAAGCGTCATTTGGGTATGCCCGTCTCCGCGAGCCAATGATGGTCAGATGGCCGGGATCGCCGAGGGAATCCGGCAGTTCACTGTAAAGGATATCATGCAGCAAAAAGCTTTCCGCTTCGGCAGGTATACAGACATGTGCTACAGGCATAAGCTTTCACCATTGGTGAACATGCTGAAGGAAGAAGGAGAAGGGGCCCGCTGCTGCTTATGGTACACCTTCCCCGGTTTTCCGCTTCTGGCAGATATGTTTCCTTGGGATGAAGTGATTTATGATTGCAGTGATCTGTGGGCCGCTCCGATCAGCGGCCGATCCGGGGTGTTGTCAAATGTTAGAAGAAACATCATTAAACAGGCGGAAATGAGAATCATTCAGCGTGCCGATTCCATTACGTGTACATCTGACTGTCTGCACCAGGAGGTCGGAAAAAAGCTGGAGAACCCGCACCAGAAAGTGTTCACCATTGAAAACGGAGTGGAATATGACCTGTTTTCACGGGAAAATAAACAGCCGGATGAAGACATTTTACGGGGACGGAACGGAACGGTTCTCGGTTTTATCGGCGGAATCAAACCGAAGCTCGATTTTGCGCTTATGGCGGAAACGGCAGATTTGAGGCCTGACTGGACGATTTTATTGGTAGGCCCGAACACGGCTCAGGACGATCCGGATTTCAAGTCGCTTCTGGAGCGTCCGAATGTCATCTGGACGGGACCTGCCGCGCCGAATGAAGTGCCGTCCTATATGCAGCTTGTCGACATCGGCATCATGCCGTATAAAAATTCACCTTATAATGACGCGGTATTTCCGCTTAAGCTTTTTGAATTTTTAGCCGCCGGGAAACCGGTTGTCGGCTGCAATCTTTCTTCTACTTCAAAAATCAAAAGGCCTTTCGTTTATGAATACGTTGAAGGCAGTGATCCCGCAGATTTCATCGCGGCCTGCGACGCGCTTCTGGCAGCGGACCGCAGCGGGTCATATGAGGCTTTGCGCCGTGAATTGGCCCGGAGACGGGATTGGAATGTTTTATTCGGCCGAATGCTCGAATGCACAGGTATATTGAAAAATGCGCAATCCCATTAAAAGGGAAAGCGCATTTTTTGATTTGCGTGTTTCTTTTTGATGATGCTTGTTATAATAACTAGTAAGAATTATAATGGAAGGAACGGTTCAATATCAGAAAAGACTTCATATAATTCCAAAGGAGACTTCTTTATGCTTGACGAACGCATGTTTCGCATAGTTGTTGCGTTTTTTGTCTCTCTGCTAACGGTTTTAATCCTAACTCCTATCGTAAAAAAAATTGCGATCAAAATAGGTGCAGTTGACCAGCCCAGCAACCGAAAAGTACATGATAAAATAATGCCCCGTATGGGCGGCTTGGCCATCTTTATCGGCGTAGCGGCGGGTGTGCTCGCGGCCGGCATATATAATGAAACGAAAATGACCGCCATCACGGTGGGTGCGTTTATTATTGTTATTTTAGGAATCCTTGATGATAAATACCAATTAAGCGCAAAGGTAAAGTTTTTCGTCCAGCTGGCCGTGGCCATTATGATTGTGAGCACGGGACTGAAAATGGACTTTTTCTCCGTACCGTTTTTAACGGAACGTTTAGAATTGGGATGGGTCGCTTACCCGCTGACTGTGTTATGGATCGTCGGTATTACGAACGCGATGAACCTGATTGACGGTTTGGACGGACTCGCTGCCGGCCTGTCGGTCATCGGACTCTCCACTATCGCCGTTATGGCGTTGTCCGGAGGGAAAATCCTTATTCTGTCACTTTCACTTGTCGTGATAGGAAGCACACTCGGATTTTTATTTTATAATTTTCACCCGGCAAAGATATTTATGGGAGATACCGGATCGCTCTTTCTCGGATACGTCATCTCAGTACTCTCATTATTAGGTCTTTATAAAAGTGTTACTTTATTCAGTATCATCATTCCGATCATCATTTTGGGCGTGCCGATTTTTGATACGACATTCGCCGTCATCAGGCGGATTTTAAACAAACAGCCGATCTCAGCGCCTGATAAGTCACATATACACCACCGGCTGATGGCCTTCGGGCTGTCACACCGCACGGCTGTCATTATCATTTATTTAATCGGCTTCATTTTCAGCGTCAGTGCCATCCTGCTGAAAAGCGCGACCATATGGCTTTCGCTGTTTATTATTTTTGTATTGATTGTATTTATGCAAATCATAGCAGAGGTCACAGGGTTAGTAAATGAACAATTTAAACCATTTACCAAGTTTTACAAGAGATTGGTAAAGAAAAATTAAAAAGAGCAGATCATGCGAATGGTCTGCTTTTTTGTGGATTCTGCTATTCTCTTATTATATAAAAAAACCCGATCCTGCTCAAAGGATCGGGTTTACTCTTAATAGCCTGTTGTGCCGCCGGACTGTGTGCTGTCCGTACCGTTTGCACCAGCAGTACCGTTGGTTGAATCGGTTGTACCGCCTGTTCCCGTGCTGCCGGAAGTCGAATCAGTCGTACTGTCCGTTCCGGTGCTGTCAGAAGCAGGATCGGACGCCGTGCTGCTTCTGGACGGGTAATCCAGGTGTTTCTGCAATTCCTGCCGTACTTTTTCGAGATTGGTCGGATCCGGCTGGAAATAATATGTTCCGCCTGTAGACGCGGTTCCGCCGCCGCCTAAATATAGATCTGATCCTGTTATGCTCAGTGTATCAATCTTTTTGCTGGTAAAGCCGCTGTAAATCTGCTGAAGGGCAAGTCCTTCAGTGATTCGGATATTCGTTTGGACGTTATTGCTTGCTGTTTCAGCGATTTTATCGATTTTAGCAATATTTCCAGCTTTAGACATTTGGTCGATCAGTGCATTTAGGATTTGCTTTTGGCGGTCATTCCGGCCGAAGTCTCCGCGCTTATCCTGCTTTCTCATCCGCGCGTAAGCCAGAGCCTGCTCACCGTTCAAATGCATGTTTCCTTTCTTGAAGTAGATCCGTTTCTTTTTACTGACGTCACTCATTTCGTCGAAGTCAAACGGCACTTTTACATTGACTCCGCCGACTTCATCAATAACATCCTTAAAGCCGTTAAAATCGACAGTGACATACTTATCAATCGGTATGCCTAATAAGTCTTCGACGGTTGAGACGGTTTCATCCGCCCCGCCCTTAGCAAAAGCCGCATTGATTTTTGATTTTTTACCGGTTGTATCGCCGGCAAGCGTCACCCGCGTATCACGCGGAATACTCAGCATTTTCATTGTTTTATTTCTCGGATCAAGGGTAACGACAATAAGAGAGTCTGATCGTCCGCCTTTTCCGCTTGTGGCATAATTTTCGATCCCCATAAACAAAATGGAGAACGGTTTTTTCTTCATATCGATGACTTTATCCCGAAGTTTTGATTTGTCTCCGCGGGAAAGGGCATCATATGCATTATCTGCCGCATTGATCGTTTTGTATACTTTGTATCCGCCAAACCCGGCAGCGACTAACAAAACGAGGGTAAGCAGCAGCAAAATCCGTTTGAATATGATCTTTCGTTTGCTTTTCTTTTTCTTTCGAACACGCACTCTTACACGTTCAGCCATTACATTAGTCTCCTTTAGGGCTGACGTCTGTTTCTAAATACGTCAGTTCTCCCTCTGTATTCTTACTCTTGCCGTTCGTCAGTTCTGTCATCCATTTTATAAACTCGTCTTTGTCTTTTTCTTCAACGTACGTTTCAAATTCGACATGATCCGCATAATGGATATCTTTCAGTAAAAAAACTGATTCTCTCAGTTCGTTCTCTATCTTGCCGAGCCACGTATAATCCGCTGATGTATGCATAATCCGCATCAGCTTCCGCTCCGTAACTCCTATATGATTTAAGCCTTCAGACACTGACTTCCCATATGCACGAATCAATCCGCCTGCACCGAGCTTTATTCCGCCGAAATACCGGGTAACCACCGCGCAGGTATCTTTCAGACCGCGTTTTTTCAGCACTTCCAGCATGGGGACGCCGGCTGTGCCGCTTGGTTCTCCGTCATCATTCGCCTTTTGTATATGGTCGGTTTCGCCGATCAGATAAGCTGAGCAGTTATGAGTCGCATTCCAGTGCTGTTTTTTTATCTTTTGTATAAATTCCTGCGCTTCCTCTTCAGAAGCAGCACGGCTCAGGTGACAGATAAAGCGCGATTTTTCAATCACAATCTCATGTTCACCCGTTTCTTTAACTGTTAAATAGCTGTGCAGCATGATTGCTGGACCCTCCTGACAAGCATTAAAAGACTTGTTTCTACAAATTCGAACAGACTTTAGAATTTTTGCGCATATTTTGGTATCATGAAAGAGTAAGATACTATATAAAAATGTTTTTTTCTAGAATATACGCATTCTTTCATTATAATTCGACATAAATTGCAGTTCAATTACATTTATAATAAAAATACATAACAACACCGTTACGGAGGGAGACAGATGAATAAATCGAAGATGGACTCCAAAGTTTTGGATTCTATACTTATGAAAATGCTGAAAACCGTGGACGGGAGCAAGGACGAGGTTTTTCAAATCGGAGAGCAGTCGCGCCAGCAATATGAGCAGCTGGTTGAAGAACTCAAACAGATCAAACAGCAGGTGTACGAAGTCATTGAGCTGGGCGACAAACTTGAAGTTCATACGCGGCACGCACGAAACCGCTTGTCTGAAGTAAGCAGAAATTTCCATAAGTTCAGCGAAGAAGAAATTCGCAACGCCTATGAAAAGGCGCACAAACTTCAAGTGGAACTGACGATGATCCAGCAGCGTGAAAAGCAGCTGCGGGAGCGCAGAGATGATTTAGAACGCCGGCTTTTGGGGCTTCAGGAAATTATTGAACGGTCAGAATCATTGGTCAGCCAAATAACCGTCGTTCTGAATTACCTGAATCAAGACCTTCGCCAAGTAGGGCTTCTTCTTGCCGATGCGCAGGCTAAACAAGATTTCGGTTTAAGAATCATTGAAGCCCAAGAGGAAGAAAGAAAAAGAGTTTCCAGAGAAATTCATGACGGTCCCGCGCAAATGCTGGCAAATGTCATGATGAGATCGGAATTAATTGAACGGATCTTCCGCGACCGCGGCACGGAGGACGGATTTCAGGAAATCAGAAATCTACGGCAGAATGTGCGGAATGCCCTTTACGAAGTCAGAAGGATTATATATGATTTAAGACCGATGGCATTGGACGATCTCGGGCTGATTCCGACACTGAGAAAATATCTTTATACAACTGAAGAATACAACGGAAAGGTGAAAATACATTTTCAGTGCATCGGAGACACAGAGAACCAAAGGCTTGCCCCGCAATTTGAAGTGGCGCTTTTCCGTCTCGCTCAGGAAGCCGTCACAAATGCACTCAAGCATTCAGAATCAGAGGAAATTACAGTAAAAGTGGAAGTAACCGCTGATTTTGTCGTTCTCATCATTAAGGACAATGGAAAAGGCTTTGATATTAAGGATGCTAAACAAAAGAAAAACAAGTCATTCGGCTTGCTGGGAATGAAAGAAAGAGTAGATCTGCTTGAAGGAACGATAACGATAGACTCTAAAATAGGTCTTGGGACATTTATCATGATTAAGGTTCCGTTATCTCTCGGCCTATAATTTGTTAAATAGAGCCAAAAGACATATTGACCGAACAGCGGCGTATATAGAACAATAGGATAAGGAGGCGTAGCGTGTGACTAAAGTAAATATTGTTATTATCGACGACCATCAACTATTCCGTGAGGGTGTAAAAAGAATATTGGATTTTGAACCTACCTTTGAAGTGGTAGCAGAAGGTGACGATGGAGATGAGGCGGCTCGAATCGTCGAGCATTATCATCCCGATGTTGTCATAATGGACATTAATATGCCGAATGTAAATGGTGTAGAGGCTACTAAACAGCTTGTTGAGCTGTACCCTGAATCTAAGGTGATTATCCTCTCCATCCATGATGATGAAAACTATGTGACTCATGCTTTAAAAACAGGTGCAAGAGGCTATCTCCTGAAAGAGATGGACGCAGATACTTTAATCGAAGCAGTGAAAGTGGTAGCCGAGGGCGGTTCTTACCTTCACCCGAAAGTAACCCACAATCTTGTCAACGAATTCCGCCGTCTTGCGACAAGCGGAGTTTCTGCTCATCCTCAGCATGAGGTTTACCCGGAAATCCGGAGACCATTACATATATTAACGAGACGGGAATGTGAAGTGCTGCAAATGCTTGCAGACGGAAAAAGCAACCGCGGAATCGGTGAATCATTGTTTATCAGTGAGAAAACAGTGAAAAATCACGTGAGTAATATTTTGCAGAAAATGAACGTTAATGACCGGACACAAGCCGTTGTCGTGGCCATTAAAAACGGCTGGGTAGAGATGCGTTAGTCATGTGTGAGAAGACTTGCCTGTTATGGCAAGTCTTTTTTTACAGCTGCATATCTATTAAAATACTTATTAAGTACTTAATAAGGCAGGTAAAGTGATGAAGATTGCAGTTGTAACAGACAGTACAGCATATATTCCGAAAGAGATGAGAGAAGAACATCATATTCATATGATCCCTCTCCAAGTGGTTTTCGGTGAAAAAACATTCCGCGAAGAAACAGAACTCGACTGGAGAAGTTTTTATAAAGAAGTAAAAAATCATGATGAGCTGCCGACTACGTCTCAGCCTTCTTTCGGTGAATTAATCGCATTGTACGAAGAACTGAGCAAAACATATGATGCAGTCATAAGCATACATTTGTCCAGCGGAATCAGCGGAACATATAACAGCGCCGCCTCAGCAAACACTATGGTTGATCATATTAAAGTTTATCCCTTTGATTCAGAGATCAGCTGTTTGGCACAAGGTTTTTATGCATTAAAGGCAGCACAGCTCATTAAAGACGGTGTTGACTCACCGGAAGAGATTATAAAAGAGCTGGAAGAAATGAAAAAAACAGTCCGTGCGTATTTTATGGTGGACGATTTATCACACCTCCAGCGGGGCGGGCGTCTAAGCAGTGCTCAGGCTTTTATCGGCGGTCTGTTAAAGGTAAAGCCTATTCTTCATTTTGACAATAAGGTAATTGTTCCTTTTGAGAAGATTCGGACACGCAAAAAAGCGATTTCGAGAATTTTTGAGCTGTTTGGGGAAGATGCAAGTAAAGGAATCCCGATGCGGGCCGCTATCATCCATGCAAACAGGGAAGAAGAAGCGGCGGATATTATACAGGAGTTAAGCGGTAAGTATCCTCATGTCGAATTCTATAACAGCTATTTCGGTGCCGTGATCGGAACCCATTTGGGCGAAGGTGCCATCGGAATCGGCTGGTGCTTTAAAAACTAAGTGAAAATCTCCGTTTTCAAGGGCGGAGATTTTTTTATTTTTTAATTTTGGCAATTCGACAAGTGGGTTCCCGACAAGGCATACTTTGAGCAGAAAGGAGGCAGGGAGATGTCCGAAGGTGCTTCAGAATTTTCAGAGGTGCGGGATTTCTTTTACGGCCGGCATTTATTGAGATCTGAGATACCGTTTTCAGATCAGCGCATCAACGGTTTTATAGAAAAAGAGTATATAACGGCCGAGCCGTCAATCATCCGCCGGAAAAACCGTTACGTCTGCCAACGATGCGGTCAGTCTGATCAAGCCTGCTTTGCGGCATTTTGGGCGTCCTTTGCCAAAAGGCAGATTACCTATTGCCGTGCCTGTGTCATGATGGGAAGGGCTGATGAACTGACATCATTATATTCTTGGAATCAAGCCTCTGAAAACAGCTGGGAGCCTGTAAAGCTTTCTTGGGAAGGAACACTGACAGACGGACAGAAGCAGGCGGCCGCCGCGCTTACAGATGCGATAAAAGAGAGACAAGAGCTGTTAGTATGGGCGGTTTGCGGATCGGGGAAAACAGAGATGCTGTTTCCGGGTATCGAGTTTGCGCTGAATCACGGTTTGCGCGTCTGTGTCGCGACTCCGCGTACAGATGTCGTACTTGAACTGCTGCCGAGACTGAAAAAAGCATTTGAGAAAGTCGAAGTTTCTGCTCTGTACGGCGGCAGCGAGGACAAAGGCCGTCTGACTCCGCTGATGATTTCAACCGCTCACCAGCTGATGCGCTACCGAGACATTTTTGATGTCGTGATAATAGATGAAGTAGATGCGTTTCCTTTTTCCGCCGATGAGACATTAAGATTCGCTGTTGATAAAGCGAGGAAGAAAAACAGCGCCCTTGTTTATGTAACGGCAACTCCTTCAGACACATTAAAAAAGAAGGCTGAAGCCGGTTTGCTGAAAAGCGTCCGCATACCGGCCAGATATCATCGGAAACCCCTCCCGGAGCCGCGTTTTTTGTGGTGCGGCAATTGGAAGAAGAAGCTTCAGAAAGGAAAACTGCCGCGCTCTGTAACTGATTGGGTTTGCCAAAAACTTCAATTACAGCTGCCGGTTTTCTTATTCGTTCCGTCTGTACACGTATTGAAAAAGACAACGGATTATTTTCAGAAATTAAACATACGGGCAGAAGGCGTACATGCGGAAGACACATTCAGAAAGGATAAAGTGAAACGGTTCAGAGACGGCCGGCTTGACCTGCTGGTAACGACTACGATTTTAGAAAGAGGGGTTACCGTGCCCAAAGTTCAGACATGTGTCCTCGGCGCAGAAGCACCTATCTTTACTGAGAGCGCGCTCGTACAGATCGCAGGCAGAACGGGAAGGCATTATAAACATTTCAGCGGTGATGTCATCATGTTTCATTTCGGAATTACAAACGGAATGAAAAAAGCAAAAAAACATATTGAACATATGAACAAATTGGCACAAAAAAGTAAATTGTTGGACTAGTTAATTTCAGAAAACGTGATACAGTATACTCATACTTTCCTATGAGGAGCTGTCAGCATGCTTGTCAATTCTAAAGAAATCATATTAAAGGAACTTCTCGACCGCCATATGCCTAAGCTTCATATGAAATGCACATGCCGGGTATGCAAAAATGATGTACTGGCACTTTCACTAAACCGGGCTGAACCGGCATATGTTACAGATAAAAAGAAAGTTGCTTATGCAAAAGCAGAGATAGTTGATAAACAGAAAAATACGGCGCTGCTTGTCATTCTGGCTGAATCAGCGGCGATTGTTTCGGTTAATCCAAGCGAGTTCTGTGAAACTCGGGAAGGAGCGTAATATCTCTGAATTGTTTATTGTGTGACTCACCAATTTCAAGTTCATTGACTTGGAGATCTCTGTTTTCTCTGGCGCCCGAGCAAGAGGTATGCAGCATATGCAGCAGCCAATTCGAAAAAATTGAAGGCCCCGTATGCAGTATATGCGGGAGGCCTCAGGAGTCAAATGAAAAATGCGCTGATTGTGCGGCCCGGGAATCAAAAACGGAAAAGCGCTTTTTGCTGCGGCAAAACCGTTCGGTATATTTGTATAATGATGCGATGAAGGACTCATTGGCCCGGTTTAAATTCAGGGGTGATGCGAAAATCATTCAAGCATTTGAACGTGACTTTGCTGCCGGCTTTAAAGCGGCATATCCATCAAATACACATACTCTCATCCCTATTCCGCTGAGCGGCGAACGGCTGGCCGAACGCGGATTCAATCAATCCGAGCTGCTGGCCTCTCTGCTCGGAATGCCCGTCATTTTCCCCCTCATCCGACTGAACAACGAAAAACAATCCAAAAAGAGCAAAACAGACAGGCTGTCTGCAGAAAAAAAGTTTTCAGCAGCCGAAAACTCCGCCAAAGGTATGAACGTCATCTTAATAGATGATATTTATACGACGGGCGCCACACTTCACCAAGCCGCCGAAGTCCTGCTGACAGCGGGCAAAGCGTCATCGGTCTCCTCTTTTACTTTAATCAGGAGCTAAATCATTCTTTTTTTCTGCCGATATAATTGATAGAAATATAAGGCAGATTAAAGAAGGAATAGGAGTTAATACGATGGGTGAATTGGCGAATTGTCCAAAATGCAATGCTTTATTTTTTAAAACGAACCTGCAGACCGTGTGCCAGGCATGTATTAAAGAAGAAGAAAAAGCATTTGAAACCGTCTATAAATTTTTGAGAAAGCAGATCAACAGACAGTCGACGATGCAGCAGATCACTGAGGAAACAGGTGTGGATGAAGAGCTGATCCTCAAGTTTATCAAACAAAAAAGGATTCAGATCAGCCAGCTTCCAAATTTGGCATATCCTTGCGAAAGGTGCGGAAATCCAATCAGGACGGGGAAATTTTGCAAGTCCTGTCAGACAGATATTGAGTCGCAATTAGACCATATGAACCAAAAAACAGCCGCTGAATTCGAAGAGAAAAACAGTACAAAAGACACATACTATGCCTATAATACCAAAAACACCTGATTCCCTAAACTAACTGATAACGCAGTCGATAAAAGAATTAGACTGCGAACAGAAAGCGAGAGGAATCCTATGAAAATCAATCAGTACGGAACACAATCCGTTAATCCATACCAAAAAAATTACGAAAAGCAAGCCGTACAAAAAGAGGCTGCAAAGCCGAAGGACAAAGTGGAAATTTCTTCTCATGCAAAAGAGCTTCAAAATGCGTCAGATGCGGTCACTAAAACACGTCAGGAAAAAATCGCTCAGCTTAAAGCGGATATAGAGAGCGGAACATATAAAATAGATTCAAACAGCATCGCTGAAAACATAGTGAATTTCTATAAAAAGCAATAAAAAGGAGAAAGTCAATGTCAGCAAAGCCAATTATTGATCAACTGAAGCGACTTTGCGCTCTGCATGAACATCTGCTCACGCTGTCTGAAGAGAAAACGGAAGCGCTGAAAGCAGGCAAAACAAAAGAGCTCTCCAACATTTTGACCAAAGAGCAAAAGTATATTCAGGCAATCGGGCAGACTGAGGAAGAGCGCATCAGGTTAACTTCTCAGTTTCTCAGCCGCAGTGAGGACAATACAATTGCTGCATGCATCTCCAGAACTTCAGGCAGTGAAAAACAGGAGCTTGAAGGGTTATTTCACTCTTTGTCTGCGCTTCTTGACCGTCTGAAAGAAGTGAATGAGATGAACAAACAGCTCACGATTCAGGCTTTACAATTCATCTCCGGGGCATTCGATATGATCATGCCGGGTGAAAAAGAGAATATGAATTATAAAGAGCCGCAAGCGGCACGCAAGCCTGTCAGCCGTTTGACATTATTCGATTCAAAAGCTTAGAACGGAGGATTTTTAATGCCATCGACTTTTATGGGGCTCGAAACAGCAAGGCGTGCATTGAGTGCGCAGCAGACTGCATTGAGCACAGTTTCAAATAACGTTGCAAATGCAAATACAGAAGGATATACGAGGCAGCGCGTTACATTACAATCGACGAGCCCTTATCCCGCAGTATCAAAAAACAGTGATCTGACGGCCGGGCAAATCGGAACAGGAGTAAAAGCCGGTTCAGTTGAGCGCGTCAGAGACAGTTTTTTAGACTATCAGTACAGAACTGAAAATACAAAATTAGGGTACTATACAGCCCGTTCCAATTCATTGTCACAAATGGAAGGCGTCATGAAAGAGCTTGACGATAATGGATTAAACGGATCGCTCAGTTCGTTTTGGAATGCCCTTCAGGATCTGGCGACGAATCCGGAAAATACGGGAGCGCGCTCAGTTTTGCAGGAGCAGGGGAAATCTCTTGCCGAAAGTTTTAACTATATATCTACCTCTTTGACTAACATTCAGGGTGATATTAAAAAGAACCTGGATAACACAGCGGATCAGGTCAATTCCATTCTCAATCAGCTGAATGACATTAACAATCAAATAGCGGCAGTTGAGCCGAGCGGTATGCTCCCTAATGATTTGTATGACCAAAGAGACAGATTGATTGATCAATTATCTTCTATGGCAAATATTAAAGTTTCATATAATAAGTCGGGCGGACATGCCTTGGCGACTGCTGAGGGCACGGTTAACGTCGAATTGCTGAACGGAAACAACAATTCTCTCGGTACGCTGCTCGACGGTAACACAAAAACAGTTTCAGAAATGAAAATAAACTACGACAAGGACAGCGGTCTCGTGTCGAGTGTGTCAGTCGGCAGCAGTACGGTCAATGCGGATGCATTTACCGGTAAAGGCTCACTTTTAGGTCTTATTGAATCATACGGCTATATGTCAAACGGAGAAGAAAAAGGTCTTTATCCTGAAATGCTGACGGCTCTTGACAATATGGCGCTGTCCTTTGCTGACGCGTTTAATGCAGTTCATGAAAAAGGAAAAACCTATACAGGCGAACAGGGCGCAGCATTTTTTGATTTCAGCGGTGGTGAAGCGGTGCCTGCAAAAGGTGCGGCAGCGAAAATAAAAGTCAGTGACAAAATTCTTGCGTCTACTGATAATATCGCAGCGTCGTTAAACGGAGAAAAAAGTGACGGCACAAACGCGACAAATCTTGCAGCCGTACAGAACAGCAAGCTGACTATTAACGGTGAAACCACTACAATTAATGACTTTTATGAATCCCTTATCGGAAAGCTGGGCGTTAATTCACAAAAAGCGGCCAATCTTATGAACAACTCTGAAAGCAACACCCTTTCAGCCGATGAACGGAGACAATCAATCAGTGCAGTGTCTTTAGATGAAGAAATGACAAATATGATTCAGTTTCAGCACGCTTATAATGCGGCTGCGCGGATTATAACGATGCAAGATGAAATATTCGATAAAATTATTAACGGTATGGGCACCGGAGGAAGATAGGAGATAAATAAATGAGAGTAACTCAAGGGATGATCGCAAAAAATTCTCTTCGATTTATCGGCTCAAGTTATGACAAGCTCGATCGGCTTCAGCAGCAAGTATCTACGGGGAAAAAAATCACGAAAGCTTCTGATGATCCGGTCGTTGCAATGAAGGGAATGCAGTACCGTACTCAGCTTGCGCAGGTAAACCAGTATCAGCGGAATGTTTCGCAAGGCTTTACATGGCTGGAAAACTCGGAATCAAGCGTAAACTCGGAAACGGATATTATGGGGAAAATCCGGGACTTGATGGTTCAGGCGAAAAGTGATTCGAACGGTGAAACAGAATTGAAAGCAATCGGTACAGAAATCGGCCAGCTGAAAAAGCAGCTCGTTTCTGTCGCGAATACTCAGGTAAACGGACGTTATCTGTTTAACGGAACAAATTCAGATGTCCCGCCGATCACTGAAAATGCCGACGGCACATATACGTACAACTATGAGAATTATACCGGTGCTTCGGATGTTAACATTAACATCTCGAACGGAGCAGTGCTGAAAGTGAATTCTGATCCAAACTCAGCTTTCGGAGGCGTCGCACAAAATGGAGATAATGTATTTGAATTTCTAAACTCCCTAGAAGCTTCTTTAAGCAAAGGCACGCTGTCCGAAGCAGATTCAAATCAAATTCTGTCAGATATCGACGGTTTTACTGACAAAATGAATGCTGAAAAATCCAATATCGGCGCACGCACAAACCGGTTGGAACTCATTCAGACAAGATTGGAATCACAAGCGGCAACCGCTGAAAAAGTATTGTCCGATAATGAAGATGTAGAAATGGAAGATGTGATTGTTGATTATTTATCTCAGCAGACGGTCCATAGAGCAGCGCTGTCAGTGAATGCGAATATCATTCAGCCGTCACTGATTGACTTCCTGAAATAATAGAACTGACCGTCTTCAATATATAAAAAAGCGACTCACACCAGGGAGATCGCTTTTTTTACTAAAATACTATAAACAGGAGGGATCTCTGTGCAGATGCCGAGATTGATTATTGACAGTGTGCCTGCTAAAATCGGTATAACCTTTCAAAAGGAAGAAATCGAGATGGAACAGCCGCCCGCTGACTTGGAAATCGAGCAGCCGCCGGCAGAGCTGAACATAGAAAGCACGCCGGCCAAACTGACGATTGACCAGACGAGGGCGTGGGAGAACTTGAATCTCAAATCATTTGAAAAGCTGAACGCTGAAGCCGCTCAGAAAGGTGCGGAAGCCTGCAGCGAGTTTATTGCAAAAACAGTCAGGGAAGGGAAGGAAATGGCGGCTATCGAAAAGAAAACGGGCAATGTGATGGCCCGGCAGGCAGCGGATGTCAGACCGCCCGATCCATTCGGCGAATTCAGCGACTTTCTGCCTGCGCAGTTTCTCGTCGACATTGACTGCATTCCTTCAAAGCTTACGATTGATATTGAAGCCCGCAAACCTTCAATTGAAGCAGCCGTCAATAAACCTGTATGGAATTATACGCCGGGGAAAGTTCAGATTGATATGATGCAAGACCCTAAGGTGACGATTTCGGTTGACGATGGCAACGCAGAATAAAAGATGAAAGTGGTAAAGGATTGTGAAGCATGATAATTAAAACAAAATATCACGGAGAAATCAGAATAGACGAAGGGCAGATTATCTCATTTGAAAACGGCCTGCCGGGATTTAATGACGAGACTCAATTTGTTGTTCTTCCTTTGTCGGAAGATTCACCGTTTTTGGCGCTGCAGTCTGTCAAACAGGAGCATATCGCCTTTATTGTCGCCAGTCCGTTTATTTTCTTTAAAGGGTACGAATTTGACATTGACCATGCGACGCTTGAACTTTTGCATATTGAAGATATAGAGGACGTCGAAGTGATGGCGATTTTAACGCTGGAAGAGCCTTTTGAAAACACGACCGCCAATTTAAAAGCGCCGATTATCGTCAATAAAAAGGAAATGAAGGCGAAACAAATCATTTTACATGATGCTTCCTATGAAACAAAACATCTGATAGGAGGAGGATCATGCTAGTTCTCTCAAGAAAAGTGAATGAGTCCATTCAGATCGGGCCGGATATTGAAATAAAGGTGATCGCCATCGAAGGAGAACAAGTGAAGCTGGGAATTGAAGCGCCTCAGCACGTAGATATTCACAGGAAAGAAATCTACTTGTCGATCCTGGAAGAGAACAACAGAGCTGTATCTTTTAATACTGATTTATTACTTAACTTATCCTCACAAAAAAAGTGAGGATTTTTTTATTTTCAATATAAACAATGGAAGCGGCCGTCCGATATATATATTGTAGCCAATGAGAGGAAAAATTTTCTTCAGAATGACGCTGCGTAAATGCACAAGGACGTGCGAAAAACAATTCAGGGAGGAAATACAAAATGAGAATCAACCACAATATCGCGGCTCTTAACACTAGCCGTCAGCTGAATGCAGGTTCAAACTCTGCTGCAAAAAACATGGAAAAATTATCTTCAGGTCTTCGCATCAACCGCGCTGGTGATGACGCTGCGGGTCTTGCGATCTCTGAAAAAATGCGTTCCCAAATCCGCGGTTTAGACATGGCTTCTAAAAATGCTCAAGACGGAATCTCTCTTATCCAAACATCTGAGGGTGCATTGAACGAAACTCACAGCATTCTTCAGCGTATGAGCGAGCTTGCTACACAAGCGGCGAACGATACAAACACTGATTCTGACCGTTCTGAGCTTCAAAAAGAGATGGACCAATTAGCGTCTGAAGTAACAAGAATCTCTACTGACACTGAGTTCAATACGAAGAAACTTCTTGACGGAACTGCGCAAAACCTTACGTTCCAAATCGGAGCTAACGAAGGCCAAACAATGAGCCTGTCTATCAATAAAATGGACTCTGAAAGCCTGAAAGTTGGTACGACTTATACTGTATCTGGTGATCAAAATACACTTACAGCAACTGATGGAAGCACTGCTACTTGGGCTGACGAAGAAAAAGACGGAACTACTGGTGAAGTCACAAAAGCTGCTGGATATTATGATGATAAAGGTAAAGTTGTTGCATCTGAAAAATTAGCTGCAGATTCTAAAGTAACAAAAGGTATCGACATCTCATCTTCAGCTAAAGCTGCGTCTTCAGCTCTTACAACAATCAAAACAGCTATCGACACAGTATCTAGCGAGCGCGCTAAACTTGGTGCAGTTCAAAACCGTTTAGAGCACACAATCAACAACCTTGGTACTTCTTCTGAGAACCTGACTTCTGCTGAATCACGTATCCGTGACGTAGACATGGCTTCTGAGATGATGGAGTACACGAAAAACAACATCCTTACTCAGGCTTCTCAAGCTATGCTTGCGCAAGCTAACCAACAGCCTCAGCAAGTTCTTCAATTGCTGAAAGGTTAATGACGGAAAGATCCTGGTTCTCCAGGGTCTTTTTTTTATTTCTTCAGCTATCTCCCCCTTCAGCAAGCCAAAGAACCCTATTGACAAAATGAAACATTATATTTTGCAGTTAAATTATTGAAAACCTTTTAATATGACCGATATAAGAATAAGATCATACATTTATGGAGCTGTGATATGATAAACAGTCGGAAACTCACTGTTGTCATAGAGCCGTCTACGACTAAACGCCGAAAAGGAGAGGGTACATATGGTCACAAGAATCACAGGCCTTAATTCCGGTCTTGATGTAGATTCTCTGGTGAAAAAAATGATGGATGCCGAAAAGCAGCCGCTTAATAAATTAAACCAGCAAAAGCAGACGCTTGAATGGAAGCGCGATGCTTATCGGGAAGTGAATACTCAGATTGCCGACATGTATTCTACGACATTTAATAATATGCTGATGTCCACAAACTGGAATAAAAAAACAGTAACAAGTTCGGATTCCAGTGTCAGCGCGGCGGCCGTCAGTGCTGAGCAGAATATTTCAACGAGTATGTCTGTACAGCAGCTGGCTACGCCGACGACTTATAAATCATCAGGCGCCATCAATTTCACTTCGGGTCAGAGCCAAACATTGAAATTCAATGTCACAAATCCGGGTGAAACGAAGCCGACTGAGGTAAACGTCACGATTGCCGCAACCGATACGATTGACGATGTCATTTCCAAACTGAACAGCTCGGGTCTCGGAGTGACGGCTTTAAAAGAGAAAATTTCCAACGGCACGGATTATGTGGATACGATTGCGTTCACTTCCAATAAAACGGGGGAAGGATTTACCCTTGCCGCAGGTGATGACGCAACCAAAAGCTTTCTGAAAGATCAGCTCGGTTTTGCCGTTGATGATGCAACAAATGAACTGACGGCCAATGCCGAAGGGAAAAACGCGAAGTTTACGTTCAACGGGCTTGAAATGACAAAAACGTCAAATAACTTTACGATCAACGGCATCAAATACACGCTGAACAGCGTGACGGACAGCAATAAAACGGTTACGATTAACAGCACGACTGATACGGACGGCATTTTTGACAACATTAAAGATTTCGTTGATAAATACAATACGTTAATTAAAAGTGCAAACGAGAAGGTAACAGAATCAAAATACCGCGATTATAAGCCGCTAACTGATGAACAAAGAGAAGCGATGACCGATAAGCAGATTGAGCAGTGGGAGGCAAAGGCTAAAAGCGGGTTATTACGGAGCGACAGCACGCTGCATAACGGTTTGGCTGAGATGCGGCTTGATCTGTACTCAACGGTTACGATTGACGGGAAAAAATATCAGCTTGCCGATTTCGGAATTGAGACGTCTGATAGTTATACGGATCAAGGAAAGCTTGTCATTAAAGACGAAGCGAAACTGAAACAGAAAATTACCGAGAATCCTGCTCTCGTGGCTAAACTGTTTAATGCAGACAGTCCTGATACAGCGAAAACCAAAAACCCGGAGGAACAGGGGATTGCCCGGAGATTAAAAGACACATTAAACAAAATGCAGACCCAAATTTCAAAACAGGCGGGTACGGAAAGCTCGGTATCAACCAGCTTTGCCATCGGAAAAAGCCTGAATGAAATAGAGACGAATATTTCCAATATGAAAACGAAGCTGGATGACATCGAAACGAGATATTATAAAAAGTTCAGCGCACTGGATACGGCATTGGAGAAATTGAACAGCCAATCTTCATATCTCACGTCAATGTTAGGATCTTCAACATCATAACCTTGGAGGTTTTATAAAAATGGCAATAAATAATCCTTTTGCTGCTTATCAGCAGACATCCGTCTTTACAGCCGCTCCGGAAGAGCTGACCCTTATGCTTTATAACGGCTGCCTGCGATTCATTAAGCTGGCAAGGCAGGCGATGAAGCAAAACAACCTTGAAGCCAAAAATGAAAATATCGTAAAGGCGCAAAACATCATTCAAGAGCTCAGCATCACGTTAAACCGGGAGATTGAGATTTCCGAGCAGATGTCATCCATTTATGATTACATCCGCCGCCGGCTGATCGATGCGAACGTGCAGAATAACGGAGAGTTTTTAGATGAAGCGGAAAAGCTCGTTACTGAATTTCGCGACACGTGGAAGCAGGCCATGCAGAGTGAACGGAAAAACAGCCATGGCGCGGGCGGCCTTGCCTGATGAACAGCAATGTCTTTTCTTTGTATAACGAAACGAAGAACATGTACGCCGCACTGAAGGACGCCCCGGAAAGCGACGGTCTTATCAGCAGCGTTACGGCATTTACGGAGAAAAGGGAGGAGATGCTTGCGGGCATAAAGCCGCCTTTTTCCGAAGAAGAAAAAACGCTGCTTCAGCAGGTGGCCGCGATGGACCGCCTGATTACAGGCGAAGTAAAACGGATTCAGGATGGTATCCGAAATGAAATAAAAACGCTTAAGAAAAAACGAATCTACCATAATACGTATTTCAATCCGTATCATCAAACGACAAGTGACGGCCGTTATTACGACAAACGCAAATAGGTGAGTGTTTTGAGAAGTTTGAACGATTACCATTTGGTGTCAGCCTATTACCAGCTTCTTTTTACGATTGATGAGGGGCTTTGCTACCTGTTGGACACGCAGGATGATTTTTTTAAGACGGAGGGCGAGCGGATTTACAACGATTTGATTCAGGCTTTTTTTCATCTCGATTCCTCTCATGCGCTTCTGCTGTCTATCATTGAGTGCCGATGCGTGGAGACGGCGATCCGCTCATTTGACGAGATCTTTCAGGATTTCAGCATGTTAAATGATTATGATTTCCCGTCCGCCCCTTTTCAGGAGTTTTTAAAAACCATCTTTCTGCCGCATTATAAGCTATGGATGGAGCAGACGCACGACTGCATCAAACCGTATGTTCTTCACTAGACCTGCTGCAAGCGGCAGGTCTTTTGCCTGCGTCTTCCGCATATACTTATAATCCTGCCGGAAGCTGCGGGATAAAACCGACACCATTCGTCATCGTTCACCGAATTTACACATTATTTTAACGTTTCAGCAGGGATCAGAAGGGGTAAAAGAGAAATAGTTACATATCCTTAGATAAAGGGAGGCGTTCTTTGATGAACTACAATATCAGAGGAGAAAACATTGAGGTTACACCTGCGTTAAAGGATCATGTGGAGAGAAAAATCGGCAAGCTGGAACGATATTTCGAGCAGAGCGTCAATGCCGATGTGAACGTCAACTTAAAATTCTATAATGATAAGGAATCTAAAGTTGAAGTCACCATTCCGATGACTGATCTGGCGCTTCGTTCTGAAGTGCATAACGAGGATATGTACAATGCAATTGATCTCGCAACAAACAAGCTGGAACGTCAAATCCGAAAGCACAAAACAAAAGTCAACCGAAAATTCCGCGACCAGGGTCTTCCGAAACATTATTTCGAGAACGGCAGCGCTGGTGATACGGGCGTAGCGGTTCAGGACGAAATTGAAGATGACAGCCCGGAAATTGTCCGTCAAAAGCGTTTTAATTTAAAACCGATGGATAATGAAGAAGCGATTCTCCAAATGAATATGCTCGGCCATAATTTCTTCGTATTCACCAACGCGGAGACGAATCTCACAAACGTCGTTTACCGCAGAAATGACGGCAAATACGGATTAATTGAACCGACTGAATAAACCCATCCAGCCTTCCGTGAACGTGCGGAAGGTTTTTCTCTATCTTTACCTGCAAATTCTTTGGAAATGGCAAAAGGTATGTTATGATAATGAGAGGTATACATGGACAGAAAATTATCATTTATTCCATGCAAAATCTGCATGTGAACATAGAGGAGCGTTATAGATGCTTGGGATTTTAAATAAAATGTTTGATCCGACCAAACGTGCGCTGAACAAATACGAAAAAATAGCAAATGACATTGATGCCGTAAGAGGAGATTATGAAAATCTCTCTGACGAGGCGCTTAAACATAAAACGGCAGAATTTAAAGAGCGGCTTGAAAAAGGAGAAACGACGGATGACCTTCTTGTCGAAGCGTTTGCCGTCGTTCGTGAAGCTTCCCGCCGCGTAACCGGCATGTTCCCGTTTAAAGTGCAGCTGATGGGGGGCATCGCCCTTCATGAGGGGAACATCTCCGAAATGAAAACAGGGGAAGGGAAAACGCTGACGTCCACGCTTCCCGTGTATTTAAATGCGTTGACAGGAAAAGGCGTTCACGTCGTAACGGTCAACGAATATCTGGCGAGCCGTGATGCCCAGCAAATGGGAGAAATCTTTGCGTTTCTCGGGCTTACAGTCGGCCTTAACCTGAATTCGATGTCAAAAGACGAAAAACGCGAAGCTTACGCAGCCGATATCACGTATTCAACGAACAATGAACTCGGCTTTGATTATTTGCGTGACAACATGGTGCTCTATAAAGAACAGATGGTGCAGCGCCCGCTTCATTTTGCCGTTATTGATGAAGTCGATTCAATTTTAGTCGATGAAGCGAGAACGCCATTGATTATTTCCGGACAAGCTCAGAAGTCCACAAAACTGTACGTGCAGGCAAATGCGTTTGTCCGCACACTCAAGAAAGATCAGGATTATACGTATGACGTCAAAACGAAAGGCGTTCAGCTGACGGAAGAAGGAATGACGAAGGCTGAAAAAACGTTCGGCATCGACAACCTGTTTGATGTCAAAAACGTGGCCTTGAACCACCATATCAACCAGGCTTTAAAAGCCCATGCGGCGATGCAGAAAGACGTGGATTATGTTGTTGAGGACGGCCAGGTCGTCATTGTTGATTCCTTCACCGGCCGTCTGATGAAAGGACGCCGCTACAGCGAAGGTCTTCACCAGGCGATTGAGGCGAAAGAAGGCCTGGAGATTCAAAATGAAAGCATGACATTGGCGACGATTACGTTCCAAAACTATTTCCGTATGTACGAAAAGCTGGCCGGTATGACCGGTACCGCAAAAACGGAAGAGGAAGAATTCCGAAATATTTATAACATGCAGGTTGTATCCATTCCGACCAACCAGCCGGTCATCCGTGACGACCGTCCGGACTTGATCTACCGCTCAATGGAAGGGAAATTCAAGGCGGTGGCGGAGGATGTCGCCCAGCGCTACATGACCGGACAGCCGGTTCTTGTCGGTACGGTTGCCGTTGAAACGTCTGAATTGATTTCTAAACTTCTGAAAAACAAAGGGATTCCGCATCAGGTGCTGAATGCCAAAAACCATGAACGTGAAGCTCAGATTATTGAAGAAGCGGGACAAAAAGGCGCTGTCACGATTGCGACCAACATGGCGGGACGCGGAACCGACATTAAACTCGGCGAAGGCGTAAAAGAGCTTGGCGGCCTTGCAGTCGTCGGTACGGAACGCCACGAATCCCGCCGGATTGACAATCAGCTCCGCGGACGTTCAGGACGTCAGGGAGACCCGGGCATCACACAATTTTATCTTTCAATGGAAGATGAATTGATGCGCCGTTTCGGAGCTGAACGGACGATGGCGATGCTTGACCGGTTCGGTATGGATGACTCCACGCCGATCCAGAGCAAAATGGTGTCACGCGCCGTGGAATCATCTCAAAAACGTGTCGAAGGAAACAACTTTGATTCACGTAAACAGCTTCTTCAATATGACGACGTGCTCCGTCAGCAGCGCGAAGTCATTTACAAGCAGCGTTTTGAAGTCATTGACTCTGACAACCTGCGTGACATTGTTGAAGGCATGATCAAGTCTTCTCTGGAACGTGCGATTGCCGCTTATACGCCGAAAGAGGAGCTTCCGGAAGAATGGAATCTTGACGGCCTCGTGGAGCTGGTGAATACAACGTATCTTGATGAAGGCGCTCTTGAAAAGAGCGATATCTTCGGAAAAGAACCGGATGAGATGCATGAGATGATCATGGACCGCATCATGACGAAATATAATGACAAAGAAGAGAATTTCGGCGAAGAGCAGATGCGTGAATTTGAAAAAGTCATCGTATTGCGTGCCGTTGATTCAAAATGGATGGATCATATTGATGCGATGGATCAGCTGCGTCAAGGGATTCACCTCCGCGCTTATGCGCAGACAAATCCGCTGCGTGAATATCAGATGGAAGGTTTCGCAATGTTTGAGCACATGATTGAGTCCATTGAGGACGAAGTTGCGAAATTCGTCATGAAGGCCGAGATTGAAAGCAATCTGGAACGCGAAGAAGTGGTTCAGGGCCAAACGACGGCTCATCAGCCGCAGGACGGCGATGAGGCCAAACAAGCGAAAAAAGCGCCGGTGCGAAAAGTCGTAGATATCGGACGCAACGCGCCTTGCCATTGCGGCAGCGGAAAAAAATATAAAAATTGCTGCGGCCGGACAGAATAGTCTCGAC
The DNA here is from genome assembly GCF_011008975.1 of Bacillus sp. LUNF1. Classification (NCBI taxonomy): domain Bacteria; kingdom Bacillati; phylum Bacillota; class Bacilli; order Caryophanales; family Bacillaceae; genus Bacillus; species Bacillus sp. LUNF1. The sequence goes on along the minus strand of NZ_CP048876.1, from coordinate 3,429,258 downwards.
TGTATGAAGCGAACATGACCGGGTCTGCGTCTTATGGCGCCCCGGATCTTTTAATGAGGTGAATGGAATGGAATTATCAGAAATCAGGGCAGAGCTCGAAAATATGGCTTCTCGTTTAGCGGACTTCAGGGGGTCTCTTTGACCTCGAATCAAAGGAAGCCCGCATTGCAGAATTAGATGAAAAGATGGCGGAACCGGAATTCTGGAATGACCAGCAGAAGGCCCAAACCGTCATTAACGAAGCGAACGGTCTGAAAGAATACGTGAACTCCTATCATCAGCTGAGCGAGTCTCACGAAGAGCTGCAAATGACACATGATCTTTTAAAAGAAGAACCTGACCAGGACCTTCAGCAAGAGCTTGAAAAAGAGCTGAAGTCATTAACGAAGGAATTGAATGAATTTGAGCTTCAGCTGCTGCTCAGTGAACCATATGACAAAAATAATGCGATTTTAGAACTTCACCCGGGCGCCGGCGGTACGGAATCTCAGGATTGGGGTTCCATGCTGCTCAGAATGTATACCCGCTGGGCGGAAAGACGCGGTTTCAAAGTTGAAACGCTTGATTATCTCCCGGGAGATGAAGCAGGAATTAAGTCTGTCACACTGCTTATTAAAGGCCACAATGCATACGGCTATTTAAAAGCGGAAAAAGGCGTACACCGCCTCGTGCGGATTTCTCCATTTGATTCATCAGGCCGCCGCCACACGTCATTCGTGTCATGTGAAGTCATGCCTGAATTCAATGAAGAAATCGACATTGATATTCGTACCGAAGATATTAAAGTTGATACGTACCGGGCGAGCGGTGCCGGCGGACAGCACGTCAATACGACTGATTCAGCCGTTCGGATCACCCACCTGCCGACAAATGTAGTCGTCACGTGCCAGACGGAACGTTCACAAATCAAAAACCGCGACCGGGCGATGAAAATGCTCAAAGCGAAGCTGTATCAGCGCAGAATTGAAGAACAGCAGGCGGAGCTTGACGAAATCCGCGGCGAACAGAAAGAAATCGGCTGGGGCAGCCAAATTCGCTCGTACGTCTTCCATCCGTACTCCATGGTGAAAGATCACCGTACCAATACCGAAATGGGGAACGTGCAGGCGGTTATGGACGGAGATATCGATATCTTCATTGACGCCTATTTACGTTCTAAACTGTCGTAATCCGGGAACACACCTGCCTTTGGCAAGGTGTGTTTTTTTATCCGTTCTCTTTCTCCATTTTTCACAACAGCGCTTTAGCAAATTAATACGGTATTTGGCTGTTATTTACTTCTAAGCCGGGAAGACTTAAAATGCTATCGAGAGAAAATCGGAGAACGGAGGATTTTGCATGGATGTGAATCACAATAAGCCGCTCCGTCTGATCAAAGATTATATATACATCATGATCGGCGCGGCGATTACGGGGGTCGTGTTTAACGTATTTTTGCTGCCGAACCGTATAGCAGCGGGGGGAGTAAGCGGGATCAGCACCATTTTAGAAACGTTTGGTTTTGAACCGGCTTACGTGCAGTGGATTATTAACATCCCTTTGTTTATCGCCGGAGTGATCATTCTCGGCGGGAAGTTCGGAATGAAGACACTGGTCGGTTCCATCGTTCTGCCGCTCGCAGTCTATTTAACAAGAGATCTGCCTGCCGCGACGACCCATGAACTGCTGGCGGCGATTTTCGGAGGCGTCGGGATCGGAACGGGAATCGGCATCGTGTATCTCGGCAAAGGCTCCACGGGGGGAACGGCTCTGGCGGGGCAGATCATTCACAAATACACGGGGCTGTCGCTGGGAACGTGCCTTGCCATCATGGACGGATTAATTGTGCTGAGCGCGATGCTCGTATTCGGAGTGGAGCAGGGATTGTATGCGATGCTCGGGGTATTTATTTCAAGCAAAACGATTGATGTCGTGCAGGTCGGGTTCAACCGCTCCAAAATGGCTTTAATCATTACGCAGCATGAAGAAGCCGTCAGGTCGGCTGTGTTTAAAGAAATCGACAGGGGTGTGACGAAGATTTCCGCAGTCGGCGGGTATACGGAACATGACCGGCCGATCTTAATGTGTGTCGTCGGCCAGACTGAATTCACAAAACTGAAACAAATCGTCAAACAGATTGATGAGTCAGCCTTTGTCATTGTCGCAGACGCAAGCGAGGTGCTCGGCGAGGGTTTCAAACGCGCGTAAACGGGGTTATAATAGCGAAGGGGTGCATCTTACATATGAAATCAAAATGGGCGCTGCTGGCGCTGGTTCTGACCATGTCCGTCCTGCTGGCGGCATGCGGCGGATCCAATGAATCGAAAAAAGAAAGCTCTGACAGCTCAGGCGGATCAAAAGCATCTGCGTCAGCAGGAGAAGAGCTTTATCAGCAAAGCTGTATCGGCTGCCACGGAAAAGACTTAGAAGGCGGCGGAGGTCCGAATTTACAGGAAGTCGGCGGGAAGTATGATGAAGCTAAAATTGAAAGCATCATTAAAAACGGACGCGGCAATATGCCGAGCCATCTTGTAAATGATAAGGAAGCCGCTGAGATCGCAAAATGGCTGTCACAGAAAAAATAACAGAAAAACCTTGCCTGTTATAGGGGCAAGGTTTTTTCACGGTCTGGGAATGAAAAGAAACTGTAATAGTAATATGTCTAAATTTGACGTATAATGAAGTGTACTGAGGAAAAGGAACTTTCAGATTTTTCATCTGTTTCCTGGTAAATCGGCCATAAACCGCTGTACGTTTGCGAACTCTATGGCTGCAAGACATAATTAAAAGATTAGGTGATTTCATGATAGAGATGAAAGAAGTATATAAATCCTATCCGAACGGTGTAAAAGCGATTAACGGGCTGTCAGTCATGATTCATCCCGGAGAATTTGTATATGTCGTGGGACCGAGCGGAGCCGGTAAATCTACTTTTATTAAAATGATTTACAGAGAAGAAAAGCCGACAAAAGGGCAAATATTGATTAATCATAAAGATCTCGCGTCTGTGAAAGAAAAAGAGATTCCTTTCGTGCGGCGTAAAATAGGCGTTGTTTTCCAAGATTTCAAACTTCTTCCGAAATTGACGGTATTTGAAAACGTCGCGTTTGCACTTGAGGTTATCGGAGAGCAGCAGTCAGTCATTAAAAAACGCGTGCTCGAAGTGCTCGATCTTGTGCAGCTGAAGCATAAAGCGCGGCAGTTTCCCGACCAGCTTTCCGGAGGAGAACAGCAGCGTGTTTCCATCGCAAGATCCATCGTCAACAATCCTGACGTCGTGATAGCTGACGAACCGACGGGCAACCTTGATCCGGTCACATCATGGGAAGTCATGAAGACACTGGAAGAGATTAATAACCGCGGAACGACCGTTGTGATGGCGACACACAATAAAGAAATAGTAAACACCATGAAGAAACGGGTCATCGCGATCGAAGACGGAATTATTGTGCGTGATGAGTCAAGAGGGGAGTATGGTTCTTATGATTAAAATTCTCGGGCGCCATTTGCGTGAGAGTTTTAAATCTCTCGGAAGAAACACATGGATGACATTTGCATCCATCAGTGCCGTTACCGTTACATTAATTTTGGTCGGCGTGTTTTTAGTCATTATGCTGAATTTAAACAACATGGCTAAAAATGCTGAAAAAGAAGTGGAAATTAAAGTATTAATCGATCTGACGTCGAATAAGAAAACGCAGGATACGCTGCAGAATGAGATTAAAGACATCTCGGGAATCCAAAGCGTAGAGTTTTCATCTAAAGATAAAGAGCTTGATCAATTGGTCAAAAGCTTCGGCGACAGCGGAAAGGCCATGAAAATGCAAGATCAGGAAAACCCGCTGAACAACGCGTTTATCGTCAAAACGACAGATCCGCATGATACGCCGAAAGTTGCGAAAAAAATTGAGAAGCTGGATCATGTGTATAAAGTGACATACGGGAAAGAAGAAGTCAGCCGTCTGTTTAAGATCGTCGGGGTGTCACGCAACATCGGGATCGCGTTAATCATCGGCCTTCTGTTCACGGCGATGTTCTTAATTTCAAATACGATTAAAATCACGATTTTCGCCAGAAGAAAAGAGATTGAAATCATGAAGCTTGTCGGCGCGACAAACTGGTTTATCCGCTGGCCGTTCTTCCTGGAAGGGCTGCTGCTGGGGGTATTCGGTTCTATCATACCGATCGCTCTCGTGCTGAGTACGTACCAGTCGATGGTCGCTTGGGTGGCCCCGAAAGTTCAGGGATCATTTGTTTCACTTCTGCCGTACAGTCCGTTTGTGTTTCAAGTATCACTTGTGCTCATTCTGATCGGCGCGGTTATCGGAGTATGGGGAAGTCTGACTTCCATCCGGAAATTCCTTCGTGTATAAATACAAAAGCCAGTCTGATATAGACTGGCTTTTTTTAATGGTTTCGTTACTGAATGACGGGCAGGGCCGGTGATCCGGGCTTTAATGTAAAGTCATAAGACGCTTCGTCACGGTACATCGGGTCCGCATAAATGGAATCCGAATCGTTTGCCGTTCCTTTTTGGTACGCTGTGAATGAATCATATTCTCTGTTCTTCCAATTCCAAATGCTGTCTTTTCCTGCTTCTTTGTGATAGACGTTATGATTAACGGTATTGCCTTCGTTTTTCGTATAATCATTTGCGATAAAAATCCGTGAACCGCTAGCCGTCATGATGTTTTTTTCGATCGTGTTCCCTTTTGTGCCGTACTGCAGCAGCAGCTGGCCGCCGTCAAGGTCCTTCGTGTCATTTCGGTACATGATGTTGTGAGCGATCACTGAATTGATGGTTCCGCCGCGTTTCGTGTCATAGCCTCCGATTGAAATACCGGTGTAAGCATTGCCGTACACCTTGTTATCCGTAATCCGGATATCTTGTGCGTATTTCCCTTTATGTTCGGAAGTGGCTTCAATCCCGAGGTCATTGTTGTAAACGGTGTTATTCTTAATGTCCACATGTTCTGCGCCGTCAACGTAAATACCGCCCGCTGAATATTCATCTCCGTAAGCGGGATTTCCGTAAGAAGAGTTATGGCTCACCGTATTGTTTTCAATGACGCCGTTTCGCGCATAGTCGTTTTGCTTGGACGTTCCTTCGTATCCGATCACGTCAATCCCGATATTGTTATTGTCCCGGATGGTATTGCCGGCAATCTTAAATCCGTCAACATTCCCGTTCAGCACGACCGCTTCGCTTGCGCCGAGCGTCAATTTTTCAACCGTATTATTTGTGATGCTGACATCCTTCATGGCGCCTGTGCCGTAAAACGCGATGCCGTGTGCATTTCCCTCATCAGCCGTGGTTTTAATGTTTCGGATATGGTTGCCGTCAATGTTGATATGACTGCTCGACCCGGTGACGCAGATCCCCATGGCCGTCGCATCTTCTGATGATACGGAGAGATTCTCAAGCGTAACGCCGTGAATGGTAATGTACTGTTTATTGCGGATTTGAATTAACGGAGTTTCAGAATCGCTTTTTGGCGCAGATTTGCCGCTGATTGAGACATGCTCATTCTGATAGTTCCGAAATGTAATCGGCTTTTCGGCCGTGCCGCTGTGCTTTACTTCAAACGTTTCATCGTACGTCCCTTCCCGAATCAATACGGTTGTCCCGGCCTCTGCCTTTTCAGCCGCATGTTTTAATGTGCGGAACGGCTTTTCTTTCGTTCCTTCATTTTGGTCGCTGCCTGCGGGAGAAACATACAGGGCGTCCGTCTGCGTTTTTTCATTGGCCTCTGTTTTTGGCCAGACAAAGGCGGTAATGCCTGCGGCCAGAACCGCCGCGGATAAAATCGATAATTTTATTTTCATATCGCATTCTCCTGTATATTTAATGAATTGCATACAAAATATTATACGTTACCCATATATATGTAACAATCTCGCGTTTTCATTTTTTTGTTGCCGTTACATGAATTCTTTGCAATTTACACATACTATCTCCAGGTTTTCGTAAAAGGACTAAGAGGAGGTAAACGATGAAGCAGAAAATGATCGCAGTGATAGCGGCCGTCAGCATCATGTGCGGCGGAGCTCATATTGCCGGGGCGGCACAGCCGAATTCAACAGACGCAGAAAGAAGCCGGGCAATGGAAAAAATCGAAAAAGCATATGAGCTGATCTCGAACGAATACGTGGAAAATGTAGATAAAGAAAAGCTTCTTGAAGGAGCGATTCAGGGGATGCTGTCTACATTAAACGACCCTTATTCCGTTTATATGGACAAGCAGACCGCTAAGCAGTTTTCCGATTCTCTTGATTCTTCTTTCGAAGGGATCGGCGCTGAAGTCGGTATGGAGGACAATAAAATCATTATCGTATCACCGTTTAAGCAATCTCCGGCGGAAAAAGCGGGACTCAAGCCGAATGATGAAATCATCAGCATAAACGGCGAGTCAATGAACGGGAAAGGTTTAAACGAAGCCGTGCTGAAAATCAGAGGAAAAAAAGGATCGAAGGTTTCTATTAAAATACAGCGTCCGGGTACTGAAAAACAGCTGTCATTCCGGATTAAAAGAGCGGAAATCCCGCTTGAAACCGTATTTGCTTCCCGCAAAGAATCAGGCGGTCATCATGTCGGCTACATCGGAATATCGACATTTTCCGAGCATACCGCCCAGGACTTCGCCGCGGCGCTGAAAAAGCTTGAAAAACAAGGGATTGACGGTCTCGTCCTTGATGTAAGAGGGAATCCCGGCGGCTACCTTCAAAGCGTCGAACAAATTTTAAAGCATTTCATCACAAAAGACATGCCGTATATCCAAATTGCGGAGCGTAACGGCGATAAAAAACAATATTTCTCAACCTTAAAACATAAGAAGCCGTATCCCGTCAATGTCATCACGGATAAAGGAAGCGCCTCCGCTTCAGAAATTCTTGCGGGTGCGTTAAAAGAAGCGGGACATTATGACGTTGTCGGTGACACTTCTTTCGGTAAAGGAACGGTTCAGCAGGCCGTGCCTATGGGAGACGGGAGCAACATTAAATTGACGCTTTACAAATGGCTGACACCGAAAGGCAATTGGATTCACAAAAAAGGCATTGCTCCGACAATCGCTGTGAGCCAGCCGGATTATTTTGCGGCGGGACCGCTTCAGCTGAAACAGCCGCTTCAGCCTGATATGAACAGCGCGGATGTCAAGCACGCTCAAATCCTGCTGAAAGGCCTAGGCTTCGATCCGGGCAGAGCAGACGGCTATTTCAGCAAAACAATGAAAAAAGCCGTTCTGGCGTTTCAAGACCGGTACAAGCTTGATAAAACAGCGGTCATTGATAAAAAGACAGCGGAAAAAATGAATCAGCTGATGAATGAACAGAAATCTGACGAAAAAAATGATTTACAGCTGCAAATGGCGTTAAAATCATTATTTGTAAAATAAATGAAAAGGAGGCGTTTTTTACGTCTCCTGTTTCTTTTGTCACACTCTAAAAATGAACTAAAAGACATATAATTATGTCGGTTTTGACAAGATATTAAAAAAATTTTCACATTTAAACATTTATAAAGGACAAACATTACCCGATATTTATAGAGAAGAGAGACTTTATGCCGAGTTAATATGTATTCAAAATGAAACTTTTGAAAGTTGCCTCAGTCAGTTTTAGTTCTTACAATAAAAGAAGGTTCTAATAGAGAACAGTTTTAGTTTGGCAGCTGCATTTCAGTATCGAAAGCAGAAGTGTTTGCGGCGCTTCAGCACGGCAGCTGTAATCACCCGTGCTTATCTGGATAAAAAAATGGGGGTTCACAATTGAAGAGGGCAAGTATTGTGCGTGAAAAGAAATATTATGAATTAGTGGAACAACTAAAAGACAGAACAAAAGACGTCACATTTTCATCAACAAAAGCACTAAGTCTTCTTATGCTGTTCAGCAGATACCTGGTCAATTACACAAATGTTGAATGCGTTCACGAAATTAATGAAGAGTGTGCAAAGCATTATTTCACTTACTTAATGAAAAACCATAAGCGTTTAGGAATCAATCTGACGGATATTAAACGGTCCATGCTTTTGATCAGCGGTGTAATCGAGGTGGAAGTCGACCACTATCTGAAAGATTTCTCTCTATCAAATGTGACGTTGTGGATGACGGAAGAGAGATAGACGTTTGAGATATTCAAGCCAATGATTATTTGGTAGAATAGAATTAAAATGTTTGGCTTGAGGCGGTGAAAGCAGTGTCTGTTCAATGGGGAATTGAACTTCTGAAAAGTATCGGTCTGTTTTTTTTGCACCCGATGTTCTGGTTTTTTATCATCATAAGTCTCGCATGCGGATATTTGCGGATCAAACGTGAACGCCATACGTTTCATACAAAAATCGCGGATATGTATGACGAGCTTATCTTTACATACATAAAAGGACTTATACCGGGTATTCTTCTCTCCGTATTATTTTTTGGACTGGGAATTTCGATTCCATTCGGTCTTCTCGGCATAATCGCGGCTGTGACGGCTTTGGCTTCGCTGACGTTCCGTATGAATTGGCTGTCCTCAGCTTATATTGTCAGCGCCGGCATGTTCATTGCGTTTATCCTTCAGTATACCCACACAGTGCCGTTTGCGGATCGGTTTCCGCAGGCATTCGGCGTGAATTGGGCATCGGCGGCCGTGTTTATGGGCCTTTTGATTATCACGGAGGGAGCGGCTGCCTGCCGTTCAGCGCATCTGAAAACATCTCCGGCGCTTGTCGTCAGCAGCAGAGGCCTGCCCATCGGCCGACAATTGGCGAATCGCGCATGGCTGCTTCCGCTTTTCTTATTGGTGCCGGGCAGCGGGCTTGAGTCACACCTTTCTTGGTGGCCTGTCTTTACCGTGCCGGGCGGCTCTTTCCATTTGATCTGGATTCCTTATATCGCCGGCTTCGGACAGCGTGTGCAGGGGTCACTTCCGGAAGTCAGCATAAGGATAACAGCGAAACGTGTCATGATTCTCGGGGTTATCGTGACCGCATTCGGGGCAGCGGCCCTTTGGTGGAGTCCGCTTGCCGGTGCTGCCGCTTGTATTGCGGTGCTCGGACGCCTGTTCTTATCATTGAGACAGCGGCTGAACGATAACGCGGCTCCGTTTTATTTCTCTAAGCGGGATCAGGGCTTAATGGTGCTCGGCATCATTCCGAATACGCCCGCGGAAGATCTTGAGCTGAAGATCGGTGAGATTATAACGAAAGTAAACGGCATTCCCGTAAAGCATGTATCGGATTTTTACGAAGCACTTCAAAAAAACCGCGCATTTGTAAAAATGGAGATCATCGGCCTGAATGGTGAGATCCGGTTTGATCAGCGCGCGTCCTATGAAGGCGAACATCATGAATTAGGTATTTTATTCGTGCAGGATGAACACGAGCACGAAGAAATGACAGCATTATAATGTGATTTTTCATAATTATTCGGAATAGTTTCAAGAACTCCTAAACTAGATTTCAAAATCAGCTATAAAAGTAAAACGGCTAAGAAAATTATATTTTCTTAGCTGTTTTATTTTGAAATAATAAAAAAATAAATGAAGGAGAGGTATGGCTTATTGGAAAGGTTATTGCTAACTCCAAAACCTTTAGAAGATGAATCTTTAGCAGGATATATATTAAGAATAACTGATTATAATGGTTATGTTGGATAGGGGGGAGTACATTATAAAAAAGCTTTTACTTAAGAGATTACCGTTGATTTCACTTGGAGTTATAGCTTACATACTGACAAAATACGCGCAGAACCATCAGGATTGGGCGGAAAAATACAGTAGGTCTGTATATCCGTTATTGTCAAAAATAGTAGGATTTGTACCTTCTTGGGTCAAGTTTTCTGTTAGTGAATGGCTCGTCGTGTTGGTTGTGTTACTTTTTCTATTTTATATCGTTTATTATGTGCGCAAGGTTATCATGAGTAAAGGTGTGCGTAGGATGGTAGTTTATCGTGGTGCTCTAGGAATCGTTACGATCTGTAGCGTGATATATTTTTGTTATACTATTTTGGGTGGGATAAACTATTACAGGTATTCTTTTTTGTCTTATACCGAATATAAAGAAGAGAACTACAGCAAGGAGGAACTGGTCAAATTGAGTAAGTCGCTTGCCGTTGAAATGGAATTGGCAAGGGAAAAGTTAGCGGACACTGATCTTTTGGCTCATGTACCAGAGGTTTTTGATTATTATGCACAACACGCAGTGTTCTCGATGCAAATGTTATCAAAGAAATATCCTGTTTTGGAGCATTCATATTCAACACCAAAACCAGTGGTGATGTCAAAACTAATGTCGCATGCAGGGATACATGGTATTTTTGTCCCTTTTACTTATGAATCCAATATCAATGTTAATGTGCCAGTTTTTTTGGTGCCTGCTACTATGGCGCATGAATTGGCACATCAGAGTGGTTTCATGCATGAGGATGAGGCTAATTTTATAGCTTACCTGGCATGTAAGCAGCAGGATGATCCAATGATACTATACAGTGGTTTATTTCTGGCATTTGATTATTCTATATCTGAGCTAAAGAAAGTGGATCCAGATAAGGCGTCTGATATAATGTCCAGTCTGTCCAAAGCGGTGCGGCATGATATAGAACAAAATGAGCAGTACCGGGATAAGTATGAGGGTGTTATTTCAAGTATTTCAAGAAATGTAAATGACGTATATCTGAAGGCAAATAATCAGACAGACGGTTTGAATAGCTATAGTGATATGGTGAATTTGTTGCTGGCAGAGCAGCGAGAGATAGAGAAGTACAATTAAATGTATCTTGAATACTTATAGGTTTATATAGTAATGATAGTGGGCTCAAGTTGAACATAGGAGTGAGTGAAATAAATAAAATAAAAGTATTTCCTATTCCATATGCTGGAGCCTCGGTAAATGCATATTATGAATGGAAAAAACTACTGCCGGATAGATATGAATTGTGTATATGTGAATTGGCTGGAAGAGGAACTCGATTCACAGAGCCTTGTTACCAGTCTGTTGGTGAAGCAAGTGAAGATATCGCCAAAAGAATAAGTGAACAATTAGAATATGACGATGAATATGTTATATTTGGACACAGCATGGGAGCCTTATTGACTTATGAGATATATTATAAACTTAAGCAAATGGGAACTAAGGAACCAAGGCATCTGTTTTTTTCTGGGCGAGATGCTCCACATATTTTTGAAAAGAGAGAAGACATTGAAAATATGACTAATGAAACTTTCTTGACAAAGGTGGAACAATATGGGGGAATACCAGAGGAGTTTTATACAAAAGAGATTATGGATATGTTTCTTCCGATTTTGCGAGCAGATTTTATAATTTTGGACAATTATAAGTTTCAGCCCAAAGCAGAAAAAATAAGTTGTGGAGTAAGCGTTTTTTATGCGGATAGCGATTTTTCGACTCATATCAATGAAATGCATAAATGGAGTGAAGTTGTTGAAGGAAACGTGAAATTTCATAAGTTTAAAGGAGAACATTTTTTTTTGAATCGGTATCCTAATGATATTGTAAATACTATTGTTAAAGATACAGAGACTCAAAATATTTACCAGGCCACCCACCTGGATCGCCTAGATTTTGGTTTAGACTTTCTTGTCCCAATCAAGTTCCAAAAATAAAAATTTAGACTTTCTTTTCTTTGTACAGTTTGAATGTGTTTTGAAATATTATATTTAAAATAAATTTTATCAGTCTGAGAATCCTTCAATGATTGTTACTTAATTTTGCTTAATTATAAAAGTAATATTCAATAATTGTTTTAGGTAGGTTTTAGTAAGGAGAATTATGAAAAAAATTAAGAAAAAACATTGGAAATAATAAGCTTTCAGTTTTATTAATTATGAAAAATCACATATAAAAAGCCCGGTGCCGCTAACAACACGGCGGCCGGGCTTTTTTTACGGCAGCGCCGAACTTGATCGGAATTCTCAGCCATTTACATTGCAACGGCATTGCGGTGACACTCTGAGAGAGAAAAATAAGAAGGAAAACTGGAAAAGGTTCCGGAAAGCGGGTGCTCACGGAACCTTTTTTTGTTTACGCCGAATGGCTTTTTTTCGTCTGAACGGTTTCCCCGGACTTGATACCAAGCGATACGAACAAGCCGATCACAGAAACTCCGATCAATATGATAAACAGAATATGAAACCCGGAGATTAAACCGATCAGTGCTGAAGAAATAATGCTTCCGAAATAACGGAAGGTGGAGAAAATCCCGGATGCGATGCCGGACATGCCCGGTTCTACCGTCGCAAGAGAAGATACCTGCATGCTCGTCAGCCCCGCACCTGACGCGATGCCTCCGACAATAAGCGATGCCATAAGAAACGGAACGGAATGGGAATAAACCAAAAGCAGAAATAAGAGATTGGCTACGGCCATCAGCCCGAAGGATAGAAAAATCATTCTTCGCGCGCCCCATTTCTGATGCAGCTGAGCTCCGCCCCAGTTGCTGGCGGACATGAAAACAGAAAAGACTGACAGCGCCATGCCGCTGTGCGACGTATTCATGCTGAAGTGGCCGGTCATAAAGAGCGGCATAATCAATAACACGGCGTACATCATTAAATTGCTTAATAGAACCGACAGATTGGCGCTCGTAAAGGTCGTGTTTTTAAACAGGTCAAAATCAATAATCGGATGTTTCGTGCGCAGCTCCCGCCTGAAAAATAGCGGAACAAATATGAGAATGAGCAGCGCGTACACCCAATAGCCCAAAGAGCTTTCATTTTTCGTCAGAAGAATAATAGATACAATGCTTCCGGCAAGCAAAACGGACCCGATGATATCAAGCGGAGCGTCAGACGTTTCTTCTTTATATTTAGGAAACATCACTAATGCCGTCACGAGTGCGATTGCAAGAAACGGAATGTTGACCCAAAAGATCGAATGCCAGCTGAAGCTCTCAATTAAAAGAGAGCCGATAAACGGACCGAGAGCCGCGCCCAGCCCGGCACCGAGGCCGAAAAAGCCGAATACTTTCGGAAGCCGTTTTTCAGACACGACATGGCGGATGATGGCGATGCTGTTTGGCGTAAGCAAAGCGCCGCCGGCAGCCTGAAGCGCCCGGAAGAAAATCAATAAGAAAAGACTTGGCGAGAGGGCGCACCCCAATGATGCGATGAGAAAAAGGCCGACGCCCCATAAATACATTTTTTTGTTTCCGTACATATCACCGAGTTTGCCGGCAATGGGCTGTGTCACGGCCATCACGATTAAATACACGGTCACTACCCATGTGATGCTGGCAATTGATTCGCTGAATGAGCGGGAAATGGATGAAAGGGCGACTGCGATCATCGTAGAATTGATGGGAACGAGTATGGCTCCCAGCAAAAGCGAAACGATCAGCGCCCATTCTTTCTTTGAACCCATCCTTCATCCTCCTTGGAGCCGGAAAATGACCGGCCGGTAATGCCTTTCATGAAAATCTCAGTGCTGTGTTTCAGCATCGTTTCCTCAGAGAGAGTAATGACTCTTTTCCCCAGCTGCAGCCGGTGTATAAAATAACCGAAAATCATCGTCATAAAGACGTCTGCATTAGCTTCTTCGCTGCCGGGGCTTATCATATTTTTCTTTGTCAGCTCCTTAAAGTAAACGATTAAATGCTTTTTCACGGATTGCGGATATACGACAATATCCTGCAGGACGTCTTCGAATAGTTCCGGTTCGCGCAGGCAGATGCGGAACACTTCTTTTTTTTGTTCCAATTGCTGAAGAAGGGTCGCGGCGAAATGAAGAAGATCCTCATACAGATCGCCTTCCGCCTTAGTGATCATGCTTTCCGGAACCGGCGTCTGCTGTTCAATCATGGCTTTCATTAATCCTTGTTTGTTTTTAAAATTACGGAAAATCGTTGCTTCGCTTACTTTTGCTTTTTCTGCGATTTCTTTTGTTGTCGCTGCGCGGTATCCTTTTTGGATGATCAGATTCATCGCGGCGTCAATAATTCTCTTGTTCGTCGTTCTCAACATGTTTCACCTCGCGTAAATACTGGCAGGACAAGTATACACCCGCCCTGGCCGTCAATAAAGAGGGAAACCTAGCATGAAGCGCGTTTGACAATCGTAATCTTGCCGTTTGTCCCGTCCACCGTGACGATATCTCCGTCGTTGAGCCTGTCAGTCGCGGCACGTGTGCCGAGAACGGCCGGGAGCCCGTATTCTCTCGCGATGATCGCCGCATGTGACAGGATGCCGCCCGTGTCCGTAATGACGGCCTTTGCATCCTGGAACAGACTGGTCCACAGCGGTGTCGTCATTTTGCAGACAAGAACGTCTCCTGTTGAAAAACGGGAAAATTCACTTGCGTCACGAATGACTTTCACCGGGCCGCTTGCGATTCCGCTTGACGCCGCAAGTCCGTAAATTTGATGTTCAGTGTTTTTTTCATCTTCTGTGATGGAGCCGGTAATCTGTTCAGCCGTTTTCAGCTGTTCCGAAGTCGGAGTCCCGAGATAAGCGGGGGCTTCAAGCAATTGATATTGCTGGAAGAGCTGTTTTCGTTGAGCGGCTTTTTCCTGCATCGGAACCGGCGACGCCAGCGCTTTCTCGACTTCATCGCTGTATAAGTACCACATATCCTCCCGATCATCGATTACGCCTTGTTTTTGAAGCAGCTCGCCGATTTTCAGAAGGCAGAGGCGCGCTTTGGCGTCCAGCATCGCATCAATATAAAAATGGTGATCATCTTTGATGATGGATGAAGACAATGTCCACTGATAATAGCGGTCAAACGTCTCCCGGAAGCCGTCATCTTCAATTCTATCCATAAAGTCGGTGTAGAGCTGTTTTCGTTTTTCTATCGTTTTATGAAACTCACTGTCAAAATCGTATCCGTTCCGGACATAGTTCTGAATGTTGGCCAAAGCGAAATAAGGGTTTTCCGCCCAAGTTTCTTCAATGAGATCATGACTTTTCACGGATCTCCAGCCGTATTCCTGTAAAAATTCACCGACTTGTTCGAGAAAGCGTTTTCCCTCATTTGATTGCAGAAGCGTCTGATGCAGCTCGTCGGCATGAGAAACCGTAAAGACGCGCCGCAGCTCAGGGCTGTCTTTTACTTGTCCGGAAAGCAGCCAGAGCTGTCTGTCGGTCTCCAATGACTTATTCATGACGCCTGCCAGCATTTCGTACAGAAGGGAGGTGTTTTCTTTCTCAACCTGTCCGTACATGGATTCCAGTATCATGTTTAACGCAACCTGCGGAAAGACAATATTGAAATGTTCTGCGTATCCTTTTAAATAGAAATCTTGCAGGTTTCGGAATGCATCAAGGGCAGTCTCCGGCGTATGGTCTGTATGCGCCAGTTCGTCCAGCTTTTGATAAAAAGGCAGAAAGGTTTCCTGAATAATATCGTACATGCGGTCAGCCAAGACGGGGAAAAGCGCTTCCAACTGTTCTGCGGGCAGCTTGTCGTCCGTCTTATGCTGTCTGGAAAAAACACGGCCCTGATGAAGTTTGACACGCTCGATTTCGATGCCCATTACAGGGAATGTCTTCGTGCTCTCTTTGAGGCCGTATTCCAAAGCCGGCACAATGAGTGAGGCGAATAACGGGCTGACGGGGCCTTCTATATTGGCCTCCATATTGAGCCAAAAATCTTTCTGATCCCGGGGCGTCATGATAAATTCCCGTTCTTCGTCTGCCGCTTTCTGATCCTGCACGATCGTTGTAATCGGTCTGGCCTGAAGCAGATACAGCTTATTTTCGGCAAATCCGAATTCGAGATCCACGGGATAACCGTACAGTTCTTCCGTCTTTATCGTCAGCATGGCAAGCTCTTTGACGCTCTCGTCATCAAGGCAGAAGCGGTTTCTCATGTCAGCGGACGTCTCTTTTTCCGTCACGCCTTCGTCTTTAGAAACGATATACATTTCTTTTAAGCCGATTTCTTTTTCAATCTGAAATGTGTCTTTATTGACGATAAATGTGTCGGGCGTCACGCTGCCGGAGACGATTGCTTCTCCGAGACCGTAGCTCGCGCTGATCATCAGCTCTCCGTCATCATGTGTGACCGGGTTGCGGCTGAAAATGACTCCTGAAACCTCGGAATTGATAAGCCCTTGCACGACAACGCCCATTAACGGTTCTGCGGTGTCATTGTTCATTTTCTCTTTATAACCGCTGACCCGCGCCGAGAAGAAGGAAGCCCAGCATTCTTTCACTTTTCCGAGAAACTCTTCTTCTGTTTTGATATTTAAATAGGTTTCGTACTGGCCCGCGAAAGAAGCCCCTTCAAGATCTTCGGACGCGGAGGAGGAACGTACGGCGACAGAGGCGTATGATTCTCTCAATTCATAAAACGACGCGGTCAGTTCCTCCCGAAGCTCTTTTGAAAACGTGCCGTTCATAATGGCGCGCTCCATCTGTTCCTGATCTGCTTGAAGCCCGTTGTCTTCCATAAAACGTGTCAGGGCATTCGTCTGAATGATGAAACCGCCGGGAACGGGCAGCCCGTTTTTCGTCAGTTTAATCAGGTTCATTCCTTTTGCTCCTGCAGAGCGGCTCGATTCTTCCGCTTTTTGAAATCGCACTGAATACATGCGGTATGACCCCCTTTTTTTCTTCATCCAAGAAAATGATAGTAAACACTATCATTACATTGTAAAGAGGGAGGAAGAAACTGTCAAAGATACAAAGACCTAAACCTTCTCATCCTTTCGGCTGAAGAAAGGTAATTCGATTCATCTGGTTAATGGTTCAATGGATTTATATTCACAATTTTTTTGACAGATGATTGAAGACTGCTGAAAAAGGGTATTGTGATAGCAGGGGAACGATTGTCCGATTCTTCATTTTTTACTATAATCAGATGAGATGAAGAATTCCCGAGGAGGGTTTTTGTGATTACAAAAGCCGTTTTTGCATTATGTTTCCCTTTTATGCTGGTCGTCCTTTTTACGCGCGTCACGTTTAACCACTATGTGGCGATCGCTCTCACAGCCGCACTGCTTTTCGCATCCTATTTAAAGGGTTATACCGAAACGTATTTTATCGTTGGATTGGATGTCGTATCGCTGGTGGCCGGAGGGCTGTACATGGCCAAAAAAGAAGCAGACAAAAAGAAAGACAATGCCTGACATGGTGAATATGAAATAGAATGCCTGCTTTTACGCCATAAAAGCAGGTTTTTTATACAAAAATTGACTTGGTAAAAACAAACCATCGAACTTTAGTTCGTATTTTTAGTGATTTTGCCCGTCATTGTGTTACTATATCAATAGGAAGATTTCGTAAAGAAACGGAGGCTTTTTTGTGAAAGATCGTTTTGAGTTAGTCTCGAAATATCAGCCCCAGGGAGATCAGCCGCAAGCGATTGAGAAGCTTGTCAAAGGCATACAGGAAGGCAGAAAACACCAGACTCTCCTGGGTGCGACAGGGACGGGCAAAACCTTTACCGTGTCCAATCTGATTAAAGAAGTGAATAAACCGACACTGGTCATTGCCCATAACAAAACCCTAGCCGGACAGCTGTACAGCGAGTTTAAGGAGTTTTTCCCGAACAACGCTGTCGAATATTTTGTCAGCTATTACGATTACTATCAGCCGGAGGCGTACGTGCCTCAAACGGATACTTTTATAGAGAAAGACGCAAGCATTAATGATGAAATTGATAAACTGAGACACTCCGCGACATCCTCTCTGTTTGAACGGAGAGATGTCATTATTATTGCGAGTGTGTCATGCATATACGGTCTCGGTTCACCTGAAGAATACCGGGAGATGGTTGTGTCGCTCAGACCGGAAATGGAAATTGAGCGGAACGAGCTGCTGAGAAAGCTTGTGGATATCCAGTATGCCCGCAATGATATCGACTTTCAGCGCGGGACGTTCCGCGTGCGCGGAGACGTTGTGGAAATCTTTCCGGCTTCCCGTGATGAACATTGTATCAGAGTGGAATTTTTCGGAGATGAAATTGAGCGGATCAGAGAGGTCGACGCTTTGACCGGAGAAATTCTCGGCGACCGTGACCATGTCGCAATTTTCCCGGCTTCCCACTTCGTCACCCGGGCGGAAAAGATGGAAAAAGCGATTCTGAATATTGAACAGGAGCTTGAGGAGCGCTTGAAAGTGATGCACGAAAACGGCAAGCTCCTTGAAGCGCAGCGGCTTGAGCAGCGGACGAGATATGATCTTGAAATGATGCGGGAAATGGGTTTTTGCTCAGGGATCGAGAACTATTCAAGACATTTGACACTCCGTCCGCCGGGCTCTACGCCGTATACGCTGCTTGATTATTTTCCGGACGATTTTATGATTGTCGTTGATGAATCACATGTGACGATTCCGCAGGTGCGCGGCATGTTCAACGGTGACCAGGCGAGAAAACAGGTGCTTGTCGATCACGGGTTCCGCCTGCCGTCAGCGCTTGACAACCGTCCGCTCCGATTCGAGGAATTTGAGAAACACATGCACAATATCGTGTACGTGTCGGCGACTCCAGGACCGTATGAAATTGAGCATACGCCGGAAATGATCGAGCAGATCATCAGACCGACGGGACTCCTCGATCCCCTCATTGACGTCCGTCCGATCGAAGGACAGATTGATGATCTGATCGGCGAGATTCAGGCGAGAATTGAACGGAATGAGCGCGTTCTTGTGACGACTTTAACGAAAAAAATGTCAGAGGATCTGACCGATTATCTCAAGGAAATCGGCATCAAGGTCAATTATCTGCATTCCGAGATTAAGACGCTTGAACGGATTGAAATCATCCGTGACCTCCGCCTCGGAAAACATGATGTGTTAATCGGCATCAACCTGCTGAGGGAAGGGCTTGATATTCCGGAAGTGTCACTTGTCGCCATTCTCGATGCGGATAAAGAAGGCTTCCTCCGTTCCGAACGTTCGCTGATTCAGACGATCGGACGGGCGGCACGAAACGCGGAAGGCCGCGTCATCATGTATGCCGATAAAATCACGAATTCGATGGAAATCGCGATTAATGAAACGAAGCGCCGCCGGGAACAGCAGGAGCGCTTTAACGAAATTCACGGCATTACGCCGCAAACGATCAATAAGGAAATCCGCGATGTGATCCGCGCGACGCAGGCCGCTGAGGATAAAGAAGAATATAAAACAAAAGCCGCGCCTAAACTGGCGAAGATGACGAAGAAAGAACGCCAGAAAGTCGTTGAGCAAATGGAGCACGAAATGAAAGAAGCGGCCAGAGCGCTTGATTTCGAGCGGGCGGCAGAGCTTCGTGATTTACTGTTAGAGCTTAAAGCGGAAGGATGATGAACACATGGCAATTGACCGGATCGAGGTGAAAGGCGCGAGGGCGCACAATTTAAAAAACATTGATGTAACGATTCCGCGGGATCAGCTCGTCGTCGTGACGGGGCTGTCCGGATCGGGAAAATCATCCCTTGCCTTTGACACCATTTACGCGGAAGGACAGAGGCGGTATGTTGAATCGCTTTCTGCCTATGCGCGCCAATTTTTAGGGCAAATGGATAAGCCGGACGTCGATGCGATCGAAGGGCTTTCTCCGGCGATCAGCATTGATCAGAAAACGACGAGCCGCAATCCGCGGTCAACCGTCGGAACGGTAACGGAGATTTATGATTATCTCCGGCTGCTGTACGCGAGAGTCGGGAAGCCGCACTGCCCGGAGCACGGCATTGAAATTACGTCGCAAACGATTGAACAGATGGTTGACCGGATTCTTGAATATCCGGAGCGGACGAAGCTTCAAGTGCTTGCGCCGATCATCTCAGGCAGAAAAGGCGCCCATGTCAAAGTGCTTGACCAAATCAGAAAGCAAGGTTACGTAAGGGTGCGGATTGACGGAGAAATGGCCGAGCTTTCCGACGATATTGAACTTGAAAAAAACAAAAAGCATTCCATTGAAGTCGTCATTGACCGGATTGTCGTCAAGGAAGGGGTTGCCGCCCGGCTTTCCGACTCACTGGAAACCGCGCTCCGCTTAGGGGAAGGCCGTGTCATGATAGATGTCATCGGTCAGGAGGAGCTGATGTTCAGCGAGCATCACGCCTGTCCGCTGTGCGGTTTTTCTATCGGAGAGCTTGAACCCCGGCTGTTTTCGTTTAACAGCCCGTTCGGCGCCTGTCCGACTTGTGACGGTCTCGGCTTAAAGCTGGAAGTGGACCCTGAGCTCGTCATTCCCAATCCTGAGCTGTCATTAAAAGAACACGCCATCGCGCCGTGGACGCCGATCAGTTCACAATATTATCCGCAGCTGCTTCAGGCGGTCTGCCGCCATTACGGCATTGATATGGAGACTCCGGTCAAAGACCTGCCGAAGCATCAGCTTGATAAAGTGCTGTACGGTAGCGGCGATGAACGGATCTACTTTAAATACGAGAATGATTTCGGACAAGTGCGCGAAAATGAAATTGAATTTGAAGGCGTGCTGCGCAATATTGAGAGACGGTATAAAGAGACAAGCTCCGATTATATCCGTGAACAGATGGAGCAGTACATGTCACAGAAGCCGTGCCCGACGTGCAAAGGCTACCGGCTGAAGAAAGAAGCGCTGGCCGTTTTGGTCAACGGGCGCCACATCGGCACCATTACCGAGCTTTCCGTCGGCGATGCGCTGGAATTTTTCAAAAGACTGACGCTGTCTGAGAAAGATATGCAGATTGCCGATTTAATTTTAAGAGAGATTGTGGAGCGGCTCAGCTTCTTAGATAAAGTCGGTCTTGATTACCTGACGCTGAGCCGGGCGGCGGGAACGCTGTCAGGCGGAGAAGCTCAGCGCATCAGGCTTGCAACACAGATCGGCTCCCGTTTGTCAGGCGTTCTGTACATTCTTGATGAGCCGTCCATCGGCCTTCACCAGCGTGACAATGACCGTCTGATCAGCGCGTTGAAAAACATGAGGGATCTCGGCAACACACTGATTGTCGTGGAGCATGATGAGGATACGATGATGGCTGCCGATTATTTGATAGATATCGGTCCGGGCGCCGGCATTCACGGCGGCCGCGTCATATCGGCGGGGACGCCTGAAGAAGTGATGAATGATGCGGACTCTCTGACCGGACGTTATTTGTCAGGGGCTCAATTCATCCCGATGCCTCCGGAGAGAAGAAAGCCTGACGGCCGGTTCATTGAAATCAAAGGCGCGTCAGAAAACAACCTGAAAAAAGCGAACGCCAAATTCCCGCTCGGCACTTTTACGGCGGTGACAGGTGTGTCCGGTTCCGGAAAAAGTACGCTTGTGAATGAAATTCTGCATAAGGCGCTTGCGCAAAAGCTTCATAAAGCCAAAGCGAAACCGGGAAGCCATAAAGAGATCAAAGGCCTCGACCACCTTGATAAGGTGATCGACATCGACCAGGCGCCGATCGGCCGGACACCGAGATCAAATCCGGCAACTTATACGGGTGTGTTTGATGATATCCGCGATGTATTCGCGCAGACAAATGAAGCAAAGGTGCGCGGTTATAAAAAAGGCCGGTTCAGTTTTAATGTAAAAGGCGGGCGCTGTGAGGCCTGCCGCGGCGACGGCATCATTAAAATTGAGATGCATTTCCTTCCTGACGTGTACGTCCCGTGTGAAGTGTGCCACGGCAAACGTTACAACCGGGAGACGCTTGAGGTCACATACAAAGGAAAAAGCATTTCTGACGTTCTGGATATGACGGTGGAAGATGCTCTGTCTTTCTTTGAAAATATCCCGAAAATCAAACGCAAGCTTCAAACGCTTGCCGATGTCGGACTCGGTTATGTGACGCTCGGCCAGCCGGCGACGACGCTGTCAGGCGGAGAAGCGCAGCGCGTCAAGCTCGCTTCCGAACTGCATAAGCGTTCCACCGGCCGGACGCTGTATATTTTGGACGAACCGACGACAGGCCTCCACGTTGATGATATCGCAAGGCTTTTGGTTGTGCTTCAAAGACTCGTCGATAACGGTGATACCGTTTTGGTCATTGAACATAATCTCGATATCATTAAAACGGCTGACTACATCGTCGATCTGGGACCTGAAGGCGGATCGGGCGGCGGCACGATCGTAGCCTCCGGGACGCCTGAAGAAGTTGTCGAAGTGAAAGAATCATATACGGGCCGTTATCTGAAACCGGTAATGGAACGTGATAAAAAACGGATGAAAACATTGCTGGCCGAAAAAGAAACGGCAGCCACGTAATAGATCAATAAAAACAGCCCAAAACTCATCGGTTTTGGGCTGTTGTTGTTACAGGCTTTTTTTCTGTTGGGGAAGCTGTCTGCTTAAATGCATTAAGTCCTGCAGAATATGGGTGCTGCTGCTGTCCAGCAGCACTTTTATATATTGGATATCATGGGAAATGGGAAGAGGGGCTGCTTTGATCTGTTCCAATTCAGCCAGCATTTCGCTGTTCATTCTTTTCTGTTCGCGAATTAAATTTCGAAGACTCTCTTCCGTTACTTGGGCGTTTTTGGGATCTTTCTCCATTTGTATGTCCTCCTTGCATACGGTCAGGCTTTGTTACATATTGTAATCGGTTCGGGGAAAAGATTCTATAGTGAAATCTCTGAAATCAAAAATTACGTATAACGAAGCATGTCCTTAGCATGAAAATGAAACCCGCCCATTCGTCATACGTATGTATAAGGAAGGGTTTTTACATCACGGCACAGGGAGTGTTTTTATTGAACCGAAATCAAGCGATTATCGCATCAATCTGTTATTTCAGCGTGTTTCTCGCGCCGCTCATTCTTCCGATTGTGGCTTACTTTGTCGTCGATGAAAAAGAGACGAAGCGGCATGCCATGCGCGCTCTGATTTCCCATATCATTCCGTTTGCGGGATTGCTGATTGTGACCGCGGGTGTTGTCGGCGGATTGATTACGGCTCAGGGGGAGAGTATGGTGCCCGTTTTTGTTATGATAACAGGAGCAGCTGTTTATTTTCTGATCCTCATCGGAATGGTCATTTGGAATATCGTGCAGGGAATTAAGGTGTTACGCCAGGTGTAAGAAAAGTCGGGGGAGGCGTTTTGTATGAAACAGGAGAAAGAACGGATTTTAAAGCTTGTGGAAGACGGCATGCTGACGGCGCAGGAAGCACTGACGCTCATTGAAAAACTGGATCATGAATATAAAGAAAAAGAAGAGCAGATCACCGCATTATCTGCGGAGGTCCAGGAACCTGCGGAAGATTTCGAAAGCGGGGCAAAAGGAAGCCAAAAGCCGTCGCTCGGGGCGAAGCTGTTCGACTGGATTGATTCTGCCGTCAAAAAAGTGAAGGAAGCGGATCTTGATCTGAATTTCGGCCACGCACACGAAGTGCAGCATATTTTTCAATTTAAAGACAGTGAATTCTCGGCCATTGATATGCAGATTGCAAACGGCAGCGTCAATATCGTGCCGTGGGCGGATGAAGATATCAGAGCGGAGTGCCAGGCGAAAGTGTACCGGGCGGACAGTCAGGAGGCGGCGCGCACCGCATTTCTTCAGCACATTGAGTGTGAAGTGAAGGGCAATAAGTTTTTTGTCCGCACGGAAAAGAAAACGATGAAAACCAATGTCACGCTTTATGTTCCCCAGAAAGAGTACGATAAGATAAGAGTGAAGCTGTTTAACGGACCGATCAGAGGGGAACATTTACATGTAAAAGAATTCTCGGCGAAAACGACAAACGGCGTTCTGTCATTCTCTCATTTGACGGCTGATAAAGCATCGGCGGAAACGGCTAACGGACAAATCAAGCTGGCCGGACATCAATGCGGAGCGATTGAAGCGGAAACGATCAACGGCTTGATTGATTTGCGCGGATCGAGTGAATCCATTGACGTTCAAAGCTTTAACGGCAATATCATGCTTACCGTGACAGCGCCGCACTGCCGCTCCATCTACACGAAAACGACGACCGGAAACGTGGATATCGCTCTGCCTGATGATTCGGCGGTGAAAGCGGAGCTGAAAAGCAATCTCGGCTCTCTCAGCCATGAGCTGATTGATGCGGAAATTTTAAAGGAAAAGAATGATACCATTCAAAAAGAACTGATGCTGGCATCAAATCAAGGCCATGATCAGCATCTCTCGATTTTCTCAGAATCGTTAACAGGAGCCATTAAGCTCAAGCATACTCAGAGGTGATTGGATGAAAAGACTTTACCGTTCAGAAAAAAACCGTAAAATCGCCGGCGTTGTCGGCGGTTTGGCGGAGTACGTCAATATGGATGCGTCGCTTTTACGCATTATCACCGTTGTATTAGCGCTTGTCACGAGCGGAATCGTGCCGATTGTATATATTATCTGGTGTTTTGTTGTACCTTTAGAAGGAGATTTGAAATAAATGATCAAATGGGCAGTCAGCATTTTAGTAAATGCTTTATTATTAATCGTTATCGCGGGATATTTTGATTCCGTCCATATCAGCAGTATCGGAGCGGCTGTCATCGCCAGTGTGATTCTTTCTGTGTTAAATGTACTGATCAAGCCGATCATCGTCATATTGACATTGCCCGTCACGGTTGTGACCCTCGGCCTCTTTCTGTTTGTCATCAACGCCATTACGTTAATGATGACCGCAGCCTTGATGGGAGACAGCTTTCAGATTGATGGGTTCGGCACTGCCATTTGGGCATCCGTCGTGCTGTCCGTTTTCCACTTGCTGATCCAAAAAGGCATATTGGAGCCGCTTAGAAAAAGGTAAAAAACGAGCTGTCCCGAGAGGGCAGCTTTTTTATGTGTGATTTACATAAGCGGCAGCCTCCTGACGCAACATAATGCATAGGGAGGTAATGAGATGAAACTTGTGATGACGCTCTTTTTTCTGATTGGTTTGCTTTGTGTGAGTCCTTCTGCGGATGCGGCGCGCAAAGAATCGGCAATCCCCGTGAATCAGCAGGAATTCGGACAGCCGCCTCATTACATACCGCTTCTGGAGAATCCTCCCCAAATCGAAGTAAAGGCGGAAATGAAAAGAAACCTGTTCATACAGGCTCATGTACGGAATGCTGACTATCAAGCGTTTTCGGCGTTTCTTTTTTATAAACAAAGCAATGAGCTGGGATTTAAAATGGTGCCGATGGAGCCCGCGCCAGGCGCAATCCGGCTGTTTACGGCCCAGGTTTCAAAGCGGGATATCTGGAATGGAGAATTGGAATATTACCTCGTTTTCACCAACGGCAGACAGCGGGCGGAATCGGAGAAAAAGCGGCTGAAGCTGGACGGCTATCAAGCCGATTTGAATCATATTCCCGAGCTGATGATTACGGAGCTTGCGGTTGATACGAAAAATGAAGACGGCGCTGATGCCTATGAATTTATCGAGGTGTATAACACGACGGACAGACCCATTCATTTTAAAGACTATCACATCCGCTACCGCTATCCGAAGGAAGGGCCGGAATCAGATATGATATGGAGACCGAAAGAAGATACCGTCATTCCGTCAGGCGGGACTTACGTGTTTTGGCTGAGACGCGCCGCATCAGAACTGACGATAGATGATTTCAATCGCTATTACGGGACACGCCTGAAGGAGGGAGAACATCTCGCCGTCATCGAAGGGACGGACGGAATGTCCAACGGCCGCCCGCGTACGGTGGTGCTGTCGGCAAATACCGGAAAGGGTATCGCCTCAGCGCATTACCGGAAACACGCTTTCCGCCGGCTGACTTCTTTGCTGTACAAATATCCGCTGAACGGAACGGGAGAATTGCTGAGGATCTCCACGAGCGAGCATAAGCCGTCACCGGGCTCTGTTTTTCAGGCGCAGATCCCGCAGCAGAAAAGGGTGATAAAACCCGACAAGAAAAAACCGGTCATCGAAGACCTTACAGACAGAAAGCCCGTCCGGCCCGCTGAAAGCATTGAATTAAAGGCTGACATAAAAGACAAAAACCTTGTCAAAACAGCCGCGTTTTATTACCGGACCAATGAGAAAAAACCATTCAAACGAATTCTGGCCGAAAAAGACCGCAACGACAGCTTATACCATCATATTCTTTATTCCCCGGAACTGCTCGGTCAGGATCAGCTTGAGTATTATATCGCAGCCAGTGATGGAGAAAATGAAGCAAAAACGCCCGTCAAGATGATTGACATTGAACAGACGAGCAAATCACACGGACTCAGAATGAATGTTGAACCCGAAGATACGATATCCGGCACCTATCTGCTCAAAGCGACTTCCGACGTCAGCCCCGATAAGATCAAGCTGTGGATTGACGGCAAACGGCAGGAGACCCGGCCGGCGCTGGAAAAAGAGGTCTATTTCGCCTTCGATGCCCGGAAAACGAATCTTTATTTTCAAAACACCGTCATAATGGAAAATGAGGTGCTGCACATTTTTGACGATCCGTCTCACCGTTACAGAACGCACTCGGTTCTCCTTCCGGAACGTCTGCTACAAAAAGGGGGCAAAACACAGAAAGTATCCATCCGTTCGGGCTCAAAGGTTTCTCCGTATGACACGGGAGAGAATCGGGATGATTTTGTGGTGAAACATGCCCGTCTGGTGCTTTCGGATGGAACGGTGATCAAAGACGGGAAGACGGATCCGGCTGAGCAGCTGTTTATCGGTGACGGCAGGCGGGCGAATCAGCAGAAGACCTTCTCATTCAGCCTGCCGGATCATTTGTTTACGTCACGGCTGCTGCCGTGGAACACGGCGAAGCTTTCTGAAGGCTATCACCATATTTTTGTTAGCGACGGTGAGGAGCAGCTGAGCCAATCTGTGCGGGTGGACAATACGGGGCCGAAGATTGTCCCGGGTATCAAAGAAGGCGCGGCGCTGAAAGGTAATGTTGAGCTGAATGCGGACATCCGTGATAAATGGAGCAAAGTGGAAGAGGTCAAAGCGTTTTTGGACGGAGAAAGCATTACGCTCCCGCATCACACGTCATCAGCCGATCTCAAGCCCGGAAAACATACCCTTACCATCATTGCGGCAGACCTTGCCGGAAATGAAACAACGTCCGTCCGCACCTTCCATATCAAACGGGAGGAGCCGAACCAGCCGGAGCTTGCGGATCAAAAAATCGGCGCCCACAAAGCAAAGCTGTCCGTCCGGGTAAAAGACCCGACGAAGGATGACATGAATGTATCATTTTATCGCGGCTTCCGTTATACCGCGCGGAATCCGGGCAGCGTGAAAGTGTATAAACACGCCTCATTAACGGAACCGCCGAGGGGCATAAAAGAAAATGAAATGCCGTTTACCCTGCCGGAAATGAACCGCATCTCGGCAAATGACGGAAAAACCGTATCGACGGAAAGTGTGGAGCGTTTTCCTTATCACCGATTCGAAGTCTCCGTTGACCCGTCTATCGACGAAACGGATCTGGCCGAGGCGGTCTGGAAAGGAAGCTCTCTGCCCGGCCGAAAGGTAACCATGTATATTTGGAATTACCGGACAAGCCGCTGGCAGGAGGCGGACAGCGTTCTTGCCAAAGATAAAAAGCCGTTTACATTAAAAGCCGCCGTTTCCGCAGCGGATGCGGTGAAGAACTCAAAAATGAATGTCATCGTGCAGGATCAAATACCGGCGAAAGGCAATTACACGTTTGTCTGGATGTCGGATACACAATATTACGCACAAGGACACCCGCACATTTTTGACAAAATGACGGAGTGGATCAAAGAAAATAAGGAAAAGCACAATATTAAATATGTCTTTCATACCGGTGATATCGTCGATGATTCAATGGTGATGAAACAGTGGAAAAACGCCGATCACTCCATGCGGACACTTGACAAGGCGGGGATTCCGTACGGAGTGCTTGCCGGCAATCACGACGTCGGCCATAAAGACGGCACATATCGAACCTTCGGGGATTTCTTCGGGAGCCGCCGGTTTGAACAGAACATGCATTACGGCGGATCATATAAAAATAACCGCGGGCATTATGACCTGCTGTCGGCAAGCGGGAACGATTTTATTATGATTTATATGGGCTGGGGCATTGCGGAACAAGAGATTGACTGGATCAATCAAGTGCTGAAGAGGTATCCGGACCGAACCGCCATCTTATGCTTTCATGAGTACTTGCTTGTCAGCGGAAATCGAAGCCCGATCGGGGAAACGATCTATCGAAAAGTCGTCAAGCCGAATCGCAATGTGGCGATGGTATTAAGCGGCCATTACCATAACGCCATGAAAAAAACCGATGCGCTTGACGATGACGGGGACGGAAAACCGGACCGCCTCGTTCACCAAATTCTGACCGACTACCAGGACGGTCCGGAAGGGGGGCAGGGCTTTATGCGCATGATGCAATTCGATCAGGCCGCCAATCAGGTTCACATGTTCTCCTACTCGCCGTACACGGATGACATCAATTACTATGACACCGATCTGTTCGCTGATAAAGACGAATTCTCAGCAGAAATGGATTTACAGCCGAAGAGGAAAAGGGTGGCGACCGATTATTTTGAATGCAACGTCTATACGAACGAACTGCTCGGTCATAAAAAACACGTAAAAAGCGGAAAAACCGCAAATTGGGTCTGGGACGGCCTGCAGCCTGATTCCGTTTATTACTGGTACACCGTCGTTAAGGACCCGTACAACGGCAAAACAATATCACCGCTGTGGATGTTCAAAACGGGAAATACGCCGTATCGCCCGGCTCCGGATCAGTTTGATTTCAGGCATGCCTCAAACCCATAACGAAAAAAATACAGCCTGCTGATCGCTCAGAAGAAAATCTGACGGTCAGCAGGATTTTTTCTGTGCGTAAATGGCGGCGCCCTGCTGTGATAAGTGCTTTTGACTTTTTTATGTCCCTTTTCTATACTAAAATCGATTGGTTTTCGTAATATGCAGGAGGAAACATAATGAACAGTAAAACCGGGACAAAAGAAAGAATTATTCAAACCTCTGCATATCTTTTTCAGATTCAGGGATATCATGCGACTGGTTTGAATCAAATTATAAAAGAGAGCGGAGCACCCAGAGGGTCTGTGTATCATCACTTTCCAAACGGAAAAGCAGAACTCGCCATTGCGGCGATCAAATATACGGGAAGATGCGTTGAAAAGCAAATACAGAATAGTATGTCTCAATTCGCGGACCCTATAGAAGCGATTCAGCACTTTATTCATGTAACGGCTGAACAGTTTAATGATCCGCAGAATATTGAGGGCGTGCCGGTTGGATTGCTGGCGGGTGAGACCGCTCTGATCAATGAAACGTTAAGATGCACATGTGTTGAGGTGTTCAAAAAGTGGACGGATGTGTTTGCGGCAAAATTTCTTGAGCATGGGTTTGAACAAGAGGAAGCGGAGAAGCTCGGGGTGACAATCAACTCGATGATTGAAGGCGCAATCATGTTTTCGCTGGCTCATAAAAACAAAGAACCGCTGCTACTGGTTTCAAAGCAGGTTCCGTATATTGTCCAAAACAGAGGGTAGCATTTTATTACTCTTTTCTTTATAAAAATAGATGCCAGAACCACAGCCTCTTCGTTTTGCCAGAGTCATAGAGAACATTCACCGGCTTGATTTGAAAATGGCAGATCAAAAAAACATCTCCAACCCGTAACGGTTGGAGATGTTTCATTTCACCCTGTCCATATAATGCACGAATGTGTAGCGGTCGCCTCTGTAGGCGGATCTGACGTGCTCAAAGGCAGTGCCGTCCTGCAGATAAGTGGTCCGCTTGATATAGAGGACGGGGGCGCCGGGCTGGATACCGAGCAGCTCAGCTTCTTCCTCGGAAGCGGCTCCCGGTTCAAGCTCTTGTTTTGCCCGTGAGATCGGCATCTGATTGTACGCTTCAATATGCTCATACATGGATGATTGAAAATGAGAGGCGTCCAGTTTTCCCGCTTTGTCAAACGGAATGTACGAGGCTTCAATCGCCATCGGGATATCATTTGCCAGCCGGACGCGGATGATTTTATGAAGCGTTGCCGGATAGCCGCATCCCAGGATAGAAGATAATTCTTCCGTCGCCTGAATCAGCTGGTATTCGGCAAGTCTGCTCCCCGGCTTCATGCCCCGGCTTCTCATATCTTCCGTAAAGCTTGTCAGCCCTTGAAGCGGCTGTTCCATCTTCAGTTTGCTGACGAACGTTCCCCGGCCTTTCTGCCTGTATAAAAATCCTTCATTCACCAGATTGGAAAGCGCCTGGCGCACCGTCATTCGGCTGATGCCGAATTGTTCGGCGTATTCCCGCTCCGACGGAAGCAGCGCATCCGCTTTCAGCTCGCCGTTTTTGATTTGTGTTTTTAATTGTTCCATAATCTGAAAGTAAATCGGAATCGGAGATTGTTTATCAATCTGCATAGGTCAAATCCTTTCAATCGCCGCCCGCAGCCTTTTCATCAATCAAGACCGTCACATCCGGATGCGCGTGCAGGGCGGAGGCGGGGAATGCTTCGCTGACGCACCCGTCCAGAAGCTGCTTCACCGCTTGGGCCTTGCTTTTTCCGGATGCCATGATCAAAATCCGTTTGCCGGACAAAATCGTCCCGATCCCCATTGTCAGGGCTTTTACAGGGACCTGATCAATTGACGGAAAGTACCGCGCATTCGCCTGTCTTGTCTCTTCATTCAGCTCAACGACATGGGTTCGGGATTCAAATAGCGTCCCGGGTTCATTAAAGCCGATATGGCCGTTGTGTCCGATGCCTAAAAGCTGTATATCCGCTCCGCCGAGTGTTTGAATCAATCGGTCATAGCGTCCGCATTCGGCATCAAGATCGTCTGCCCGTCCGTCAGGGAGAAAGTGGCGGTCCTTTCGGCTGTCGATATGTGCAAAAAAATGTGTATTCATATAATAATGATAGCTGTTTTTGTCCTCGGGAGAAAGCCCGGCGTATTCATCAAGGTTGATCGTCGTGACATTCCGGAATGACAAGCCTTCTGAGCGGTGCATCCGCACAAGTTCTTTGTATACGCCTTCAGGGGTGCCCCCCGTCGCAAGGCCGAGAACGGCATCCGGCTTTTGTTTCACTGTTTCAGCAATAATCGCTGCGGCTTTTTCACTTAATTCTTCATAATGTCTGCATGTGATAACGTTCATGTCCAATCAGCCTCCCTTGAGATATATGCGGTGTTTCCGCGGCAAATCGTTGCCAGCACGCCGCACTGTCCGTCCGTCAGAACAACGTCGGCGTCTTTTCCTTCCGCGATGCTTCCTTTACGGTCGAATATGCCGAGGCGGCGGGCCGCATTTGCCGATGTCATATTTGCTATATCCAGCCATGAGCAGTTTGTAAACCTGCGCATGAGCGCCGCGCCTTCATTCATTTTTAAAATGGAACCGGCCAGCGTCCCGTCAGAGAGAAGCGCCGTGTCCCCGCGAACGGTGACTTTTTGTCCGCCGAATTCGTATTCTCCGTCCTTAAGCCCTTTTGCCCGCATGGAGTCTGTAATCATGATCAGGTTTTGGCTTCCTTTCGCCAAATAGGCAAGCTTAACGGCCAAAGGATGAGAATGAATGCCGTCGGTGATCAGCTCCGCCGTGATACGGCCGCAGGCGAGAGCCGTACCGATGCCCCCCGGCTCACGGTGATGAAAGGAGCTCATGGCGTTGAAGAGGTGCGTCATATGCACTGCCCCGGCATCCGCCGCTTTTTGTAAAAGCTCGGCTCCCGCGTCTGTGTGTCCCATTGACGGGATGATGTTTTGGTCTTTTAAATAACGGATCAGGCTGAAATCAGAATCTTCTTCCGGCGCAAGCGTCACGATTTTGATCAGCCCTCCCGAGAGCCGCTCCCATTTCTGAAAGAGCCCGGCATCAGCAGGAGTAATCCATTGTTTCGGCTGTGCTCCCGCCTTTTTCGGAGAGACAAACGGTCCTTCTAAATGAATGCCGATCAACTCAGCGCCTTTTTGGGCCTGCGGTGAGGAAGACGTCCATTTTTTGGCGTTGACGAGCGCTTTTTCAATGTTTTCGTGCTGCTGTGTGATCGTTGTCGCTAGAAAAGAGGTTGTTCCTTCTTCGGGCAGCCGGGCGGACATTGTATCAAGAGCTGCAACATCAGCATCCATCGTATCCGCGCCGTATCCGCCGTGAATATGAATATCAATCATTCCGGGAAGCGCATATGAACCCTCGGGCGCCTTCCATTCCTTCTCATACGTTTCTTGCGGTCTTGTTTTCCCCGCGTAAGAAATGATGCCGTTCTTTATACCAAGAAATCCGTTTCGGATGATTTCTTCTTCTGTTACGATGTCCGCACCGCTGATTAACAAGCTTTCAGCCACTTTAAAACACGCCTTTCTGGTTAGTTGTTAGTTTTATTTTACTCCTTTTCAGACTAGTTATCTATACCAGTTATGCCGGAATTGTATAAATCTGTTTTGGTTCAGACGGTAAAGTGATAAAATATAACTGTTCAAAGCTCGGAACATCCCAGAACAGGAGGAACATATCTTGGCAAAGGTTCGGACCAAAGACGTAATGGAGCAGTTCCATTTAGAATTGATCAGCGGAGAAGAAGGGATTAACCGCCCGATTACGATGAGTGATTTATCACGGCCCGGTATTGAAATCGCCGGTTATTTTACATATTACCCGAGAGAACGGGTGCAGCTTTTAGGAAAAACGGAGCTGTCATTTTTCGATCAGCTTCCCGAGGAAGATAAGAAACAGCGGATGAAATCGCTGTGCACCGATGTGACGCCGGCTATCATACTTTCCAGAGATATGCCGATCCCGCCGGAGCTTGTAGAAGCTTCCGAGCAAAACGGTGTGCCTGTGCTCAGATCCCCTCTGAAAACAACCAGGCTGTCAAGCAGGCTGACGAATTTTCTTGAGAGCCGTCTCGCGCCGACAACCGCCATTCACGGCGTGCTTGTGGATATATACGGCGTCGGCGTGCTCATAACGGGAAAAAGCGGCGTCGGTAAAAGTGAAACGGCGCTGGAGCTCGTCAAACGCGGCCATCGTCTTGTTGCGGATGACTGCGTCGAAATCCGGCAGGAGGATCAGGATACGCTCGTCGGGAATGCGCCTGATCTGATTGAGCATCTGCTTGAAATCAGGGGTCTCGGCATTATAAATGTCATGACGCTGTTCGGAGCGGGCGCCGTCAGAAGCAATAAAAGAATTACAATCGTCATGGACCTTGAGCTTTGGGAGCAAGGGAAGCAATACGACCGTCTCGGACTTGAAGAAGAAAAAATGAAAATCATTGATACGGAAATTACAAAACTGACCATTCCAGTCCGCCCTGGGCGAAATCTCGCCGTTATTATCGAAGTTGCGGCGATGAACTTCAGATTGAAGCGGATGGGCTTAAATGCTGCCGAGCAATTCACGAATAAGCTGGCGGATGTCATTGAGGACGGCGAACAAGACGAATAGGAGTTGGCAATGATATGAATGAAGCAGGAACACCAATCAATCCGATTGCCTTTCAGCTCGGGCCGTTATCCGTGCACTGGTACGGAATCATTATCGGCGCGGGCGCGTTATTAGGGCTTTGGATGGCCATGAGGGAGAGTGAAAAGCGGGGGCTGAAAAAGGACATTTTTATTGATCTTGTTCTTTTCGCCATCCCGATCGCAATCATTTGCGCAAGGGCATATTATGTGCTTTTCGAGTGGAGCTATTACTCGGAACACCCCGGGGAAATCATTAAAATTTGGAAAGGCGGCATTGCGATTCACGGCGGATTAATCGGCGCGATCGCAACGGGAATCGTCTTTTCAAAAGTAAGAGGCATCTCATTCTGGAAGCTGGCGGATATTGCCGCGCCGAGTATTCTGCTTGGCCAGGCCATCGGGCGCTGGGGGAACTTTATCAACCAGGAGGCTCACGGTGAAGCGGTCAGCCGGTCATTTTTGGAAAGTCTGCATCTTCCGGATTTCATCATTAATCAGATGTACATAGACGGACAATATTATCACCCGACGTTTTTGTATGAATCGCTGTGGAGTTTTGCGGGCGTCGTGATTCTGCTTCTGCTCCGCCGCGTGAACCTGCGCAGGGGCGATCTGTTTTTGACGTATGTGATCTGGTATTCGATCGGCAGATACTTTATTGAGGGAATGCGGACGGACAGCCTGATGCTTACGAGCCAGCTTCGGATCGCGCAGGTCATTTCCATTGTGCTGATTGTACTTGCGATTATTTTAATGATTTTCAGACGCATGAAGGGGTATGCCGATAAGCGGTATGCAGATACGGACTGACGTCTGAAATCGGAAAGGACATAAGATGACTGATAAACGTGTAACCGCCATTTTATTTGATCTCGACGGCACGCTGATTGACACGAATGAACTGATTATCGCTTCTTACCTTCATACGCTTGATCATTATTGCCCGGGGCAGTTCAAAAGGGAAGATGTGCTTCCGTTTATCGGCCCGCCTCTGTATGAAACGTTTGCAGGCATTAATGCTGAAAAGTGCGATGAGATGATCAGCATGTACAGAGCATTCAACCATGAAAAGCACGATGAGCTCGTCACGGAGTACGAAACGGTTTATGAAACGCTTGATGAATTGAAAAAAGCGGGGTATCAGCTGGGTATTGTCACCACGAAGCTGAGGGATACAGTCAATATGGGATTGAAGCTGACAGGCATCGGGGCGTTTTTCGATACTGTCGTCACGCTTGATGATGTCAAGCATCCGAAGCCTGACCCCGAGCCTGTGCGGCTTGCGCTCGGCCGGCTTGGGTGCGATCCGTCGGAAGCCATAATGGTCGGTGACAATTATCACGATGTCATGGCGGGCAAAAACGCCGGCACGAAAACAGCCGGCGTCGCGTGGACGATTAAAGGCGCACAGACGCTTTCCGCCTATGAACCCGATTATATGCTCGAGAAAATGAGTGATTTATTGCACATCACCGGAGTGAAGTAATCCATGAGAAAAACAGACCGCCATCCGGTTTCAGGTGAAAATTCATTGTGGCATGTTTATCAGACGGTTCCCTTCCTGAAGGTGATGAAAAATTTCATCATCATTCAGATCGCAAGGTATACGCCGTTTTTAAGCGTGAAAAACTGGCTGTATCGAACCTTTTTGAAAATGAATGTCGGAAAACAGACGTCATTCGCGCTGATGGTGATGCCGGATATCATGTTTCCCGAAAAAATCACTGTCGGAAAAAACAGTATCATCGGCTACAATACGACGATTTTGGCTCATGAATATTTAATACATGAGTACCGGACCGGTTTTGTCACAATCGGTGACGAGGTGATGATCGGGGCAAACACAACGATTCTGCCCGGCGTCACCATCGGGAGCGGAGCCGTTGTATCAGCCGGCACGCTGGTGCACAAAGATGTCCCGGCCGGGGCGTTTGTCGGAGGAAATCCGATGCAGGTGATCTATACGGACGAAGAAATGAAAAAACGAATGGAAAACCCCGCTGATTAACGTCAGCGGGGTTTTTTTATGACTTGATCACAATGGCCTGGCTGCCCATCTGCTTCCAGGCTTTTTCAAAGTCAGATCGGTCTGTTTTTCTGTTTTTATAGCCGTAAGGATCATTAACGTATACATAATCGTGATCATAACCGGTAACGGCTACGCTATGCATGCTGAACGTAATGTCGATTTTTCCGTTCGGCGTATTCCAAGTCTGCATATTATCAACCGGCTTAAAGGATGTGGTGGTAATCACCCAGACCGGCCGCCCTTTTTCAAGCTGGCGGTACACTGAAGAAATGTCTTTTCCCGTCAGGTCGTATACTTTGTTTCCCGCATATTCTTTGGCAAGTTTATCAATCGGCTCATGATAAACGCCTAAACCCGGGCCGTTTTCCATATCTCCGGCAAATCCTTCATTCGGATCTCCCTTCAGCCCGCTGCTGTAAGTGAGCGGAACTTTATTGATCTTATCCGCCAATGTATTTTTTGACACATGATATCCGGCATTATTCAAAATCATGGCAAGGCTTGTCACCTCACAGCCATTGTACAGTCTGGGAGAATCCATCTGTCTGTACAGAACGACATTCAGCGGTGACGCGCTCCCTTTTAACGGTGTTTTCTCATCAGGCTCGTCGGACTGCTGATTAAAAAAATTCAAATGAATATCGTTTGTATAGATGTTATACCCGAGATAGACAAGGATGGCTGTCAGAATCAGCACACATAATGTTCCAAGCGTCTTCATTATTACTCTCCCTTGTTCTGATGAAGCTATTCTATGTATTATAGCACTTCTGCTCAATATGATTCGATCGTTCCGATATGTTTACAGGTTTGTTCATTCTTTAGCCATGTTTATGGAAAAGAATAGGCGGACATTGGGCGTTGCAATTCATTCTTTTATCTGCTAACATATTATCATATTAGCGAACTAAAGGATTCGGAATTTTCCTTCAGACAAAGCGGAGGTGTGAAAGGCAAATGTTTATGTTTGAGAAACCGCATGGCATGAGAGATACGCTGCCCGGTTTATATGAAGCAAAGAAAAAAGTCCGTTCCACACTGACGGATTTAATTGATAAATGGGGTTATCAGTTTATGGAGACGCCGACCCTTGAATTCTATGAAACAGTAGGCGTCCAGTCAGCCATTGAAGAACAGCAGCTGTTTAAGCTTCTCGACCAGGACGGAAAAACGCTTGTGCTTCGGCCTGACATGACCGGACCGATTGCCAGGGTGGCGGCGTCTAAGCTGCACAAACACAATCATCCGCTCAGAGCGGGGTACGCGGCAAGCGTCTATCGCGCTCAGGAGCGGGAAGGCGGACGCCCGGCCGAATTTGAACAGGTCGGCGCGGAGCTGATCGGCGACGGATCAACAAGCGCGGACGCCGAGGTGATTGCGCTGGCGGCCGGCGCTTTGAAAAACGCGGGATTGCACCAATTTAAAATCGCGATCGGCCATGCCGGACTCGCAGATGAGCTGTTTGTCGAGGTTTTGGGCAATGCCGAACGGGCGGATGTTCTGCGGCGCTTTCTCTTTGAAAAGAATTACGTGGGATACAGGGAACATGTCAAATCGCTTCCGCTTTCTTCAATAGACAAAAGCCGGCTGCTCGCACTTCTGGAATTGCGAGGCGGGAAAGAGATCTGCGCCAAGGCGGAGGAGATCATCGGCATCTCCGGACAAAGCTTGATTCAGGAGCTGGAAGACCTGTGGGACATTCTTGAGGATTACGGATGTGCCGAGCATATTCGCCTTGATCTGAATATGGTAAGCCATATGAGTTATTACACGGGAATTTTATTCGAAGTGTATGCGGCCAATGTCGGTTTTGTCATCGGAAGCGGCGGACGCTATAACAATCTACTCGGCCATTTCGGCAGCCCCGCTCCCGCCACGGGTTTCGGGCTCCGTATCGACAGGCTGATTGAAGCGCTCGGCATCCAGGAAGAAACTAGTGAAGCGGACGCCGTGATTTTCAGCAAGGAGCAGCGGGCGCAGGCCATTTTATTCGCGGAGGAAGAAAGGGCGAGAGGCAGAAAAGTCGTCCTGCAGGATCTGGCGGGCATTGAAAATATCGATCATATGACAAAATCATTCGCAAACGTCACATACTTTATCGGTGCCAGAAAGGAAGAGC
This sequence comes from Bacillus sp. LUNF1, assembly GCF_011008975.1. NCBI lineage: Bacteria > Bacillati > Bacillota > Bacilli > Caryophanales > Bacillaceae > Bacillus > Bacillus sp. LUNF1. The sequence continues at coordinate 3,391,905 of NZ_CP048876.1, read as the reverse complement.
AGAATGGGTAAGGTACTCACAATGGCAATGCCAAAAGGACGGATATTCGAAGAAGCGGCCGGGTTGCTGCGGCAGGCCGGGTACAGGCTGCCCGAGGAGTTTGAAGAATCGAGAAAGCTGATCATTGACGTTCCTGAAGAAAATCTCCGCTTTATTCTGGCAAAGCCGATGGATGTGACGACTTATGTCGAGCATGGCGTCGCTGATGCCGGTATTGCCGGAAAGGATGTCATGCTTGAGGAAGAGCGTGACGTGTATGAGGTGCTCGATCTGAAAATCAGCAAATGCCATCTCGCCGTTGCGGGGCTTCCCGGAGCGGATTGGAACGGAGTCGCCCCGAGGATCGCGACGAAATATCCGAATGTTGCGTCAAGTTATTTCAGAGAGCAGGGCGAGCAGGTGGAAATCATTAAGCTGAACGGTTCGATTGAATTGGCGCCTTTAATCGGGCTTGCTGACAGAATCGTAGATATCGTATCAACCGGGCGGACATTAAAGGAAAACGGTCTCGTTGAATCAGAACATATTTGTGACATCACATCGCGTTTTATCGTCAATCCGGTCAGCTACCGCATGAAGGATGATGTAATCGACGAAATGGCGGCCAGGCTGGCCAAGGTTGTGGAAGGAGAAACGGCAAAATGAAAATAACCGCAATAAATAGAAGCGAGCGGTTCTCACTGAAGCGTTCCATCGACAGCGGAACCGAAGAGCAGCGGAAAACCGTCAGGGGGATTATTGAAGACGTCAGACAAAACGGTGACAAAGCCGTTTTGGCCTATACAAAAACATTTGACGGCATCAGCCTGAACCAAATGGCCGTGAGCGCAGAGGAAATCACCGAGGCATACCGTCTGCTTGATGATCAGCTGCTGGAAGTGATCAGACAGGCGATTGCCAATATTAAAGAATATCACGAACGCCAGCTGCAATCCTCTTGGTTTTACCATCGCAAAGACGGCACGATGCTCGGGCAGAAAATAACGGCGCTCGATTCCGCGGGCGTATATGTGCCGGGCGGGACGGCCGCTTATCCGTCTTCCGTTTTAATGAATGTCATCCCCGCTCTCGCTGCGGGAGTGGAACGGATCGTTCTCGTCAGTCCTCCGGGAAAAGACGGCCGCCTTTCACCGGGCGTTCTGGCCGCGGCGTCTGAGCTCGGCATAAAGGAAATTTACAAAGCGGGAGGCGCACAGGCGATTGCCGCGCTCGCTTACGGAACTGAAACGATACAGCCTGTTGATAAGATCACGGGCCCCGGAAATATATTTGTGGCGCTCGCAAAGCGCGAAGTCTTCGGCGTTGTGGATATTGACATGATTGCCGGGCCCAGTGAAATCGTGGTTCTGGCAGACGATACGGCGGTGCCCAAAGAAGTCGCCGCTGACCTGCTTTCACAGGCCGAACACGATACGCTCAGCTCAAGCGTGCTTGTCACCGACTCACGGAAGCTTGCAGAAGCGGTAGCCGATGAAGTGGATAAACAGCTTCAGACGCTGCCGCGTAAAGAAATCGCCGAAGCGTCGATCAGGGATCACGGCCGCATTTATATCGCGGAATCGATGGAAGATGCAGTGGACACGGTGAATGCGCTGGCGCCCGAGCATTTAGAAATCATGACGCATTCGCCGGAGGCTTTGCTTGGAAGCATCCGACACGCGGGAGCGATTTTCTTAGGACGATACAGCGCTGAACCGGTCGGCGATTATTTTGCCGGACCGAATCACGTTTTGCCGACAAACGGAACGGCGCGGTTTTCAAGCCCGTTGAATGTAACAGATTTTCAAAAGAAATCGAGCATCATCTCATACAGCCGGAAGGCTTTTGAAACACACGCGGACAGCATTTCCGCCTTCGCGAGACTGGAAGGGCTTGAAGCGCACGCAAGATCGATTGAAGCGAGAAACGGAGGAATGACCGATGAGAAAAGCGGAACGCGCCAGAACAACAAATGAGACGGATATTAAGCTGGCTTTCGAAATAGACGGAGAAGGAAAAGCCGACATCAGCACGGATGTGCCGTTTATGACTCATATGCTTGATTTGTTCACAAAGCACGGGCAATTCAATTTAACTGTTGACGCAAAAGGCGATACGGAGATAGATGATCACCATACGACTGAAGATATCGGCATCTGTTTAGGGCAGGCTTTTTTGGAGGCGCTCGGTGATAAAAAAGGGATCAAACGGTACGGATCAGCGCTTGTGCCGATGGACGAAGCGCTCGCCCAAGTCGCCGTAGACCTGAGCAACCGGCCGCACCTTGAGATGCGCGCTGCATTTCCGCAAGCGAAAGTCGGAACGTTTGATACCGAGCTGGTACATGAATTCCTATGGAAACTGGCGCTGGAAGCGAGAATGAATCTGCACGTCATCGTTCATTACGGCACGAATACTCATCATATGATAGAAGCCGTGTTTAAGGCGCTTGGCAGAGCGCTTGATGAAGCGTCATCCATTGATCCGCGCGTCAAGGGTGTGCCGTCTACGAAAGGAATGCTGTAAATGATCGGTGTAATTGATTACGGCATGGGCAATTTATTCAGCGTATCGAAGGCGCTGGAACGCGTCGGCGTCCCGTATGTCGTATCAGACCGGCCGGAAGAGCTTGAAAAAGCGGATGCTTTTATTCTTCCCGGTGTCGGATCATTCAGTGATGCCATGGACAATTTACGCAGCACAAAGCTTGATCAATTCATACACCGTATGGTTGACGAGGGTAAGCTGCTCCTCGGCATCTGCCTCGGCATGCAGCTCATTTTCGAGGAAAGCACCGAAAACGGCTCTGCAAAAGGACTTGGTTTATTAGCCGGAAAAGCTGTGAGACTCAAAGACAGAGATGCCGAAGGAAACAAGCTGAAGGTGCCGCATATGGGCTGGAACCGGCTGACGTTTCACCAAACGTCTCCTTTGCTTTCGGAAGCGGAAGAAGGCTTCGTTTACTTTGTCCATTCCTATTATATAGACGGGATGGAAGACGGCGATCTTCTGGCAAGCGCTGAGTACGGCGTTCGTGTTCCGGCGGTCGTCGGGAAACGCAATGTCTTCGGTGCACAGTTTCACCCGGAAAAAAGCGGTACGGCCGGAATGGCGATTTTAACGCAATTTACAAAAATGGCAGCGGAACAGAAGGTGAAGAAATGAACGCTTTTACATTATATCCGGCAATCGATATGAGAAACGGCAAATGCGTCCGCCTCATCCAAGGCGATTACGGCAAGGAAACGATATACGGTGACTCTCCTTTAGACATGGCGGCGCAATTTGCACAAGAAGGTGCCGAGTGGATTCATCTCGTGGATCTTGACGGCGCGAAAGCAGGCAGGAAAGTAAACGACAGGCATGTTCTTGACATTGCGCGGCAGCTTGATATCAAAGTCGAGATCGGCGGCGGGATCCGTTCTGAAGCGGATGTGTACGGTTATTTATCACAAGGTGTTGATCGTGTCATTCTCGGCAGCTCGGCCGTATCCGATCCGGCATTCGTGAGGAGCATGCTGAAACAATACGGCGGCAAAATCGCGATCGGCCTTGATGCAAGGAACGGATATGTCTCCACGGAAGGCTGGCTGGAAACATCCTCGGTAAGGGCGGCCGATCTGGGCCGTGAATTGGCGGCCGAAGGAGCGGAAACCTTCATTTTCACGGATATTGCAACTGACGGCATGCTGTCAGGACCGAACATCGAAAGCACCGTTCAGCTCGCAAAAGCAACGGGAAAAAACGTCATCGCTTCAGGCGGAGTCAGCTCAGTCGCCGATCTCAAAGCACTGGCCCGCTTCAAAGACGCCGGCGTATCGGGAGCGATTATCGGAAAAGCGCTGTATACAAAACAATTTTCATTGGCTGAAGCGCTCAGCGGGGTGAAGGACGCATGATCACGAAACGAATCATTCCGTGTCTCGATGTGAAAGAAGGACGCGTCGTCAAAGGCATTCAATTTCTCGGGCTGAAAGATGCGGGCGATCCTGTCGAGCTGGCCGAAGCTTACGACAGGGAGGGCGCTGACGAACTTGTTTTTCTCGACATTTCCGCCTCTCACGAAGGCCGCAAGACGATGACAGACGTCGTAGAACAGGTTGCGGCAAAACTGGCGATTCCGTTTACGGTCGGCGGCGGGATCAATCAATTAAGCGATATGAAACGAATGCTTCGCGCCGGCGCTGATAAAGTATCCGTTAATACAGCGGCCGTCCTCCGCCCCGAGCTGATTACGGAAGGAGCGGATTTTTTCGGCTCGCAATGCATCGTCGCGGCGATTGACGCAAAGTATGACGAAGATTCGGATTGCTATAAAGTGTACACACACGGCGGCAGAAAGAAAACCGAGTGGGAAGTCACGGCCTGGGCAAAAGAAGCCGTCAGCCGGGGAGCGGGTGAAATCCTGCTGACAAGCATGGACGCAGACGGTGAGAAAACAGGCTTTAATCATACGCTCACACAGCTTGTCACACGTGCCGTCCCGGTGCCCGTCATTGCGTCAGGGGGAGCCGGCAGCGCGCTCCATATGCTTGAAGCCTTCACGATCGGTGAAGCGGACGCCGCGCTTGCAGCTTCCATTTTCCATTACAAAGAGACATCTATAAAAGAAGTGAAAGATTATATGAAGAAACACGGGGTGAATGTGAGATGAAACGGGCAGATGAACTGCGGTTTGACGAGGCCGGACTGATTCCCGCCATCGTACAGGATGCGGCAAGCAAAGAAGTGCTGACACTGGCTTATATGAATCGTGAATCCTACGAAAAAACGATAGAAACGAAAGAAACCTGGTTTTACAGCCGTTCACGCGGGGAGCTGTGGCATAAAGGAGCGACATCAGGGAATACCCAAAAGGTGAAAGCCATCCGTTATGACTGCGATCAAGATGCCCTCATCGTGCTTGCGGAGCCCTCAGGACCCGCCTGCCATAAGGGAAGTTACAGCTGCTTTTCTCCGGAAAAAGCGGACGCGCAGGATCGTTTCGGCATCTTAAACGAACTGGAAAGCGTAATCGCCAAACGGCAGGCGGAGATGCCTGACGGAGCCTACACAACGTATCTGTTTCGGGAAGGCGTCGATAAAATCCTCAAAAAAGTCGGCGAAGAAGCCGCAGAGGTTATTATCGCCGCGAAAAACCGCGACCATGAAGAATTAAAATGGGAAGCGGCGGATTTGCTGTATCATTTGCTCGTTCTTCTGCGTGAGCAGTCGCTTCCTTTGGACGACGTGCTTGACGTCCTTGCGAAACGCCATTCAGCATCTGAGTAAAACAAACCTCACGGAGAGATCCGTGAGGTTTTTAATCTGTCAAACTTAAACATTCAATTAAATATTTCTTATTTCCGCAACCGGAGGCAGATGAATTTGATAATATTGACTAATAGAGTTTATTTTGGTTTTTATCAAAAATATACGTTTTGTTCATATTCCGTTCATGCACATCCGTTATAGTATAAACAGTGATATAGGAGGAAAACATATGCCGAATAAACAACCAAAACCTAAAGGGAAATTCAGTTCATTCTTTTCATTAGTCAAAAAAACAAAACCATCATACGGTATGCTGGCCTTCGCGCTGTCTCTCAGTATTGTGACAACGCTCGTCAGCCTGCTGATTCCGCTGTTGACAAAACAGCTCGTTGACGGCTTTTCCATGTCGTCGCTGTCAGGCGTGCAAATCGGAATCATCGCAGCCGTGTTTATCGTACAGGCCGCATTAAGCGCCTACGCCACCTATGCCCTGAACTACAGCGGCCAGAAAATCATCTCGGGACTGCGTGATTTATTGTGGCAGAAATTAATTAAACTGCCCGTCTCTTATTTTGACAAAAACGCCACAGGAGAAACGATCAGCCGTGTCACCAATGACACAATGGTGGTAAAAGAGCTGATCACAAACAATATCAGCGGATTTATTACCGGAATCATTTCCGTTATCGGGTCACTGACGATCTTATTTTTCATGAACTGGAAGCTCACATTGCTCGTGCTGATCGTCGTGCCGCTGGCTGCGGTGATTTTAGTGCCGATCGGCCGGAAAATGTTTAAAATTTCTCGGGAAACACAGGATGAAACGGCGAAATTCACCGGATTATTAAACCACATCCTCCCGGAAATCAGGCTTGTAAAAGCGTCAAACGCTGAAGAAGCGGAATACGGACGCGGAAAAGCAGGCATCATGGCGCTCTTTAAACTCGGGCTGCGTGAAGCGAAGGTGCAGTCGCTCGTAGGCCCGCTTATTACACTTGTATTAATGGCGGCGCTGGTCGCTGTCATCGGGTACGGCGGGATGCAGGTGTCATCCGGTGAATTGACAGCCGGCGCACTCGTTGCCTTTATCCTGTATTTGTTTCAGATCATTATGCCGATGGGCCAGATCACTTCATTTTTCACACAGCTTCAAAAATCCATCGGCGCAACGGAACGGATGATTCATATTCTTGCAGAAAAAGAAGAAGATATCCAAACCGGAAAAGCCATTGAAAACGCGGATCAGCCGATTAAGCTTGAACAAGTCTCATTCGGCTACAAAACAGATCAAACCATCTTAAAAGACATTACGGCTACGATTGAGGCCGGCAAAGTCACCGCGATCGTCGGACCGAGCGGCGGCGGAAAAACAACGTTATTTAAGCTGCTTGAACGATTCTACAATCCGACTGCGGGCAGCATCCTGCTCGGAAATGAACCGATTGATGCGTATTCCCTTGAGTCATGGCGGGAGCATATCGGCTACGTGTCGCAAGAAAGCCCGTTAATGTCAGGCACCATCCGCGACAATATCTGCTACGGATTAAAACGCGAAGTGACAGATGAGGAACTGAGGCAAGCGGCCGACATGGCCTACGCCCTGCAATTTATTGAAGACTTACCGAAGAAATTTGAAACCGAGGTCGGTGAGCGGGGAATTATGCTGTCAGGCGGACAGCGCCAGCGCATCGCCATTGCCAGAGCGCTCCTTCGCAACCCGAGCATTCTGATGCTTGATGAAGCGACATCAAGTCTGGACAGCCAATCTGAAAAATGGGTGCAGCAGGCGCTCGAAGTCTTAATGAAAGGGCGCACCACGATTGTGATTGCCCACCGTTTATCCACGGTTGTGGATGCAGATCAGCTTCTCTTTGTCGAACAGGGTGAAATCACCGGACGGGGCACACACCATGAATTAATGGCATCCCATTCGCTGTACCGCGATTTTGCAGAGCAGCAGCTGAAGCTGAATGCCGACTTAGAAAACAAAGCTGTGTAAAGCAAGACTTTATGAATAAAAAGCAGCTGAAAAAGCTGCTTTTTATTTTGCAGCCGGAGTCCTGTTCATACGGGTGTACGGTCGGTAACGATGAAGAGCCAAGCCATAAGCGTGTATGCCGGTACAGGAGACAATGAAAAAATTCGGTTTATAGACATCATGTCGATTCATGAAAAGAAAAAAGCAGAAGGAGGGATTTTCATGGCTGTCATATTGGTTGCGGATGACGACCGCCATATCCGTGAGCTTGTCCGCCTTATGATGGAGCAGAGCGGTTTTGACGTCGCAGAAGCGGAAGACGGGGAAGCGGCGGTGCGGCTGATCGAATCAGTACCTATAGACCTCATCATACTGGATGTGATGATGCCGAAAATGGACGGGTTTGAAGTCAGCGAAGCCGTCCGCAGCTTTACGGACATTCCGATTTTGATGCTGACGGCAAAAGGCGAAACGCTGGACAAAGTGCAAGGTTTTACTTCCGGAGCGGATGATTATCTCGTCAAACCATTTGAGCCGCTCGAGCTGGAAGCAAGGGTCAAAGCATTGCTGAAACGGTACCGGATCACCGCTGAAAAACTGCTGACCATCGGAACGGTCACATTAGATAAGCAATCCCGCACCGTAACGCGCGGCGGCGGAGCGGGATTAACATTGCCCCGGCGTGAATTTGAGCTTTTATTTAAGCTCGCCGGTTATCCGAATAAGACGTTTTCAAGAGAACAATTAATAGAAGATATTTGGGGCTTTGATTATGAAGGTGACGAGCGGACGGTTGATGTGCATGTTAAAAGGCTGAGGGAACGATTTCCGGAAAAGGACTATCCGTTTGCCATCCATACGGTGCGGGGGCTCGGGTATCGGTTTGTGGTGACAGAATGAAACGGATCTTCAGAACGGCTGGAAAAATCATCATCCTTCTCACCGTCACCGCATTCTTATGGCTGGCGGCTCACCTGATCGTTCAGGGTTTCGGTCTCATATGGCCGATTTTGCTTGTTCCGTACGCCGAGCAGATTCTGACGCTTTGGCTTGTTTTCGGCCTGCTGTTTGTAACGATGTTTATTTTTTCAAAGTCAGCACGTGAAAGGCATCATGCGATCTGGGATTCGCTGACCGCCACGATTAAGCAAATGTCGAGCGGCAACTTCACAGCGGCCGCTTCCCGGAAAATGGAGAAGATTGAGCGGAACCACCCCGTGACGAAATTAGCTGATGAACTGTCGACACTCGCCGCGGAACTGAGTGAAATGGAAAAACTGAAACAAGAATTTATTTCGAACGTTTCCCATGAAATCCAAACCCCGCTCACTTCATTAAAGGGCTACGCACATCTTCTGAAAAAACCGGATTTATCATATGAGGAGCGGGGGCGCTACTTACACATCATCGAGACAGAAACAGAACGATTATCAAAAATCAGTGAAAATCTGCTGAAGCTCACTGCGCTCGAACGCCAAACCGAACCGATACAAAAAAAACCGTTCCGCATTGACAAACAGCTGCGGCGCACCATATTGACCTGTGAGCCTGAATGGTCCGCCAAACAGATTGAGTTTCTCATTGATTTACAGGAGTCGTATGTGTACGGAGATGAAGCACTGCTCAGCCAAGTATGGATGAATCTGATTCACAATGCCGTGAAATTTACCGGTGAAGGCGGCCGCATTTCCGTTAAAATTGCAGATCTGCCGGGAGCGGCGGCTGTCGAAATCGCCGACGACGGAATCGGAATGGAGCCTGAACAGGCGGAGCGTGTATTTGAACGGTTTTATAAAGCGGACAAGGCGAGAAACGCAGGGGGAAGCGGGCTCGGCCTGTCCATCGCCCAAAAAATCGCAGAGCTGCACGGCGGTTCGATAGAGGTTGAGAGCAAACGCGGCGAAGGAACCCTTTTCCGTGTCATTCTTCCAGCCGAGCCTCGTGAAAAAAACAGCTAAAATCTGGTCGAACCAGCCAGTAAAAAACGAAGCCGATCCTGTCTTTTGAACTATTGAGGTGAAACCGTTTTATGGTATACTACTGACGGTAATACGTATAAAACGGAGGATATTTGTGGGAAAACACACTTCTGAACAGAAAAAGCACGCGCAAATTGTCCAGCTGCTTCAGGATGGACAATATTTTTTTCATAAAGGCTTAAAAGCATATAAAGAGCGGAATTTAAAGCGGGCCAGCAAACTGATTCAGCGGGCCGTCCACCTCGAGCCGAATGATTCCGAAATGCTGTCCCGGCTGGCCGTCATTTATTCTGAAATGGGCCACTACCAGCAGTCAAATGAGCTGTTCGACTTTATTTTGGTGAACCTGAAAGAAGAAATGCCCGAGTGTCATTACTTTAAAGCGAATAATTTCGCGCATTTGGGACTCTTTCAGGAAGCATACAAAGAAGCGGCGGCTTATTCAGATGCCGATCCGGACGGGGAATTCAGCGAAGAGATTGAAAATCTGATGGAGCTTTTGGATTTCGGTGAAGCGGGTGAAGACGAATCGCTCTACGACCAGGATGAGCTGCTGATCAGGCAGGACCGGGCAAAAACGCTTCTTGAGAGCGGCCAGCTTCATGAAGCGGTTGTCATGCTTGAAGAGATTACGGCCGATTACCCCGAGCTTTGGTCTGCATACAACAATCTGGCGCTCGCTTACTTTTACTCAGGCAATGTCACAAAAGCGAAACAAACGGTATTCGAAGTGCTTGAGAAAAATGAAGGCAATCTCCATGCCCTGTGCAACCTCCTTGTATTCTGCTATTACGAGAGAGAAGATGAAAAAGTCGGAGAATTGAGCGGAAAACTCGCCAACGTGTATCCGATTTTATTCGAACAGCGCTATAAGCTGGGAGCGACGCTTGCGCTTGTCGGCAGACATGATCTCGGTTATAAATGGCTCCGTTCTCTTTACAAAAGCGGGTTCGAAGGCGACGACACGTTTTATTATTGGCTGGCCGCCTCAGCCTACGGGACAGGCCGCACAGAATTTGCGGAAACCATTTGGAAAAAGGCCGAAGCCGAATTTCCCGAATCAGACCGGCCCGCGCCTTGGGCGGAGCGGCAGGAACCGCTGCCTGCTTCACTTGAACAGCGGCTTGCCGCCTATTATATCAGCAGCGCTGAAGGAGAGCGGGACCAGCTTGAAAAAGTTCTGACGGCAAAACGCGCCGTTTCACCGTTTGAACAAGATTTCGTCAGACTGCTGCTTTCCGGTGAAAAAGGCGCTTCTGGCGTCTCCGGTGATGCGGTGTTCACGTATCGGACGGTCAAGCTTCTGGAGAAAGCGGAAGCCGACAGTTTAAAAACTGACGTCATGAGCTGCTGGGTTTTTCACGTCATTCAGCACATCCGCGCCGCCGCTGCCGTACAGAATGAGCGGGCATGGGCAGCAGCCATCGCATATGTATGGAAAGAAGCAAACGGCGAAAAAACGACGAAAAAAGAAACAGCAGCCGTTTACGGTATAACGCCGGCAACCCTTTCGAAATACATCAGACAAATAGACGATATTTTAGAATAAAACCGATTCTTTCTATATAAAGAGTCGGTTCTTTTTTTATCAGAAAAGGGCAAAACAGAACTTTACCGCCGAAAAAAGAGGTATTCATACGTATTTTTTTGCTTTTCGAATCGAAATCAGGCCGTAATCACCGTTTATTTTGCAAAATATGAGATTTGCAATCACATTGAAATATAACTGTAATAAAAATTGTCGAAACATGATGGTATAATGAGTCTCGTACATAAGAGATTAGTTTATTTTACATGTGCTGTATAATCTATACCAATTTAAAAGATTTAAAGATTCATACATAAAAATCATCAGCCTCACGGGTATGTGAGGGAGCGTAACTTTGATGTTCATAATAGAATTCCAAATGAGAACAGGTTTAAAGTAAAAGGGAGGAAAGAAAAAGTGAAAAAGAGTTTATTAACACTTGGTTTGGCTTCCGTCATCGGGACAAGCAGTTTTTTGATCCCGTTTACAAAAACTGCATCGGCGGAAACATTAGACAGCAAAAAAGCAAAAATCGAAAGCAAGCAATCTGAGGTGGCTTCAAGCCTTGAAGCAAAAGAAAGAGAATTGTCTAAGCTTCAGGACAAGCAGGCTAAGATTGAAAAAGAACTGAAAGACATTAACGCTAAAGCGTTGGATACAAGCAATAAAATCGAAGATAAAAAAGCTGAAAACGAAAAAACGAAAAAGCAGATCGCTGATTTGAAAAAAGAAATCAAAGAAACAGAAGCGCGTATTGAAAAACGCAATGAAATCCTGAAAAAACGCGTTCGTTCTTTACAGGAAAACGGCGGTTCTCAAGGATACATAGATGTTCTTTTAGGGGCGACAAGCTTCGGAGACTTCATTTCCCGTGCGACTGCGGTATCTTCTATCGTTGATGCGGATAAAGACCTGATCAAACAGCAGGAGCAGGATAAAGCGAAACTCGAAGATGCAGAAGCTGAACTTAACGTGAAGCTGAAAAAAGTTCAAGATGATCTTGCGAAACTCGAGTCTATGCAAAAAGACCTGAACAAACAGCTTGATCAGAAAGACAAGCTTTTCGACGAAGCGAAAAACGGCCAGAAAAAAGCGGCTTCCGCTATCTCTGATCTGAAAAAAGAAGCATCAAAGCTTGCAAACGAAAAAGCTGACACTGAAAAAGAACAGAAGCGTATTAAAGCTGAGCAGGCTGCAGCAGCTGCCCTGATCAAAAAACAGGAAGAAGCGCAAAAAGCTTCTGAAGACCAAAACCAAAAAGATGACAGCCAGCCGGCACCGGCGGTTAAAACTGTGAAAAAAGCGGCTGTTTCAACATCATCTGATGACAGCTCAAGCAAACCGAAGAGCACTTCAGGCGGATCATCTCATAACAGCGGCGGTTCAGATGATTCTGACGGCGGATCTGTTATTTCAAATTCAGGCGGTATTGAAGGCGCGATCAGCGTAGGATCAAGCCTTGTGGGTCAATCCCCGTACAAGTTCGGCGGCGGACGCACTCAATCTGATATTAACAACCGTATTTTTGACTGCTCTTCATTCGTACGCTGGGCTTATGCTAACGCAGGCGTTAACCTCGGACCTGCAAGCGGCACAAACACAGATACATTAATCGGAAGAGGTAAAGCAGTAAGCGCGTCTGACATGAAACGCGGAGACTTAGTATTCTTCAATACGTATAAAACAAACGGCCACGTCGGCATCTACTTAGGTAACGGAACGTTCCTGAACGATAATACATCACACGGTGTATCCATTGATTCTATGAGCAACCCTTACTGGAAGAAAGCATTCAACGGCAATGTAAGACGTGTCGTGCAATAATGAATAAGACAAGGGCCTTCTATCCCGGAAGGCTCTTTCTTTATTTGTATACCCGCTCAGGAGCTGCCTAATCACGGTTTTTCAGAAAAATGAGCAAAAAAATAGCGAATTGCTCTCAGATTTAATAGGATATGGGTAAGGAATACGATTGATGGGGATTCTTAGTCATATAGGGTGCGCCCCATTTCGAAAAGGAGTGAATCATGGTGTCAGAAGAAAAAATTTATGATGTGATCATTATCGGCGCGGGTCCGGCGGGGATGACCGCTGCTGTTTACACATCACGAGCGAACTTATCCACATTAATGATCGAAAGAGGAATTCCGGGCGGCCAGATGGCCAACACGGAGGATGTTGAAAACTATCCGGGTTTTGAAAGCATTCTCGGCCCTGAACTTTCTAATAAAATGTTTGAACATGCGAAAAAATTCGGTGCGGAATATGCGTACGGCGATATCAAAGAAATCGTTGACGGCAAAGAATATAAAACGGTCAAAGCCGGTTCAAAAGAATATAAAGCGCGCGCCATCGTCATTTCTGCCGGAGCGGAATACAAAAAGATCGGCGTTCCCGGCGAAAAAGAACTGGGCGGCCGCGGCGTATCGTACTGCGCGGTTTGTGACGGCGCGTTCTTTAAAAATAAAGAGCTTGTCGTTGTCGGCGGCGGAGACTCCGCCGTTGAAGAAGGCGTCTATCTGACACGCTTCGCTTCAAAAGTCACCATCGTTCACAGACGTGACAAATTGCGGGCGCAAAGCATTCTTCAGGCGCGTGCCTTTGACAATGAGAAAATTGACTTCAAATGGAACAAAACCGTAAAAGAAATCCATGAGGAAAACGGAAAAGTCGGCAGACTTACTCTTGTGGATACCGTGACGGGAGAAGAGGAAGAATTCAAAGCTGACGGCGTCTTTATTTATATCGGTATGCTTCCGCTTTCTAAACCGTTCGAAAACTTGGGCATCACAAATGAAGAAGGCTACATTGAAACAAACGCTCAAATGGAGACAAAAGTTCCAGGCATTTTCGCCGCGGGAGACATCCGTGAAAAAACGCTCCGCCAGATCGTAACGGCGACAGGCGACGGAAGTATTGCGGCTCAAAGCGTTCAGCATTATGTGGAAGAGCTTGAGGAAACGCTCAAAACCGTTAAATAATCACTGTAATGTTCAGTTTTTGAATCGTTACTGTGTTTTAATTACGCTGTAACACGGGTGAAATACTGATGTTTTAAGATGAATGTAGTAATTGACCCCCTTTTTAATGAATACACTTTGGCACGGATTCCAGTATCCGTGCCCTTTTTTTGCGATTTTCTGTTTTCTGTCAAATAAAAGAAAAGGATGTCGGTGTCTCTGCATTGTGAGAGACATGCCGAAACGGTATAATGAAGAGACGATGATTTGTTGAGAAGGTTAGGTGACGTACTTGTGCAAAGAGTGACAAATTGTGTGCTGCAGACAGATGATCAGGTTCTCCTTCTCCAAAAGCCGAGACGGGGCTGGTGGGTCGCGCCTGGCGGGAAGATGGAAAGCGGCGAGTCCGTCAGAGATTCCGTCATCAGAGAGTACAGAGAAGAGACGGGCATTTATATACTAAATCCGCAGTTAAAAGGCGTATTTACCTTTATTATTAAGGAACAGGAACAAATCGTGTCAGAGTGGATGATGTTTACTTTCGTCGCCGACTCCTACACGGGGCGGAATGTCGCTGAATCAGAGGAAGGCGTTCTGAAGTGGCATGACGTAAAAGATATCCACAGCCTTCCGATGGCCCCCGGAGACGGGCATATCCTTGATTTTATGATCAAGGGCCAAGGGCTTTTGCACGGCACCTTTACGTATACGCCGGACTTCGAGCTGCTCAGCTATCGTTTAGATCCGCAGTTTATTAAATAAAAGAAAGACCGCAGGGGGGAGAAAGATGAGTATGAATGAAAACCATGATATTCAGCTCGTCATCATTACGGGAATGTCTGGAGCGGGGAAAACCGTCGCCATTCAAAGCTTTGAGGATCTCGGCTATTTTTGCGTCGACAATCTGCCGCCTTCCTTGCTGCCGAAATTTTTGGAGCTGATGAAAGAATCAAGTTCAAAAATGAGCAAGGTCGCGCTTGTCATGGATCTGCGGGGACGTGAATTTTTTGACAGGCTGATTGAGGCGCTGGATGAAATGGCGGAAAATCCGTGGATTACACCGCGCATTCTCTTTTTAGACGCTAAGGATTCCATCCTTGTGACGAGATACAAAGAAACGAGGCGTTCTCACCCGCTGGCCGCTACCGGGCTTCCTCTCGAAGGAATCGCGCTGGAACGCCAGCTGCTTGAAGAATTGAAAGGGCGCTCTCAGCTGATCTATGACACATCGGATATGAAACCGCGTGATCTGCGTGAAAAAATCGTGGCGCATTTCGCCACGAACCAAGGTGAAACATTTACAGTGAACGTAATGTCATTCGGGTTCAAATACGGGCTTCCGATAGATGCCGACCTCGTGTTTGATGTAAGGTTTCTGCCGAATCCGTTCTACATTGAAAGCATGAGGCCGCTTACGGGGAAAGATGAGGAAGTGTCATCCTATGTGATGAAGTGGAACGAAACACAAAAGTTTATTGAAAAGCTTGTTGATCTGCTCGGCTTTATGCTTCCGTCTTATAAGCGGGAAGGTAAAAGCCAGCTTGTCATCGCGATCGGCTGTACGGGCGGCCAGCACCGCTCCGTCACGCTCGCTGAGTATTTGGCTGACTATTTTAAAAAAGATTTCTATACTCATGTC
The DNA here is from genome assembly GCF_011008975.1 of Bacillus sp. LUNF1. Classification (NCBI taxonomy): domain Bacteria; kingdom Bacillati; phylum Bacillota; class Bacilli; order Caryophanales; family Bacillaceae; genus Bacillus; species Bacillus sp. LUNF1. The sequence continues at coordinate 3,376,589 of NZ_CP048876.1, read as the reverse complement.
ACTCACCGGGACATTGAAAAGAGAAGCCGGAAATGAATAAGAAGCCGAAAATCGCAATCTTCGGCGGCGGAACGGGTCTGTCCGTGCTGCTTCGGGGGTTAAAGCATAAGCCCGTTGATATTACGGCGATTGTGACAGTTGCTGATGACGGCGGAAGTTCAGGCCGTCTGCGGGATGAACTTCAAATTCCGCCGCCGGGTGACATTCGTAACGTACTGGCCGCTTTGTCAGATGTTGAGCCGCTCGTTGAAAATCTGTTTCAGCACCGTTTCAACAAAGGAAGCGACTTAACCGGACATTCGCTCGGCAATTTGATTTTGGCAGCGATGACAAATATAACCGGTGATTTCTTTCACGCTGTCACCGAAATGAGCAAGGTGCTGAATGTCCGCGGCAGAGTGCTGCCGGCTGCCAACACCAGTGTCGTTCTTCACGCTGAAATGGAGGACGGGCAGGTCGTCTCCGGAGAATCGACAATCCCTTCTTACGGCCAGCGGATTAAACGGGTGTTTCTTACGCCTGAAAAAATTGATCCGCTCCCGGAAACGATTGACGTCATCCGTCAGGCCGATTTAATCATTATCGGTCCGGGAAGCCTGTACACAAGCATTCTTCCGAATCTGCTCGTACCGAAAATCGGAGAGGAAGTCGTCAAGGCTGCGGCCAAAAAAGTATATATATGCAACGTCATGACACAGCCCGGAGAGACGCTGCAATACAGTGCGGCCGACCATGTCAAGGCGCTGAACGATCATATGGAGCAGCCGTTTATCGACACGATCTTAATCAACAATGAGGAGATCCCTGACGAAATCAAAAACAAATATGCGAAAGAGCTGGCCCGGCCCGTCGACTTCAATGTTGAAAAGCTGAAATCCATGGGGCTTGAGGTCATCAGGGATCAGATTATCACGTATAAAAATGGCGTAATCCGTCACGATACACATAAAGTGGCTTCTCTTCTTGTCGATTTATTAAGGGACTAGAGGCCTTTTGAAATGAGGTGGCTAATATGTCATTTGCATCGGAAACAAAAAAAGAACTGACGAATCTGGAAGTGAAGGACTGCTGCGCCAAGGCGGAGCTGTCCGCGCTGATTCGGATGAACGGTTCCCTGTCATTTTCAAACCGCCATCTCGTGCTTGACGTTCAAACCGAAAATGCGGCGATTGCCCGCCGCATTTATACATTGCTGAAGAAACAATATGATGTATCGGTCGAACTGTTAGTCAGAAAAAAAATGCGGCTGAAAAAAAACAATGTTTATATTGTGCGCTTTTCTGAAAATGCAAAGCTGATTTTAGAGGAATTGAAAATCCTCGGGGAGAACTTTATATTTGAACGGAATATTTCTGAGGAACTGGTGGCGAAACGGTGCTGCAAACGTTCTTATATGAGAGGGGCGTTTTTGGCGGGGGGGTCTGTGAATAATCCCGAAACATCGTCGTACCACTTGGAAATCTTCTCGCTTTATAAGGAACATAACGATTCATTATGCGCGCTGCTGAATGAATTTCATCTGAACAGCAAAACGCTTGAACGGAAAAAAGGCTATATTACGTATTTAAAAGAGGCGGAAAAAATCACTGAATTTCTGAATGTCATCGGCGCTCACAATTCACTGCTGCGTTTTGAAGATGTGCGGATTGTCAGAGATATGAGAAACTCAGTGAACCGCCTCGTCAATTGTGAAACAGCAAACTTAAACAAAACCATCGGGGCTTCGCTCAGACAGGTGGAAAATATTAAATACATTGATGAACGGATCGGTCTTGAAGCGCTGCCGGAAAAGCTTCGCGAAATTGCGCAGCTGCGGATTGATTATCAGGAGGTCACGCTGAAAGAACTGGGGGAAATGGTTGCAAGCGGGAAAATCAGCAAATCCGGCATCAATCACAGGCTGAGAAAGCTCGATGAAATCGCAGAACAGCTGCGTACAGGACAAAGCATCACTTTGAAATAACCGTACAGAAAAGGGGAGATCTTATGGTTCAGGGGAAAGTGGAAGTGCGTTTAAAGACGGGATTGCAGGCGCGCCCCGCTGCATTGTTTGTACAGGAGGCAAATCGTTTTGCATCAGATGTGTTTCTTGAGAAAAACGGCAAGAAAGTGAATGCCAAAAGCATTATGGGATTAATGAGTCTGGCTGTCAGCACGGGGACGGAAGTCACTCTGATCGCTGAAGGCGATGATGAAAAGGAAGCGCTGGAAAAGTTGTCCGCTTATGTGCAGGAAGAAGTGTAAACACTTTGTAAGGGGGACGGAACGATGAATGAGTTTCTGAAAGATTGTTATCAAACGATAGGCTGGGAAAAGGATTCCCTCGATTTCAGCAACCTGCCGGAGTTTTTAAAGGCGCTCGCGTATCGGTTTCCGTTTGAAAATCGCGCGGTTTTGTCCAAAAAAGAATATGACGTCACGAAAGAAGGACTGTGGCGGCACATGGTGAAGGAACCTCATGGCGGCCTTTGCTATGACTTGAACGGACTGCTTTATTTCATCCTGAAAGATGCCGGATTGGATGTCAAATTGATCCGCGGAACGGTCTGGAAAAACGGCTGGGCGCTGCCCGGCACACATGCGGCCGTACTTCTTTCCGCCGGGGAGAATGAGTACATCGCTGATGCAGGCTTCGGCCTCAATCTCGCCATGCAGCCTGTGCCGATGTCGGGAGACGAGACGGTATCAGCGGCCGGAGCGTTCCGCGTGAGGATAGAAGAGACGGAATTCGGAACATACCTGCTTGAAATGAACAAAGGGGACGGCTGGCAGACAGGTTACGCATTTTCGCTTGAAGAAATCGATGAAAAGGACCTCAAGTCTATGAAACAAACAATCTTTGAACATGAACGCTCTCCTTTCAACAAACGCCTGCTTGCTTCTAAGCGGACACCGGAAGGCCACATGGTTCTGTCTGAACGCAATATAACAATAAAAAAACACGATGGCACGGCGGAAAACAGCAGAATAGACCGGTCAGAGTTTGAAGAAAAATTTACTGCTCATTTTATATGAAGCTCGCAGGTTCTCTGCAAAAAAAAACGGCCTCCGCAGGGAAGCCGTTTTTTGTATATGTTTATCTCATTTTTGTAAAGGTTTTATAATGATCTGTCGTCTTATAAATCAGCCAGTCGCTTGAGTAAAGAATCCGGTCTGAATTTCTGAAGCCTGATGTATAGTTAATATCCGCTTCACGCCACGTCCGTCCGCTTTTGGCAGGGAGTTTGCCTTCCCTGTTTGAGAAGATGTCTCCGCCGATGCTTTTCCCCGGAGCGACGTCTGCAAGATTCCCCTTTGATGCAACCCAGCCGAGGGCCTGCGCTTCTGACTTTGTAATGTAATTATCAGGAAGCTTATGATAGGTCTGAAGATAATCCGCAACCCCGTCAAACGTGTTGATAACCTGTGCTTCAGTGTGCGCCTTGTGAGAAGATGTATCCGTCTTGGCAGCCGTGGAAAACAGCATCCCCGCCGCGGAGAACAGCACCAGCAAACAAACGGAAATCCACGATAATCGTTTTTTCAAAGCAATACCTCCCATTTTTATCATGTGAAGCTGATTCCTTTTCATTGTATCAGCATCGAGAGAAAGGAATAGAAAGAATTTAAAAATAGTACTTTTGATCTAGCGAAAAATAAACCCCGGCTGAAAGGCCGGGATTTTTCATCTCATTGAAATTCCTTCGTGAGGTTTTTCGGCGTTTTTCCGTATACGGCGTCAATCATGTTTTGTGCGGCTTGCTTGAACATATTCAAGCGGATTTTTGCCGTTGCTGACCCAATATGCGGAAGCAATGTGACGTTTTCCAGCTGCAGGAGCGGATTGTCTTCGGCGATCGGCTCTTTTTCAAACACATCTAAACCGGCGCCTTTTATCCAGCCCTCCTGCAATGCGCGGATGAGCGCTTTCTCATCAACCGTCTTTCCCCGGGAAATATTGACGAAATATGCCGTATCTTTCATCAATTTAAATTCCCGCTCTCCCATCATATGATACGTTTCGTCAGTAAGCGGCGTAATTAAAAGCACAAAGTCTGATGTTTTCAGCAGTGTATCTAAGTCGCCATATGTAACCCCGAGTTCCTTCTCAGCATCCGGTTTTCTGCTGCGGTTATAATACAGCACGTCCATATCGAAGCCGAATTTTGCCCGTTTGGCAGCTTGTTCACCGATTCTGCCCATGCCGATAATTCCTAATGTCTGATGGTGGACATCCATACCGAAAAGAGATTCTTCCTCAACGGTTCCCCATTTGCCGGCGCGGACGAATCGATCCAATTCGGCAACCCGTCTGGCGGAAGACAGGATTAATGAAAAAGCCAGATCAGCGACAGTGTCATCTAAGGTGTACGGCGTATGCGTGCCGACAACCCCGCGTCTTTTCATTTCTTCAATATTAAAATTATCATAGCCGACTGAATTATTGCTGACGACCTTCAGCTTCGGCGCGTGATCCAGCAAATCACTGTCAATCGCCGTTCCGGATGTCAGCAGCCCTTCAGCATCTTTCATTTTTTCGTACAGTTCCTCTTTTGGAATGGTATCTTCTTTCCAGATGTCATATCGGCAATGCTCGCCTATCATTTGTTCGACTTCCGGCGGTATCGGTTTCGCGATGAATACATAGGGTTTCAACGGGCTTCTCCTCCTTTGTCTTTCTTCTCTATTTTATTATATAAGAGAAGCGGTAACGTGAGAAATATTCAAACGCATTACGATAAATTTCTGGTTCTTTTGAACTTAAAATGAAAGAAAAAGAAATGTACATGCTTGATTTCTCCAAACAATAACAGAATCCGCCTATATTTCTGAAGGCAAAATGAGCGGAACCGCTGTTTTCAAAAGCTTTATAGGTTGGTGTAAAGATAAATTTTATTATTTTTGAAAGATATAAATGAACATAATCTGAATTTACAGTCAAATTATCGTGTCTTTTGTTGAAAGCGCTTTTGAGGCCTTTTTCTGTGCTATAATTCCTTACTGTAAGCTGGGTAAGAAGGCTTGCAATACAATCGGATGGGAGATGAATAGAAAAATGGTTTCTTTATCAAGCATTTTGGAGCACAACCAGCAGTTTGTCCAAGAAAGGAAATATGAACCTTACCAAACGACAAAATTCCCGAAAAAAAAGCTTGTCATCGTATCCTGTATGGATACAAGGCTGACGGAGCTTCTGCCGCAGGCGATGGGACTCAGAAACGGCGATGCCAAAATCATAAAAAACGCGGGAGCCATTGTTTCTCACCCATTTGGAAGTGTGATGAGGAGCATTTTGGTTGCCGTTTATGAACTGCAGGCAGAGGAAGTCTGCATCATAGGTCACCGCGAGTGCGGAATGTCGGGATTGAATGCGGCTTCCATATTAAATAAAGCAAAAGAGCGCGGCGTTGAGGACAAATGTCTCAGCCTTCTGCAGCATGCGGGAGTCGATTTGGAAACATGGCTGACCGGTTTTCACAGCGTCGAAGAAAGCGTGGCTCACAGCGTGAATATGGTCAGGCATCATCCGCTCTTGCCTGAAGAGGTGCCGGTGCACGGGCTGGTGATCGATCCGGGGACGGGGACGCTGGATGTTGTCGTTGACGGTTATGAAACAGTCAAAGGAGGATGCAGCTGACGATGCAATTTACCGGCAGATATCAGGGATACAATTTGCAGAAATTTCAGAAAGACCTAATCGCAGGAATTGTGGTCGGAATTGTAGCGATTCCATTGGGAATGGCCTTTGCCATCGCTTCGGGGGTCGGTCCGGAATACGGGCTTTACACCGTTATTGTGGCCGGAATTCTGATTTCGCTGTTGGGCGGCTCTAAATATCAGATCGGCGGGCCTACGGGGGCGTTTGTTCCCATTTTATTTGCCATTGTGATGCAGTATGGTTTTGAGAATTTACTTGTAGCCGGTTTTATGGCAGGCGTCATGCTCGTCCTGTTTGGCGTATTTAAGCTCGGAAAGATTATGAAATTCGTGCCGAAGCCGGTGATCGTCGGATTTACGGCCGGAATCGCGGTGCTGATTTTCTCGGAGCAGATTGCCCATTTTCTCGGTCTGCGCGATATTCAAAAGCATGAAAGCTTTATCCTCAACATTGCAGAAATCGGCAAGAAGCTCGGAACCTTTAATTTGTACAGCATCCTCATCGCGGGAATTGCTTTGGCCATTTTGCTGTTATCAGCCAGGCTGATGCCGAAGATTCCGGGCGCGCTTGTGGCGCTGCTTGTCTCTACAGCCGCGGCGGTGGTGTTTTTCCCTGACAAAATGGCGACAATCGGTTCTGCTTACGGGGAAATCCCGCGGCAGCTTCCGGCTTTCCAGCTTCCGGATTTCTCAATCGATAACATGATCATGATGTTTCCGTCGGCTCTGATCATTGCGCTTCTCGGCGGACTTGAGTCCATATTATCGGCGATGGTCGCGGACAATATGAAAGGATCACGGCATGACAGCAATAGGGAGCTTGTCGGGCAGGGCATCGCCAATATGGCAGCGCCGCTTTTCGGCGGCATACCGGCAACGGGAGCGATTGCGCGGACCGCAACAAATATTAAAAACGGCGCAGTTTCTCCGATTTCCGGTGTTGTCCACGGAGTCACCGTCCTCCTCGTCCTGCTCGTCTTCGCCCCGCTTGCCGTTCACGTACCGCTGGCAAGCATGGCGCCGGTATTGATGGTTGTGGCTTGGAACATGAGTGAGCGGAGGGAAGTCGCCAATATGATGCGGCTGAAAAACACTGATTCATTCGTACTGGCGGCAACCTTTTTACTGACGGTTCTGTTTGATTTAATCATCGGCGTTTCTGCCGGTCTCGTGCTCGCTTTTGTTTTCTTTATCAGAAAAATGAGCGAATCAACAAGCATCAAAACACCGCATGCCGCTGTCAAATCGGTTAAAAATGATTCATCCGTCAGCACATATTCCATTGAAGGGCCGCTGTTTTTCGGTTCAATTGATTCACTGGAATCATCGCTGCTGGAGAGGCTTCAGGAAAAGCCGAAGACGCTTATTCTGCTGATGAATAATGTGCATTACATGGATACCTCCGCAGAAGCGGTGCTGGGGAATGTGATGAACCGGATCAAACGGCATAACGGGAGATTGATGATCGTCGGATTGCAATCACAGCCGAGAGAGCTGATCCGAAAGACGGGGCTGTTTCATAAAATCGGGAAACAGCATTTCTTTGAGCATCAGGACGAGATAACAGGATAAATTCAGATACGGCCTGTCCATGAAAATGCGGACAGGCCGTGTTTTTATTCGGTTTCAAAGCGCTTGATCAGTTTTTCCTGATGGGCTTTCATCGCATCTTCTAACGTGATTCCGTACTTATCGGCAAGGATAGCCAGATTTCCGAGGACGTCACCCATTTCTTCAATCAGCTCCTGCCTGCGTTCAGCCTGGGTTGCGTCCTTTTCATCCGGCCGGTCTCTGCCGATTTCATATGCTCTTACCGCCCGGGCGAGCTCACCCGCCTCTTCCATTAAAAAGCCGATTCTGATAAATGGTCCGTACGCCGTCCATCCTCGTTTTTCATAAAAATCTTTCGTCCATTGTTCTGCTTCAGCCATCTGCATGTGAAACACTCCTTATGTCCTGTATGATTCTTATTGATATTATCATATAGAGATGGGACAATATATAGTGTATTTTGATTTATTGATGTACATATATAGATACGGAGATGAAAAAATGAAAACCATTTGTGTATTTGCGGGGTCAAACCCGGGGGTAAATGAAGAGTACAAACGCAAAGCGGCCGAACTGGGTGAATATATGGCGGAGCAGGGAATCGGCCTTGTTTACGGCGGCTCACGGGTCGGTCTGATGGGAACCGTCGCCGACGCGTTAATGGCAGGCGGCGGAAAAGCTGTCGGCGTCATGCCGAGCGGGCTGTTCAGCGGAGAGGTTGTTCATCAGAATCTGACGGAGCTGATTGAAGTCAGCGGCATGCATGAGCGGAAAGCGAAAATGAGTGAACTTGCCGACGGGTACATTGCCATGCCCGGCGGCTTCGGAACATATGAAGAGTTATTTGAAGTGCTGTGCTGGGCGCAAATCGGCATTCATCAAAAACCGATCGGACTGTACAATGTGAACGGGTATTTTGAGCCAATGATGAAGATGGTCAAGTACAGCATTCAGGAAGGATTTTCGAATGAGTCTCATTTAAAACTGATACACAGTTCCTCCCGGCCGGATGAGCTGATTGAGCAGATGAACAATTACTCGTACCCGATCCTTCAGAAAAAATGGACGGAAATATAAAAAAGAGCCATCTGGCATGTGTGTGAGTGCCGGGCGGACTTCATTAAAATCGAGTGTATTTGACAATGTGAGATTTCCTTAGGGAAATCTTTTTTTATGTCCAGATTACCATCGTAGTATAATTTAACTAATTCGGATTGGCTATCTAAGCAAAAGCGGAAGGAGACGGAAAATGGCGACGTTGTCAGATGTGGCTAAGAGAGCGAATGTTTCGAAAATGACGGTGTCACGTGTGATTAATCACCCTGATACGGTAACAGATGAACTGAAAAAGCTCGTTCATTCCGCAATGAAAGAGCTGAATTACATCCCTAATTATGCGGCAAGAGCGCTTGTGCAAAACAGAACACAGGTTGTCAAATTGCTGATTCTTGAGGAAATGGATACGACCGAACCCTATTACATGAACTTGCTGACCGGAATCAGCCGGGAGCTGGATCGCCATCATTATGCTTTGCAGCTTGTGACAAGAAATTCACTCAATATCGGGCAATGCGACGGCATTATTGCCACCGGCTTAAGAAAGGCCGATTTTGAATTTGTCATCAAAGCTTTTGAAAAGCCGTTAGTCGTATTTGGAGAAAATGAAATGGGCTATGATTTTGTCGATGTGAATAACGAAAAAGGGACTTTTATGGCAACCCGCCAAGTCATGGGGCTGGGGGAGCGTGAGGTTGTCTTTTTCGGCATTGATTTGGATGAGCCATTCGAACGCTCAAGAGAACAGGGGTATATTCGGGCGATGAAAGAGAGCTGCAGAGAAACGAAGCTGTTTCGGATCGCTAACAGTTCAAAAAAAAGCGAAAGCCTGGCAAGAGAAGTTTTGAAAACGCTCGGCCGGCAAGCCGCGTTTGTCTGCGCCACCGACCGAATCGCGCTCGGGGTCATTCGTGCGGTGCAGTCACTCGGAAAACGAATTCCCGAAGATGTGGCCGTTACTGGAAATGACGGTGTTTTTCTTGACCGCATTTCCTCCCCGCGGCTGACTACGGTCAGACAGCCGGTTGTGGAAATGGGAGAGGCCTGTGCGAAAATGCTGCTGAAAAAAATGAATGAAGGCGGCGCAGCTCAAGGTCATTTGTTTTTTGAACCGGAGTTAATTGTGCGGGAATCAACTTTGTGAAAGCTTGATTCTGTTATCGGTAACAAGAGAAAAACGATTGCCTCTCCCGATTTCATCATGCTACCTTCAAAGCATAAGCCAGCCTATAAAAAGGGGGAAACATGATGGAATATGCCGCAATACACCATCAGCCGTTCAGTGCTGATGCTTATTCTTATGACGGGCGAACGGTGCATATCAAAATCCGGACGAAAAAAGGTGATGCTGATCAGATTCGATTGGTGTGGGGCGATCCTTATGAATACAGCGGCGGCAGATGGTCGGCAGCCGAGCAGCCAATGAGAAAAACAGCCGCAACCCAAAACCATGATTATTGGTTTGCTGAAGTGTCGCCGCCATTCAGGCGTTTGCAATATGCATTTATTGTCTCAGACCAGCATGAAAACATCTTTTTCGGAGCGTCAGGGGTCTGTCCTGTAAATAAAAAAACGCTGGAAACGATTCATTATTATTTTAAGCTTCCGTTTGTTCATGAGGCGGATACATTTCAAGCGCCTGAATGGGCGAAATCAACGGTTTGGTATCAAATTTTTCCGGAACGTTTTGCGAATGGAAGAGAAGACCTGTCACCGGAAGCTGCACTGCCTTGGGGGAGCAAGGACCCGGACGTTAATGATTTTTTTGGCGGAGATTTGCAGGGGATTATTGACAAGCTCGACTATTTAGAAGAATTAGGGGTGAACGGAATTTATTTGACTCCGATCTTCTCCTCTCCATCCAACCATAAATATGACACGCTGGATTACTATTCCATCGATCCGCATTTTGGGGATCGGGAGCTTTTCCGGACATTGGTCAGCCGGCTTCATGAGCGGGGAATGAAAATTATGCTTGATGCTGTTTTTAATCATATAGGCAGCGCTTCTCCGCAGTGGCAGGATGTTGTAAAACACGGGGCCCGGTCCCGCTACAAAGACTGGTTCCATATTCACTCTTTTCCTGTGAAAGAAGACAATTATGACAGGTTTGCGTTTACGCCTGATATGCCGAAGCTGAATACGGCTAATCCGGAAGTACAAAGGTATTTGTTTGAGATTGCTTTGTACTGGATTCGTGAATTTGACATTGACGGCTGGCGTTTAGATGTGGCAAATGAAGTGGATCACGCTTTTTGGAAGGCATTCAGGCAGGCTGTAACGGCCGAGAAGCCCGATCTTTATATTTTGGGAGAGATATGGCATTCATCGGAACCTTGGCTCAGAGGAGATGAGTTTCACGCCGTGATGAATTATCCTTTCACAGAGCCGATGATTGCTTATTTTGCTGACCGGGAGATTTCTGCTTCATCCATGGCCTATCGATTAAACGCGCACTTGATGAATGGGATGCGGCAGGCCAACGAGGTGATGTTTAATTTACTGGACAGCCATGATACAGAACGTCTTCTGACAAGGTGCGGAAATGATGAGAAAACAGCCCGCGCTCTGCTGGCCTTTATGTTTGCCCAGACAGGAGCGCCCTGCATCTACTACGGAACGGAAATCGGTCTGGACGGCGGGAGAGATCCATTATGCCGGAAGTGTATGATTTGGGAAAAGGAAAAGCAAAACCGGGAAATGCTCAGCTGTATGAAACGCTTAATCACCTTGCGCAAAAAAGAAAACGCTTTATTGACGTACGGGAGTCTTGAGTGGCATCTGCTTGATGATCAAAACGATTGTATCAGTTTTTCTAGGGTTTTCAATGGCAGGCAATTGATTTTCTATTTTAATCAGGGGAACCGGGCCGGGGAAATCCGTTTGCAAGATTTTAATATGGAGAGAAGCAGAAAAGTTTACGATGCGTGGACGGATCAGATCCTTCAACATGATGATGCTATTACTGTTCAGCCGGGAGAATTTTTGATTTTGAGCGCTGACGCCCCTGTCTGAATTCTGTTATCGGTAACAGGCTGAAAGGCTTTGAAACCGCTTTCTCTAACAGAGTAGAATTGTAATAGATTCATAATAAAAGGGGGAAAAGATATGGCGGGGTTCGTCAAAAAGGGATTGGCTTTATTGACGGCATCAGTTTTGGCATTCTGTCTCGGCGCCTGTTCAAATTCAAAGGAATCGGCCGGCGCTGACGGCAAAAAGGTACTGACCGTGTCCGTTGAAGAAACCTATAAAAAATATATTGAAAGCATTAAAGGAGAGTTTGAAAAAGAGAATCACGTCACAATCAACATTGCAGAAAAGCAAATGTTCGATCAGCTGGAGGCGCTTCCTTTGGACGGCCCGGCCGGCAATGCGCCTGACGTTATGCTTGCCGCATATGACCGGATCGGCAGTTTGGCGCAGCAAGGTCATTTGCTTGATCTAAAACCTGCCGATACAAAAAGCTTTGGAGATAAAGAGATGCAGCAGGTAACGTTTAACGGAAAGGTGTACGGAATGCCGCTGGTGATTGAGACGCTTGTTCTGTATTACAACAAAGATCTTATAAAAAAAGCGCCGGCAACATTTAAAGACCTTGAAGCATTAACAGAGGATCCCCGCTTTTCATTTGCTTCTGAAAAAGGAAAGTCAACGGGATTTTTAGCAAAGTGGACTGACTTTTATATGTCGTACGGTTTGCTATCCGGTTACGGCGGATATGTATTCGGGAAAAACGGCACAGATCCCGGGGATATCGGCCTGAACAATAAAGGGGCTGCAGAAGCGGTGAAATATGCGGAGAAATGGTTTAAAACGTATTGGCCAAAAGGCATGCAGGATAACTCAAGCGCAGACGATTTTATTCAGCAAATGTTTTTGGATAAGAAAGCGGCTGCAATCATCGGCGGGCCTTGGTCGGCTGCCAATTTTCAAGAGGCCGGCCTGAACTATGGAGCCGCTCCTATTCCGACATTGCCAAACGGAAAAGAATATGCTCCGTTTGCGGGCGGCAAAGGCTGGGTTGCTTCAAAATATACAAAGGAACCCGAGCTGGCTGAAAAATGGCTTGAGTATGCTGCAAATAATGACAATGCGTTCGCTTTTTATGAGGATACAAATGAAGTTCCGGCCAACACAGCCGCAAGGAAGAAAGCGGGGGAGCAAAAAAATGAGCTGGCGTCTGCTGTTATTAAACAATATGAGTCAGCGGCACCTGCGCCGAATATTCCTGAAATGGCCGAGGTATGGACTGGCGCTGAAAGTTTAATGTTTGATGCGGCTTCGGGGAAAAAAACAGCAAAAAAATCGGCGGATGATGCGGTAAACGTCATAAAAGAAAACATCAAAGAAAAGTATGTGAAATAAAATCGGAGGGGAAGTGTCCGTAAGAATAGAGGGCGAAAAATGAATAAAGATGGTACACTTTTACACCAAAAACGGAAGGCGCCATGGTTTTTATCGATCATTCCGGGAATTGGACAGATCGCGAATCAGCAGATATCAAAGGGGATCTTATTTCTGGTCATTACGAGTTTGTTTGCTGTTGAATTATGCGTCTTCGGTATTGAGGCGCTGACCGGATTGATTACCTTGGGAAGTGTTCCCGGTGAAGATCACTCACTGTTTATGCTGATTGAAGGCACGCTGCAATTGATCTTGACGCTGATTTTTCTCATGTTCTATATCTTTTCAGTTTATGATTTCCGTCATACCGCCGCTATGAAAGCGGCGGGTTTGAAGGTGAATACAGCGGCCAAGGATATCATCCGCCATGCGGGAGATAAAGGGTTTCCTTATTTATTTACACTGCCGGCATATCTCATGATGGTGTTTGTGATTATTTTTCCTGTTCTGGTGACTCTGTTTGTTGCTTTAACAAACTATGATTTTTATCATATACCGCCTAACAGTCTGATTGACTGGGTCGGCTTTAAAAATTTCTTGAATATCTTTTTTGTCGGTTCTTACCGGGAAACATTTGTGAATGTGCTGGGCTGGACCATGATATGGACAATCTGTGCAACAACGCTGCAAATCATTTTGGGGATCGTGACGGCACTTTTCGTGAACCAAGATTTTATTAAAGGCCGACGGATATTCCGAATGATTTTCTTATTTCCATGGGCTGTTCCGGCCTTTATCACAATTATGAGCTTTTCCAATATTTTTAATGACAGTATAGGGGCGATGAACACGCAGGTGATTCCATTAATAAACCACCTGCCGTTTGTGGAACTGCCGGCGATCGCGTGGAAGACTGATGCTTTCTGGACGAAGACCGCTCTGATTATGATTCAGACCTGGCTTGGCTTTCCTTATATTTATGTCATGGTAACGGGGGTCTTGCAGTCGATTCCGGGTGAATTGTATGAAGCCGCAAAGATTGACGGGGCTTCTTTTATGCAGCGCTTTCGCAATATTACATTACCGATGATTTTATTTGCGACAGCACCGGTGATGATTACACAATACACATTTAACTTTAATAATTTTTCGATCATTTATTTGTTTAATGAAGGCGGTCCGGGAAGCGCGGGAGCCGGTGCCGGGTCGACCGATATTTTAATATCCTGGATCTATAAACTGACAACCGGCACTTCTCCGCAATATGCTGTGGCAGCGGCCGTGACATTGTTAATTTCTTTCGTGGTCATTGGAATTTCCCTGATTGCTTTTAAAAAGTCAAATGCTTTCGGTAATGAGGAGGTGATGTAGATGGGTTCCAGAACGGCCGGAATGCTTACGAAAATCTGCACCTATTTGTTTTTGCTGGTTTTAAGCATTGTCATTTTATATCCGCTGCTGATTACGGCTTCCTCCGCTTTCCGTGCTGGAAATGTGACGGCTTTTCAGCTCGATTTCTCAGGTCCCTGGACTTTTGATCATTTTAAGCGGCTGTTTGAAGAGACGCTCTATCTTCATTGGTACAGCAATACGCTGATTATCGCGGTGTCAGTCATGGTATTGCAGGTCACGATTGTAACGCTTGCCGGGTATACGTACAGCCGCTATCGGTTTGCGGGGCGAAAAAAGAGTCTTGTCTTCTTTTTAATCATTCAAATGGTGCCCACAATGGCAGCGCTGACTGCTTTTTATGTATTGGCCATGCTGATAGGCGCTCTTGATCAATACTGGTTTTTGACAGCGATCTATATCGGCGGCGGAATTCCGATGAACACGTGGCTGATGAAAGGTTATTTTGATACAGTTCCGAGAGAAATTGATGAGGCTGCGCGAATGGATGGAGCGGGGCACTTCAGGATATTTGCCTCCATTGTGCTGCCGCTTGTGAAGCCGATGCTTGCCGTTCAAGCGCTTTGGGCGTTTATGGCGCCGTTCGGGGACTATTTACTGGCGAAGTTTTTGCTTCGCTCGCCGGAAAGGCTGACCATTGCAGTAGGATTGCAGTCGTTCATTTCAAATCCGCAGCAGCAAAAAGTCGCCCTGTTTGCGGCGGGGGCTATACTTGCCGCACTGCCGATATGCATCTTGTTCTTTTTTCTCCAAAAGAACTTTGTATCCGGGCTGGCGGCGGGCGGAACAAAGGGGTAGTTCAATGAAGAATGTGCAAAATGAAAGCTTTATGATCCGCAGTCTTAAAGCATCGGTGTCTCCGTCAGGTATTTGCCGTTACGGGAAAACATTCAGCTGGCTTCAGCTTTCCTTTCTCTTTATGTTTTTGACGTCCTGCCTTATGGCGCCGTTTACGATGTCGTTTTTGAAAATGGATCGCTTCAGCCTCAAATTGGTTATGCCTGCGGCGCTTTCTGCAGTGAATGATCGTTTTGCCGAACAATTAAACGGTATTCAAATCAGGAACGGAAAACTGACAGGCGGACAGCGTTTTGATCAAATTGAAGAGGGCAAACATCTGCTGGCAGTCGATATGGAGCATGAATGGAAACCAAACGGTGAAAATGGACGTTTGCGTGTAAAAGGATATGACAACGCGATCATATTCCAGCCTGACCGGCTGATTATGACCGACCAAAACGGAATGGGGTTTTCAGTTCGCTATGGGAAAGCGGACGCCAGGCTTACGGACCCGGGCGTATATGAGACGGAGGCTGTTATCGGGCAATTGTGGCTGGCACAGTATAAGCCGATGATCATGATGCTGGGGTGCGCAGTGATTTTTTTGATCCAGCTGTTTTTTACAGCTGTGCTTGCGGGAGGCATCTGGATGGCAAAATTATCAAAAATGATCGATATCGCGTCATGTAAGGAAGCAGCTTCTGCAGCGATTTGCGCATCGGCTCTGCCTGCATTCGCGGCAGCTGCTATCGGGCTGATCCGCTTTGATTTGATTACTGTATTAATGGTTCATACATGCGGCGTCACGTTGATGATTGCTTTTTTATTCAGATATATGGCCAAAACCCGCCGTCATTATGAAAATGTTCATTCGGGAGGAAGACATGATAAATCAGCGGTTGTTTGAGATTGATGAATGGAAAATCAAAACCAATACATTTCAAAAAGAGTATATACGGCTGCAGGAAAGCCTGACTTCTCTTGCCAACGGCTATATGGGCATCAGAGGGAATTTCGAAGAGGGGTATTCAGGCGGCAGCCATCAAGGCACATATATTGCGGGCGTGTGGTTCCCTGACAAAACGCGGGTAGGCTGGTGGAAAAACGGGTATCCGGACTATTTCGGAAAAGTGATCAATGCGATGAATTTTATTGGTATAGATGTGTATGTTGACGGTGAAAAAGTCGATCTCTATCAAAACCGACTCGAATCATTTGAGTTAGAGCTTCATATGAAAGAAGGAATTCTGAGGAGGAGCGCTGTTGTCCGTATTCAGGATAAAACCGTGCGAATCAAATCAGAACGATTTCTCAGCCTGGCCGTAAAAGAGCTATGTGCGATTCATTATGAAGCGGAGTGTCTGACAGGGGACGCCGTTATTACGCTTGTCCCTTATCTTGATGGCAATGTTGTAAACGAAGATTCAAACTATCAAGAGCTGTTTTGGCAGGAAAAAGAGACAGGAGCGGACTACCGCCGCGGTCACATAACGGCAAAAACGCTCGACAATCCGTTCGGAACGCCGCGTTTCACCGTCTCCGCCTTAATGGAAAATTTGACAGAAGGCTATGTCAGTCAAAGCTTTCAAACTTCCGGCATGTATGCTGAAAATCGCTTCAGCTATCAAAACAAAGCTTCATTGAAAAAGTTTATTGTTGTCACGACTTCACGCGATGTTCAAGAAGCAGAGCTTACTTCGAAAGGGGAGGAGCTTTTGGCGGCTATTCTTAAGCAAGGTTATGAAGAAGCGAGACAGCAGCATATTGCCAAGTGGAAGGAAAGATGGGCAAAAGCGGATATAGAGATAAAGGGAGATGAGGAACTTCAGCAAGGCATTCGCTACAATATCTTTCAGTTATTCTCGACATACTACGGGGCAGATGCCCGTTTGAACATCGGACCGAAAGGATTTACAGGCGAAAAATACGACGGTGCCGCCTATTGGGACACTGAGGCGTATGCCGTTCCGATGTATTTGGCGACAGCCGAGCCGGAAGTCACGAAAAACCTGCTTTTGTACCGCTATCACCATTTGGAGGCTGCCAAACGGAACGCCGCCAAGCTGGGGATGAAGGGGGCGCTTTATCCGATGGTGACGTTTACCGGAGATGAATGCCACAATGAGTGGGAGATTACGTTTGAAGAAATTCACCGCAACGGCGCGATTTGCTATGCGATCTGCAATTATGTCCAATATACAGGCGACCGTAACTATATGGAACAATACGGGATAGACGTTCTTGTGGCAGTCAGCAGGTTTTGGGCCGACCGTGTTCACTTCTCGAAACGAAAAAATAAGTATATGATTCACGGCGTCACAGGGCCGAATGAATATGAAAACAATGTCAACAACAATTGGTATACGAATGTCATTGCGGCTTGGACTTTGGATTATACTCTACAAAGTCTCGAAAGTATCTCAGCGGAGAAACGCCGCCTTCTGGATGTGCAGGAAGAAGAATTGAAAGTCTGGAGAGAAATCATCCAGCACATGTACTATCCGTATAGTGAAGAACTGCAAATTTTCGTTCAGCATGACACATTTTTGGACAAAGACCTGCAATCAGTTGACGAATTAGATCCAGCTGAACGGCCTCTTTATCAAAATTGGTCATGGGACAAAATCCTCCGCTCCAGCTTTATTAAACAAGCCGATGTGCTGCAAGGCATTTATTTATTTCCTGACCGTTTCTCTATAGACGAAAAACGCCGCAACTATGAATTTTATGAACCGATGACGGTTCATGAATCAAGCTTATCGCCCTCCATTCACGCGGTGCTCGCTGCCGAATTGAGGATGGAAAAAAAGGCGCTTGAATTATATAAGCGTACAGCAAGGCTTGATCTCGACAATTACAATCGTGATACGGAGGAAGGCCTTCACATTACTTCAATGACGGGAAGCTGGCTGGCGATCGTCCAAGGGTTTGCCGGTATGCGTACTTTAAAAGGAACGCTCTCATTCACCCCATTTTTGCCGAATGAATGGGACGGTTACTCGTTCCATATCAATTATCAAAACCGCTTGATCAAGGTGACGGTCGAAGAAAGGCGCGCCATTTTTGAGCTTGTCAAAGGCGAACCGGTGTCCATCACAGTTTATGGAGAGCCAATGGTGCTGAATGAACGATGTGAAAGGAGAATGCCTGATGAGTGAGTGGTGGAAAGAAGCTGTCGTGTATCAAATTTATCCGCGCAGTTTTTATGATTCCAATGGAGATGGATTTGGGGATTTACAAGGCATTATCAAAAAGCTTGATTATATCAAAAGACTTGGCGCGGATGTGATCTGGCTGTCGCCCGTGTTTGATTCTCCGCAGGATGACAACGGCTATGACATCAGTGACTACAAAAACATGTACGAAAAATTCGGAACAAATGAAGATATGTTTCAGTTAATTGATGAAGTGCATCAGCGCGGAATGAAAATCATCATGGATCTGGTCGTGAACCACACGTCGGATGAGCATACCTGGTTTGTTGAAAGCCACAAGTCGAAGGATAATCCTTACCGGAACTATTATTTTTGGAAAGACCCGAAACCGGACGGTTCTGAGCCTAATAATTGGGGATCGATTTTTTCAGGCTCGGCGTGGACGTTCGATGAAGGGACGGGACAGTATTATTTGCACTACTTTTCGAAAAAACAGCCTGATTTAAATTGGGAAAATGAAGCCGTTCGCCGGGAAGTGTATGATCTGATGAAGTTCTGGATGGATAAAGGCGTTGACGGCTGGCGGATGGATGTGATCGGCTCCATTTCCAAACATACCGATTTTCCGGACTATGAAACAGATGCCAGCCGCCCCCATATTGTCGGCCGTTATCACTCTAACGGCCCCCGTCTGCATGAATTTATTCAAGAAATGAACAGGGAAGTGCTTTCTCATTACGACTGCATGACAGTCGGAGAGGCAAACGGTTCTGATATTGAAGAGGCGAAAAAATATACGGATGCAGGCAGGCAAGAGCTGAATATGATCTTTACATTTGAACATATGGATATCGATACAGAACAAAACTCGCCAAATGGGAAATGGCAGATCAAGCCGTTTGATGTGATTGCTTTAAAACAAACGATGACAAGGTGGCAGACCGGGTTGATGAATAGCGGCTGGAATACCTTGTATTTTGAGAATCATGATCAGCCGCGGGTGATTTCCCGCTGGGGCAATGACGGTGAGCTGCGAAAACAGTGTGCGAAAGCATTTGCAACGGTTCTCCACGGGATGAAAGGAACGCCGTTTATTTACCAGGGAGAAGAAATCGGCATGGTCAACAGTGATATGCCGCTGGAGATGTATGACGATCTCGAGATCAAAAACGCATACCGTGAACTAGTCATCGAAAACAAGACGATGACGAAGGAAGACTTCCGGAAAGCCGCGGCGAAGAAAGGGCGGGATCACGCGAGGACGCCGATGCAATGGGATGCAGGAAAACATGCCGGATTCACAGCCGGAGACCCTTGGTTAGCGCTCAATTCCCGCTTTCAAGAAATCAATGTGAAAGAATCCCTGGAAGATCAAGATTCAATTTTCTATTACTATCAGAAGCTCATTCAATTACGAAAGCAATATAAGATCATGGTATACGGAGATTATCAGCTGCTGCTGGAAGATGATCCGCAAATCTATTGTTATATCCGTAAATATCAAGGGAAAAAGCTTCTCGTCGTTGTGAATTTATCGGAAGACAAGGCCCAGTTCGAAGCGCCTCCGGAACTGATTCATGAGCGTTGGAAAGTGCTGATTTCGAACTATCCGGAGGAGCGGGCTGACTTGAAGCGTATCAGCCTCAAACCATATGAAGCTGTGATGGGCATCAGCATATGAAAGCGGTTATTTTTGATTTAGACGGAGTGATAACAGATACTGCTGAATATCATTTTCTCGCTTGGAAATATACGGCGGAACAAATCGATATTCCCCTTGACAGAAGTGTGAATGAAAGCCTGAAAGGAATCAGCCGGGAAGCGTCACTTGAAAGGATCCTTATTTTTGGCGGAGCGGAAAAAAGGTTTACACATGCGGAGAAACAAGAACTGCTGCATCAAAAAAACCAATATTATCAAACGTTGATCAGCAGATTGACGCCGGAAGATCTCTTGCCGGGAATCGGCAGGCTTCTTTGTGAATTAAAAAATGAAAATATAAAAATCGGGTTAGCATCTTCTAGTCGCAATGCCCGCGCGATCTTAAAACGTTTGGCGATTATCGATGATTTTCAAGCCATTGTTGACCCGGCGGCTCTTGCGAAGGGGAAGCCTGATCCCGAAATCTTTTTAACAGCTGCAGCGCTGCTCGGTGTTTCCACGGCTGAATGCGCGGCAATAGAAGATGCTGAAGCAGGAATAGCTGCAATCAAATCTGCTGGGATGTTCGCGGTCGGTGTCGGGCGTGAACAGTCGATGCTTGGTGCTGATCTGGTTGTGAGGCAAACCGGTGAATTGTCGTTTGAGCTGTTGAAGGAAGAATGGAAGCAGTATAGGGGAAAGGTTTTAAAAAGCACCAGAGAGTGAAAAAAACCTGCAAGAGACATCATCTCTTGCAGGTTTTTTGGGCATTACTTCTGGTCTTCTGTATTGCGTGTCAGCACTTTATCGATTAAGCCGTATTCTAAGGCTTCATCAGCTGATTTGAAGTTGTCGCGGTCTGTATCGCGCTCAATGACTTCAAGCGGCTGGCCGGTACGTTCAGCAAGCACTTTGTTTAATTTGTCGCGAAGCAAGAGAATGCGTTTTGCAGCGATTTCAATTTCTGTCGCCTGTCCTTGCGCTCCGCCAAGCGGCTGGTGAATCATAACTTCACTGTTAGGAAGCGCGTAACGTTTGCCTTTTTCTCCGGCTGCAAGTAAAAATGCTCCCATAGAAGCGGCCATACCGATGCAGATCGTGGATACTTTCGGTTTAATGAACTGCATTGTATCATAGATTGCCATACCGGCAGTGATTGATCCGCCAGGGCTGTTAATGTAAATGGAAATATCTTTTTCAGGGTCTTCCGCTTCAAGGAATAAAAGCTGTGACACGATGGAGTTCGCAACGTTGTCATCAATCGCAGATCCAAGCATGATAATACGGTCCTTCAAAAGACGGGAGTAAATATCATAAGCTCTTTCTCCGCGGTTCGTTTGTTCAATGACTGTAGGTATTAAATTCATAATGCTCCTCCTTCACCTTTTAGGTAAGTATGTATTTACATGATACATTTTTGGTCAATAAAGGTCAAACAAAACGCTGACCAAAATGCCAACCTTTTCTTCTAACACCATTTTTCCCATAAAACAAAAAGTTCAAACAGCAAAGTGGAAATGAGGATGATCAGCACCGGCGCTTGAGAAAATGATATGGCGGGAGCGCTCAAAATAGACCGCAATCGCGTCGCTACGTACTGAAGGGTCTGACTACGTTGTCCGCCCTTCCAAAAGCCGTACCGGCAAATACGTTTCCAGCGGCAAATCATCAAATTCGCCTTCAATTTCTTTTGCTAAAATCTCGATGGCTGTTTTGGAAATCAATTCAATCGGCTGCTGGATGGTTGCCAAGTCCGGCAGAACCGATTGAACGGTTTCAGTGCCGTCATAACCGATCACTTTTAATTGATTCGGGATGTCTATTCCCCGTTTTTTGGCCTCGGTCATCACGGCAGCCGCCATGATATCATCGCTGGCAAAAATTCCGTCGGTGTCAGGCTGTTCATCGAATAATGTTGAAATAATGTCATGGTAATGCTGATAAAAGGGTACTTCATATGTAATAGGCTTTTGTCCGTGTTCATGCATGACGTCTTCGTATGCTTTTCTTCTGAGGTTTGCCGGTGTCTCGAGTTCAAGCGGGCCGTTGACATGGACGATGTGCCGGCACCCTTTTTCAATCAGCAGTTCTGCCGCCTTTTTTCCGCCGTTATAGTTGTCTGAGCCGACGACGGGAATCGTGTCCGATAAGTAATGATCAATGGCGACAATCGGCAGATTTTGCTTGTGATAATTGAGAATTCCCCGGTTGTAAGTCACGGCGATCACGCCGTCCACTTGGTTTCTTATCAGCATCTCCAAATATTTTTCTTCCTTATCCTTTCGATGTAAACTGTTGCAAAGCAGCAGTTTGTAGCCCATGGACGTACAAATGCTTTCAATATGAAAGGCGAGTTCGCCGAAAAACGGATTGCTGGAGTTTGGGATGATAAGTCCTATTAAATTGGTTCGTTTTCGGAATAAAGAGCGGGCCAGATCGTTTGGAAAGTAATTGATTTCTTCCATCGCCTTGTACACTTTTTCTTTTGTTTTTTCGCTGATATAGCCGCGGTTATTTAATACCCGCGAAACGGTTGTGGATGAAACTCCCGCTATTTTCGCAACATCATGAATGTTAGGCTTCATTCCCGTGCCCTCCTGCTTACTGAAATGGCTTACAATTTCCGTCACGCACTTATTTTAGAGAATCAGGCTGACATGTGCAAGGACATTCCATGTTTCTGTTTTCATATAAAGAGGGTGCGTTTTGTTTGATTGAAATAATCAGAAAATTGTATGTCAACCGATTGACATATGAAACCGGTTGACATACAATTCTTTTTGAAAGCGCTTTATTTGCGGAGTGAAGGGAAGTGACGGGTATGGAGAGATGGCTGGCGGCAATAAAGTGAAAGAATTAAGCAGCGATAGAAAGTAAGCGCTTACTCGGAGCTCGCATGTATGTGATGAAAATGAAGAAGGAAGTATGCGGCTCTAAAACGGCTATTAAAAGGTCCTCTAAAAGGAGCGGTGCAAATGAAAAGCTCAAAAAGTCTGTATTGGAAACTGAGTGCTTATTTCTTCTTTTTCTTTTTTACTTGGTCTTCCAGCTATTCTTTATTTGCGATTTGGTTAGGGCAGGAAATCAATTTAAACGGATCAGCGACAGGCATTATCTTTTCTGTAAACGCCGTATTTGCCCTGTGCATGCAGCCTCTTTACGGTTTTATCTCTGACAAATTGGGGCTGAAGAAAAAGATATTGTTTATGATCAGCTGTCTTCTCATATTCACGGGTCCGTTTTATATCTTCGTCTATGGGCCGCTTTTACAATACAACGTCTTTCTTGGCGCCGTTGTCGGAGGCTTATATTTGGGAGCCGCTTTTTTGGCGGGGATAGGCGCGATTGAAACGTACATTGAAAAGGTCAGCCGTAAGTATGATTTCGAGTATGGAAAATCAAGAATGTGGGGCTCGCTGGGCTGGGCGGCGGCTGCATTTTTTGCAGGGCAGCTTTTCAATATCAATCCCAATATCAACTTCTGGATCGCGTCTGTTTCAGCCGTCATATTAACGGCCATTATCATGTCTGTGAAAATAGAAATGACCGATCATGAGAAAAACAGAGCGGATTCGGTCCGGTTAAAAGATGTGGGGCGGCTCTTTTTACTAAGAGATTTCTGGTTTTTTATGATGTACATTATCGGGGTGACTTGCATTTACGGTGTATATGATCAGCAGTTCCCGATCTATTATGCGTCTTTGTTTCCTTCAGTGTCGACGGGTAACCAAGTATTCGGCTATCTGAATTCATTCCAGGTGTTTTTGGAGGCCGGCATGATGTTTCTTGCGCCTTTTATCGTCAATAAGTTCGGGGCGAAAAACAGTTTGATTTTAGCGGGGTTTTTAATGGCTTTCCGCATCGTCGGGTCCGGAATTGCAGTTGAGCCTGTAGGCATTTCATCAATGAAACTCATCCACGCACTGGAATTGCCGATTATGCTGATCGCCGTTTTTAAATATTTGGCTGCCAATTTTGATACGCGTCTGTCGTCCGTCCTTTATCTCGTCGGTTTTCAATTCGCATCTCAGGCAGGCGCGTCGATTCTGTCGCCGCTTGCGGGAGGATTATATGACAGTGCGGGGTTCCGTCAAACCTATCTCATCATGGGAATCGTCGTCTTTGGTTTTACCGTCATCTCCATATTTACTTTATTGGGCCCGAAACAAAACAGCAGGCGTGTCCAGCGTCTGCAAAAAATCGGATAGAGAGGATGTTACAAATGGATAGAATTCAGCAGGCGGAAGAAGCTTTGAAGGAAGCCGAGGGTAAAGTGAAACAAAGATATCGATTGGGGTACCATATTATGCCCCGGGCGAATTGGATCAATGATCCGAACGGGCTTATTCAGTTTAAAGGAGAATACCACGTCTTTTTTCAGCATCATCCGTATGATGAGCATTGGGGGCCGATGCATTGGGGACATGTAAAAAGTAAAGATCTCATTCATTGGGAGCACCTGCCGGTTGCCTTAGCTCCGGGGGATGAATTCGACCAAAGCGGCTGTTTTTCGGGAAGCGCGGTCGATGATCATGGAAGATTGGCCCTCATCTATACAGGCCATAATATAATTGATCAAGAGAAAGACCTATTCTATCAAACTCAAAATATCGCTGTCAGCCAAGATGGAACCGTGTTTGAAAAGCTTCAGGAAAACCCCGTTATTGCGGAACCGCCGGAAGACAGCGCCCGTCATTTCCGCGATCCGAAAGTATGGAAGCATCGCGATGTTTGGTATATGGTCATCGGCAACTCTTCAAAAGAAAACGTCGGACGGGTCGTTTTATACCGTTCACCTGATTTGCGTGATTGGGAATACGCGGGGGTTCTCGCCCAAAGTGACGGGAATCTCGGCTATATGTGGGAATGTCCTGATTTCTTTGAATTAGGCGGCAAGCATGTCCTGCTGATTTCGCCCCAGGGGATCGAGGCGGACGGTGATTCCTATCAAAATTTACATCAAACCGGTTATTTAATCGGTGACTATCATGATGAAACAAACAAATTTACACACGGCGCTTTTAAAGAACTGGATCACGGCCATGACTTTTACGCCGTGCAAACATTATTAGATGATAAAGGACGCAGAATTGCTATCGGCTGGATGGATATGTGGGAATCTGAGATGCCGACAAAAGCGGACGGATGGTGCGGTGCACTGACTTTGCCGCGAGAACTGACTTTGCGTGATGATCATAAACTTTTGATGAATCCCGTGGAAGAAACCAAGCAACTGCGGAAAATAGAATATCGGGAATGTGCCGGACGATCGCTTTCAGGGAGTTACTTGGCAAAGACGTCGGAAGACCTGCTTGAAGTCCGAGTCGTGTTTGATATAAACGATTCTGATGCCGAAACGGCAGGTTTTAAGATTCGCGGCCTTGACGAAGAAGAACTTGTGCTGACATACAATCTAACGGATAAAAAGCTGACACTTGATTGCTCCAAGATGGGGAAAGCGAAAGACGGTGTGAGAAGGGTGCAGACGGATACAAACGGCAAGCTGGCACTGCGTATCTTTATTGACAGATCCTCGATTGAAGTATTCGCCAATCATGGAGAAACAACGATGACAAGCCGTATCTATCCGAATGAAGGCAGATTGGGGATTGAGCTGTTTTCTGAGAAAGGCGCCGTAAAGGTTGAGGAATTCACCTATTGGACGTTAAAGGACATTTGGAAAAGAAGCTGAAACGTGTTTTTTCTGAAGTGACTGGAAATGTACCGATCCGGGGGCAGTCCGCCTGAAATGAGTTTTTTGTGAAAATCAATGCCGGTAAACGATGCAGGATTATGCTGCATGAGGACGCTGCATAATCCTGTTGTGTATTATCAAAAAAGAGTTGCTTTCTGTGCGTTTCTTTATTATAATATAAAGGTATCTGATTGAAAAAATGTGCGCTCGTAGCTCAGTTGGATAGAGCGGTGGTTTCCGGTACCACGTCTGTCGGGGGTTCGAATCCCTCCGAGCGCGTCTCAGTTAAGACGATAGAAAAAACCTCGCAGATGATAAATCTGCGGGGTTTTTTTATTTTATCTTGTTTTGAAACTGTTAACGAATGTGTCTCTGTTATGTTCGGTTCCGGCAATCAGCCGCGCACTTTCACTGATCCGCTGTGCGAGAGCTTTTTGCGCCTTACCTTCAAAGCTGTTCAATAGTGCTGAATACACTTCATATAATTCATCTTTCAACGTATCCATTTCGAATGTCGGTTTCAGCGTTCGGCGCACTGTCTCCAGTTTTGTCCCCGCTGCCTGTGTCATGACGGTTTTCAGCATCTGCCGCTGTAGCCTTTTCTTCATCGGGTCGTCCTTGTGTTCTAAAAGTTCGTCTAATGTCGGCATTATGTATCCACCTCTATCATCTTAACCAGTTTGCGAGCATCTGGTCTTTTTCCTGAAATTCATCCGCTATTTTATGTAAGAATCCGCCAATCTCTTCAAGGTCCGTAATCGCCGCCTGCAAG
Organism: Bacillus sp. LUNF1; assembly: GCF_011008975.1. Classification (NCBI taxonomy): domain Bacteria; kingdom Bacillati; phylum Bacillota; class Bacilli; order Caryophanales; family Bacillaceae; genus Bacillus; species Bacillus sp. LUNF1. The sequence continues at coordinate 3,350,548 of NZ_CP048876.1, read as the reverse complement.
GAATCAATAAACGCCTGCTCAGCCTGAGTGTCATAAAAAATCGGGCCTTTATCGTAGGATTGCGCAATATCTTCAATGGTATTGGTCACGTCCTGTGCTTGAAGCTGATCAAACAAGCCGTGTCCGACTTGGCCGTAAAATTCTGTTTTCAGCTCGGCGACTTTTTCATCGTGCTCCTGATAGGCGTTTTGCGCTTCTTTTTTCATCGTCCGCAAATCCTCAGTCATAGCCTGCACCTTTTCAGCCAGCTTCTTTGCGTTTTTCGGCGTTACTTTTATTGTATCTGCGCTTCCGATCGCACCGGCCGGCAGAAGAGCGCCGAGGTTTTTATCGAAGACTAACTCATCTCCGTTCGGATTTGCAATAGTGCCGTTTCTATCGAACACGAAATTTGCTTCGTTTAAGCCGTGTGTATCCGGATTTCTCAGAATGACGGTAGTGAAGAAATAAGCGAGATTTTTTCCGATCTGCTCGCTCAATTTCCCATCAAGCCGCTGCTTCCGGCTGAACTGTGAGAGCGAGGGGTTTTTCGTATAAATCGTTGTCCCGTTGTGGCGGTCATATTCGTTCCAATAACCTGCCCCGACCATGTCGTCCGGATTGATAATTGACCGGATGTAAGGATCATATATGCCGCTGTTGATGTCTTTCTGTGTTTCTTCATCGTGCAGTTTTACGACGGAAGGACTGTTAAACGCGACGGCGTACACATCATTATTCACCGCGCTGTATTCGGCCTCAGCGCCGCCGAGTGAATGGCCGGTTGTTGAAATAATCGTTGACGTTCCGGCATACTTTTTCTTTACGCTGCGTACCAGCTGATCGGCTTGATCAATTTGCGATGTTTTCGTCATCAGCTTATACTTTCCGGTTGTGAGCATGGCGTCTTGAGAGGGCGTTCCATTGTATTTTCCGAGTGTTTTCGAGGTATCCTTTGCGTCTTTTTTTACAATATAATGTACTTCTTTTTTCGGATCATTTCCGAAAACAATATTGCCGCCGTCCGCTTTTACGCCGTCATTGATCGGGTCTTTTCCGATATCGGTTCCCGCAAAGGCGACGACCACGTTTTCGGGGTTTTTTGATTTTATCCATTTTCCGTTTTTGGACTTGATGCCTTTTGAGAATACAAAGGCATCAAGACCCGTACCAGAATCCTGCTTCACTTTCTCAACGTACCAATATGACGTCTTACTTATTTTATAAGGAGTTTTATATTTCATATGCAGGGCTAACATTTTATAATTGTAAGCTGCTTGACTCAAACGGTAATATTCTTTATCTGTGACATTAGAGACGGTTATTTCTTTTCCTTTTGGCATATATACATCACCTTTCTTATATTGTAAAATAGTTCCGAAAGGATGATACGCATGAGAAAATACATTATTATCCTAATTGTTATAATTATAGCAGTGGGAGGGTTTTTCGTGAAGCGTCAATATGATAAACATAAAAACGAAGAAAAACTTGTGATTGAGGCGCAAGAGCACATGAAGAATTACTTAAAAAAAGACTATAAAAATGTGCAGGAAGTTCATTTTTCAAAAGACTACAATATCGATCCGACAGGCGGAGTTGAAGTTTCAGGCTACATAAATAATAATAAAGAAAAAGAATTTTCCGGTATATATGATCCAACGAACAAGGAGATAGGTATTTCAGTGGTCAATGCCGAAGAAAGGTAAAATACCCACCTCAGGGATGAGTGGGTATTTATTTTGTTTAATTATCTTACAAAATTCGTGATATGTTTCTCATACAGTTCAAACCTATTCCTGAGACCAATCGCCTCAACCGTCTCATTTGTCGAGGTATCCCCGATATTAATGGTACAAATATCATGACAACTCAACGATAGGAAAAACGTCAGATCAGCATTTCACTCGCTTTAAGTTCCAATCTTAACTTGTCAGCAACAATCGCGATGAATTCTGAATTGGTTAGCTTTGCTTTTGACATGCTGAAAGTATATTCATATCAAGTTTTCAGTAGTTGCGTTTACTTAATCCATGAGGGGAAGTCCAAGAAGCACTGCAATATTAAGCTATCAAATATTTAGGTGAGCAAATTACTATTGTAGGTTCCGACCGTTCGATGTATCCTCCGTATCTTCTTTTACAAAATAATACACTTCTTTTTTCGGATCATTTCCGAAAACAATATTCCCGCAGTCAAAGATCGGGCCATTTGTAATATCGGTTCCCGCAAAGGCGACGACCACGTTTTCGGGATTTTTTGATTTTACCCATTTTCCGTTTTTCTTCACTGCTTGTACTAATACAACCGCATCAAGTCCTGTATTATCGTCTGATTTTATTTGATCGACGTACCAGTGAGTAGTTTTTGAAATGGAAGAATTAATGCGTATATAATCGTTCTTCTCTAATTTCCTTTTAAGATAGTCATAGTTATAAGCACGTTGACTCATCCTGTAATATGTTTCATCTGTCAGGCTTGAAGTCCAATTTTTCTTGCTCAAGATATATAGCGCCTTTCTTCATGTAAAATAGGGTAGGGAAAGGGATGATTTTTTTTGAATAAATACCTTATTATTGTACTGGTGTTAATTATAACCGTTGGAGGGTTGATTATGAAGCATCAATATGATGTGAAAAAGGAAGAAAAGGCTCTTTTTGAAAAAGCCAAAAGTAAAATGACCGAATACTTGCATCACGAGTACAAGGGAATAGAGAAAATTTCTTATGATGATTATTTTATTGATCCAACTGGCGGAATTACAGTTGAGGGGTATCTAAACGGCGATAAAACTAAGGAATTTGACGGTTTATATGATCCTGTAGGTGACAAAATAGGGAGCTCCTCTGTGGATGCGGAAGAAAAATCTTAAGACGCCTAAATGCACCGGATGTCATCACCATTTTTCTAGTCCGCGAGCTTCATCATAACTTATGAAACGGATGATTCTGTGAAAAAATACATTATGATCTTCATTATCTTAATAGCAGCCGGAGGTTTTATAATGAAGAGTATGAATGATAAAAATGTTCAGGCTGAAGAGATAAAGATTGCTCAGGAACGAATGGAGAAATTTATCAAAGCGAACTACGACGGAATACATAACGTTACATTTAAAGATAAATACGAGATAGATCCAATGGGCGGGATAGAGATATTTGGCTATTACAACGATGATACATCGAATAAATTTGACGGTATTTATGATAAGGCAAATGACAAGATTATGGGACACACTATAGATGCTGTGAGAAAGAAAGAATGCAGAGATAGAGATTGCGATTACTAAGAAGACGCTCGTCTGGCGTTTTTTGATAGGAGCATACACTAAACGAAAAGACAAGGGGCCGGCATTTGCCGCCCTTGTCTTTTTTCATTGAACATTGGAGAACATAATCAGAAACAGCTCATTATTTGACAGTCCATTTTAACAGCGTTACAATTAAACGTGTAAATAGTTACATGTTTAAGTAAACATAATAACTCGGGAGGTGATACGTCCTTGAATGAACCTTCTTTAAAAAAGTCATTTATGAGTCAGTGAACCGCATCATTGATCCCGAGCATGTTTATTTCCGTACTGTGCCTGTGTTTGAAACAAGCAGCGAGGCATATCAGCATCTGCAGGACCGACTGTTTATCGGGGGCTGCGGTCCGATTGCCGGATGACATTCGGTTAGATATTTATGAAGTTCAATAATAATATGGAGAGTGAGTCAACATGGAAAACTTTATCGGAAGCCATATGATTTACACGTATGAAAACGGCTGGGAGTATGAAATCTATATTAAAAATGATCATACGATCGACTATCGGATTCATAGCGGAATGGTAGGCGGCCGCTGGGTGCGCGACCAGGAAGTGAATATCGTCAAGCTGACAGAAGGCGTATACAAAGTGTCATGGACTGAACCGACAGGCACAGACGTTTCCTTAAACTTTATGCCGAATGAAAAACGGATGCACGGAATTATTTTCTTCCCGAAATGGGTGCATGAGCATCCGGAAATCACGGTGTGCTACCAAAATGATTACATTGACGTGATGAAAGAGTCACGTGAGAAATATGAAACATACCCGAAATATGTCGTTCCCGAGTTTGCGGATATTACGTATCTCAACAATGCGGGAATCAATAACGAAACACTGATTTCAGAAGCGCCGTACGAAGGAATGACCGATGATATCCGTGCGGGAAAATTAAAATAAGAGAAAAAACCCGGCAGCTTGGCCGGGTTTTTTTGTATCCTTTTACGACAGGGTTTTGGTCATGATAATGTCGACTTGTTTATCATCCCCCATATAAAAAGAGTGTTCTCCAGTTTGGACAAACCCCATTTTTTGATAAAAGGCAATTGCATTTTCGTTTTTTTCCCATACGCCCAGCCAGATGTTCTTTTTATTGTGTGCTGTTGCGATTTTCACAGCTTCATTCAGCAGATATTTGCCAAGCCCGTGTTTCTGATGGTTTTTTCTTATATAAATTCTCTCAATCTCAAGAGAATCTTCCCCCATTTTTTCTGACTGTGCTTCGTTCATGTTGACTTTTACATACCCCGCAAGGTCATCATGATAATAAACAAAATAGAATTGAGAAGACAGATTGGATAATTCCTTTTTCAGCTGTTCAGAGCGAAATGCATTTTCCAAATAAGCTTTCATATTTTCAGGTGAATTTTGATCCTTAAATGTATCATTGAATGTTTCAATGCTTATCTCCCGGAGCTCTGTTATATCGTTAAGGCTGCACTTTTTTAATTGAATACTCATGGTCATACAGCTCCTTTCTTCATTTATCATATCAGCTGATTTTTTGTTGTATTTGCAATGAAAATACCGTATAGTAAACATATCGTATTTTTGTTGTATTTGCAACATAAATAAGAAAATGAGGACGATAAAGTGAAATATGTTTTTTATGTTTTAGGAATCATGATCTTGACCTTTGGTGTTTCTGTCACGATTCAATCAGGGCTTGGAACGTCGCCTTTTGATGCGCTTATTGTGGGATTGTCCGTCCATGCAGGGCTTACCGTGGGAAGCTGGGAAATCATCATCGCTTTCCTGTTAATTTGCTGTAATTCAATGTTAAAAAGGCAAAGGCCGGAATTTTCAGGGATGATTACGGCGTTTATAACGGGAATCGGGATTGATATGTGGCTTTTTTTTCTGCATCGAGTCATAACGCCTGAACTGTGGTACGGAAAAGCGGGCTGTTTTGCAATCGGTGTAGTTGTGATAGGGATAGGAACCGCAACCTATCTGCATACAAATTTCGCCCCGATCCCGGTTGATCGGTTAACGCTAATTGTCCGCGATTTAACCGGGAGAAGCATCTTTTTTTCAAGAACGGTCATTTACTTCATATTTTTCATACTGGCCGTGATGCTAAAAGGTCCGGTAGGCATCGGAACGTTATTAACCGTTTGTTTAGGAGGGATCATCCTTCATTTCTTTATGCCGATTACCGGAAGATGGATAGACGGCATATTAACAGCATCTCCAAAACAGGAAGAAACGAAAACCCGGTAACGGGGGTTTTTACCCGATTCTATCATTTTTTCATTTCATCCGTATGTTCAAGGTATAATAAAAAAGGGGGAGGGATTTTTATGAGCGGTCAAAGAAAACTCGTTTTTTACGGAGCTGTCAGCGCAGATGGTTATCTTGCGCGGGAAAATCATTCTTTAGATTGGTTAATCGGAACTGAAGGTGAAGACAGCACCGATTATGAAGCTTTCTATGAATCTGTCGATACGATCATCATGGGCAGAAAAACATACGAAGAAATATTGGTTTTATTGCCTGAGGAATTTCCGTACAAAGGTAAAGAATGCTATGTGTTTTCGCGGACATTGACCGGGCGTACTGAACATGTGCGGTTTATTCATGAAGAGCCTGCCGATTTTATAAAAGCATTGAAACGCCAAGAAGGCAAGCGGATTTGGATTGTCGGCGGGAGTGATCTGCTGCACCCGGTTTTGGAGGAAAAACTTGTCGATGAGTTTATCATTCAGATCGCCCCCGTTCTGCTCGGCCGCGGAATTTCTTTGTTCAAACCAGGAGACCGGGAGACAGGGCTGAAGCTGACTGATGTCAGGCGCTATAAGCAATTTGCGGAGTTGCATTATGAAGTGAGATGAAAACGAAACGCCAAGGGAGCCAGCTCCCTTGGCGTTTTTTATGCTTGAAACAGGATGCGGCGTTTTGCTGAATCGGGATCACTTTCGACAGCGGTATCCGTGTTGAAAAGCAAAGTTTCGCGTGAATCGGTTTCATATTCAGGCCAATTGAAGTGAGAGGTGTTCGGGTTTCCGGTTTTTGCAAAAGCGAGCCATGCGGATTGGATTTGTTTGGAAAGCTGTTCTGCGTCATCACCGAGCGGTTCTTGCAGCGTCTTTCTCAAAGAATCAAAGTTTCCGAACACAAACGGCAATTCCAGAGCGTGAACGGCTTTATGAAACGGCGGTGTTTCGCCATGCCAATCAAAGCGGTACATCCAGACCGGTGCGTGCTGCGACTGTCCTTGTGCGAAAGCGACAGCCGGCCGCCAGAAAATCAGATCCGTCATCATATCGATTTGTCCCTTTAATGAATGCGGATATAAATCTGCCGCTTGCTCGGTGCAGTTCTCTCCGAGGTGATAATGCAAATAATCTTGCTGCTTTTTCTCGGAATGAATGTCTGTATCAGGGGTGAAAAACAAATATGCTTCATCACGATTGGTTCCGATGATCATAGGTATGCCTTCTGCGGCCCCGTCTGCTATGGCTTTCACCGGTTCCGCAGGCAATGTGGCCGGATCGATAGCGGGCTGAAACAAAAGCTGAAAAATGTTTTGATCTAGTGAGCGCCGCACTTTATCCGCAGTCTTAAGCAGGTCATTAACGGAAAGCTCCTGCAATTGATCAGTGCCGGCTTCATGAATAAATGCTGCCGCGATGTCTTTTGCCATGTCCGCCGGGATCGTATGAGAGGCGCCGCTTTCTAAAATGGCTTTATGAAACAGGCCTTTTGCGTCAGGCATTGCCATAAGGGAGGCGATGCTCATGCCGCCTGCCGATTCACCAAATATCGTGACGTTATCCGGGTCCCCTCCGAATTCGGAGATATTGTCCTTCACCCAGCGCAGGGCGGCGATCTGATCGAGCAGCCCGATATTGGCGGAATACGCGTCATGAATAGAAGACAAATGTAAAAAGCCTAACGGTCCGAGCCTGTAATTGAGTGTCACTACAATGACATCTCCGTCAGCGGCAAGGGCAGATCCGTCGTAAAGCGGTTCGCTTCCGGCACCTAAATAAAATGCTCCGCCATGTATCCATACCATGACAGGCTTTTTTTCGCCCTCTGAATCGGGGGCGAAAACATTGAGGTAAAGGCAATCTTCAGATTGAGCCGGTATATCTCCGGAAAACGATATAGACAGCATATCATCCGGCTGCGGACAAATCGGCCCGAACGAGTCGGCATGTTTTACGCCGTCCCAAGGTGCGGGAGGTTCCGGCGCTTTAAATCTGAGCTCTCCGACGGGCGGCTTCGCGTACGGTATGCCCTTCCATGTGCGGACACCGCGGCCGGCAGTTCCTTTCAGTGCGCCGGAGCGGGTTTGAACGGTAAGTTTTGTCATCATTTCATCCCCTTTTTCTTTTCATTATAAACAGAGATGAAGACATGAAGCGAATAAAAGCCTTTTCATCAGCATATCATCAGTAACGCTTCCGTTCTAAAAATGATCTGACTTCCTGAACGGACAAGCCGAGTTCTTTGGCTTCCTGCATCAGCGCTTTCCATTCCTCAATGTTGGATTCAGTCAGTTTTCTGTTGCGGTAGGGTGCGGGCTCCGAGCGTTTTTCAGTCAGTTTGTTCGTAAAGGTGAACAGTTCTTCTTTCGGCATGCCCGACTGCACGGCCTGCACAAGATGGATGCGCCACTCATCTTCCGTGTCTCCCATGTGATGCAGCATCGTTTCGGCATCAAAAAGCTCCGTCAGATCGACCTGCAGGGTGGCGGATACTTTTTTCAGAAATTGGATGGACGGATTTGAGTGAACCCCCCGTTCTATCTTGCTTAAATAAGATTTAGAGACACCTGCTTCAACTGCTAGCTGATTAATAGAGTAGCCTTTTCTTCTGCGGTATAAACGAATTATTCTTCCAATCATTGTGCTGAATTCTCCCCTGTATACTGGCTTTTTTTGTTCATTATAAGAAATCTTTCGTTCTTTATAAAATTTAAAATTATAAGGTAAGTGCAGTAAATAAGAGGAAAATCATGATAATGTTCTCTAAAAAGAACCAAATGGCTTAATTTGAAATTTTCAAATTTCGACCTTTTCTTTTATAATCCAATCATTAACAGAAGGGGGCGTTTAAGCCTGATGCAATAAGGATGAGGCTGTAATTACATGAATGAGAATATGAGTTTCAAAGAATTATTTGACATTATTAAACACAGATTTTTACTGATTTTTATCATGACAGCAGTTGTAACGCTGGTGACGGGATACATCCAATTCCGGGTGATTTCGCCCGTTTATCAGTCATCGACCCAAGTGCTCATTCATGAAACAAGCGGTGAAAAAAATTCGAATCTCAGCGACGTTCAGCTGAATCTTCATTACAACAATACGTTTCAAACGATAATGAAAAGCCCGGTTGTGCTTGAGAAAGTGAAGCAGACGCTGCATCTTTCTGAGACGGCATCCGCTTTAAAAGCAAAGATCACGACAAGCAGCGAAACCGATTCAGAGATCATTACCGTAGCGGTGCAGGACGAGAATCCGAAACAGGCCGCCGCTATAGCGAACACGCTGATGAAGACATTTAAAAAAGAAGTCCGTGACAGGATGAATATAAAAGGCGTCATTGTTTTGTCTGAGGCAAAAGCATCGGAAAGCCCGATGGTCAAGCCTTCGCGCATCCGAAATATCATGATGGCGTTCGGTGCGGCTCTCATGGCGGGTGTGACGCTTGCGTTTTTTCTCCACTTTCTTGATGAAACCGTTAAAAGCGAGCGGCAGCTCAGCGAAAAAACAGACTTGCCTGTTTTAGGGGTTGTGTATGACATCAAAAATCAGCAGACACGGTCTGATGAAAAACATTTCGGGGAGTGAGGCGTTTGGGATTCAGAAAAAAGAAATCAAGAAGGGGACTGGCTCAAATATCCGTTTTACATCACAAATCATTGGTGGCTGAACAATACCGCACCATTCGGACAAATATTGAGTTCTCCTCTGTTCAGACCCATTTGCGCTCTATTCTCGTCACTTCTTCCGTTCCGGGAGAAGGAAAATCATTCAGCGCCGCCAACCTTGCCGCGGTATTTGCGCAGCAGGAAAAAAAGGTGCTGCTCGTCGATGCGGATTTACGAAAACCGACGATACACGAGACCTATCAGCTTGAAAATGTACAAGGCCTTACGAATGTATTAGTCGGAAACGCTTCCCTCGGCGAAACGGTGCAAAAAACGCTGATTGACAACCTCTATGTCTTAACGAGCGGGCCGACGCCGCCGAATCCGGCCGAGCTTTTATCTTCAAAGGCGATGGGAGAGCTGATTCAGGAGATGTACAGCCGGTACAGTCTGGTTATTTTCGATTCACCTCCACTTTTGGCTGTGGCGGACGGACAGATTTTAGCGAATCAGACAGATGGAAGCGTTCTCGTCGTCTTGAGCGGAAAAACGAAAATGGATACCGTCCAAAAGGCGAGAGACGCGCTCCAGCAGTCAAAGGCAAAGCTTTTGGGGGCGCTACTGAATAAAAAGAAAATCAAAAAAACGGAGCACTACTCGTATTGAGCGGTGCAGGTGATGTCTCCTTACCTTTATCAACGGAGGCACTCGGCTCTGCTGTGGGCGGCGTTTTTCGCTGCCTTAGATGCTGGTCGTCGGTGGCGGGGTGTGAGGACGGGTTAAATGCCCAATTTATCTTAAGATGATGCATTGTTATCGGCTTAGCTGTTATGTCTGTTTTTACGAAAACCGTATCAGCTAAACCGATAAATGAGGAGGGGAAAGATTGACTTACCGGAGAAGACTTTCAATGATTTTTGCATTGGATACGTATCTCGTTTTACTTTCCGTTGTTATAGGATATCAATTTTTTGAGGATTCTTATCACTTTTATGACTCCGGAGCGTTGCTGCTGACTGCCGTGAGCATGCTGATCAGCCATCATGTATGCGCTTTTATGTTTCACCAGTATAAGCAGGTATGGACGTACACGGGAATAGGCGAGCTGCTTGCCTTGATGAAGGGGATCACGCTGTCAGCAGCCGTAACGGCGGCCGTCCAATACGGGGTGTTCCACACGATTTTGTTCCGGCTGTTGGCCGTCAGCTGGATGGTTCAGCTATTGTTCATCGGAGGAAGCCGGATGATTTCACGGGTGCTGAAAGAAACGATCGGCAGGAAGCAAAATGACTCTTCCCGGGCGCTGATCATCGGCGCAGGTTCGGGGGGGACGCTGCTCGTCCGTCAGCTTACCCAGAAAAACGATCTCGGAATCATGCCTGTGGCTTTTATTGATGATGATCAGACGAAGCATAAGCTCGAAATCATGGGCCTGCCCGTCATCGGCGGAAAAGAAAGCATTATGCCGGCGGTGCAGAGGCTGAGAATTCACCATATCATCATTGCCATTCCGTCTCTTTGCACCCATGAGCTTCAGACGTTATACAAAGAATGTGTGCAGACGGGCGCCCATATTAAAATCATGCCGCAATTTGACGAGATCCTGCTCGGAACGCAGGCTGCCGGACACATCAGAGATGTAAAAGCCGAAGATCTGCTCGGCAGAAAGCCGGTCACCCTTGATACGAGCAAAATTTCTGACAGCATCAAGGGAAAAACGATTCTGGTCACGGGCGCCGGCGGCTCAATCGGTTCTGAGATCTGCCGCCAGATCAGCGCGTTTCTTCCGCGGGAAATCGTCCTTCTCGGCCACGGAGAAAACAGCATTCATTCCGTACATACCGAGCTGTCCGCACGCTTCGGCAAAGAGGTGCTCTTTCACGCGGAGATCGCCGATATTCAGGACAGAGATAAAATCTTTACTTTGATGAAAAAATACGAGCCGCACGTCGTCTATCATGCGGCTGCCCATAAACATGTGCCGTTAATGGAACATAATCCGGAAGAAGCCGTTAAAAACAACATTATCGGCACGAAAAATGTCGCCGAAGCCGCCGACATGTGCGGAACGGAAACATTCGTGCTGATTTCTTCTGATAAAGCGGTCAATCCGGCCAATGTCATGGGCGCGACGAAACGGTTTGCGGAAATGGTCATCATGAACCTCGGAAAGATCAGCCGCACCAAATTCGCCGCCGTCCGTTTCGGAAATGTGCTCGGAAGCCGCGGCAGCGTAATCCCGATTTTCAAAAAGCAGATTGAAAAAGGCGGACCTGTCACCGTCACGCACCCGGCGATGACAAGATATTTTATGACGATTCCCGAAGCGTCAAGACTCGTCATTCAGGCGGGGGCGCTTGCAAAAGGGCGGCAGATTTTCGTTCTGGATATGGGAGAACCCGTCAAAATCGTCGATCTGGCCAAAAACCTGATTCATTTATCAGGCTATACGACAGAACAGATTCCCATCGAATTCTCCGGCATCCGTCCGGGAGAAAAGATGTATGAAGAATTGCTGAATCATAATGAAGTACATACGGAGCAGATTTTTCCGAAAATCCATATCGGGAAAGCGGTGGACGGGAATTGGGCCGTGCTCATCCGTTTTATGGAGGAATTCAGCCGTCTGCCTGAAGATGAGCTGAGAAAACGGCTGTTTGAGGCGATCGAATCAGTACATGAAGAAGCGGCCGCAGGCGTGTGATGGGAGGACAGAAAGATGACGAAAAAAGTATTATTCTGCGCCACTGTCGATTATCATTTTAAAGCCTTTCATCTTCCGTATTTTCAATGGTTTCAGGATATGGGGTGGGAAGTGCACGTCGCGGCAGGCGGCAATATGAATCTTCCGTTCGTTGATGAAAAGTTTTCCATTCCAATCCGGCGCTCGCCGTTTCATCCCGAAAATCTTTCTGTTTACAGGCGGCTGAAACGGCTCATTCAGGACAACGGCTACGACATGATTCACTGCCATACGCCGGTCGGCGGCGTGCTCGCACGCCTTGCTGCGAGACAAGCGCGCCAAAAAGGGACAAAGGTGCTGTACACCGCGCACGGTTTTCACTTCTGCGACGGAGCGCCTCTGAAAAACTGGCTTCTTTATTACCCGATCGAAAAATTTCTTTCTTCTTATACGGATTGTCTGATTACGATTAATGAAGAGGATTACGAACGGGCCAAGCAAATGAAAAAAACAGCTTGCGGCGCGAAAAAAATACACGGCATCGGGGTGAATACAGACAGGTTTCGCCCTGTGAGCCGGGAAGAGAGTGAACGTCTGAGAGAAAAACACGGCTTCAGCGCCGGGGAATTTATTCTCGTATACCCCGCTGAATTAAACGGCAATAAAAACCAGGGACTTCTCATTGAGGCTGCGGCATTGCTGAAGAACCGCATCCCGGAGCTGAAACTCGTATTTGCCGGAGAAGGCGCGATGGAAGCGCCGTACAGAAAAAAGGCTGAATCACTCGGTGTATCCGACATGGTGCGGTTTTACGGTTTTTGCCGCGATATTCATGAACTGATTCAGCTTGCCGATCTGTCTGTCGCCTCAAGCATCCGCGAAGGACTCGGCATGAATCTGCTTGAAGGAATGGCTGCCGAAAAGCCGGCCGTTGCCGCGGACAACAGGGGGCACCGTGAGATCATCGAAGACGGTGTGAACGGTTTTCTCGTGCCGGCCGGGGACAGCGCGGCGTTTGCCGATCGGATTGAAAAGCTGTACCGCTCCCCGGGGCTGCGAAAAGCAATGGGGCAAGAAGGGCGCAGGACGGCGGAATGTTTTTCAGAAACACGTACGGTAAAGGAAATGGCGCACATTTACGCCGGTTATATGGATAAAAAGGAGAAAAGCGTATGAATGCAGGAGCACAACCGAAAATTTCCGTGATCATGGGAATTTATAATTGCGAAGAGACTTTAGCGGAGAGTATAGAATCCATCCTGAGCCAATCGTATAAGAATTGGGAACTGATTATGTGTGATGACGCGTCAACTGACGGAACGTATCAGATTGCGCGCCGTTACGCGGATCATTACGGCGACCGGATCACGCTGATTCAAAATAAAACAAATCAACGGCTTGCCGCTTCGCTTAACCGCTGTCTGACATACGCAACGGGGGATTATATCGCCAGGCAGGACGGTGATGACATCTCCAACCCGAGGAGACTGGAAAAACAGGCCGCTTTCTTAAACAAGCACGCCCACTATCAAGTCGTAGGCACGGGAATGCTCGTATTTGACGAATTCGGTGTAAGGGGCGCCCGCCTTTTGCCGCCCGTGCCGAAACCGGGAATTATGGCGAAAGGCACACCGTTCTGCCACGGCACCATTATGATGCGGGCTGAAGCGTACAAAGCGCTTGGCGGCTACCGGTCAGTCAGGCGGACGCGGCGGATGGAGGATATCGATTTGTGGCTGCGCTTTTTTGAAGCGGGTTTCCGGGGGTACAATCTCCAAGAAACGCTGTATAAAGTCAGAGAGGACAGTGATGCGTTTAAAAGGAGATCGTTTACGTATTCCATTGATAATGCGATCCTCGTTTTTCAGGCATGCAGACGGCTGAAGCTGCCGCTTTCCCATTACGCGTATATCGCAAAACCGCTCATCCGCGCCATTACGCCGCCCGCGGTCATGAACCGTTATCATAAAAACAGGGACATCCGCCAAAAAGAAGGGCTTGCCGAACATGACTGACAAACCGATGCGGGTGCTGCACGTCTTCAGCGGTATGAACAGGGGCGGCGCAGAAACGATGATGATGAATTTGTACCGGAAGATGGACAGAACGAAGGTGCAGTTTGATTTTTTAACCCATAGGAACGATCCGTGCGCTTATGATGAGGAAATTCTCGCTCTCGGCGGACGGCTTTTTTATGTGCCGAGCATCGGCAGCACAAACCCAGTTACATTTGTGAAACAGGTCAAGCGGGTGATTAAGGAAAAAGGCCCGTTTGCCGCCGTGCACGCCCATACCGATTTTCAGTCTGGATTTATCGCATTGGCCGCTCGTTTAGCCGGCGTCCCGGTGCGGATCTGCCATTCGCACAGTACGTCGTGGCGGGGGCGGGCGTCGCGGCTTGCCGGGATGCAGCTGTTTGTTTTCAGACGGCTGATCACGGCAAACGCCACGGCACTGTGCGCCTGCGGAGAAGACGCGGGCCGTTTCTTATTCGGGAAAGAAAAAGACGTGCATCTTTTGCCGAACGGCATTGATCTCGACTTATTTGCCGGCGGGTGCGCGGACACAGAAGCTGAAAAAAGGAAGCGGGGCATTGCAGACGGCCGTTTGGTGATCGGCCATATCGGCCGCTTTACAGAAGAAAAAAACCATGAATTTCTGCTCCGGCTGGCCGCTGATATGAAAGAGCGGGGCATCGGTTTACAGCTGATTCTCGCCGGAGACGGTCCGCTTCGCACCGACATGGAAAATCTGGCGGCGAAGCTGGGGCTTGATGATGAGGTGCGTTTTATCGGCATAGAAGACCGCGTTCATGCCCTGCTGAAAACGCTGGATGTATTTGTCATGCCGTCTCTTTATGAAGGGCTGCCCGTCACGCTCGTTGAAGCGCAGGCCTCCGGGGTGCCGTGCGTGATATCAGACGGCATAACGGAAGAAGCCGATGCCGGGCTCGGGCTGGTCAAAAGGCTCAGCCTCAAAGAACCGCCCGGACAATGGGCATCCGCGGTTTTACGGGCAGCAGAGGCGGCAAAGCCTGACGGGGCGCGCATTAAAGAAACCCTCAGACGGCAGGGATATGACGCGGGAGAAAATGCGGGGGCTGTTATGAAGCTTTACAATATGAATTGGAAAAAGGAACAGTAACGAATGATTGTATACGTAGTCAATATGGGAATTGTGTATATTTGGTCATGGTTCGCCAAAATGTGCGGCGGGCGTGATCAATCGCTTTCGACCGGATACCGGCCGAATCAGCTCGTCATGATCGTTCCGCTGCTATCGCTCGTATTGGTCTCCGGCTTGCGCTACAGAGTCGGGACGGATTTTCAGACGTACGCGCTGATGTACAAGCTGGCGGGAAATTACGGCAGCATTTGGGAGATCTTCGGGTTCGGAGCGAAAAAAGCAGCCGTTGATCCGGGGTTTACGGCTCTCATCTGGCTCATGAATTTTATCACGAAAGATCCGCAAATTATGTATTTCACCGTGGGGGTCGTGACGTGCAGCTTTATTTTAAAGGGGCTCGTTGAGTTCGGCCGTCCGTTTGAGCTGAGTGTGTTTTTGTTTTTGGGCACGTATCACTATTACGCTTCCTTTAACGGGATCAGGCAGTATATGGTGGCGGCCGTTTTGTTTTGGGCCGTCCGCTACGTGATCAGCGGAAGCTGGAAGCGTTATATGTCAATCGTGCTGCTGTGTTCGCTTTTTCATTCCTCAGCGCTGATTATGATTCCGGTTTATTTTCTCGTCAGAAAAAGAGCCTGGTCGCCCGCGATTTTCGGACTGTCGGCATTGTTTCTTCTTATGACGTTCCTGTATCAGAAGTTCATTTCGCTGTTTGTCGTCGTGCTGGAAAACAGCTCGTACGGCCATTATGAGAAATGGCTGATGACCAATACGAATGGGATGAACGTCGTAAAAATCGCGGTGCTGCTTCTGCCGCTGTTTTTGGCTTTCTGCTATCGGGAGCGGCTGCGGAAGCTCTGGCCTGACATTGATGTCATCGTGAATTTCTGTCTGCTCGGCCTGCTCTTCGGTCTTTTGGCGACAAAGGATGTTATTTTTGCCCGGTTTAATATATATTTCGGCCTGTACCAAATGATCCTGATCCCTTATTTTGTGAGAATTTTTGATGAAAAATCAAATGCGCTGATTTATATCGCCATTATTGTCTGTTATTTTCTTTACAGTTACTTGCTTATGCCGGTCGATTCGTCTGTGCTTCCGTACAGAACGATTTTTTCCCGGTAATGGACACTGGAGGTTTATATGGAAACACCCGCGGTCAGTTTATTAATTGCTGTGTATAATACGGAAACTTATTTAGAAAGATGCTTAGATTCATTGCTCAATCAGTCGCTCGCCAATATCGAAATCGTGGCCGTTAATGACGGGTCAACGGATCAAAGCCCGGCGATTCTTGAAACCTATCAGAAGCGGGATGAGAGAATCAGGGTCATTCATCAGCAAAACCGGGGGCTCGGAGCCGTCCGCAACAGGGGAATCGAGGCGGCGCGCGGCGAATTTATCGCTTTTATTGATGCGGACGACTGGGTTGAACCTGATTATTGCCTGCGCATGTATAAAAAAGCGAAGGCTGATCAGGCTGATCTCGTGATTTGCGAATATGCGGCCGAGTTTGCGGATACGGGGAAAACCGCCGTTTCAACGATTGCTTCAGCGTACGAGGGCCGCCCGAAACAACGGTACCTGAGAGATTTATTTGAAGGAAGAGTCAGCGGTTTTTCATGGAACAAGCTGTACAAAAGAACCATGATCGAGCATCATCAGCTGCGCTTTCCGCTTCGTGATGAGCTGGAGCACGTGGAGGATCAGTACTTCAGCCTCCGGGCGCATGTTTTCGCAGGTGCGGTCTCGTACGTGGATCAGCCGCTCTATCATTATCGGATTCACTTGACTTCCATTGTGCAAAGCTATCAGAAAAAGCTGTTTGACTCAGGTCTCGTTCTCTATCGGCTGAACGAGGCTTTTTTGCGTGAAAACGGCTGCTTACAGGAATACCGGCAGGAGCTGGATTTTTTCATCGTTCAGCACGGAACAGTCTGCCTGCTGAATGAATGGAAGCGGAATAACGGCGGCCGGTTTTCTGAGAAGTGGAAGAATATCAGCCGGATATGCGCTGATCCCGTATTTCGCCTGAGCCTTTCCAAAACCGGAACGGCGCCGTTTGACGCCAAACGTTCATGCCTTCTGCTTTTGGCGAAGCTGAAGCTGATTCCGTTCGTGTCGCTGGCATCAGCCGCGTATCAGCGGGCAATCGAGTACAAAATGAAAATCAGAGGGTGAAGACATGTCGATACAATCTTTAAAAATCAATCTCGCGGAATGGCTATTGCTTAAGGTCAAATACCCGTCCCAATTTCACTTCGGAACGGCAGCGGATGGGGCGGGGCTTACAGCGGCAAGAAAAAAGATCATTCTGACGCTGCTCCCGTCCCACGATAATCTCGGCGATCACGCCATCGCCTACGCAAGCAAAACGTTTCTTGAACGGGAGTATCCCGATTTTGACATTGTCGAAGTGGATATGAAGGATATCTACAGATCGGCAAAAGCGCTGATCAAAAAGCGCCACCCCGATGATATGGTATTCATCATCGGCGGCGGGAACATGGGGGATTTGTACAGGTATGAGGAATGGACGCGCCGCTTTATCATCAAAACATTCCGGGAATATCGGATCGTTCAGCTTCCGGCGACGGCTCACTTTTCTGAATCAAAAAAGGGACGGAAGGAGCTGAAGCGCGCCCGAAAAGTGTACAATGCGCATCCCGACCTTTTGTTAATGGCGAGAGATGAGACGACGTATCAATGGATGAAGCGTCATTTTCCCGGAAAAACAGTGCTCAAACAGCCTGACATGGTCTTATATTTGGATAAAAGCGAGCGGCACATCCCGCGGGAAGGGATCTACCTCTGTTTACGGGAGGATAAGGAGAGTGCGCTGACGGCTGAGGACAGAACGATGGTAAAAGAAGCTTTGGCAAAAGAGTACGGCGAGCTGCATTCCTTTACCACGACGGTCGGCCGGAGGGTCAGCCGCCATACACGTGAAAAGGAGCTGGAGGCGCTTTGGAATACGCTGAAAGGCGCGGAAACCGTCGTCACTGACAGGCTTCACGGGATGATTTTTTGTGCGCTGACGAAAACGCCTTGTGTCGTCATTCGTTCGTTTGATCATAAAGTGATGGAAGGCTATCAATGGCTGAAAAACATACCGAACATGACATTGCTTGAACGTCCAGACCCTGAAACTGTAACGGCCGCCGTAAACCAGCTGCTCAGCGGCAAGCATGAGGAAGGCGGTTCTTTGCGAAGTGTTTATTTTGCCGGGCTGCGCTCGAAAATCAGCGGTGATGCCCAATGACCGCGCCGCTTGTGAGCGTGATCGTGCCGATGTATAAGACAGAGCCTTTTATTAAAGAATGCGCGGTTTCTTTAACAAAACAGACGCTGAGAGACATCGAAATCATTTTCGTCAATGACGGCTCACCGGATCAGTCAGGCCGGATTGCTGAACAATTCGCCGCAGAAGATGCGAGAATCCGGGTGATTCATAAAGAAAACGGCGGCCTCAGCTCGGCCCGCAATGCCGGAATAAAAGCCGCCCGCGGCCGTTATATCGGTTTTGCGGACGGCGATGACTATGTGACGGAAACGATGTTCGAAAGGCTTTATGAAGAAGCGGAGAAGAACCGGCTGGATATCGCCGGCTGCGGTTATTATAAGGAAACGCCGTCTAAAGAAAGAACATATATGCCGCCGTCCATTCCGCCGGGCCGCGTCTTCACAGCGGATGAAATGACTGCATTGCTGACCCGCGCGCACGAACATCGGTTTATTTGGTATGTGTGGCGCTATATATACCGGCGGGAATCATTGCAAGGACTGTTGTTCCATGAAGATATCCGGTTTGCCGAGGACTCTCCGTTTAACTTGGCAGCGTTCCGCCAAGCCGCGCGTGTCAAAGTGATAGACGAAGGGCTGTATATCTACCGGGAAAATCCGCAAAGTCTCACAGAAACACCGTTTAAGCCCCACTTAGATCAAGAACTGCAAAAGCAATATGCAGCGAAAATGGCTTTTTATGAGGCGAACGGGCTGACGGACGCCTGCCGGAGCGATATCGATACATATTTGTGCAAGCATCAGATTCCGATGCTGATCGCCAACGCATGCGCCGCCCCGCAGCTGTCACATCAGATTACGGCGCACATCGGCAGAATCTTAACGTATGACATGGTAAAAATGGCGGTGCGCAGGACGCCGTGCCGCCATAAACAGCTGCTGGCGGGGGAGCGCGTGGTGCTCGGCCTGTGCAAAATGCGCCTTCCTCTTCTTCTGCATGCGTTTTTCGAACGGAAATCGAAAGAGAAAGGCAGTGCGGAAGGAGCATGAAATTTGCCATTAATTTCGGCGCCAATGTGACGGCGTTTTTACTATCGGTGTTTTTATCAGTGTGGATGACGCCCTTTATTGTGAAAACATTAGGTGTGGAGGCTTTTGGGTTTGTCCATCTGACACAGAATATCATTAACTATTTCTCTATTATCACCGTTGCGCTGAGCTCTGTCGTTGTGAGGTTTTTCTCCGTCGCCGCCCACAGGGGGAACAGGGACGAGGCCAATGCGTATGTAAGCAATTATTTAGCCGCGTCTGTCGTGATATCTCTATTACTCGCTGTGCCGCTCGCCGGGACGGCTTTTTTTATTGACAAGATTATGAATGTGCCGGCCGGGCTGCTAACGGATGTGAGGCTGTCCATCGTAATCGGCAGCGTGCTGTTTATGCTGACATTTTTTATGGCGGGATTCGCGACGGGGCCGTTTTTTGCCAACAAGCTTTATATCACAAGTTCCATTCAGGCTGTGCAAATGCTGGTCAGGGTGCTGTGTGTGCTCGCTCTGTTTACGTGCCTGCCGCCGAAAATCTGGCAGATCCAGCTTTCGGCATTAGCGGGAGCTGTCTGTGCGGCTGTGCTGACTTTTTTCTTCTTTAAGAAATTGATTCCGTGGTTTTCTTTCAGCCGTAAAACCTTGTCATTACAAACGAGCAAAGTGCTGTTTTCGGCCGGTGCCTGGAGCTCTGTCAACCAGATCGGCGTGCTGCTGTTTCTGCAGATTGACCTCATGACGGCCAACCTTGTGCTGGGGCCGTCTGAAGCGGGTGTCTATGCGGCGATTATTCAATTCCCGCTCCTGCTCAGAAGTCTTGCCGGGACGCTTGCTTCACTGTTTGCGCCGGTTTTGACTTCCTACTATTCAAAAGGCGATATGGAAGGTCTCCTGTCTTACGCCAATAAGGCTGTGCGGATGAACGGGCTTCTGCTCGCGCTTCCCGCCGCATTATTAGGAGGGCTTGCCGAACCGTTTCTGGCGATTTGGCTGGGCCCGTCGTTTGTGCAGACGGCGCCGCTTTTATACATTCACGCCGCGTATTTGGCGGTCAGTCTCTCTGTCATGCCGCTTTTTTACGTATGGACGGCTTTTAATAAACAAAAAACACCCGCCGTCGTTACTTTATGTTTAGGCGGACTGAACGTCATATTGGCCGTGGTTCTCAGCGGACCGGCACATCTCGGGCTGTACGGCATCACCATTGCCGGTGCAGTCTCTCTCATTTTGAAAAATGCCGTCTTCACGCCGCTGTATGTTTCGCATATTACGGGCTTTCAGAAAACCGCGTTTTATAAAGGCATGTTCGGCCCGTTGGCGGCGGCCGTATTTGCCTGGGCTGTTTGCCGGGGTATCCGGCTGTTTTCACCGCTTGACAGCTGGGCCGGCCTGATCGCCGCAGGGCTTGCCGTATGCATAAGCTATGCCGCATTCGCTTTTTTCTTCATTTGTACGAAAGAAGAAAGGCGGCTTGCTTTACAGAAATACCGAAAAGTGAAAGGAGCTGTTCAGATTTGAAGGCGAAACGTGTATTTGATATAGCGGCCGCGACGTTGTTATTGTGCGGCGCGAGCGTCATCCTTCTCTTCGCCATGGCCGCCGTCAGATGCGCCATCGGGTCTCCGGTATTGTTCAAACAGACGAGACCGGGGCATAACGGGCGTCCGTTTACGTTGTATAAACTCAGAACGATGACGGATGCGCGTGATGAAAACGGTGTGCTGCTTCCGGATCATCTCCGCCTGACCAAAACGGGAAGGCTGATCAGAAAACTGAGCATCGATGAGCTTCCCCAGCTTTTTAATGTGCTCAAAGGAGATATCAGTCTGGTCGGCCCCCGCCCTCTGCTGATGGATTATCTGCCGCTTTACACGGCGGAGCAGGCGCGGCGCCACGAGGTGAAGCCGGGGATTACGGGCTGGGCGCAGATTAACGGGAGAAACGCGATTTCATGGGAGGAAAAATTCAAGCTCGACGTGTGGTACGTCGACAATCGCACATTTCTTCTCGACTTAAAGATTCTGCTTTTAACAGTGAAAAAAGTTCTCGTGTCAGAAGGCATACATCAAGCCGGTCATGTGACGGCAAAGCGCTTCACAGGCAGCGGAGATATGTCATCGTGAAAAAGGTCGTGCTGATCGGAAACGGCGGACACGGAAAAGTCGTGAGAGAAATCGTGCAGGCCCGTTCCGATATGGAGCTTGCGGGCGTATTGGATGACGGATTCAGCGGTTTTGCCGTTCGGAACGGTTTATATACGGGCCGGACGGAAGACGTGCACATGCTTCGGAAGCTCGTCCCCGAGGCCGTATTCACGATATGCATCGGCCGCAACGGCGTCAGAAAGCAGTTCGCTGAAACGCTTGGGCTTGAAGATGATGATTATGCCGCACTCATTCACCCCGGAGCGATCGTCAGTGAAACGGCTTCCGTCGGACACGGAACGGTTGTGATGGCGGGCGCCGTCATTCAGGCGGGCGCTGACATCGGCGCCCATTGCATCATCAATACGGGGGCGGTTGCCGATCATGACAATGCAATCGGAGATTACGTCCATCTTTCACCGCGCGCGGCGCTTGCCGGCGGAGTGAAAGTCGGGGAAGGAACGCACATCGGAATCGGCGCGTCCGTCATACCGCAGATTGACATCGGCCCTTGGTCCGTTATCGGCGCGGGGGCTGCCGTCATCAGCCGGATTCCCGGCCATGTGACGGCGGTCGGCGTTCCGGCCCGCATCATCTCCCCTATCCATAATGAAAAAGGATGATTTCATGCAAACAAACAAACGGATTTATTTGTCTCCGCCTCATATGAGCGGAAAAGAACAGGAATACATTGCAGAAGCCTTCCGCTCCAATTGGATTGCCCCGCTCGGTCCGCTCGTCAATTCGTTTGAAGCGCGGCTCGCGGAATATGCGGGAGTGAAAAGCGCGGCGGCCGTAAGCTCGGGAACGGCCGCCATCCATCTTGCCCTGCGGCTTGCGGGTGTGAAAAAAGGAGACGCTGTATTTTGTCCTTCCTTTACGTTTGTCGCCACGGCGAATCCGATTGTGTATGAGCAGGCTGAGCCCGTTTTTATTGATTCGGAATGGGAGACGTGGAATATGTCGCCCGATGCGCTTGAGCGGGCGCTGCGGGATGCAAAGCGGCGCGGCAGACTCCCGAAAGCGGTGATCGCCGTCAATCTTTACGGCCAAAGCGCGAAAATGGATGAATTAATGAGCCTTTGTGACGCATACGGCGTCTGTCTGATTGAAGACGCTGCCGAGTCCTTAGGATCAACATATAAAGGCAGGCAGAGCGGCACGTTCGGCCGTTTCGGCATTTATTCCTTTAACGGCAACAAAATCATTACAACATCGGGAGGCGGCATGCTCGTGTCTGACGATGAAGCCGCGATTGAAAAAGCGAGGTTTCTTGCGTCACAGGCGAGAGATGCCGCCGTTCATTACCAGCACAGCGAGCTCGGGTATAACTACAGGCTCAGCAACATTCTCGCGGGCGTGGGGATATCGCAGCTGGAAGTGCTCGAAGATCGCGTCCGGGCGAGGAGAGAAATCTTTCACAGGTATCGGGAAGCGCTGGAAACGTATCCGGGCATCCGCATGATGCCGGAGCTTGAAGGAACGGTTTCAAACCGCTGGCTGACGGCTCTGACGCTTGATAACGGCGTGACGCCGGAAGAAGCAGTCGCCTGTCTTGCGGAACAGAATATTGAGGCCCGGCCGCTGTGGAAACCGCTGCATACGCAGCCGCTTTTCTCATCTTCCGTCTTTTATCCTCACAGCGAACATGAACGGGTCTCTGAAAATCTTTTCAGCCGGGGCATCTGTCTGCCGTCCGGGTCTGACTTGTCTTCTGAGGAGCAGCAGCGTGTCATTGACGCACTTGCGCAACTGTTTGAAACGAAAGGGGAGAAAACATGGACAACCGCCATGTTATGAGCCGATTAAAAGAAACGTTGACGGGGCTGCTCAGCGTTATACCGCCGCAATCTGACATCATATATGCCGACTATCCCCTCTACGGAAATGTAGGGGATTTATTGATTATGAAGGGGACGGAGGCGTTTTTTAAAGCGCACGGCATCCGCGTGAAACAGCGCTGGAATCCCGACAATTTTCCATTCGGGCGCCGGGCGGACAAAAAGACAATCATCGTCTGTCAGGGTGGCGGGAATTTCGGGGATCTCTATCCGTACTATCAGACGTTCAGGGAAAAAATCGTCAAATCCTTCCCGGAAAACAGGATCGTCATCCTGCCGCAATCCATTTATTATCAGGATGAGACACGGCTGCAAAAGACAGCGGCGCTTTTTGCGGAGCACAAGGATCTCCATCTGTTTACGAGGGATCATGTGTCATACGAGACCGCGAAACGCTTTTTTTCGGCGAATCATATCGGGCTTATGCCTGATATGGCCCATCAGCTGTATCCGATGGCGGCGTCAGCGGCTCCGTCACGCGGCAGGCTTCATTTTATCCGCACGGATGGGGAAATCAATCCGAAGCTGCAAACCAATTCTTCCGTTAAAAGCTGCGACTGGCAGGATGTGCTGTCAGCAAGCGACCGCAGGGGAATCGCTTTTTTCCAAACACTGAATGTTTTGAATAAAAAAGCGGGAAACCCGCTGTCGATTGCGCGGTTTTGGAAACGCTATTCCGATTTCTTAACGAAGAAAGCGGTCCTGTTTTTCAGCAGATACGAATCGGTGGAAACGTCAAGGCTTCACGGTCACATTCTGTCCTCGCTTCTCGGGAAACCTAATACCGTCATTGATAATTCATACGGGAAAAACGCCAACTATTATTACACCTGGATGCACGAAGCGCCGGATGTCCGTCTGATCGGGGAAACCGCCGGCACGAAGGAAAACCTTCCGCTTTGAATGAGCGGAAGGTTTATTTTGTTTCACCGCGTTTTACTTTGTTGTACGCCTCATCCAAATGCTGAATTCTTTTGAGCACAACCGAGTTTTTTGTCAGCTGATCCTGAACAAGGGTTGAAACGACGGAACGGTAATAGCTGTTCATCGCATGAATTCGGTCTTCATTCGGATTCATTTCAATGTGCTGTGTAAAGTTTTCAATAAAATAAGGAACAGAAAAAAGTTCTGACATCTATAAAGCAACTCCTTTTAATAAGTATATACGGTATGAAACCAATCATGTACAATGAAAAAAGGGGAGTGAGCATGATGGATATCAAACTTCAGCAAACACAAATGTTAAAGCCTCAATTAACGCAAGAGCTTAAACAGGCTATCACATTACTCGGATACAATTCCGCGGAACTGGCCGGATATATTGATGAGCTCTCACTGGAAAACCCTCTGATTGAACGAAAGGAAACAGACACGCCGCTACTATCTTACCATAAAACAAATAAAAACAGGATGAAAGAACGGGACGGAAGCCAGCAGATCAGACTTACCCGCAAAACGCTTCAGGATTCGCTCAAACAGCAAGCCTTAGACATGAAGCTGTCCGATGATGAGAAAAAAATTTTCAATTATCTGATACATTCATTGGATTCAAACGGATATTTAAAAGAGGATATACCAGCCGCCGCCGACCATGTATCCGCTTCACAAGAGGAGACGGAAGCGGTTCTGAAAAAGCTTCAATCCCTTGAGCCCGCGGGAATCGGCGCCCGGTCTTTGCAGGAATGCATCCTTCTTCAGCTCCGCCGCTTGCCCGAGCGGAACGAACAGGCGGAATGGATTGCCGAAGCCTATTTTGAGCTATTTGCAAGAAAGAACTGGAAAGCGCTTACACTAAAAACGGGCATTCCGCTTAAAGACATTCAGGACATCGCTGACATGATCAGCGCGCTTGATCCGAGGCCGGGGCTCTGTTATGCGCATGAGGAGCCGGGTTTTTACGTGGAACCGGATATTTTCATCACAGTGAAAAACGGCATCATTCAAGCGCGGCTCAACAGCCGTTCGTTTCCTGACATCCAGCTTCATACCCATTATCAGCCGCTGCTGTCAGCTGCCGGGTGCCGTGACACGAAAAATTATCTGTCGGCAAAATATCAGGAATGGCGCTGGCTGAACCGGGCTTTGTCGCAAAGAAAACAAACGATCACGAGAATTATCGGCGTCCTGACTGAACGGCAGGAATCCTTTTTTCTCACAGGAAAAAGCGGAATGCAGCCGCTGACCTTAAGAGAGGTGGCGGAAACGCTGGAGCTCCACGAATCAACGATCAGCCGGGCAATCAAAGGGAAGTACGTTCAGACGCCGTACGGACTGTATGAAATGAAAACATTTTTCTCGGCGAAAGCTGAATCATCGGGGGACGGCGGTGCCTCCAATTATGCCGTGAAAGCGCATCTGGAGGCATTGGTCGGTAAAGAAGATAAAAAGAAACCTTTTTCAGACCAAAAGCTTGCCGATCTGCTGCATGAACAATATGACATCCGAATCTCAAGGCGCACCGTCGCCAAGTACCGTGACCAATTAAATATTCCGCCGTCATCGGCGAGAAAACGGTACAGCTGAAACCTCCCCGAGCCAAACCCCGGGGAGGTTCTCCGTGTTACGGGATCATCCATGAAAACAGATGATGCTGTAAAAATGTAATGAGACAGACGAGCAGAAGCAAAAACAGACTGTGCTTAATCGTAAAGCGGAAAAGGTCGGCTTCCTTGCCCGCCAGACCGACAGCGGCACAGGCAACCGCAATGGATTGCGGAGAAATCATTTTTCCGGTGACACCGCCTGAAGAATTGGCGGCGACGGAGAGAACCGGGTCCATCCCGACAGAGAGCGCCGTTACCTTTTGCAATCCGCCGAACAATAGGTTGGCCGACGTATCAGAGCCGGTAATAAATACGCCGAGCCAGCCGAGCACCGGCGAAAAAAAGGTAAACATCGCGCCCGTCATGGCAAGCGCAAGACCGAGTGTCGTGCTCATGCCGGAAGCATTCGTCACATAAGCAAAGCCGACAACAGAAACAATGGTCACGACCGGAAGCGTTAATTCTTTCACCGTTTCTATAAACGCTTCGCCCCAAGTCTTCCACGACATGCCGAGGGCGAACTTGGAGATGACGGCGGCAATCAGAATCGCCGTCCCCGCTGAACCGAAAAGCTCAAGTTTGTACACGGCTTCAATAGGCGTGCCGTCCGCCTGAAGAATCTGCTGATTTACAAATGGGACGGGAGGCGTGAAGGTCAATGCACGCCCGGCTGCATTCAGCCAGGAAAGCCACATTGACGTTCCTTCGTAATGACCGGTTAAGGCAGCCTTCACGCCGGGAATCCCCCAGACGGATATCATGGCCGTCAGAAGAAGGAAAGGAGACCACGCTTTAAACACCGCGGCGCCCCCGTACTTGATCGGCGCCCGGTCAGCGGCCGCTGCTGATTCCCGTTCTGCCGCGAAACGAAAGGCCGTTTTCGGTTTCCAAAATTTCAAAAACACAGCGAGCGCGGCCATGGAAACTAGCGCCGACAGCACATCCGGAAGCTCAGGCCCTAAAAAATTCGAGCTTGCGTACTGCACGGCCGCAAAGGAGACGCCGGAAACAAGAATGGCCGGCCATATCTCAAAAGCCTTTTTAAACCCGCTCATCAAAATGATTAAGTACAGCGGAATAAAGACGGATAAAAACGGAAGCTGCCGGCCGACCATTTGAGAAATTTCCATTGCCGGTATCCCGGTCGGACCTTCGACGGCGGTAATCGGAATGCCGATCGCGCCGAAGGCAACGGGCGCCGTATTGGCAATCAGGCAAATTCCCGCCGCATACAGCGGCTGAAAACCAAGTCCGACGAGCAAAGCAGCCGAGATCGCGACGGGAGCGCCGAAACCGGCGGCGCCTTCTAAAAACGCCCCGAATGAAAAGGCGATGAGCAGCGCCTGCAAACGCCGGTCATCTGTAATTGACAGCACCGAACTCCGGATAATCTCAAACTGTCCCGTTTTCACGGTGATTTTATACAGAAAGACCGATGTGACGATAATCCAGCCGATCGGAAGCAGCCCGTACACCGCTCCTTGAGAAGCCGACATCACCGCTTTTTCCGCCGGCATGCCGTAAACAAATACAGCGATTAAAAGTGAAACGGCTAATGTTAAAAGCCCCGCTATGTACCCCTTCATCCGTTTCACCGCAAGCGCCCAAAAAAAGAAGATAATCGGCACGAGCGCGCAAGCTGCCGATAAAAGCAAATTTCCCCCTAAAGGAGCGTACCCCTGTGTCCATTGCATCCCTAAAAAACCCCTCCTTATGTCATGTAAGCGATTACTTTTTATGATAAGGTCATCTGATGACCGGGTTAATTAGCATTATATTTTGAAAGTTTTGAAAGTACAATACTTTTCTTGAACAAATTGTCTGAACCTGTCGGCAATACAAAAAAAGAAGTATAATAGACGATAAACATCAAGATTCACAAGTGACGGGGTGATCGCGTTGAAATATAAACAAATTAAAACGAAAAAAATCTACGAGGAAGTCGCTGACGCATTGCTGGAGAAGATAAAAGCGGGCGAGCTTAAGCCGGGTGAAAAGCTTGATTCCGTTCAGGCGCTTTCTGAGAGTTTTCAGGTCAGCCGCTCGGCGGTCAGAGAAGCGCTGTCGGCTTTGAAAGCGATGGGGCTCGTCGACATGAAGCAGGGAGAAGGCACATACATAAGAGAATTTGAGCCGTCTCATGTTTCCCAGCCGCTTTCTTCCGCCCTCTTGATGAAAAAAGAGGATGTCAAACAGCTGCTCGAAGTCAGAAAGCTGCTTGAACTCGGCGTCGCCGCCATGGCCGCTGAAAAACGCACCGAAGATGATTTACAAAAAATCCGCCAAGCTCTCATGGAGATGAAAGACATTGACGGAGACGAAGAATTGGGCGAAAAAGCTGATTTCTCCTTTCACATGGCGCTGGCGGAAGCATCACAAAACGGGCTGCTCAAGCATCTCATGAATCATGTCTCCGCGCTTCTTTTGGAAACGATGAGAGAAACGAGAAAAATTTGGCTGTTTTCTAAACGAACGAGCGTGCAGCGATTGTATGAAGAGCATGAACGCATTTACAGCGCCGTCGCCGCCGGAGACGCGGATGAAGCGGAAGCCGCGATGACCGCGCACCTGACGAATGTGGAAGAAGTGCTGGGGGCTTATTTTGAAGAAAATGTATAGAAGCTGACTTGTGAAAGGGGATAACATCACATGCAGGCCGAATCTTTTTTTTCTGACCATGTAAAGAAAGCTCTGACAAACGATCCTCCCGGGGAATGGATGCCGGCAGTTCCGAAAGCGTGCATCCCCCTGCATTCCGGCTATCCCAATCCCGCACTCGTTCCTGATAAGGAGCTGAAAGAAGCCGCCGCCCGCCTTCTGGATGAGGAGCGCGATCTGCCGCTGCATTATATGGGAAGCCCGAGGACGGCCGTTTTAAAAAAGCAGATTCAAGAACGGGCAGCCACCCGTGGCATTCACTGTCGGGACGATGAGCTGCTCGTGACGTCAGGCGCCTGTCAGGCGATAGATCTGGCTGCACGGGTTTTCCTCGATGAACAAACCGCCGCTGCCGTTGAAGCTCCGGTCTACATGGAAGCGCTCGAGATTTTTAAAAATTACACACCGCATATCATGAGCATTCCGACAGATCAAGAGGGCCTGCAAACAGAAACATTAGCGCTCATGCTTGAGGAAAGAAAACGAAAAGGGCTTCTGCTTCCCCGTCTTCTCTACACGATACCCGCTTTTCAGAATCCTGCGGGAACCGTAATGTCAGCGAAGCGGAGAACCCGCCTGCTTCAGCTTGCCGAAGCGTATGATTTTCTCATCTTGGAGGATGATGCATACGGCGAGCTCGGATTCACCGATATTCCGCCGCCCTTAAAAGCCATGGATCAAAACGGCCGGGTGCTGTACGCCGGTTCATTATCAAAAGTCATCGCCCCGGGTATGAGGATCGGCTGGATTGCAGGGGACGCCGCATTCATCACGGCATTGTCATGGTTAAAAAAAGACTTAGGCCACCCGTTTTCCCAAGCGGTGACCGCCGTCTATCTGGAACAAACGAATGTTGAAAAACGGCTCGCCGTCTTGCGGGAAGCATATCAAAGCAAACGTGACGTTTTGCTCGCCGCATCAGAGAGATATCTTCCGAAATCCGCATCCTGGCACGTGCCTGAAGGCGGTTACTTTGTATGGGTGAAAGCGCCGGGAGCGGATACATCCGCAATGCTGGCGAGGGCTCTTTCTCACGGCGTTTCCTATGTACCCGGTAAATATTTTTTTCTGCATCATGAAGACGGTGCGGAATATCTCCGCCTGTCGTTCAGTTATGCCGGTAAAGCCGCGATAAAAGAGGGTGTGCAAAAACTGGGACGTCTGCTGGAAAACGGGATGTAGAGCAGCTTGAGGAGCTTTCGGGCTTCTCTTTTTTTTGTCCCCTTCAGCGCATCGGACGAAAGGATTTTTCAGAAAAACCTTCCAATCCATATTCAGAATAGTGTAGGATATTCATAGAGCTTTTCCTAAAAACAGGTCATCAGATGACCGGATCACATATTGAGGATGAAAGAGGGGTTCATCATGAAAGTCTCATTATTTGTCACGTGCCTTGTGGATATGTTCCAGACCAATGTCGGAAAGGCGACGGTTGAGGTGCTGGAACGGCTCGGGTGTGAGGTGGATTTTCCCGAGGGGCAGATCTGCTGCGGGCAGCCCGCATACAACAGCGGGTATGTGACGGATGCGAAAAAAGCGATGAAGCGGATGATTGCCGCGTTTGAAGAAGCGGAGTACGTCGTCAGTCCGTCAGGTTCCTGTACGACGATGTTCCGTGAATATCCGCATCTGTTTCAGGACGATCCGAAGTGGGCGGCAAAAGCGCAGCAGCTTGCGGACAAAACATATGAGTTAACAGATTTTATCGTCAACGTTCTCGGGGTGGAGGATGTCGGGGCGGTGCTGCAAAAAAAAGCGACAGTCCATACATCGTGCCACATGACGAGGCTGCTCGGCGTGTCGGAGGAGCCGATGAAGCTTTTGCGCCATGTCAAGGGGCTCGAGCTGACCGCGCTTCCCGGAAAACATCAATGCTGCGGATTCGGAGGAACGTTTTCTGTGAAAATGGCGCAAATCTCTGAACAAATGGTGGATGAGAAGGTCGCCTGCGTGGAAGACACGGAGGCCGAGGTGCTGATCGGGGCGGATTGCGGATGTCTGATGAATATCGGAGGGCGTCTTGACCGTAAGGATAAAAACGTCAGAGTCATGCACATCGCCGAAGTGCTGAACAGCAGATAAGACGAGAAACAACAAGGGGGGAAAATCATGGCGATGAAAATCGGTACCGCCGCTTTTAAAGAGCGGGTATCAGAAGGAATAGATAATGAGTTTATGAGAGGAGCCGTCTCCGGAGCGCAGGAACGGCTCAGGACAAGAAGGCTTCAGGCGGCCGAAGAATTGGGAAACTGGGAGGATTGGCGTTCCCATGCGGAAGAAATCAGACAGCATGTGCTGGACAATCTTGATTTCTATTTGGAACAGCTCGCCGAAAACGTCGCCAACAGAGGCGGACATGTCTTTTTCGCCGAAACGGCGGAAGAAGCGTCCTCCTATATCCGCGATGTCATCCGGCAGAAAAACGCCAAAAAAATCGTAAAATCCAAATCCATGGTGACAGAAGAAATCAATATGAACGAAGTGCTTGAGGAAGAGGGCTGTGAAGTCACAGAAACGGATCTCGGCGAATACATTCTCCAGATTGACGACCACGATCCGCCGTCACATATCGTTGCTCCCGCTCTTCACAAAAACAAAGAGCAGATCCGTGACGTGTTTAAAGAGAGACTCGAATATAAACAGACGGAAAAACCGGAAGAGCTCGTTATGCACGCGCGCAGCGTTCTCCGGAAAAAATTTCTCGAAGCGGATGTCGGCATTACAGGCTGCAACTTTGCAATCGCGGATACCGGATCGGTCAGTCTCGTGACGAACGAAGGAAACGGCCGCCTTGTGTCCGCGCTGCCGAAGACGCAGATCACCGTGATGGGAATGGAGCGGATCGTTCCTTCATTTTCTGAGTTTGAAGTGCTTGTCAGCATGCTGACGAGAAGCGCCGTCGGCCAGCGGCTTACAAGTTACATTACGGCGCTGACGGGACCTCGTCAGCAAGGAGAAGCTGACGGGCCTGAGGAATTCCACCTCGTGGTTGTGGACAACGGGCGTTCCCGCATACTCGGCACGGAATTCCAATCGGTGCTGCAATGTATCCGCTGCGCCGCCTGCATCAACGTCTGTCCCGTGTACCGGCATGTCGGCGGACACTCGTACGGGTCCATCTATTCGGGTCCGATCGGCGCCGTCTTATCGCCTCTTCTCGGCGGATATGACGAATACAAGGAGCTCCCGTACGCATCTTCCTTATGTGCGGCCTGTACGGAAGCATGTCCCGTCAAAATTCCGCTGCACGAGCTGCTGCTCAAGCATCGGCAGAACATCGTGGAAAAAGAGGGCAAAGCGCCGATCAGCGAAAAACTGGCGATGAAAGCCTTCGGGCTCGGCTCGTCATCCCCGTCCCTTTATAAAATGGGATCGAAATGGGCGCCTGCCGCCATGACGCCGTTTACGGAAGATGACAAAATATCAAAAGGGCCGGGGCCGTTAAAAGAATGGACGGCAATACGGGATTTCCCGGCGCCGCATAAATCGAGGTTCAGAGATTGGTTTAAAGACCGGGAAAAACAAAAGGGGGAAGAATGATGATGAAAGGGACGGTTACACATCAGGAATCCTTTTTAAACCGGATCGCCGAAAGTCTGGGCAGAGAGCGCAGGAAATCAGGCGTGTCCCTGCCTGAATGGAAGTATCAGCCACAATATCAAACGCATGCGGACTGTACGGAAGACGATCTTGTCACGATGCTGAAAGACCACTGCGTCAACATTCATACCGAACTGATCGAAACGGATGCAGCCGGGCTTTACGACGCTTTGCGCACGCAGGTGAACCGCTTTGAAGGAGGGCCTGTCATCATTCCGAAGGACAGCCGGTTTGAAACGTACGGCTTGCAGACCCTTATGACAGAAGAGTGGCCGGACGAAGGGATTCCCGTTTGGGAATGGGACGCGGAACAAGGAGCGAAAAATATTGAAAAAGCGGAACAAGCGAATGTGGGCATTACATTCAGCGAGATCACGCTTGCGGAATCAGCCACCGTCGTTTTGTATGCGTCAGAGCATGCCGGCCGTTCTGTCAGCCTGCTTCCGACCACCTATATCGCAATCATCCCGAAATCTTCCATTGTGCCGAGAATGACACAGGCCAGCGATATACTGAAACAGCAGATCAGAGACGGCGTCACCGTTCCTTCCTGCATCAACTATATTACTGGACCGAGCAACTCGGCCGATATCGAAATGGATTTGGTTGTCGGCGTCCACGGACCCGTTAAAGCCGCTTATATCCTTGTGAATGACCGATAAAAAAACAAACCCCGGTTTTCTGATATGATCCCCTCATAGCAGACAGAAAAAAGAAAGCATACTGATCTGTCTGCAATGAAGGGGATTTTTTATGGGGAAAATACGTAAAACTTATGATATTCACTTTAAGAAAAAAGTTGTTGATCTTCACCTAAATGATGGGATGGGTTATCAGACAATCGCCAGAGAAATGAACAAGCACAACTCAAAAAGCAAAGCAATAAAATTAATTTGCGGATAATTAAGGAGAGGGGGAAGAAATACCCCTCTTTTTTACCATTATAACGATGCATTGAAAATGATTAGGCGAATATTATAAGATTTAGGAAATATTGTTATAAGGTGGTTTTGAACAACTTATGAACAGTATTCAAAAAGAAACTGAAAAGATCAATGCATCTAGGGACTGGTTGATTTATATCACAGTATCAGTAATCTTTTTAATAGCAGTATCGATATTTAGCTTTTTTGAGTCGGAAGTTGATTTTAACGTTATGGCTCTCCGATTATTTGATGCTTTGATCAGCTGTATCTTAGTTATAAACGGTCTTTATTTTATGCAGAAAAACAAAGGGATAGCCGTCGTTTCCTTCCTTTTAGGAATAATTAATCTAGGGATATTAGCTGTTCTTTTGTTTCGTTAAAGAAAGAGGAGCCCAGCTCATATTGATATGATCCCCTCATAGCAGACAGAAAAAATAGAAAGCATACTGATCTGTCTGCAATGGGGGGGATTTTTTATGGGGAAAACACGTAAAACTTATGATCTTCACTTTAAGAAAAAAGTTGTTGATCTTCACCTAAATGATAGGATGGGTTATCAGACAGCTGAAGCAGTTCAAGAAGCAGTATGTAAATATATTTATTTTTACAACCATCAACGGTTCCAAAAGAAGTGAAACAACCTGAGCCCATATCAATACAGGACTCAGGCTGCTTCGTGTTTTTTTAACACTGTCTGCTTGACAGGGGTCACTTCATGCGGCCGGGGTTTGTTTTTATATAAACGCGTTAATGATCATGATAAAACAGATCGCACTGACAGAAATAATCGTTTCCATCGCCGTCCATGTCAGGAACGTTTCTTTTACCGTCATTCCGAAATACTCTTTAATGAGCCAGAAACCGGAGTCATTGACATGTGACAGAATCAAAGAGCCTGCTCCCGTTGCCAAAACGAGAAGCTCGCTGCTGACGCCCGGCATGACAGATGCAATCGGAGCAACAATGCCGGCCGCCGTCATCATGGCGACAGTCGCTGAACCTGTGGCGACACGGATGACCGCCGCGATCGTCCAGCTTAAAAGAACGGGAGAGAAGCTTGAGTGTTTCGCCATGTCAGCGATATACGTGCCGACGCCTGAATCAATCAGGACGTTGTTAAAAGCGCCGCCGGCTCCGATCACAAGCAGAATGGAAGCGATCGGCCCGAGACAGTCATTGCTGAATTTTAAAATGCTTTCTCTGTCAAAGCCCTGATAAAAACCAAGGCTGAAAAAGGAGTAAACCGTGGCGATCAAAAGCGCCGTGACAGGGTCGCCGATAAATTTAAAAGTTTCATAGAGCGTGCTTTTTTCCGGAAGCGCAATTTCGGCAAGCGTTGCCATAAGCATCAGGATCACCGGTACCAATATCGTAAACAATGTATTTGCGAATCCCGGAAGCTTGCGTTTTTCATTCCGTTCAATAAATTGTTTTTTCAACAGTTCGGGAACGGGTTTATGAATGCGCTTACCAATCCATTTTCCGTAAAGCGGCCCGGCGATGATGGCAGTCGGAATGCCGACGATTAAAGAAAACAAAATCGTTTTTCCGACATTGGCGTGATAAATGCCGACAGCTGCCATCGCCGCCGGGTGGGGCGGAACCAATCCGTGCACGACGGAAAGCCCCGCAAGGAGCGGAATCCCGATCGTCACTAATGAAACCCCGGTTTCAATTGCAATCGTAAACAAAAGCGGCACGAGCAGGACGAAGCCGACCTGGAAAAAGACCGGGATGCCGACGATAAAAGCGACGGCCATCATCGCCCAATGCACTTTCTTTTTGCCGAAGCGGCCGATCAGGGTGTGGGCGATACGCTCCGCACCGCCTGATTCAGCCATCATTTTTCCGAGCATCGTACCGAGGGCCAGCACGATCGCAAGCAGCGACAGCGTATTGCCGAGCCCGGTTTTCATCGAAGCGATAATGTCCGGCAGATTCATGCCCGTTGCGAAACCGACAAGGATGGATGTAATCAGCAGACTGATAAACGGATTTAATTTAGCGACCGTAATCAATAAGAGTAAAACGATAATAGCGGCAATGACAATAAACAGTAACATGACCTTTTCACCCTTTCAAAGAAGAATTAACGGCTTTGTTTGAGCTGAAATTCACTGATGACGTCAAATTCATCTTTGAGCTTGTCATACAGCCGCTCGTATAAGTAAAACAGCTCAATATATGTTTCGCTGTTTTTGACGTTCGGTTCATGGCGGTGAGAAATTCTGATCCAGTCCTGAACATCCTCGATCCGTTCCATTTCGCCAAGGCTGTGCAAAGCGAGAACGGCAGCTCCGAGCGCCGAGGCTTCGTAACTTTCCGGAACGAGGACTTCCCGTCCCATCGTATCGGACAAAATCTGCCTCCAAAGCGGTGATCTCGCAAATCCTCCCGAAGCCCGCACGTCTTTTGCAGGGCCCGCCAAATCTCTCAGTGCGACACCGATTGAAAAGACGCTCATGATGACGCCTTCCAGCACCGCTCTGATAAAATGCTCCCGTTTATGGCGGAGGCTGATGCCGAAAAACGTTCCGCGGGCATTCGGATTCCAAAACGGCGCGCGCTCCCCTGATAAAAACGGCAGAAACAGCAATCCCTCAGAGCCTGCGGGCACTTTATCAGCGATATCAATCATTAAATCGTACGGATCAATGCCGAGCCGCTTCGCCGTTTCGACTTCCGGAGAAGCGAATTCGTCTCGAAGCCAGCGCAGCATAATGCCTCCGTTATTCGTCGGGCCTCCGATGACCCAATGCTTGTCAGTCAGCGCGTAACAGAATGTCCGCGCTTTTTCATCCGTAATCGGCGCATCCGTCACCGAACGCACGGCTCCGCTTGTTCCGATCGTAACGGCCACTTCGCCTTTGCCGATCGCGCCGACTCCAAGGTTGGCGAGCACGCCGTCATTTGCGCCGATAATAAACGGTGTATCCGCATGAATGCCCATCCGTGCAGCGATTTCCGGCGCAAGGCCGCGCAGCTGATGAGTGGTCGGCACGATGTCCGACAGCTGATCTTCCCGGATTCCGGCAATCCGGAGCGCTTCTTCATCCCAGGAAAGCGTATCTAAACGGAACAGCCCCGTTGCCGAAGCGATCGAATAATCGACGACATAAGTTCCGAAAAACTCGTGCAGAATATATTCTTTAATACTGATGAATTTGGCGGTTTTCGCGAATGTCTCCTTGTCCTGTTCTTTCATCCACACAATTTTGGAAAGCGGAGACATCGGGTGAATCGGCGTACCCGTTCTTTTATAAATATCAAAACCGTTCATCTCTTTTAAAATCCGTTTTGATTGCTCGGCGCTGCGGTTGTCCGCCCAAATGATGCTTTTGGTCAGCAGGCCGCCGTTTTGATCGACAGCTATCAATGAGTGCATGGCGGTGCTGATGCCGATTGCAAGCAGATTGTCAGGGCTCAGTCCGGCCTTTGTGACGGCGTCCCTGATGCTTCCGATCACCGCTTCCAAAATGTGCTCAGGATCCTGCTCGGCCCATGCCGGCTTTGGCTGTATTAAATCATAGTGAACCGAATGCTTGGCTAACACTTTGCCTCTTGGTCCGAACAGAACGGCTTTCGTACTGGTCGTGCCGATATCCAGACCGATAACAGCTTGGGTTTCCTTCATAATATATCCCGCCTAATCTGATTGAATAATAAGATAGATTGATAATGTATGCCCTTACAAAGTCAATTATAGGAATAATTTTTTTATAAATCAACGATGAAGAAGAAAAATTTTTTCATAAAATTGCCTCAATTCCCGCTGTATCGGCATTTTCTCTTTTGAAAAATAAATATTACAAACGTTTGTGCGCGATCATTTTTCTGATTTGCTGCAAGTTGGCGAGCGTTTTCTCCTGCCGCAGCCGGGCCGTGGCGAAATACAGTGTATCAATGACCGACAGCTGGGCAAGCCTTGCGGACATCGCTTCCGTTCTGAAAGCCGTTTCCCTTGTTGACGTATACAGCACCACGTCGGAAATCTGGGTGAGCGGCGACTTTTGGTAGCTAGTAATGCCGATCGTGCCGGCGCCGAGCGATTTGGCCGTTTTCACCGCGTCGAGCACGTCCTTGTTGCTTCCCGAATGAGAAATGCCGATGACTGCGCTATCGGGACCGAGAAGACCCGCTGACATCGCCTGAAAGTGAGAATCCGTGTGCGCGATGCAATTTATACCCGTACGCATAAATTTATGATACGCGTCTGTGGCGATCAGCCCGGAACCGCCGTTTCCGTAAAATTCGATTCTGTCTGCGCGGTGGATCATTTCTACCGCTTTTTCAACATCGGCCGGATCTAATAATTGAAAGGTATCGGTCAGCCCGGAAATGTTTGTGCGGAAAACTTTCCGGATGATGACTTCGATATCGTCGTCGGGGCTCATTTCTTCATGAATGTGCTGCACCGGCTCCTGAACGATCTCCTGAGCAAGCGCGATTTTTAAATCCTGATAGCCGGAAAAACCGAGCCGTTTGCACAGCCTGAAAATCGTCGCTTCAGAGCTTTTCGTTTTTTCCGCCAGCTGAATGATGGAAAGGTGAATCACGTCTTTCGGTTCCTTCACGATATGGTCTGCAATCGCTCTCAATTTTGGCGACAAACCTTTGCTGGCCGCCTGAATCTTCCCGATGCTGCTTGAATTCACAGGGGTCATGCTATAACCTCCCTACTCGAATGTAAACGCATACTTTTATGATAAAGCAAGTTCTGTCATAAGGGAATCAGGTTTTGTTTTCTTTACCGCAAATGAAAGAAAAGAGAAAAGTATATCGGGGACACCGCCTCAATGAAACTTCATACATCCGATTTTCACAAAAAGTGATCGTTCTCTGAAAAGTGCCGGTGCCCAATTCGCCGGCCATAAGTGTAAGCTGTCCTGTTACAGTTCAGTTTCTAGTGAGTTGCCGGCGCTTGAAGTTCCGGATGAATTTCTTCAAATTAGTGTTCCGCCATTAGCAGTCAGTTCTTTATTAACTGGATTGATCAAAAGAGAAGGATTATTAAGCAGGAGAACACTTGAGAAACACAGGCCTAATCAGTTTCTGGAGAAAAACTTCAAATTAATATAATAATCTAATTGCTCTGAAACGCGTACCATACATTATACTTTCAATGATTTTTAAACTCTGAGGAGGAAATTCACATGAAAGTAATTGCAATTGACTTAGATGGCACGCTGTTATCAGAGAACTTAACTATCCAAGAACAAGATGTAAGAGCTTTAAAGCTTGGACAAAAACAAGGTCATCTTGTAACAATCGCTACAGGGAGAGCTTTATTTGATGCAAAACACATCATCAATAAATATGATTTGGATTTTCCGATTATTGCTTCAAACGGCGCTCAAATTGATGTGGGAAATCAGGTAATATTCGAACATTTTATGGATTCAGATGTAATCCAACCTATCATCACTTGGTTAAATAAAGAAGAAATCTATTATCAGCTCTATTTATCTGACAAAATTGCCGTATCAAATCAAGGAATTCAGCAGCTTGAAAAAGAACTTTACAATACAGTAATGGAAGAACCTCATTTTAATCAAGAAGTATTTTGGAATTCTATTAAAGCTCAAATCCATCAATACGGGTTAGAGGAAATACCGGGTACAATTGACCCTATCGATTATCGGTATGTCATAAAATGTATGATCGTTTCGCCAAACCAAAGAAAATTAAAAAAAGCTAAAGAATATTTTGGACAACTGAAGGAGTGTGCCGTAACGAGTTCAGGAGCATTCAATCTTGAAATCACAAGTGCAGGAGTAGATAAAGGAGCGTCATTAAATAAACTTTGTGAACATTATGGAACGGATGCGCGGAATGCAATCGCAATAGGTGATAATTTAAATGATCTGCCTATGTTTCAGGCAGCAGGAATAGGGATAGCCATGGGGAATGCAGATAAGAAGCTTATTCAATTGGCTGCTTTTAAAACGTTATCGAATGATGAGTGTGGTGTATCTTATGCTTTTGATCATTACATTCTGACGAAAGAAGAAGACCCTAAACCGCGGAGTATACAGCCATGAGCCATTTTGTGAAAAGATGTTTAATCTATATTGCCGGATTGTTTATTTTATCCATAGGGGTTGTATGTATGATTAAATCTAATACCGGGATTGCCCCCTGGGATGCTCTAAACGTGGCTTTATCAGAAATAATTGGCCTTACAA
Organism: Bacillus sp. LUNF1; assembly: GCF_011008975.1. NCBI lineage: Bacteria > Bacillati > Bacillota > Bacilli > Caryophanales > Bacillaceae > Bacillus > Bacillus sp. LUNF1. The sequence goes on along the minus strand of NZ_CP048876.1, from coordinate 3,311,437 downwards.
TCGGGTCATGGGTTTTCATTGTCGGAGGAATCCTTATCTTTATAAACAGCCTCATAAAAATGCGGTTTCCTAATCTAGCCGGTTTTATTCCGATTTTTATTATTGGAAGTTTTGTTGACCTTTTAAACTTAAAGGTTCTTTCGTTCTTAAAAACAGATTCTGTAATTCTTCAATGGAGTTTATTTTTGATAGGGTTGTGTATATTGGCTATGGGAATCGCTATTTATTTAAGAGCATCTTTTCCTTCGATACCGAATGATGAATTAATGTTGGCTATTACTGAACGTACAGGTTGGGGTATTAATATTACAAAGACGATAGGGGAAGCTTTAGCTTTTGTGCTTGCAATCATTCTTCAGGGGCCGATTGGGATAGGAACCATCATTGTGCTGCTATGTCTGGGGATATTAGTAGGTTTATTTGACAAACTATTACACAAGATGGGGAAGCCCCGTTCTATTTATAGTGTGGGACAGGAAGGCGCACATATTCATGCAGGCCATGATAAAACTATTATTTAAATGCTTTTTTTCCCCTTGTGTTATTCAGTGTGAAATCCTGATAACGCTGTCTAAGAAGGAGTAACAGTAATGACAAACATTACAGAGATAGCAAAGAAAGCGAACGTTTCCCGGACAACAGTTTCTAGAGTTCTCAATAATCATCCTTATGTAAAACCTGAGAAGCGGGACGCTGTGTTAAAAGCTATGAAGGAATTAAATTATGTACCAAATTTCAACGCGATTAACCTATCCAGGGGGAAGACAAATGTATTCGGAGTCATTGTTCCTAAAATCAACCATCCGTTTTTCAGTAAACTGATTGCCGGAATAGGCGAAGAGTGTAATAAACATAATTACAGTTTGCTTGTGCACCAATCAAATAACGATCCTGAACAAGAAATGGAGTTTTTTAACAGATTGAAATACAAACTTATTGACGGTCTTATTTTGGGATCCTGTGTAAGCCCCCATCACGTACTCGACGAGATATCTGGGTTTGGCAATATTGTTTCCTGTGAAGCTTCTGCAAGCAAACAGGTTGCACATATATTTATTAATCATGAGTCAGGAATCAAAATGGCAATTGATCATCTGCGAAATCAAGGACATCAATCCATTGGTCTATGTATAGGAAATCCTAAGAGCGGTGTTGGCATAAGCAGAAAAAAATCATTTTTTCACTTTCAAAATGAATACGGATTGAAATGGAGTGATAATTGGTACTTTGAGGAACAGTACACTATTGAAAATGGTATAGAAATAGCAAAATTATTACTAAATAAGTCACCTCGTCCTGAGGCAATGGTTGTAGGAAGTGATTATGTTGCGGCAGGGATCATTTATGAAGCGAAAAGACAGGGAATACGAATACCTGAAGAACTGGCGATTATAGGATTTGATAATCAGCCGATATCTAAGGTAATAGAACTTTCAACGATACATCAACCGATTAAAGAGTTGGGACAAACAGCAGCAAATTTATTATATAACTTAATGAATAACAAAGATGTCCCCAATATAAATAAGTTGAACCTAAAACTTATTAAAAGAAAGTCAACTTAAAAAGACCACTTTATGGTGGTCTTTTTTGCTTAGCGCAGAATCAGCTCTGGGGCAGGCGCTTTGAAATGAGCTCTTTTTTTCGTTTCATCTATAAAACTGAAGGGCTTCATGGAATCGTAGAAGCTTTTCGGAATTTCTGTTTGAACAATATATATAAAGTGCTGATTACGCCATATTAGGGGCCGGCTCACCCCGCATATGAATATAAACATGGTCAGTCAAAATGTCTTAAATAGGTGATAAGAAAACCAGCGGCAAAAATTAGTATTGACTTTGAAAATAGAAGACTGTATATTATGTTACTATATTCAGAAAATAAAAACTCAAGAGATTCATTTAACATAAAACACTGTGAACGGGAGCAGTAAAAGAATCCAGTCAGAAAAAGAGAGCCGCGGGTTGGTGCAACGCGGACTGATTGTTCTTTGAACTCGCCCGGAAGTGGCAGGGCGGAACGGAATTGTCGGAATATTCCCTATGTCCTAACGGCTGACCTTCGTTAAAAGGTTTTTAAGCTGGATTCCGGATATTCGGGATCAACAAGAGTGGTACCGCGGCTGCCTGAGGCACGCCGTCTCTTTTCCCAAAGAGGCGGCGTGCTTTTTTATGTGATGAACACTTTTTGCGAGAGGGCGTGTGATAGATGGAAAAGGACAAGCAAACATTAAAACGGACGATGTCGTCCAGACACATTATGATGATGGCGCTTGGAGGCGCAATCGGGGCCGGGCTCTTTAAAGGCAGCAGCACGGCGATTGATGAAGCGGGGCCATCCGTGTTATTGGCCTACCTCCTCGGCGGAATCATTCTGCTGTTTATTATGCAGGGGCTGGCCGAAATGGCAGTCAGAAACAAACATGCAAGGACGTTCCGTGATTTGGTTCAGCAGTCTCTCGGGTCGTACGCTGCATACTTTTTAGACTGGATCTATTGGAAAATGTGGGTGCTCAATATTGCCGCGGAGGCGGTCGTAGCCGCCATTTTCATTCAATATTGGCTGCCGGAATGTCCGATATGGATATTGGCTTTGATCATTTCCATTGTGGTGACGGTCGTAAACATGCTTTCTGTGAAACTGTTTGCCGAGACGGAGTACTGGCTCGCGCTCATTAAAATTACAGTGATTGTCATCTTTATTTTATGCGGGATTCTGCTATTATTTTTCTCATTCGGCAATCACACGGCGCCGGGGCTGTCTCATTTAACGGATCACGGAGGGTTTTTCCCGCATGGAGCGGGGGGCGTCATTACGGCGATGCTCGTCGTGATCTACTCATACGGCGGAACGGAAATCATCGGCGTCACGCTGGCGGAGACAAAAAATCCCGAAAAGGTGATCCCGAAAGCTGTCCGAAGCACGTTAACGCGGATTGTCGCTTTTTACTTGCTGCCGTTTTTCATCATCGTCAGCCTGATTCCTTGGAATCAAGTCAACAGCGTTCCGGAAAGCCCGTTTGTCATAGTATTTAAGATGATAGGGATTCCGGGTGCCGACCATATTATGAATGCCGTCATTCTTCTTGCGATTATCTCGTCTATGAACTCGGGACTGTACGGATCATCCCGCGTCTTGTTTACACAGGCTTCTGACGGCCGGGTGCCGAAAATCTTTTCAAAACTGTCGAAGAAAAAGGTTCCCGTTTATGCGATTCTGACTTGTACGTCATTTTTATATGTAGGCGTCCTGATTTCTTTATTCGCAGGAAGCCAGACGTTTAATTATTTGATGGGTTCCCTCGGCTATACCGTGCTGTTCATCTGGCTGATTATCGGATTCGCCCATTTGAAATCAAGAAAACATTCAACAGAACAACCGGCTTATTACGTCAAATGGTTCCCGTACACGACATGGTTCGCGGTGCTTGCGCTTTTGGCCATCTTGGTCGGCGTGATTGCCACGACATCCATCGTCATTACATGCATCACTGCGGCCATCTATCTCCTCATTACGGCTGCGTATCTCGTGAAAGGGAGACGTCAATAAATAAAAAAACTCTTGCCCCGCGGCAAGAGTTTTTTTAATGAACGGCCTTTTTTTCTGCGGCCAGAGCAGGTGTTTTCAGTTTCTTCGGTGTTATATTCACAAAACAAATGCTTGTGACGATCAGAAGCAGTCCGGCTAAAAGGCTGACGGTCAGCGGCTCATGCAGGAATATCGAGCTGACGGTAATGGATATGAGCGGGATCAGGAAGGTGTAAGAGGCGACCTTGCTTGCTTCCCCTGAACCGACAAGCGTAAAAAAGGCGAGCCAGCCGAGCGCGATAACAAAAACTGAAATGAACAGAAGGCTCAGAATGAACGGAGCTTTCCATTGAATCGCTGAAAAGCTTTCTGAAAAATGGCCGGAGCTGACAAGCAGCACGCCGCCGATCAGAAGCTGAAGAGCGACCATCCAGATAGAATCCGCGCGTCCGCCCGTTCTTTTCACATATACCGTGCCGAGCGCCCAGCTGACCGCGGAGCCTAAGGCCAAAAGAATGCCGGCGATGGAAATATGGCCTCCGAAACCGGCTGCGCTGATGACGGCGACACCGGCAAAGCCCAGAATAAGACCGGCTATTTTTAAAGGATACATCGATTCCCCGAGCCACAGCCAAGAAAAAACGCCCATTAACACCGGCTGGAAAAACACGATGGCTGAAAATAAGCCGGCAGGCAGGTAATTCAAGCCGACCGTTTGCAGGCCGTAAAATAAAGTAATATTTAAAATGGCAGAAATAAGATAGATCGGCCACGTTTCTTTAAAACGCAGCTTTTTAAAACGGGGCAGCGCAACCATTAATAATAGAAGTCCGCCGATCAGCGTGCGGATTCCGGCAAACAGAAGGGGCGGCGAATAGGCAAGCGCGGCCTTTGTCAGCGGCCAGTTAATTCCCCATACCGTGACTAGAAACGCCAGCATAAGAGCCGTCTGTATTTTCGAAAGCTGTTTCACGTCGTTCACTCCTTGTAGAACAATTCCATCATATGATACGGTAATCAGTAAGATAAATAAAATGAATCTTTTTTATAAGGAGCATAAGTAAAACGTTATGACGATTACACAACTGCGGGTTTTTGTTCAAATCGCTGAAACGGGAAGCTTTACAAAAGCGGGGCAGGCGCTGAATATGACGCAGCCCGCCGTCAGCCATGCCATCTCTGCGCTTGAGTCAGAGCTCGGCATCAAGCTGATCGTCCGCGAGCGCCGCAACGGCGTAAGGCTCACGGACACGGGCGGAAAAATTCTCGTCCATATCAGAGAGGTGCTCAAAGGCATAGAAAAAGCCGAGCAGCTGGCGGCAGCGGAAAGAGGGCTTGAACAGGGAACGATTCACATCGGCACATTTCCGGCCGCTTCCGCTTATTTCATTCCAAAGCTGATCAGCGTGTTTAAAAAACGGTATCCGAAGCTTGAGTTGGTGCTTCATGAAGGAACGGTTAACGAAGTAAAGGAATGGCTCCGCTCCCGGGTAATAGATGTGGGTATCACTCTTTTTCCTACGGAAGACATGGAATATCTGCCGCTGAAAAAAGATAAAATGGCCGTCGTGCTTAGAAATGATCACCCGCTTTGCAACTGTGAGTCAATCACTCTGAAAGATCTTGACCGCCAGCCGATGATCATCTGTGACGGAGGATACGAATCACCGTTTATTGATATGTTTAAGGAGGCAGGATCTGAACTGACTGCCGCATTCACTGTTTACAACGTCAATACGTCCATCAGCATGATCAAAGAGGGACTGGGAATTGCGATATTATCACAAATGTCTATGTCGGGAATATCGCTGCCGGAAAATGTCGTGACAAGGGAACTCAATCAGGCGGTGTACCGTGATGTTCTGCTTGCCGTTCCTTCTATAAAGGAGGCTTCATTGGCGGCAAAACTTTTTATTCAAATCGCACAGGAACTCACAAAGAACGAATAAAAAAAGACCCTAATCATCATAGGGCCCTGAATCTTATCGGTTAATTTTAAAAGAGTTAGTCGTATTGACAAGTTTTGAACCGCTGAACGTAGCTTTGACACGATAATAACCTGTCTTGCATCCTTTTAAAGAGAATGACTTAGTCACCCTTACTGAGAAAGAAAAGGTTGTTTTTTTACAAGTCGTCCATTTCTTTCCGGACTTTCGCTGTAAGTATAGGTTTCCTTTAAAAGTTCGATCTGACGGATACGCTGTACTGAGAGTAAAATCGACACTTTTCGCTTTTTTAGTGTAGTAGGAGGCATCGGTAAATCCGCTTACATTTAAATTCTGCTCAGTGCCGGAGTAAAAGTCTGCGGCATATGCCTTATCGGTGTTTCCTGTAAAGAAGATTGCTGCCAGTAAAGCTGTTGTGAGTGCCATTAAGATTTTTTTGCGCATATAGACTATGACTTCCTTCCTATTCAATATCATACATATCTTAACATTATTGGGTTTGTTCTTTCAACGATAGATTTTCACTTTTATAGGATGAAAAGCTCGTCATATCTGAATGTAATAGATTCATTCATACAGAGTTCACTAGTGACGACCGCTGACTGATTGTTCGAAGATCATCGAATCAAATTGTTTAACTCACGGGAAAAGCTGTGGTAAGGTGTGTGGTAGAGACCTTGTTTAAGATCTGCTTACACTAAACCATAAAGGAGAAAACGATGGCTGAACATACATTGAAAGATACTGCGTTTTCCGTATTGAATTTATCGCCGGTCGTACAGGGGGGAACGGTTGCTGAATCGTTCCGCAACAGCATGGATTTAGCGCGCCGCGCCGAGGAGTGGGGCTATAACCGCTATTGGCTTGCGGAGCATCATAATATAGAAGGCGTCGCCAGCTCGGCAACGGCGGTGCTGATCGGCCACATCGCCGGCGGCACGAAAAAAATCCGCGTCGGTTCTGGGGGTATTATGCTGCCGAATCATTCTTCACTTGTGATCGCGGAGCAGTTCGGAACCCTTGAAACGTTATATCCGGGGCGGATTGATCTGGGGCTCGGACGCGCGCCGGGGACCGACCAATTAACGGCGAGAGCCTTACGAAGAAACATAAACAGCGGGGAAGATTTTCCGGAGCAGCTTGAAGAATTGAGAAATTACTTCAAACCGACAGGCAATGTGCGCAATCAAGTCCGCGCCATTCCGGGCGAAGGGCTGGACGTGCCGATCTGGCTTTTGGGCTCAAGCGGCTTCAGCGCGCGTCTTGCGGGAGAGCTCGGGCTTCCGTTCGCCTTTGCGGCTCACTTCTCACCGAAAAATACCGTGCCCGCTCTTGAACTGTACCGCAGCTCCTTCCGTCCGTCAGACGTACTGGATCAACCGTACGCGATGGTCGGCGTCACCGTCATTGCCGCCGATACGGATGAAAAGGCGGAGCATCTGGCAACATCGCATTATCAAAGATTTTTAGACCTCGTCCGCGGCACGCCGAACCAGCTGAAGCCTCCTGTTGAAGACATGGATCAAATCTGGTCGCCGTATGAAAAAGCGATGGTCAATGATCAGCTCAGTTCAACGATCGTCGGCGGACCGGAGCGTGTGAAGGAAAAGCTGGAAAGCTTCATCCGGACAACACAGGCGGATGAAATCATGGTGAATTCAGAAAGCTTTGAGCATGCCGACAGAATGAGATCATTTGAAATCATCGCCGAATTAAAAAACAGCTGAGCAAAAAAAGCAATGTGCCGCGCACATTGCTTTTTTTATTCGCCGATCCGCTTGACTGAATTCCGGATGACGAGTTCCGGTTCATACACGACGTCATCCTTCTTCGGCTTTTTATGTTCTAAGCAGTCGATGACATATTTTGCCGCCGCTTTCCCCATAATGGATTTCGGATGCTTGACAGAGGTGAGTTTCACCTCGGAAATCTGGGCGAAATGTGAATCGTCATAGCCCATGACCGATACGTCATCAGGCACCTTTAACCCGATTTCCCTGAGAAGATTAATCGTCTTCAGCGCAATTTCGTCATTGTAGCAAAGAATGGCCGTCGGGTATGATCCGCTGTTTTGCTCAAGGGTATGCTTAATTTTTTGGAGAAGCACGGTTTCTTTTTCCTCAGTCGTGTAAGTCACGATCATGTCCGGAGACGGGAAAATCCCGCGCTCCCGATGCGCCTGAAGATAGCCGTTCATCCGTTTGACGCCCTGCGTGTCATCCGCTTTAAAGATTCCCATAATGTGCGTGTGGCCGAGGGACATGACGTATTCGCAAGCCATCATGCCGCCTTTGACATCATTGACGGAAAAGCTCGGGGCGGCCAGCTCCGCATAAGAGGCGTTAATCATGGCAAACGGAATGCCGTTTTTCTCCAGATTGAGATAGTAGCCGATGTTGGGCGTCTGCAGCGCGCTTTTTGTAGGCTCGACAATCAGCCCGTCTATATTTTTGGACAGCAGGTTTTCAAGGCCGCGCCGCTCACTTTCTGTATTGTTGTTGGTGCTCGTCAGCAGCATGGAATAGCCCTGTTCGCTTAAATAAGATTCAATTCCCCTGATGATGCTCGGAAAAATATAGTCTGATATGTACGTTGTAATGACGCCGATCGTTTTGTTTGAATGCATGGCTGATTTCGCCGTGCGTGAAGCGACAAAGGTGCCTCCGCCCTGAACGCTGTACAGCAGCCCTTGCGAGACCAAATCTCCGATCGCCTTTCTGATGGTATGGCGGCTGACGCCGAACTGCTGCATCAGCTCATTTTCCGTAGGCAGCTTTTCGTCCGGCTGTATTTTTCCCTGATTCAGCCATGAACAAATTTCTTCTTTTACTTGAGCATATTTCGGTAGCATATCAATTCCTCCAAAATGTATACGGACAAATTCCAGTATAACATAGTAAGCCCTTTCATCAAGCTGTAAAAATAATTGACAGATTATGAAAAACTGCTTATTCTTTATTTGTACGTACTAATTTTCCTTATTTTTAGATAAAATTCTTTATAAGTACGTACAAATGTGGCGGTTCTGAAGAAAACAAAGCAACATCAAGCGCCGCACTCTGTTTTGTAAGCGTTTTTATTCTATTTTTCGCGGGAGGGTAAAATTCATGAAGAATCACCCGGCACCAATTGGCTCAAATGTACCTGTCACTCGGCAGCATTCCAAGTGGTTTGTCATTCTCATCTCATGCGCGGCCGGACTGGGAGGGCTTTTGTACGGTTATGACACGGCGGTGATTTCCGGCGCCATCGGTTTCCTGAAAGATTTGTACCGCTTAAGTCCTTTTATGGAAGGGCTCGTGATTTCAAGCATTATGATCGGCGGTGTTTTCGGCGTCGGGATTTCCGGATTTTTGAGTGACCGTTTCGGACGGAGAAAGATTTTGATGGCAGCGGCGCTGTTGTTTGCGGTGTCAGCGGTTGTCTCTGCGCTTTCTCAAAGTGTGTCTTCCTTAGTGATCGCCAGAGTCATCGGCGGTCTGGGAATCGGCATGGGCTCCTCGCTTTCTGTCACGTATATTACCGAAGCCGCTCCGCCGGCCATACGCGGCAGTCTGTCTTCACTGTATCAGCTGTTTACGATATTAGGGATATCCGGCACTTATTTTATTAACCTTGCCGTCCAGCAGTCCGGCTCGTATGAATGGGGGGTGCACACCGGCTGGCGGTGGATGCTCGCTTACGGCATGATTCCGTCCGTCATCTTTTTTATCGTGCTGCTTATCGTGCCGGAAAGTCCGCGCTGGCTTGCGAAAGCGGGGCGCCGGAATGAAGCCCTCGCCGTGCTGACGCGCATTAACGGCGAGCAGACCGCGAAAGAAGAAATCAAACAAATCGAAACGTCTTTGCAATTAGAAAAAATGGGGTCATTGTCTCAGCTGTTTAAACCGGGGCTGAGAAAAGCGCTTGTGATCGGGATTCTGCTGGCTTTATTCAATCAGGTCATCGGCATGAACGCAATTACGTATTACGGGCCGGAAATTTTCAAAATGATGGGCTTCGGACAGAATGCGGGGTTTATCACGACATGCATCGTCGGTGTCGTCGAAGTGATTTTCACCGTCATCGCCGTTCTTTTAGTGGATAAAGTAGGCCGGAAAAAGCTGATGGGGGTCGGATCTGCCTTTATGGCGCTGTTCATGATCTTAATCGGGGCAGCCTTTTATTTTCAGCTGGCGAGCGGTCCGGCTTTAGTCGTCATCATATTGGGATTCGTCGCCGCTTTCTGCGTGTCAGTCGGGCCGATTACGTGGATCATGATTTCGGAAATCTTTCCGAACCACCTCCGCGCACGCGCCGCCGGTATTGCGACGATATTCTTATGGGGGGCCAACTGGGCGATCGGCCAGTTCGTGCCGATGATGATCAGCGGGTTAGGGCTCGCGTACACCTTCTGGATATTTGCCGTCATTAATATTCTCTGTTTCTTGTTTGTCGTGACGATCTGCCCTGAGACGAAAAATAAATCATTAGAAGAAATAGAAAAACTCTGGATAAAATGAAAGCGTTTTACGACAAAAGTCTGCTCCGGCGGGCTTTTGTCTGTCACCTTCATTCCGTTTCTGTATATAATGACTGTATCAAGGAGATACTGGAAAACCCTGCGAAGAATGTCGAGGAATTGACCTTTAACAGTTGAATTAACAATGTCATCCTGTTAAAATAATTAAAGAAAGCAGACATAATTTTTTTTGGCTATGATGGGACGTTTTTTGTCATAGCGGGACATTTTTTGTCCAGTATGAATAGGAAGGAACGTTTGAGTCATGAACCAGTTAATACAAGCTCAAAAAAAATTATTGCCTGATCTTTTGCTTGTGATGCAGAAAAGATTTGAAATCTTGCAGTATATCAGGCTTACCGAACCGATCGGCCGCAGAAGTCTTGCAGCCAGTCTCGGATTGACCGAGCGCGTTCTCAGAAGCGAGGTTCAGTTTTTGAAAGAACAGAATCTCATCGATATTAAAACAAACGGCATGACAATGACGGAAGAGGGCTATTCACTGCTTTCGATTCTGGAAGATACGATGAAGGATGTTTTAGGATTGACGCTTCTGGAAAAGACATTAAAAGGGCGGCTTAATCTGAAAGACGCCATTATCGTTTCCGGAGACAGCGACCAATCTCCTTGGGTCAAAAAAGAATTAGGGAGAGCGGCCGTTGCATGTATGAAAAAGAGATTTTCAGGCAAAAATATCGTCGCTGTAACCGGCGGTACGACAATTGAAGCCGTCGCCGATATGATGACGCCGGATTCAAAAAACCGCGAGCTCCTGTTTGTGCCCGCAAGAGGCGGTTTAGGCGAAGATGTGAAAAACCAGGCGAACACCATATGCGCGCATATGGCGGAAAAGGCTTCAGGCACTTATCGGCTTTTGTTCGTTCCCGGACAGCTGTCACAAGGCGCCTACTCATCTATTATTGAAGAACCTTCCGTAAAAGAGGTGCTTCACACGATTAAATCAGCGAGTATGCTCGTTCACGGAATCGGCGAAGCTAGAACAATGGCGGAGCGAAGAAACACGCCTTTGGAAGATTTGAAGAAAATAGATGACAATCATGCGGTGACAGAGGCATTCGGCTACTACTTTAATGCGGACGGAGAAGTCGTTCACAAGGTGCATTCAGTCGGAATGCAGCTCGATGACCTCGATGCCATTCCCGACATTATCGCGGTAGCGGGCGGATCATCAAAAGCAGAAGCAATCGAAGCTTATTTTAAAAAGCAGCGAAACACGGTTCTCGTCACGGACGAAGGAGCCGCAAAGAAGTTATTAAGGGATAACAGTCCCTCAATATAAATATCTCTCACTTATTTAAAGGAGGAAATAATCATGGCAGTAAAAGTCGGTATTAACGGTTTTGGTCGTATTGGACGTAACGTATTCCGCGCAGCATTAAACAATCCTGAAGTTGAGGTAGTAGCGGTTAACGATTTAACAGACGCTAACATGCTTGCTCATCTTTTACAATATGATTCCGTACACGGAAAATTAGATGCAGAAGTTAAAGTTGACGGCAGCAACCTTGTTGTTAACGGCAAAACAATCGAAGTTTCTGCTGAGCGCGATCCTGCGAAACTCAGCTGGGGCAAACAAGGCGTTGAAATCGTAGTTGAATCTACTGGTTTCTTCACAAAACGCGCAGACGCTGCGAAACACTTAGAAGCAGGCGCGAAAAAAGTTATCATCTCTGCACCTGCTAACGAAGAAGATATCACAATCGTTATGGGTGTTAACGAAGACAAATACGATGCGGCTAACCACCATGTTATCTCTAACGCATCTTGCACAACAAACTGCCTTGCGCCGTTTGCAAAAGTACTTAACGACAAATTCGGCATCAAACGCGGTATGATGACAACTGTTCACTCTTACACAAACGATCAGCAAATTCTTGATCTTCCGCACAAAGACTACCGTCGTGCGCGTGCAGCAGCTGAAAACATCATTCCTACATCAACTGGTGCTGCTAAAGCAGTTTCCCTTGTTCTTCCTGAACTGAAAGGCAAACTGAACGGCGGAGCTATGCGTGTGCCGACTCCAAACGTTTCTCTTGTTGACCTAGTTGCTGAACTTAACAAAGACGTAACGGCTGAAGACGTAAACGCAGCTCTTAAAGAAGCGGCTGAAGGCGATCTTAAAGGAATCCTTGGCTACAGCGAAGAGCCATTAGTATCCGGAGACTACAACGGCAATGCTAACTCTTCTACAATCGATGCTCTTTCTACAATGGTTATGGAAGGCAGCATGGTAAAAGTAATCTCTTGGTACGATAACGAAAGCGGCTACTCTAACCGCGTTGTTGACCTTGCAGCTTACATCGCAAAACAAGGTCTTTAATTCATAGCTCCCGGAAAGGGCCGGACTTGGTTCTTTCGGACAGAAACGCTATAATGAAAGCGGACAAGGGAAGGGGACGGACTCCCTTTCCCTTTTTCCATGAGAACCGGCTTTCAGAAAGCGCCGGATTGCTGCAGAACGTCCGCGTTTTGAAGTTTCCGCGGCACTTTCGTTTTCTGAGCCGCCTGCCCTGGCTCAGAAGACGATCTGCCCCGTGCCCGGAAGCTGCAATCTGCCCCCGCGGCGGAAGCATCATGAGGCGGTTTCACGTTTCACGTTTTTCGTGCTATGCAAACCATTTTGAAGGAGGATCTCCTAAGGCATGAATAAAAAAACAGTAAAAGACATCGACGTAAAAGGCAAAGTCGTATTCTGCCGCGTTGACTTTAACGTTCCAATGAAAGACGGGGAAGTAACAGACGATACTCGTATCCGCGCTGCGCTTCCAACAATCAAACACCTTGCAGACCAAGGCGCGAAAGTCCTTCTTGCGAGCCACTTAGGCCGCCCGAAAGGCGAAACGGTTGAGGAGCTTCGTTTAACTCCTGTCGCTGCACGCTTAGGCGAACTGCTCGGCAAAGAAGTGAAAAAAGCGGATGAAGCTTACGGCGATGCTGTAAAAGCACAAATTTCTGATATGAAGGACGGAGACGTTCTTGTATTGGAAAACGTACGTTTCTACCCTGGTGAAGAGAAAAACGATCCTGAGCTTGCTAAAGCATTTGCTGAGCTTGCGGATGTATATGTCAATGACGCATTCGGTGCTGCCCACCGTGCTCACGCATCTACAGCCGGAATTGCCGAGCATCTGCCGGCGGTTGCAGGATTCCTGATGGAAAAAGAGCTTGACGTTCTCGGCAAAGCCGTGACAAATCCTGAGCGCCCGTTTACGGCAATCATCGGCGGCGCGAAAGTAAAAGACAAAATCGGCGTAATCGAAAGTCTGCTTGATAAAGTGGACAACTTGATCATCGGCGGAGGTCTTGCTTACACATTCGTAAAAGCGCTTGGCTATGAAGTCGGTAAATCTCTTCTTGAAGAAGATAAAATCGAACTTGCAAAATCATTCATGGACCGCGCGGAAGAAAAAGGCGTTAAATTCTATATGCCGGAAGACGTTCTCGTTGCTGATGATTTCTCTAACGATGCAAACGTTCAAATCGTGCCGATCTCTGAGATCCCAAGTGATTTAGAAGCGATCGACATCGGAACGAAAACCCGCGAAACGTATGCTGAAGTTATCAAAAACAGCAAACTTGTCGTATGGAACGGACCGATGGGCGTATTCGAAATCGACTTGTTCGCTCAAGGCACAAAAGCAGTGGCTGAAGCATTGGCAGAGGCAAACGATACATACTCTGTCATCGGCGGAGGAGACTCTGCGGCAGCCGTTGAAAAATTCGGCCTTGCTGACAAAATGAGCCATATCTCAACAGGCGGCGGCGCATCCCTTGAATTCATGGAAGGCAAAGAGCTTCCAGGTGTAGCTGCGCTGAACGATAAATAAAAACTGCTATAAGGAAGTGGAACAGATGAGAAAACCAATTATAGCCGGTAACTGGAAAATGAACAAAACACTCGGCGAAGCTGTCAGCTTCGTTGAAGAAGTGAAATCTTCCATTCCAGCAGCAGACAAAGCGGAAGCCGTCGTTTGCGCACCAGCTCTTTTCTTAGAAAAGCTGACTTCTGCTGTTAAAGGAACTGACCTGAAAGTCGGCGCCCAAAACATGCATTTTGAAGAAAACGGTGCGTTCACAGGTGAAATCAGCCCGGTCGCTCTGAAAGACCTTGGCGTGGATTACTGCGTCATCGGCCACTCTGAGCGCCGTGAAATGTTCGCTGAAACTGATGAAACAGTTAACAAAAAAGCGCATGCTGCTTTCAAACACGGCATTGTGCCGATCATTTGCGTAGGTGAAACGCTTGAAGAGCGCGAAGCCGGAAAAACAAATGATCTTGTTGCCGATCAAGTGAAAAAAGGTCTTGCGGGTCTTTCTGAAGAGCAAGTTGCCGCTTCCGTTATTGCGTACGAGCCAATCTGGGCAATCGGAACAGGCAAATCTTCTACAGCGAAAGATGCTAACGACGTCTGCGCGCATATCCGTAAAGTCGTTGCTGAAAGCTTCAGCCAGGAAACTGCTGACAAGCTCCGCATTCAATACGGCGGCAGCGTAAAACCTGCAAATATTAAAGAATATATGGCAGAGTCCGATATTGACGGTGCTTTGGTCGGCGGCGCAAGCCTTGAACCGCAGTCATTCGTTCAATTATTGGAGGAAGGTCAATATGAGTAAAAAACCAGCTGCACTCATCATTCTTGATGGGTTCGGATTACGCAATGAAACAGTCGGAAACGCAGTCGCACAAGCGAAAAAACCGAATTTCGACCGTTATTGGAACCAATACCCTCATCAGACGCTGACGGCATCAGGCGAAGCAGTCGGACTGCCTGAAGGACAGATGGGGAACTCTGAAGTCGGTCATTTGAATATCGGCGCAGGACGTATTGTGTACCAAAGCTTAACACGCGTGAACGTTGCCATCCGCGAAGGCGAATTTGAACGCAATCAAACGTTCCTTGACGCCATCAAAAACGCGAAAGACAACGACAAAGCGTTGCACCTGTTCGGCCTTCTTTCTGACGGAGGCGTACACAGTCATATCAATCATTTATTCGCGCTGCTGAAGCTTGCGAAAAGTGAAGGACTGACGAAGGTGTATATTCACGGTTTCCTCGACGGCCGCGATGTAGGTCCGCAAACAGCGAAAACTTACATTCAGCAGCTGAATGAGCAGATCGAAGAAATCGGTGTCGGCGAAATCGCCAGCATTTCCGGACGCTACTACTCCATGGACCGCGACAAACGCTGGGACCGTGTGGAAAAAGCGTACCGCGCAATGGCTTACGGCGAAGGCCCGTCTTACCGCAGCGCGATGGATGTAGTCGACGATTCTTATGCGAACGGCATTCATGATGAATTCGTCATTCCGTCCGTCATCACAAAAGAAAACGGTGAACCCGTTGCGAAAATTCATGACGGCGATTCTGTGATTTTCTATAATTTCAGACCGGACCGCGCCATCCAGATTTCAAACACGTTTACCAACAAAGATTTCCGCGATTTCGACCGCGGTGAAAATCATCCGAAAAACCTGTATTTCGTCTGCCTGACTCACTTCAGTGAATCTGTTGACGGATATGTGGCTTTCAAACCGGTAAACCTTGACAATACGGTCGGTGAAGTATTAGCACAGCACGGGTTAAAACAGCTTCGCATTGCAGAAACTGAAAAGTATCCGCACGTTACGTTCTTTATGAGCGGCGGCCGCGAAGAAGAATTCCCGGGCGAAGAGCGCGTCCTCATTAACTCGCCGAAGGTCGCGACATATGACCTGAAGCCTGAAATGAGCGCGTATGAAGTGAAGGATGCTCTTGTAAAAGAAATCGCGGCTGACAAGCACGACGCGATCATCCTGAACTTTGCAAACCCTGACATGGTCGGCCACTCCGGAATGGTCGAACCGACGATTAAAGCAATTGAAGCAGTGGACGAATGCTTAGGCGAAGTGGTTGACGCCATCATCGCTAAAGGCGGACATGCCATCATTACCGCTGATCACGGTAATGCGGACATTCTGATTACAGAAACAGGCGAACCGCACACTGCCCATACGACAAACCCAGTCCCTGTCATTGTGACGAAAGAAGGCGTGACGCTGCGCGAAGGCGGAATCCTAGGCGACCTCGCACCAACGTTATTAGACCTTCTCGGTGTTGAAAAACCGAAAGAAATGACCGGAACATCTTTAATTCAAAAATAAGCGTAAATCAAAAGGAGAGACAAACTCATGCCATACATTGTTGATGTTTATGCACGCGAAGTCCTTGACTCACGCGGCAACCCAACAGTTGAAGTTGAAGTATATACAGAAACAGGAGCTTTCGGCCGCGCATTAGTGCCAAGCGGAGCTTCTACAGGTGAATACGAAGCGGTTGAGCTTCGTGACGGCGACAAAGACCGTTACCTTGGAAAAGGCGTGTTAACTGCTGTTAACAACGTAAACGAAATCATTTCTCCAGAGCTTCTCGGCTTTGACGTAACTGAACAAAACGCAATCGATCAGCTTTTAATCGAGCTTGACGGAACTGAAAACAAAGGCAAACTCGGTGCGAACGCAATCCTTGGTGTATCTATGGCTTGTGCGCGCGCAGCTGCTGATTTCTTACAGATTCCTCTTTACCAATACCTTGGAGGATTCAACTCAAAAACGCTTCCTGTACCGATGATGAACATCGTAAACGGCGGAGAGCATGCTGACAACAACGTAGACATTCAAGAATTCATGATTATGCCTGTAGGTGCGCCTAACTTCCGTGAAGCGCTTCGCATGGGCGCTCAAATCTTCCACAGCCTGAAATCAGTTCTTTCTGCTAAAGGAATGAACACAGCTGTAGGTGACGAAGGCGGATTCGCTCCGAACCTTGGTTCTAACGAAGAAGCGCTTCAAACAATCGTTGAAGCAATCGAAAAAGCCGGCTTCAAACCTGGCGAAGAAGTGAAGCTTGCTATGGATGCTGCATCTTCTGAGTTCTACAACAAAGAAGACGGCAAATACCATCTGTCTGGCGAAGGTGTTGTGAAAACATCTGCTGAAATGGTTGACTGGTACGAAGAAATGGTTTCTAAATACCCAATCATCTCTATCGAAGACGGACTTGACGAGAACGACTGGGAAGGCCACAAACTTCTTACAGAGCGTCTTGGCAAAAAAGTTCAGCTTGTCGGTGACGACCTTTTCGTTACAAACACGAAAAAGCTTGCTGAAGGTATCAAAAACGGCGTAGGCAACTCTATCCTGATCAAAGTAAACCAAATCGGTACATTGACTGAAACATTCGATGCGATCGAAATGGCGAAACGCGCGGGCTACACTGCCGTTATCTCTCACCGTTCCGGTGAAACTGAAGACAGCACAATCGCTGACATCGCTGTGGCAACTAATGCAGGACAAATCAAAACAGGTGCTCCGTCCCGTACGGACCGTGTTGCGAAATACAACCAGCTTCTTCGCATCGAAGATCAGTTGGCTGAAACTGCTCAATACCACGGTATCAACTCTTTCTATAACTTAAATAAGTAATGGAATGGACGCCGGGAGAATATCTCCCGGCGTTTTTTTATGGTCCCGGGCTTTTCCCTCCTTTTTCTCCATCTTCATTTGGTCAATAATATTCATTTTCCCCCTTTTTAAAGGAATCAGTGTTCTTCAATCGAAAGGGAAGAGGTGTTAATAAGAGGAGGGATTATGATGAAATTTTCATTTATGTCAGCCGCGGTGGCAGCAAGCGTCATATGGGGCGCATCTGCCGGGCCGCTGTCCGAAACTCATGCTTATTCAACTGTGACCGCGCCGGTTTTTGATGCTGATGAGGCATTGGACACTATGCGTGATCTGAGTGAAACCATCGGTCCGCGGGAAACCGGAACTGCGAAAGAAAAGGAAGCGGCTGAATACATATCGAATCGTCTGCGGGCTCAGGGCGCCAGTGTCAAAGTACAATCATTTCCTTTGAAAAAGTACTTTTCAGGTTCAGTCACAGCGGGAGATCATGAATTCCCGCTCCGCTCCGCTGATCAATCCGCTGTTGAAAAAGAGCTCAAAATAGAAGGCGGGATTTTTGACGGCGGCTGCGGATCACGCAATGACGTAACAGGAGCCAAAGGAAAAATTGCAGTGATACGCGAAGGAAAGATCCCCGTTTCTCAAAAGATCAAACATGCCGAACAAGCGGGAGCCAAAGCAGTCATTATTTATAATCAGACAACAAAACCGCTCGCCGTCCGTCCGCATACCGATAAAGGAATCACGATACCGGCAGCGGGTATGAAAAAAGAAGACGGTGAAGCATTGCTGCAGGAAAAGCAGGCAGTCATTCAATTTAAAAACTATAAAAACCGCACCTCACAAAATATCATAGGAACGCGCAAAGCGGCACAGGCCGACCCTTCTGATGCTGATATTATTTATGTCACAGCGCATTATGACAGCGTAAAAGGCGCGCCCGGAGCGGATGATAACGCCTCAGGCACATCTGCCGTTCTGGAAATCAGCAAGCAATTGACACACATACCGAAAGACAAAGAGATCCGCTTTATCCTGTTCGGTGCAGAAGAATTATGGTCTGCGGGTTCATCTTATTACGTCAGTACACTCACGAACAATGAAAGAAAGCACAGCCAGGCCAATTTTAATGCCGATATGATTGCGACTGACTGGGAAGAAGCGAGTCAAATGTGTGTCACGACTCCTGACGGCAGGGAAAACCCGAGTGTCCGGTACGCTGAAAAAGCCGCTGAAAAATCCCGGTTGGTCAAGCCAAACCTGATTCAGCTCGGTTACTCAGACCATGTCTCTTTTTATGAAGCGGGGATTCCGTCGGCTAACTGGATTTGGCTCAGCCCCGATACACAGGAGCCGGGGCCCTGGTACCACACTGAGAATGATAATATGAAACACATCAGCAAAGAACGGCTAGAGAAAGCCGGGGCACTCGTTTCCGCAGCAGTAACTGAGGCAATGAAAGAATAAAAAACAGGCTTCGGCCTGTTTTTTATATTATTTTCTGTATATTCTATCAATTAAGGGAGATTTTCTCACTCGTTACCAGATATATACCATTTAACAGGATTTTACTTTACAAATAAAAGAAAAATAAATAGATAATACCTAATTCACAAAAGGATGTAAAACTCATTTATCAAATTTTAACTTTTGTTATAATTGCGATATCGATCGATATTTGTTTTAAATTGTAAAAAACAATACTCTTTTCTATCTATTAGGGGGCGAAAAATGAATACTGTCACAAAAGAAGCCAGCAACCTTGGTCAAAAACGGCTGTTACATCTGATTGAAACGAAGCAGGCGATAGTAGGCGTGTTAGGCATGGGATATGTGGGATTTCCTCTTGCGCTGGAATGTGTCGATAAAGGATACAATGTGATCGGATTCGACAAAAACAGTGAAAAGGTTTCCTTGTTAGCCGCCGGAAGCAGCCATATTCAAGATATAGAGGACGGCAGACTGAACTCGGCTTTACAAACAGAACGCTTTCAAATCAGCGCCGACATGTCGCTCATCCAAAAATGCGACATCATTGTGATATGTGTGCCGACACCCCTGAACAAAAAAGACAAGATCCCCGATTTAACCTACATCGACAGTGCAGTTGACAGCATGATCGCTTATGGAAGGCAGCATCAGCTTTTAATTTTAGAAAGCACCACCTATCCCGGAACAACGAAAAAAAAGATTGCCGACAGAATGGCATCAAGCCGCGGCATGAAAATAGGAACAGACTTTTTTACGGCTTATTCTCCGGAAAGAATCGATCCGGGCAACAGGCAATATGAAGTTTCAGATATTCCTAAAGTAGTCGGCGGAACCACACAGACTTGCACAGAACTTGCCTCAGCGTTTTACAGCACCATTGTTACAAGCATTCACCCGGTCACCTCACCCGAAGTAGCTGAAACAGCTAAACTCCTAGAGAATACTTATCGTTATGTCAATATAGCTCTTATCAATGAAATGGCGCTTAATTGCCGTGAACTCGATATTGATATATGGGAAGTCATCTGCGCGGCGGACACGAAGCCGTTCGGCTTTCAAAAATTTATCCCTGGCCCCGGAGTCGGAGGCCATTGTATCCCGATTGATCCTTTTTACTTCAAATGGATCGCGAATGAAAAAGGGCTGCAGACAAAATTAATTGATCTGGCGGACGAAATCAATTCTAACATGCCGATTTCTGTCTCTGACTATGCTTTGAAACTGGCGGGCAAAGACAAATGCAGCATCTTAATAATAGGGGCCGCTTATAAAAAAAATACAAATGACCCGCGTGAATCCTCAGTGTTTACGATAATGGAAGAATTGATGGACAAGGGATGCGCGATTGATTATCATGATCCGTTTATCAGCGAGATCCGCTTGAATGACGGAAGCCGCAAACAATCTGTCCCTTTCACAAAAAAACAAATCAATCAGTACGACGTCATCATCATTCATAC
This sequence comes from Bacillus sp. LUNF1, assembly GCF_011008975.1. Classification (NCBI taxonomy): domain Bacteria; kingdom Bacillati; phylum Bacillota; class Bacilli; order Caryophanales; family Bacillaceae; genus Bacillus; species Bacillus sp. LUNF1. The sequence continues at coordinate 3,291,046 of NZ_CP048876.1, read as the reverse complement.
AGATCACGATGTAATCGACTACAGTATTTTGAAGGATGCCTCACCGATTATCTTTGACACAAGAAATGTATGCAAGGAAAAATCAGCCGACAATTGCAGAGTTGTCACTTTATAAGGAGGGAACGGTCATTAGTAATCGATTTATCTCTTTTCACAGACCTGATATGACAAACGAAGAAATCGCAAGCGTAACCGAAACGATTCAGTCGGGCTGGATTTCGAAAGGCCCGAAGGTAATCGATTTTGAAAAAAAGCTGGGAGAATGTATAGGAGCCGAACACGTCATCAGCTGTAATTCAGGAACCGCTGCATTACACATGGCTTTATTGGCGCTCGGTGTGGGAGAAGGCGATGAAGTCATCGTGCCGAGCTTCACGTTCTGTTCCAGCGTCAATGTCATCCTGCACGCCGGAGCCGTTCCTGTGTTTGCGGATATATGCGAGAAAAGTCTTTGTGCCGATCCTGAAGATGTCAGGAAGAAAATAACGCCGCGCACAAAAGCGGTAATTGCGGTTCATTTTGCCGGCTATCCGGCTGATCTGGAAAACTTGCAATCCATTTGTAAAGAAAACGGATTGTATCTGATTGAAGACGCCGCTCATGCGCTCGGTACAAAATATAACGGAAGCATGATCGGCACTCATGGCGATGCCGTGTGCTTCAGCTTTTATGCCACCAAAAATATTACAACGGGGGAAGGCGGAGCCCTCGTCATGAAAGACGAACAGGCCGCAGAAAGAGCGAGGCTGTACGGCTGGCACGGCATCACAAAAAATGCCTGGAACCGGTACGGTGAAAAAGGCAGCTGGAGATACGACGTTTTACTGCCGGGCTTTAAATATAATATGACGGATATTCAGGCCGCGCTCGGTCTGGTTCAATTGAAACGCGCAAACGAAATTCAAGAAAAACGGGAACAGATCGCTCAATTTTATGTACGTGAACTGTCAGGCCAATCTGACAAAGCGGCGCTTCCGCTTTCTGACATTCCAAGCGGCATAACGCACTCATGGCATTTATTTATTTTACGCATTCGAGAAAACGGCGGTATGGACAGAGATTTGTTTATTGAGAAAATGAAAGAAAAACAAATCGGGCTGAGCGTGCACTTTATTCCCGTGCATTTGCATCCTTACTATAAAAAACATTTTCCTGCCGAGCTTCCGGTAACTGAACGTGTTTTCCGGGAGATCGTATCACTGCCTCTTTACAGCCAGTTATCAGATGAGGATTGCAGCTATATTGTCAAGTCTATAAAAGAAGTTTTGACTATCAGCCAGGAGGTTGGATCATGAAACATATTGCGATTATCGGAGGAGCCGGTTTTATCGGAAGCGAACTGGCGGCATTATTACAGGCTAAAGGTTATCACACCATCATTGCAGACCAAAAGGAGCCGGCTTTTGACACTGAATACCGCCAAACGGATATTCTTGACCGGACGTCCCTCCGCGAATCACTGCGGGGAGCGGATGCAGTTGTCCATTTGGCGGCAATGGTCGGAGTGGACAGCTGCCGAAGCAATGAAGAAGACGTCATACGGGTCAATTTTGAAGGAACGAAAAACGTCACTGAGGTATGCGGTGAATTAGGAATCAGCACACTTCTTTTCTCATCGAGTTCAGAAGTGTTCGGAGATTCACCGGATTTTCCTTATACCGAGACAAGCAGAAAGCTTCCGAAATCGGCTTACGGAAAAGCCAAACTGCAATCAGAGGAATATTTGAGAGAACAGGCTTCCGACAAACTTCATATTCGGGTCGTCCGGTACTTTAATGTATACGGGCCGAAACAGCGCGAGGATTTTGTCATCAACAAGTTTTTCAGCCTGGCCGAGAATGGCTCTGAGCTGCCTCTTTACGGGGACGGCGGACAAATACGCTGCTTCAGCTACATCAGTGATATCGTCACCGGAACTTATCTCGCTCTCATTCATGAAGGAGCCGTCTTTGAAGACTTCAATATCGGGAATGACCAGCCGATCACGATAAAAGAACTGGCTGAAAAAGTCAATGTGCTTTCAGGCAGAGAGAAGGATAACTATCTGTTTAAAAAGCTGGGCGAAGACGGCGTGAGGGGAAAAGACATCGAGATTTTTAAACGGGCGCCGTCAATCGAGAAGGCGAAACGTTTGCTCGGTTACGCTCCGAAAGTAAGTCTGAATGAAGGCCTGGAGATCATTAAAGATGAGAGACACAAGTACAAACTTTCACTTTCCTAAAAACCCGGAAGTGGTCAAATATCCTGTTTATCCCGGACAGCTTTCCGTCAGGGGCCGTCTGCGCGCGGTGAAGCACTTGCTTACTGCCGGACAAAGCGGACTGACTGAAAAACTGGAAAAACGTTACGGGAAAGGGATTGTGCTGACCTCCAGCGGCAGTGCGGCACTGGTGCTCGCATTAACTTATTCGGGAGCCGGGCCGGGGAAAGAAGTGATTTTCTCATCCTTCAGCTGCCCGAATGTCATTGATGCCGTGCTGCAATCCGGTGCGGCGCCTGTGTTTGCGCAGCTGGATGAGCATCTATCCTTATCGTTTGAGGATGTCAAAAAAAAAGTGACAAGGCAGACGTGTGCGGTTATCCTCACGCATGTATACGGCCGGAGAGAAAATACCGCTATCATTGACTGGGCGAAGGAAAACGGAATTGCTGTCATTGATGATGCCGCTCAAGCCATGTTTACAAAACAAGCGGATACATTTGCCGGCGGTTTGGGCGATTTCGGCATTTTAAGCTTCGGCCCCTCAAAGCCGCTTGCGAGTATCGGAGGCGGCGCGTTAATCGCGCCGAAAGAATGGCTTCGGCAAAAAGCAAATCTCCCGATGGAACAGCGCAGCCAAGTGGCAGCTGACTATCGAATTTATATCAGAAATCAAAGAATCCAGGCTGTAATGAAACGGAAACGGCATCATCCTATTTCATATATGTTTAGAAAAGCGGGCGCCATGCCTTCCATGAAAGCCACAAAGCTCGAAGCTCTGCCGGATAAACCGGCTGTTGTACCCGTGCTTCGCATGCATCCGGCAAGGGAAGCCATTATTGATGATCAGCTTTCACGTATGGATCAGCTTGTAACAGCTTCGCTCCGAAACTTAGAGACGGCGGGAGAAGTCTTTGCAAAGGCGGAAGAAACAAACGGCGTAAGAATGATTCAGCCCCAAGAAGGAGAACATCTGAATTATTTAACAATTGTATTTCCCCGGGATGAAGAGCGGTACGGGTGTTCCGTTTATTTAGCTGAAAGAGGCATCCAAACATGCTGGAACTATCTTCCCCTCGGACGTATTCCGATTTATGAAACATACGCGGGGGAAGGCGGGGAAGACCCGCTTTGGAAGAGAGTTCTTTCTCTGCCGTTTAAACCCCCTCTTCAAAAGGAGCAAGTCAGATATATAGCCGAATCCGTTTTATCATATTATGAGCAAAAGAATAAGACTGAATAGTGGTGATAACTATGCAAAAAACAGCAGTATACACGACCCGCCAGGCATGGGATCGGGCCGCTGACATGTATCAGGCGGGATTGTTTCAAAGCTATGATTGGGGAATCCTCATGGAAGAGCTTCCCGGCACGTCATTTCACCCTGTCAGACTGACAACGGACGGAGGACAAGTCATCTATCTTCCGCTTTTTGAACAGAAGGGCGTATTATCCGGCAATATGATCGGATACGGCGGCGTTATTTCAGATCGCCCCATCTCATTTGAATGGCTTCAAAGTGAAATTCAGGCCATATTCAGCCGGAACATATCCCGGATGCTGCTGCCGTACGGTCAGACTTCTTTTACAGAAGAAATCGGGGAAGGGTGGACGGAAAAGGCGACACGGATTCTTTCGCTTCCGGACACGTTTGACGAACTTTGGACGGGCATTTCCGGAAAAGCCCGGACGGCAGTCAGATACGCTGAAAAAGAGAATATTGTCACCCGGCTGATCGGGCAAAAAGAACTTGGCGCATTTTATGACCTCTACAAAGAGCATACGTCGGCAATCGGCGCGGCTTATGTACTGAGCCAGGGCTTTTTCCAAAAGCTGCTTGACACGTTTGCGGATCGAATGTTTTGGGTCGGAGCATATCAGGATGAGACGCTGATCAGCAGCAGTATTTTTCTCTATGACCGCTCTCATTTCTATTATTGGCAGAATATAAACAGCCTGGCGGGAAAAAAATCGCAGGCCTCTTACTTATTGATGCGTGACGCCCTGCAATTCGCCATTTGCCGCAAGCTTCAATGGGCTGATTTTGGCTATTCACACAGTAAAGAAATCGCAAGACCGAAACGATATTGGGGAGCTGAAGAAAAACAATGCCGACTTTTTACGAAACCGGAATGAAAACAATAAGCGGCCATCAATCCAGTTATCTGCCGTGGTACGGTTTTTTTGAAAAAATGTATAAGTCGGATCTGTTTGCCATTCATGACACAGCTCAATTTGAGAAAAAAGGATTTCTCAACCGCAACAGAATCAAAACGCCGCAGGGCCCCAGATGGCTGACGGTGCCTTTGCAGATGAAACAATATAAAGACATAGAGCTTCGGCATATGAAAATCGACCAGACACAGGATTGGCGGAAAAAACATTGGATGGCGATTAAAATGAACTATGCGAAAGCTCCATATTTTGAGCGGTACCAGCATTTTTTTCAAGATGTCTATCAGAGGGAGTGGGAATATCTCCATGATTTGAATATGCACATCATTGAATTTTTCCGAAAAGAGCTCCGAATTGAAACGCCGCTCTGTTATGTCTCTGAGCTTGAATGCCGGAAGGAGAAAAAAAGCGATTTTGTTTTAGCGCTTTGTCAGGAGCTGGGGGCGGACCGTTATTATTCAGGCAGTCAGGGTTCCGACTATTTAATAGAAAGCGATTTTGAAAGAAACGGAATTGTCATTGAGTATCAGCAGATCCGACATTTTGGCTATCCTCAATTATTCGGGGAGCATATCCCTCACCTCTCCATGCTTGATATGCTGATGAACTGCGGAGCGGATACAGCTGAAATGTTAGTTAAAGGAGGGCAATATGATGAAAGTAATGGTATTTGCAGCGCATCCCGACGATGAAATTATCGGCGTCGGCGGCACGCTCGCCAAACATGTCCGCCAAGGTGACAGCGTGTCGGCAGTCATTATGGCGGAAGGCAAGTCATCAAGAAAAACGGATTACAAAAAGCCTGAAGATTCCGTTATGGAGCATTCTAATCAAGAAACGGAGCAGGCGCTCAGCACTTTGGGCATCCATGATTTTGTCAGGCTGAACCTTCCTGATAACAGAATGGATTCAATGGATTTGCTGGATGTCGTGAAGGAAGCGGAGAAACAAATCAATCGTTTTCAGCCTGACATTGTGTATACCCAGTACGGCGGTGACATTAATATTGACCACTCCGTCGTATTCAGAGCGGTCATGACGGCAACCCGTCCGCTTCCCGGTCATACGGTAAAACGGGTTTTTGCCTATGAAACATTGTCTTCGACGGAATGGAATTACTGTCAGAAGGATCAGTTTCATGCCAATTTCTTCGTTAATATTGAAGACGAGCTTGAAACGAAATTGAAATCGATGGCGTGTTACGGTTCCGAGCTCAGAGACTTCCCTCATCCCCGCTCTTTGCAGGCGATCGAACATAATGCCCGTGTGTGGGGAGCAAAATCGGGTTTTACCGCTGCGGAAGCGTTTATGCTTGTGAGAGGAACATGGTGACTGTCCTATGATTGCTCAAATTCCGTTTTTCGGACTTGATCCGAAGCAAATCGATGAGAAATGGGTGGAAGCGGGATACGGTCTGGAAGCGAATATTTTTGACGGCCATTCCTTTAGTGAAGCGGATTATCTCAAAACATTCAATCAGACGCTGGAATATGCGAAACAGCTTGATCCTTCATTATTGACGCTGCATTTCCCGACAGATCATGCCGATTATGTGAATGAAGATCACATCAAAAAACAGCTTTATCACTTTGCGGAGCTCGCTGTGAAATACGGCGCCAAAGGCATAACCGTTCATGCGAATCAATTTATGACGGTTGAGGAATTTCAAGTCTATGACCTGGAAGGAAACCGTAAAAAAATCGTTGAGTTTTTCGCGGAGTTTGATGAGCGGCTGAAAGGGACGGACATCTGGATCGGTGTGGAAAACCTTCCGATCATCGGGAATCTGGGAGAGGATTTTGATCCGATTTTCATTTATCCTGAGGATTTTACAGAGCTGGTGCAGCTGGATCTGAAGCATGTCGGTATTACGTGGGATCTGTGCCATTGGGCGATTACCTATCAGACTCACTTGTCTTCCGCCCTTATGTTCAGAAATGATCAGCTGAAATATCCCGATTTCTTTCAGTTTCTTTCGATAAAAGAGAGCATTAAGCATTATCACTTCAGCTCATTTCGCCAGCTTGCGTTCCCGCATGGCGGCGTCCGCTGTTTTGAGGGCCGCCATCCGAGTGAAGGGACGATCGCTGAGGAGCTGCTGAGAAGGGCTGCAGATACTTTGCAGGAGCTTTATCGGAATCAAGATACCGGCATTGTATTTGAGGTGATGGAAGAGGATTATACGGAAAGACGGGAATCATGGAGAACGCTGGAATGGTTCGGCGGTGTTTCTGATGACGAGGATCAAAAAAGGGTCTGATATGACATATCGAACACCGAACTATGCAAAGCTTTGGTGTGCACAGGTGTTTTCTTCAGCGGCGGACGGGGTCTGGCTCATTGCTCTGCCGCTGCTAGTGCTGGAATTGACCGGCAGCAAAATTCTTGTCGGCGTTATTTCTTTTATCGAACTCGTGCCGTTGACATTTGGCGTGCTGGCGGGGCCGCTGATTGATTTATTCCGAAAAAAGTCGATCTTGTATTTGTGCAATACGGGCCGGGCCGTCATCATGATCCTCTTGGCGGTGCTCAGCGCGAACGATTTATTAACCGTGTGGATAGCTGGGGTGTGCGCCTTTTGTCTATCTCTGCAATCGATGCTGTTTGCGCCGGCGAAAGTTGCGATCATTCCGCTGCTCGTCCGCAAACAGCATCTTGATCAGGCGACATCTCTGATCAATACGAGTGACTTGATCGGACTCATCGTCGGAAAATTGATCAGCGGGATCATGATTGCGGCTATTCCGTTCGGGCTGCTGTTTGCCATAAACGGAACTGCTTTTTTTATCTCCGCGGCGTTTATCGCGTTCATTCGTATTTCAGAACAGCCCAGTGAAAAAAGCAACGGAACTGAAGATGTAAAAGCCGGTTACAGAATGCTGAAAGGAAATGCGGCATGGCTGACATCGGTCGGATACTTTTTCGTCGTAAATCTCGTCATTGCCGGCCTTATTTCAGTAATGGGGCCGATTCTTGCTGTGGAGCGTTTTCAGCAGAACTATTCTGTATGGTTTGCCGTCATGTATTCAATGTTTCAGGCGGGGATGCTTTTGGGCAATCTGGCCGTATTTTTCAAATGGAATACAAAACGCTTGAACCGGCTGTACCCGCGGACGTTAACGGCAGCGGGACTGCTCATTATGCTCCTGTTTTTTCCCCTTCATGGGTTTGAGTGCATCATCTTCCTGGTGCTTGGCATTATCATCTCGTATATTGATGTGCAAACGGTGCTGTATTTCCAAAAGACGGTTCCGGCCGCATATTTCGGAAGGGTCTTTGCACTGATTTTTTCCATTGTCAAAATGGGTGAACCGCTGTCGGCCGCTGTCTATACAGGGCTTCTGCTGTTGATGAATGCGGATTATATTTTTGCGGCGGTCGGACTGACCCTTACGATCGTTTTTGCTATTTTTTCAGTCAGACAAGGGAGTCAAAGAAATACAGAGAAGCAAGCGGATCAATCCGTCTGAATGGTAAACGAAGGGGCGCCGATGTCAGCCGGCGCCCTTTTTATCATAAATCCAAATAAAGCCGTATCATATCCCGGCATTGAATGCCGTTTTCAAAAATGTCTTCATCATAATGTCTGATAAAAAAATCATGGTCGACAGCCTGAATGCGGAATCCGCATTTTTGATAGAGTGACAGCTGATGAATACTGGAATTTCCGGTGCCGATTTCAATCGTGTCAGCTCCCGATTGTCTCGCTTTTTCAATGGCATCTTGCACCAGCTGTTTTCCGAATCCCCTGTTCTGCAGCGATTCTTTTACCGCGATGTTTACGATTTCAATCGTTTTAGGCCTTGTTTGCAATAAAACGTAAACCCCTGCAAGCTCGTCTGACGTCCAAGCCGTATAGCATTCTCCTCTTACAAGATAATCATCGACAATCTCCCTCGACGGATCGGCCAGCAGCAATAGTTCATACAGCGCTTCATCCGGCTCCGCGGCTTTTCGGATACTCAGTTTTTGCATGTCCGTTTCTCCTCCTCCGTTATGATCGACAGCTATTTTTCAAAATAACTCCAAAATCATTCTACTTTATTATAAAATATGAAACATAGGAAAAGTTATACAAGTTTTGCAGATTGAATAGGAGGAAAGTCATGTTTTTTTGTAAGTATTGCGGCCAGCAGAACAACGAAGAGGCGCATTTCTGTAAAGAATGCGGAAAACCGATCGGGAAAGGAAGCCGGCTGGAGCGGCAGGCGGCTGTAAGAGCGGCTGAACCTGCTTCACAAATGAGAAAGCCGATCCCTAAAAAAACGCTCTTCATATGGGGCGGCATTGCCGCAGCGCTGATCTTATTGATTGCCGCATATAAAACCGGAGCCTGGCTGACATCTGAAAAAAGGCTCACAGATCAATTCGAACAGGCGGTTCATGACGGGGACACGAAAAAGCTCGCAGCCCTGCTCACTCCTTCAGACAAAAAACTGAAGCTGAATGAGACCAATGTCAAACCGCTCCTTGCATACGCAAAGAAACACGATGAACTGCTGGCATCGCTTCGCGGCAATTCATCAGAAAAAGATGCGGTATACGTCAAAAAAGAGGGTAAAACCCTTCTTTTGTTTGACCATTACGAATTGAAAGTCGATCCGGTTTATTTCCGCGTCACCAGCAATTATAAAGGCGCCGATCTTTATATCAACAGCGAGAAAACAGGTACGGTCAAAAAAGCCGATGAAACCCAAATCTTCGGTCCGTATACACCGGGTGTCTACACGGCGGAAGCCAAGCTTAAAAATGAGACGGTTGACGTTGTCAAAAAGCAAGAGGCAGAGGCGGCCGGCAGCCGGAATGTTGAGTTTGACCTGCCGTTAGACGCCGAGGATGTGACATTCACTCCGGCAGACAGCTTCAAAAGCGCGAAAGGCGATCTGCTGATAAACGGCAAGTCCGTCCATAAAGATCCGTTTACATCCGTTACATACGGTCCGCTCTTAACTGACGGTTCCATGACAGCCGCCGTGGAGGCTGATTTTCCTTGGGGGAAAACAAAAACTGCCGATGTTCCGATCAACAGCACTGATATGGAATTAACGCTTATTCCGGATCAAGATACACAACAAACAATCATGGACACGATTGTCAAAACAACGAAACAGTATACAAAAGCGATGGCAGACGGAAATACCGATCAGATGACCGAGGCTGGTTCCGCCTGGAAAGAGCAGACGAAAGAAGTGGTATCCGGCATGAAGAGCTCCGGCACCTTTTTGAAGGATCAGTATAAAGAGACAAGCTTTGACCTGGATTCATTTGCGATTTCTCAAGAGAACGGCCGCTGGCAAGTAACTGTTACGGGTAAAGAGCTTCATGAGTCTGCTTATTTCGACGGGAATACGAAGCCTGATATGGAAGAGGCTGAGCCGAGCTTTCATTATGTACTCTCATATGATACAAAACATAAAAAATGGGTTTTCGAAAAAGCTGACCCTGCCTCAGATTCTTCTGGGACAAATGTAAAAAAAATAAAAAACGACCAGCCGAAAACCTATACATCAGCATGGGCATCTTCCAAAGGAAACACAGCTTCAGGCAGCGTGACAAACGAGCAAGTCACATCGTTTATGACTGATTACCTGACAAATCAATCAAGCGCCGTCAGCCTTAACAATTTTGCCATCATGGCGGGCAATTTAGAAGAGGGAAGCCCTTTGTATGCAGATCAGCAGAAACTGGTCAAAAAACTGCACAGCGAGGGGACGACCGAAGTATTTAATGAAGTGAATGTCAAAAGCTTTTCACAGAAAGGCTCTCATCTGACGATTCATACGTACGAGGAGTTTTATATTACGAAAGCCGGCGGCAGTCCGAAGCTCAGAACATACAATTGGACGTATGGCGGCGTTGTTAAAGACGGAAGAATTTATTTAACATCCATTCAATAAAAAAACCCCCCGCGCCAATCAGGCGGCGGGGGTTTCCGTTTTTAAAAGAAGAAATAATTCATGAGTTCTTTTATATAATGCTTGATCGTGAATTGAAACGTTACACAAATGATCAAATAGATGACGATAACAGAATAAATGATATCCGCCTTAGTAGTGAGCTGATGCTGATAGCTCGCCAGCATGAGCGGAGGCACGGCAAACGCCGCTCCTAAAAGACCGACAGCCAGAATGGTGAAGCAAACGGTTGTATGAAGCAGCATAAAAATGAGGGCAAGAAGCAAAATAGCTGTAAACGGAATCAAAAATGCTCCGAATCTGGACAGCGAATCTTTAAATGACACCTGCGCGGCGCCGGCCTTCAAAGCGATAAAAATCAAGAGATACAGGCAGAAAACGCATAATGCAAAGGTAAGCGCCGGTTTGATCACAACCGCGGTAAAACTGACGTCACGAAAGCCGTCTGATAAGAGAATATAAAACATAATCGGCGTCACCAGGCAGAAAAGCACCATGTTGATGATGCTGCTGACAAGCTGTTCGCCGCCTGTCGTTTTACATGTTTGGTACGGTCTCTTTAACACATCAAGCACGAATAAGGCAAATTGCTTTGAAGCCTGCTTAGCGGCGGCGCCGGCCTGAGCGGCCTGGCCTTGCGTTTGGCCTGCGCCTCCCTGCCCGGGCTGGGGCGCCCCGCACTTTTCACAAAACTTTCCGCCATCAGTTTGATGGCCGCATTGAGAACAATACATTCTAAAACTCCTTTTACAAGTAATATAGGGATTTTGTTCAATATTTACATTATAAAAGAAAATAGGGCGGATGTAACGGAGTTTTCTAAAGATATACAAATCACTTTCTCTATGAATTGATAATAGAGAAAAAGTACCCATTATGGTAGAATTTTAATGAAGCTGATGGATATCATGTCTCTCGGCGCATTGATTCAGAGTAAAAAAGGAAATTAACGCATGCTAAAAAAATTGAAAATGCTTTATCGGCTGTTGAAATTCGGAAAAGGCTTATGGAGATAACAAACAGAAAAAACCGTCCTTACAAGGACGGTTTTTTTCTGTTTCCGGATCGTCCGGCTGAGGTTATAAAAAGCAGACCCCGGGGTAAAAACCATGCATAAGAAACAGCGGAGAACAAAACATAACTCAATAACGGCAAGTCATAAGGAGGTACGCATGTTTTCATTCATCATTCATGTCTTCATTTCACTGTTTGCAGTCTCCAATCCCATCGGAAACGTGCCGATTTTTCTTTCACTGACGGAAGGGTACTCGGAGAAAGAACGGACAGCGATCGCGCGCAAGGCTTCCGTGCTGTCGTTTATCATCTTGGCGGCTTTTTTAATCTTCGGCCATCTGATCTTTAAACTGTTTGACATTAACATTCATGCCTTACGTATCGCGGGCGGCATTTTTATTTTCGGCATCGCTTATAATCTTCTGAACGCGAAGAAATCTCATGTACAGTCCCTTCATCATGAAGAGAAAGGGGAAAGCAAGGAGAAAGCCGATATATCTGTGACGCCTTTGTCGATTCCGATTATCGCCGGACCCGGTACGATCGCGACGGTGATGAGTCTGTCGGCCGGCCATGGCGGCATCTTCCATTACATCAGCGTGCTTATCGGCATTGCGGCCGTCATCGCGATGACGTTCATCTTCTTTCACTATTCATCTTTCATCAGCAATAAGCTCGGGAAAACCGAAATGAACGTCATTACCCGACTGATGGGGCTGATTTTGGCGGTGGTGGCGATCGGCATGATCGGCGCCGGTCTGAAAGGCATGTTCCCGATATTGGTTTCCTGACTTAAAAAAGCAGCGCCCGGTTATCTTCGGGGGCTGCTTTTTTCTATTTTCGGCACATGCTGAAACACTTCTTCACTCTCAAAAAATTCTATCAAACGGCTCAGCCAGTCATAATAATGGAGCCAATCCGTCAGTTCATCCAAAAGCTGACGGGCTTTTTCTTCAATATCGGGATTGAGATTTTCCGATTCCAGAAGCTCAGTCAGCTCGCGGTTCAGCTTTTTATAGAGCATTTTGTTTTTGCTGACCGCCTTTGTCCAATTTGCCGTAAACAGGGAGATAAACGTCTGGTAATAATCACGCTCCACGTCATAAAGGTCTTTGCGAACGCCTTTTTCAAACACTTTTTCAGCCAGATTGGCATCGGTCATTTCGCGGACCACCTGGCTCATCCTCGTTTTGCTCATCCCGGTTGCCTCTGACAGCTCATTTAACGTCATCGGCTTGCGGTTCATATAAATAATACCGAGCACACGTCCCAGTGTGGCCGGCATTCCGAATGTATGCATATTCTCGGCGATTCTCTCAATGAGATGCTCTTCAGCATGTCCGATGATATCAAGAGCGTTTTTTTCCACGGCTGATCATCCCTTCACTGGCTTTTCATGCTGACAATATATCATATTTTTTACAGTTGATGAAAAAGATGATGCGGCAGGATATGCGAGCTATCGGGAGCGATTGTAAGAACATCCGCATTGTCAGCGGGATAACATGAAAAAATACGTATATTGTATATAATTTCAACACATTGTAAACTTTTTATTTTACAAATTTCATCTTATAATAAAGATTATACTTTTCAGAAAAATAACGGAACCCTTCGGAGGTGCACGGATTGCTGAGATTAGAAAATGTATCGAAAGTCTATAAAGGCGGAAAAAAAGCTGTCAACAGCATTGATTTAAATATCGAAAAAGGCGAGTTTATTTGTTTTATCGGGCCGAGCGGCTGCGGAAAAACGACGACGATGAAAATGATTAACAGACTGATTGAGCCGTCATCCGGAAAGATTTTTATCGATGGCGAAAACATTATGGAGCAGGACCCGGTGGAGCTGAGACGGAAAATCGGCTACGTCATTCAGCAGATCGGACTTTTCCCTCATATGACCATTCAGCAGAACATTTCCCTCGTGCCGAAACTGCTGAAATGGCCGGAACAAAAGCGGAAGGAACGGGCGCGGGAGCTTTTGAAGCTCGTCGATATGGGCCCGGAATATTTAGACCGCTATCCTCACGAGCTGAGCGGGGGACAGCAGCAGAGAATCGGCGTGCTGCGCGCCCTTGCAGCGGAACCGCCTCTTATTCTTATGGATGAACCGTTCGGAGCGCTTGATCCGATTACGCGGGATTCCCTTCAAGAAGAATTCAAAAAACTGCAAAGAACATTGAATAAAACGATTGTGTTTGTAACCCACGATATGGATGAAGCTATTAAGCTGGCTGACCGGATCGTCATTTTAAAAGCGGGAGAGATCGTTCAGGCCGGCACTCCTGATGACATTCTCCGGAATCCGGCTAATGAGTTTGTCGAAGAATTTATCGGCAAAGAACGGTTATTGCAATCAAGACCGGATATTGAACGCGTCGAGCAGATGATGAACAAAAAGCCTGTCACCGTTACGGCGGACAAAACGCTTTCGCAGGCGATACAGGTGATGCGGGAACACCGTGTCGATTCCCTGCTTGTCGTTGATGACCTGAATGTGCTGCAAGGATATGTGGATGTCGAAATCATTGATCAGAACCGGAAAAAAGCGAGCCTCGTCGGCGACGTGCTCCGCTCTGATCTGTATACGGTCGAGCAGGGGACACTGCTGCGCGATACCGTACGCAAAATTTTAAAGCGCGGAATGAAATATGTACCCGTCGTTGATGAACAAAGGCATTTAGTCGGAATTGTCACGCGAGCGAGCCTTGTCGACATCGTTTACGATTCAATCTGGGGCGAGGAAGACCAGCTGGTGACAGGCTGACAAGGGGAGGAACGCTTACAATGAATGAATTGATCAAGTTTTTGCAGACGAACGGCGGAGAACTGTTATATAAAACGTGGGAGCATTTATACATTTCGATCATCGCCGTCATATTAGGCATTGTCGTCGCCGTTCCGCTCGGAGTGGCGCTGACGAGAATGAAAAAGGGCGCAGGCGCCGTCATCGGCGCCGTCAACATTGTGCAGACCTTGCCGAGTCTCGCGATACTGGCGTTTTTTATCCCGTTGTTAGGCGTGGGAAAGGTGCCCGCGATCGTCGCGCTGTTTTTCTATTCGGTGCTGCCGATTCTCCGGAACACGTATACCGGCATTCAAGGCGTAAACAAAAATCTGCTGGAATCGGGAAAAGGCATCGGGATGACGGTCTGGGAGCAGATCAGGCTTGTGGAACTGCCGCTTGCGGTTCCGGTGATCATGGCGGGCATCCGCACATCCACCATTTATCTGATCGGCTGGGCGACGCTTGCTTCCTTTATCGGGGGCGGCGGGCTCGGAGACTATATTTTTATCGGCCTGAATCTCTATCAGCCTGAATATATTATCGGCGGCGCTGTGCCGGTCACCATTTTAGCTATTATCATTGATTATCTGCTAGCGGCGACGGAACGGAAGGTGACGCCGAAAGGGCTGAAAGGACTGAAGGAAGTATCATAAGGAGTTGGCTGTTTTGAAAAAAAACCAAAAGAGATGGATGTGCGCACTGGCGCTGTCAGCTGCTCTGCTTCTAGGCGGCTGTTCCCTTCCCGGCCTGAGCGGGGCTTCCGATGATACGATCAAAATCGGGGCGCAAAGCATGACGGAATCAGAAATTATCGCCAATATGATCGCACAGATGATTGAACACAATACAGACTTGAATACGGCATTAATTAAAAACCTCGGATCGAACTATGTCCAGCAGCAGGCGATGCTCGGCGGTGAAATCGATATCGCCGCGACGCGCTACTCGGGAACGGATTTAACGAGCACCCTCGGCATGGAAGCGGAAAAAGACCCGAAAAAAGCATTATCCATCGTCCAGAAGGAATTTGAGAAACGCTTCCATTACAAATGGTTTGATTCTTACGGATTTGAGAACACATACGCTTTTACCGTCACGAAAGAACTTGCGGAAAAAGACCATTTAGACAAAGTGTCCGATATTAAGAAGCATGCGGATCAATTTAAGCTCGGTGTAGACAATGCGTGGCTGAAAAGAAAAGGTGACGGCTATAAAGGCTTTACCGACACGTACGGCTTTGAATTCGGCACAACCTATCCGATGCAGATCGGACTTGTATACGATGCCGTGAAAAACGGGAAAATGGATGCTGTCCTCGCCTATTCAACGGACGGACGGATTAAAGCGTACGATCTGAAAATTTTAAAAGACGACAAGCAGTTTTTCCCGCCGTATGACTGTTCGCCGGTCATTCCCGACAGCGTGCTGAAGCAGCATCCTGAACTGAAGGGCATTGTGAATAAACTGATCGGCAAAATCGATACGGAAACGATGCAGGAATTGAATTACGAGGTGGACGGCAAGCTGAAAGAACCGTCCGTCGTCGCTAAAGAATTTTTGGAGAAACATCATTATTTTGAATAAGAAATGAGGTGGGGCAAATGGAAGTGCTGCAGCAGCTCGGCACTTATTATTCTCAAAACGGCGCCTATGTGCTTCAGGAGTTTTACCGCCATTTTCTCATGTCGGTATACGGCGTTTTATTTGCGGCGATCGTCGGGGTTCCGCTCGGCATCTTCATTGCCAGGTACAGAACATTAAGCGGCTGGGTATTCGCGGTGACAAACGTGATTCAGACCGTGCCGGCGCTTGCGATGCTTGCGGTGCTGATGCTCGTCATGGGGCTCGGCGCCAATACGGTGATTTTGTCGCTGTTTTTATATTCGCTTCTTCCGATCATCCGGAATACGTACACGGGAATCGCCAGCATTGAACACGCTTATCTTGAATCGGGAAAAGCGATGGGCATGACCAAATTTCAGGTGCTCCGCATGGTGGAGCTGCCGCTTGCGCTTTCCGTCATCATGGCGGGGCTGCGGACGGCGCTCGTCATCGCGATCGGCATTACGGCAATCGGTACGTTTGTCGGCGCGGGCGGACTCGGTGACATTATTGTCAGGGGCTCAAACGCCACGAACGGAACCGCGATTATTTTGGCCGGCGCCATTCCGACAGCGCTGATGGCCGTTATCGCAGATCTTGTGATGGCGTGGCTGGAGCGGGCGCTGAGTCCGGTGAGAAAGAAAAAACGAACCAAAGCGCCGAATGCGGCATGAAAAAAACGCCTTGCGGGTCAGGGCGTTTTTTTCTTATGGCTTCGGAACATGCTTGAAAATTTCTTCGCTTTCAAAAAACTCGATCAGACGGCTGATCCAGTTGTAGTAATCAAGCCAATCCTTTAATTCTTTCAGCAGTTCGTTGATTTTTTCCTCAGCTTCTTCCGGCACGCCGTTTTCAAGGACAGCCGTCAGTTCGCGGTTCAGCTTTTTATGCATCATTTTATTTTTGCTGACGACCTTGCTCCATGTGGCCGTAAACAGCGTAATAAAGGTTTGGTAATAATCCTGCTCGACGTCGTATAAATCTTTGCGGACGCCTTTTTCAAACACTTTTTCCGCCAGATTGACGTCAAGCATTTCACGGACCGCCTGACTCATTCTCGTCTTGCTCATGCCTGTCGCTTCTGATAATTCAGTTAAGGTCATCGGCTTGCGGTTCATATAAATAATGCCTAAAATGCGCCCCACCGTCGCGGGCATTCCGAATGTATGCATATTTTCAGCGATTCGTTCTATCAAATGATCTTCAGCTTGTTCGATTACGTGTAACGGATCTTTCTCCAACAGTTTCAATCCTTTCAGTCAGCAATTCCGATGTCAATATACCACATTTTTAAACCGGCGGAAATGCTCTTCCGAGAGAATCTGGCAGTAATCCGGAGCAATAAGAAGAACTTTGCCGGTCAATACGGGTAAATCAGTGCTTACACAACCTTTATATATAATATGGACAAATTGTAAACTTTTTAATTTACAAAGTTTAATTTATAATGGGAAACGTTCAATTGTCTGAAAAGTTAAATTTGAATTTAACGAATTGAATAAACTTAATCATGGAGGTGTGAGTGTTTGCTGACATTAGAAAATGTCTCGAAAATGTATAAAGGCGGGAAAAAAGCCGTCAACAGCATCAACCTGAATATCGCCAAAGGTGAATTTATTTGTTTTATCGGACCGAGCGGCTGCGGAAAAACGACGACGATGAAAATGATCAACCGCTTAATTGAACCGACAGAAGGCAGAATCCTGATAGAGGGCCGAAACATTATGGAACAAGACCCGGTGGAACTCAGAAGAAGCATCGGCTATGTCATCCAGCAGATCGGGCTGTTTCCGCATATGACCATTCAGCAGAACATTACCCTCGTTCCGAAGCTTTTAAAGCATCCTGCCGAAAAACGGAAGGAACGGGCGCGGGAGCTTTTAAAGCTCGTTGATATGGGGCCTGAATATTTAGACCGTTACCCTCATGAACTGAGCGGAGGACAGCAGCAGCGAATAGGTGTATTACGGGCACTTGCCGCAGAGCCGCCGCTCATCTTAATGGATGAACCGTTCGGGGCGCTTGACCCGATTACGAGAGATTCCCTTCAGGAAGAATTTAAAAAACTGCAAAAAACCTTACATAAAACCATCGTATTTGTTACCCATGATATGGACGAAGCCATCAAGCTTGCGGACAGAATCGTCATTCTGAAAGCGGGAGAAATCGTCCAGGCCGGAACGCCTGATGAGATTCTCAGATTTCCGGCGAATGAATTTGTTGAGGAGTTTATCGGCAAGGAACGGCTGATCCAATCATCCAGCCCTGATATTGAACGGGTGGAGCAGATCATGAATCCCGATCCCGTGACGGTAACACCTGAGAAAACACTGTCAGCCGCCATTCAGCTGATGCGTGCCGAGCGGGTGGATTCGCTGCTCGTCATTGATGAAAAGAACGTTCTCCAAGGTTATGTCGATGTGGAGATGATTGACCGCAATCGAAGACAAGCGGTAACCGTCGCGGAAGTACTTGAACGGGATCTATACACGGTCAGAAGCGGCACTCTGCTTCGCGACGCCGTCCATAAAATTTTAAAAAGAGGCATGAAATTTGTGCCGGTCCTTGATGAAGCCGGCCGTTTAACGGGAATCGTGACAAGGGCAAGCCTCGTTGACATCGTCTATGACTCCATCTGGGGAGAAGAGAATCAGCTCGCGGTGATGTCATGAGGAGGCTTCAATTGATATGAATCAGACCGTGCAATTTTTACAGGCAAATGGAGGAGAGATGCTTTATAAAACATGGGAGCATCTGTACATCTCATTAATCGCCGTCATGGCGGGCATTCTCGCCGCCGTTCCGCTCGGCGTCCTGCTGACGAGGATGAAAAGAGGAGCCGGCGCCGTCATCGGCATCGTCAACATCATTCAAACCTTGCCGAGTCTTGCCATTCTTGCGTTTTTTATTCCGCTTTTAGGCGTAGGAAAGGTCCCGGCCGTTGCGGCGCTGTTTTTCTATTCCATGCTGCCGATTCTCAGAAACACGTATACGGGGATTCTCGGCGTCAATCGGCATCTTCTGGAATCGGGAAAAGGAATCGGCATGACGGCATGGGAGCAGATCAGGCTTGTAGAGCTCCCGCTTGCCGCTCCGGTCATCATGGCGGGCATCAGGACGTCTTCGATTTATTTAATCGGCTGGGCGACGCTCGCCTCCTTTATCGGCGGAGGCGGACTCGGGGATTACATTTTTATCGGCTTGAACCTTTATCAGCCGGAGTATATTATCGCAGGCGCTGTTCCGGTCACAATGCTGGCGGCCGCTGTCGATTATATGCTGGGGATGACAGAACGGAAAGTCACGCCTGACGGGCTGAAGAGCATAAAGGATGCTTCATAAGGAGGAGGTCTCTCATGGGGAATAGATGCAAAAAACGGCTGCTCGCAATCGCCTGTATCGGCATGCTGCTCCTTGGCGGATGCTCACTCCCGGGATTGAGCGCCGCATCGGAGGATACCATTAAAATCGGCGCGCAAAGCATGACCGAATCAGAAATCATCGCGAGCATGCTCGGGCAGATGATCGAACATCACAGCGGGTTGAAAACATCCGTTATTAAAAATCTCGGTTCCAACGCCGTACAGCAGCAATCCTTGATCAACGGTGATATTGATATCGCCGCTACACGCTATACAGGTGACGCGCTGACCGGGACGCTTCGCATGGAGCCGGAAAAAGACCCGGAAAAAGCGCTGCGGCTCGTTCAGCGTGAATTTCAAAACAGATATGACATGAAATGGTTTGATTCTTACGGCTTTGATAATATATACGTCTTTACCGTTTCCGGACAGCTTGCCCGCAAGTACCATTTAGAATCGGTATCCGATGTCAAAAAAGAAGCGTCTCATCTGAAATTCGGCGTAGATAACTACTGGATGAAGCTGAGAGGCAACGGATATCAGGATTTTATGAAAACGTACGGAATGTCATTTGAAGGCACGTATCCGATGCAGATCGGCCTCGTTTACGACGCGCTGAAAAGCAGGAAAATGGATATCGCGCTCGCTTATTCCACCGATGGAAGAATCATCGCTTACGGACTGAAAACGCTGAAGGATGATAAGCGGTTCTTTCCTCCGTATGACTGTTCACCCGTCGTTCCGGACCATGTATTAAAAGAGCATCCCGAACTGGAGGGCGTGATCAATCAAATGATCGGCGCGATTGATACAAAGATGATGCAGAAAATGAATTACGAAGTTGACGGCCGATTAAAAGAGCCGTCCGTCGTGGCTAAGGAATATTTAGAAAAACATCATTACTTTGAATAACGGAAAGGAGATGTGCGGATGGACACGATGAAGGAGCTGTTTACGTATTACGCTCAAAACGGCAGCTATGTTCTGTATGAATGCTGGCGGCACTTTCTCATGTCGGCGTACGGCGTCGTTTTCGCCGCCGTTTTCGCCATTCCGGCCGGAATTGTGACAGCAAGGCACGGGCGTCTCGCCGGTTGGGTGTTTGCTGTGGCGAACGTGATTCAAACCGTTCCGGCGCTTGCGATGCTCGCCGTCCTGATGCTTGTCATGGGACTCGGCGCCAATACGGTCATCACGGCTTTGTTTTTGTATTCCCTGCTGCCGATTCTCAGAAATACGCACACGGGCATTATCAATATCGAGCACGCTTATCTCGAGTCGGGAAAAGCGATGGGCATGACGAAATACCAAATCCTTCGTATGGTGGAGCTGCCGCTTGCGCTTTCCGTCATTATGGCGGGTCTTCGAACGGCGCTCGTCATTGCCATCGGCATCACGGCGATCGGCACCTTCGTCGGGGCGGGCGGCCTCGGCGATATGATCGTCAGAGGGTCGAACGCGACAAACGGAACCGCCATTATTCTGGCGGGCGCCATCCCGACCGCGCTGATGGCGGTAGCCGCAGACCTGCTGATGGCGTGGCTGGAACGAGCCCTCAGCCCGGTGAAAAAACAAAAAAGAAAGCTGATCGTACGCTCAGCCTCATGAAAAAAGCATTCTTCCGCGTGAAGGATGCTTTTTTTTGATTTCTTGATTAAATTTTGATAACTGCGCTGTAAAGTCTTACATATCAAATAACAAAGCAAAGGGGTAATCAAATGAGCAACATCTTAGAAACGAGACAGCTGCAAAAATCATTCGGCAGACAACAGGCAGTGGCTGATGTGTCTCTATCAGTAAAGCGCAACAGTATATACGGCCTGCTCGGTCCGAATGGCGCGGGAAAATCAACGACACTTAAAATATTGACCGGCATGCTGCAGCAAACATCCGGCGAGGTTCTGTTCGACGGACATACATGGAAGCGCGAAGATTTGAAAAGCATCGGTTCCCTGATTGAAGCGCCGCCGCTTTACAGCAACCTGACAGCCGCTGAAAATCTGAAAGTCCGCTGCGTTATGCTCGGACTGCCTGCCTCAAGAATTGCGGAAGTGCTGGAAATCACGGGATTAACGGGAACCGGAAAAAAGCGCGCCGGACAATTTTCCATGGGAATGAAACAGCGTCTCGGCATTGCGTTAGCATTATTAAACCGTCCGTCGCTCTTAATTCTTGATGAGCCGACAAACGGATTGGACCCGATGGGAATTCAGGATTTGCGGGAATTTATCCGCTCCCTGCCCGGACAGGGAATGACGGTTATTTTATCAAGCCACCTGTTATCAGAAGTCGAGCAGATCGCAGACCATATCGGAATCATCAGTGACGGCGTTTTAGGATATCAGGGAGAAATCAGCCGGGAAGACGATCTGGAGCGGCTGTTTCTGGAGGTTGTCAAATCAACACGGGAGAAAGCGGGGACTGGGAAATGATTCAGTACATGCAGGCGGAACACCTTACATCTAAAAGAACATTTATCAGAAAGCTGATCATTCTGATTCCGCTTCTAAACACGGCTTTTTCTTTTCTGCTGAATACGGCTTATTTTATGACGGGCACGTTCAATTGGTGGGCGGTTATTTTCATGCCGCTCATGGTTGCTCTAATGTGCGGTTTATCTGTTAAAAAAGAGAAAAAGTCAGCGAATGACCGTGCGGTGTACTCACTGCCGGCTGACTTGAAGAGCATTTGGTTCTCAAAAATAAGCTTGATCGCGCTGTATTCACTCCTGTCGCAAATCGTCTTTTTAGTCATCGTGTTTTTGCTTGGCCTTGTGTTTCCGGCAATTGCTGCGGTTCAGCTGAAAGGTATTGAAGCAAGCTCCCTTTTGTGGCTGTCTACGCTTTGGGAAATTCCGTTCTGCTTATGGATTGCCAGACAGTTCGGGTTTACGGCAGTCATTCTCGTGAATATGATCGCCGCTTTTGTTTTGGGTATTGTGCCGGCGTCCGGTTCATTGTGGTGGCTGAGCCCATGGAGCTGGTCAGTCCGGGTGATGTCACCGATTCTCGGGATCCATCCGAACGGAATTCCGCTTCCCGCAGACAGCGGCTTATTAAACGGAAACGTGATCTTTCCGGCTATTATTCTTTCTATCCTTTCTTTTATCGCAATAAGTTTTGTTTCCGCCGTGTCTTTTGCAAAAGGGGGAAACCGGTCATGACCGTGCTTTTAAGATATATGTGGGCCGATGTATTAAAAATGAAGCGCACGCCGCTCATATGGATGCATGCTGCGGCGCCGGTTTTATGCGCGGGATTTTTCCTTTTGTATATGTATGGAAGGGTTCAGGAGCCTTATATGCTGTACAGTGTGTTTTTCAGCGTGATTGCCGTTTTATACCCTTTAATCATCAGTATTGTCTGCGGCATGTCTGCCTCCGTTGAGGAACAGGCGGGCCATTTTCAGATGATGCTGGCGGTTCCGTATTCTAAAATCGTCAGTTTTGCGGGCAAGCTGCTTCTATTGCTGCTCTTGAATGTGTTATCGATAGGTCTCGCCATCTGTCTTTATTTGGCGGGGATGAAATTTGTTCTTCACATCAATGACCTCCCGTATCTTCTCTTTTTAAAAGGAGGGGCGTGGCTGATTGCCGGCAGTCTTCCGCTTTATATGATGTCTTTTTTTGTCGGCATAAAGTACGGCATGGGACCGTCCGGGCTTTTAGGAGGTGCGGGATTATTAATGGCGGCGCTCATGAATACGGGACTTGGCGATATCATATGGCGTTTTGTTCCGTGGGCATGGAGCGTGCGGCTTTCAGGCCTTGCAGGACTGCTGCATTTTGACAAAGTCAAAAAAGAGTTCCTCCCTTATGTAAGATACGATATGAGATACGGAGAAATAATGTTATATTTTTCTATAGTGATATTATGTCTGGCCGGCCTCTATTGGTGCAGAAGATGGGAAGGGCGGCGTTCATATGAATAAAGGCAAGGAGCGATTCGGCCGGTGGCAAACATTTTAGCAATTGATGATGAAAAAGATATTCTCGTTCTGATCAGAAACATTTTACAGCGTGATCAGCATTCAGTAACGATTCTGGAAAAAGCGGAGGATCAGTCATTGGATTTTTTTCAAGGCTATGATTTGATTCTTCTCGATGTCATGATGCCCGGAACAGACGGGATTGAACTCTGCCGGCGGATTCGGCCGCTGGTGGACAGCCCGATCCTGTTTTTAACGGCAAAGTCTGACGAAGAATCCATTGTGAAAGGCCTCATGACAGGCGCTGATGATTACATCACAAAGCCGTTCGGTGTACAGGAATTGATGGCAAGGGTAAACGCGCATGTCAGAAGGGAACGGCGGGAAAAGCATCAGACGAAACGGCTGATATCAGGCTTCATGTTTGATTTTGACAATAAAGAAGTATGGATTGATGACCGGAAACTGCCTCTTACGAAAAACGAATATAAAATCGTTGAATGTCTGGCACAGCATAAAAACAGAACATTCTCACGGGAGCAGATTTACGAGGAAGTGTACGGCTTGGACGGCGATGCGCTCTATTCAACCATTACGGAGTTTATCAGAACCATCCGGAAAAAATGTAAAGAACACGGGGCTGATCCGATCAAAACGGTGTGGGGTGTCGGATACAAATGGGAATAGCAAAAGGAAAATCAAGCATCCGCAAAGAGCTTGTCAAATTTACCATCACGCTGTGTCTGAGCACGATGGGGGTGGCGGCATTATGTGTCACCTTAAATGCCATTGCCATGAATGCCGGAGCGATCCTGCCCGCAAATTACAGCGAGCATGAGGCGGAACAGATCAAACCCCGCCTGAAATCAGCGGAAAAGATAACAGAAGACATGATCCCCGCAGGTATGACATACGCCGTTTTTGATAAAAAAACAAAGCGGATGACAAAAGGAACGATGACGGAACAAGATGCGGCCAACGCCAGAAAAAAAATTCAGCATCAGCCGTATTTTAATTATGCCCAAAAAGGATTCATGGTGATAAATCGGAAAGATGAATATGGCGTTCTCCAATATTCACTCAGGTCGGAATTTCAGTCGCCGCTGTTAAGGCGTTATCTGCCGAATTATGAATGGACGGGGCTTACGATTCTGATCACTTTGCTTCTTTTGACCGTTTTTATCGTGACGACGCGTTTCGCCAATCAGCTGAGACGGCATTTCAGCACACTCAGCTCCATTACGGCAAGCATTCAAAAACAGAATTTAAATATCAATCCAAAAAGGTCGCGTATAAAAGAATTTGACGATGTCATTGACTCTCTGCTGAAAATGAAAGACGCGCTTCAGGCATCTCTGGCGGCGCAATGGGAGGCGGAGCGGATCAAGAAAGAACAAATCGGCGCGCTTGCGCATGATATTAAAATTCCGGCAACGATTATTAAGGGAAATGCCGAGCTGCTTCAGTTAACAGAGCCTGATGAGGAGCAGGCGGAATATGCGCAGTATATTCTGGATGCCGGAAACAAAATCGAGCATTATGTCGGACAGCTGATCCAGCTTTCTAAAGCGGAGGAATCAGTTGCCGTTCATGTCGAATATACCGACCTCAAAGAGTGGATTCAAAATATATATCGTGACGCGGCGGCGCTTGCGGGGCCGAAACAGATTGATCTCGCCCTCAGCGAACGGGGAATTGACCGAAAAGAAGCGCCGATCGATCATGAGCTGCTCCACAGGGCGGTCATGAATATCGCGGCAAATGCCGTCGACTATACGCCGGAAGGAGGGGAAATCCGTGTGGACGTCCTGTGCACCGATTCCGCCCTCCATCTTGCTGTATCCGACAGCGGAAGCGGGTTCTCACAGGAAGCGCTGAAAAGAGCGACACAGCTTTTTTACACGGAGGATAAAAGCAGACATTCGGCGGGGCATCACGGCATGGGGCTTACATTCGCCCATCATGTCGTACATCTTCACCACGGAGAATTAATACTTGAAAATCAGGAGTCTGGAGGAGCCCGGGCGGAGATTCGAATTCCGCTGGAAGGCGTCAGACAAAAACAAGCCCTGCACGCCTGAGGGCTTGTTTTTCTGTTTAAGAAAAGCAAAAATAAAAACGGCTGTCCGTTTGAGAGATCAGCCGCTTATGCGGAAAAGAGTTTATTAGGAAGGATCAATCCATTGTGAAGACCACTTGGAAATTTCCTCTAAAATAGGGGCTAATGCGCAGCCTTTTTCCGTTAATGAATACTCAATGCGGACAGGCGTTTCGGGGATAACATCCCGTTTGATGACACCTTCTGTTTCAAGTTCTTTCAGACGTTCTGACAAGACTCTTCCGCTTAAATTCGGAAGCGCCGCTTCAATTTCGCTAAATCGCTGCTGTCCGTTCAATAACTGAAAGACGATTAGAGCCACCCAGCGTTTACTTAGGATGTCGACCGCTTTTTCGAATCTGGGGCACATTTCTGATTGGTTCATGCTTTTTCACCTCGTCTTCTGCTATTATACCGCAAAATCGGAGGGAACGTACGTCTGGCGCTTGTTAAGTTGAGGAGAGGATCAAAAAGAGGATGAGGAATCCGGGGAGCGCTTTTTCGCTTCAGCCGCAATAAAATCAAAGTATTTGCTGACGCTTTCAATATCTTCTTTTGTGAAGTGCTGCCACTTTTTGCTGTCAAACAGCGGCAGATGCTCCGCGCCTCTGTCAACGGCGGTCTGATAGATGGCGCAGATGGATTGATAGCTTTCGGAGGTTTCGCGGATTTCCTCCTGAAATGCCTTGATGTGTCCGGCCCGCGCCATTAACTCCTCGTACGGAATTTTTAATGTGTCCGCCAATTTTCTGATGGTCGCGGGTTTAGGAATGCCGCGGTGCCCGTTTTCAATTCTGGAAATCGTCGCCGAGCTGACGCCGGAATAAACGGCAAGCTGATTGACGGTAAGCTTCCGGGCGCGGCGCAGCTCTCTTAATTGCTTTCCGAATGTGTTCAATAAGATCGCCTCACATGTGCAAAGTCATGAGTCTTCGTTTGTTCTTTTTTTGGCTTCCGCCGATAAGAACGCAAAGTATTTATCAAGCAGAACCAAGTCTTCTTTCGACAGGTGCCGCCAGTTCTCCCGCTCCAAAAGGGATAAATCATGCAGCTCATACGTTTCGGCTTTTTCCAGCAAGGTGCAGCCTGTGTCGTACGGGGCTCTCGTTTCCTGGACGGTCTCTATGTATCCCGCCGTCTGCATCAGTTCCTCATACGGGATTTTTAACGCATCTGCGAGCTTTTTAATGGTTGCAGGTTTCGGCACCCCGCGTTTGCCGTTTTCAATCCGCGAGATTCCCGCGGCGCTGACGCCTGAATACGTTGCCAGCTGGTTCACTGTCAGATGCCTTTTTTCCCGCAATGTCCGCAATTGTTTCCCGAAGCTTTCCACAGTCTCTCCCCCTCCCGCGGTCTATTTATATTCTAGTATGTTTATTGACTAAAGGGAATAGCCAGGCTGGAAAAGTATTGACAAAAGTTAACAAAAGCCGTATCTTATGTATAAGAAAGAAAGTATTTGACAGAACGGAAGGTGAAGAAAGTGGTCGAAAAGATACAGATCAGAAGAGATTATGTGCTGCAGTATATGGTCAATAATGACTACTCGTTAAACCAGCTCGCCCTGGAGATCGGAATATCTCCCGCCACACTGAGCCGTGTACTGAATGGAGAGCGGAGGCCGGGCCAGCTGGTCATCGGAAAAATGCTCTATTACTTTGACATGAAATTTGAAGATCTTTTTTACTACGACTTTGTT
This sequence comes from Bacillus sp. LUNF1, assembly GCF_011008975.1. Classification (NCBI taxonomy): domain Bacteria; kingdom Bacillati; phylum Bacillota; class Bacilli; order Caryophanales; family Bacillaceae; genus Bacillus; species Bacillus sp. LUNF1. The sequence goes on along the minus strand of NZ_CP048876.1, from coordinate 3,264,264 downwards.
GACAAAAGTCAATGATGATGGAAGATTCAAACGCATTTCCGTTTTTCTGACATGATGTGCACCGATACGGCGTGACATGCCTTTGTTTTTCATGTAAAATAGAAGCAATGTAGGCCAGTCAGTCTGGAGGTGTATGGGATGCACACATTATTGATTACCTTATTGGTTATCGTCAGTATTGCACTTATTATTGTCGTATTGCTTCAAACCAGCAAAAGCGCCGGATTATCGGGTGCAATTTCAGGCGGGGCGGAGCAGCTTTTCGGAAAACAGAAAGCAAGGGGCCTTGATCTGATTCTTCACCGCACAACCGTTGTGCTGGCAGTCTTGTTTTTCGTGTTGACGATTTCGCTGGCGTATATCGTATAAGGCAATGTTTGTATAAGGTCTGATTTAATATCAGGCCTTTTTCTTGTTGAGAGACGGCGTTTGTTTCTCGCAAAACTGTGGAAAACTAAATTGAATGTGCAAAAAAGGGGTTATGAGCATGAAAATTGTGACACCAAAACCATTTACATTTAAAGGCGGAGACAAAGCGGTGCTTCTGCTGCACGGATTTACGGGAAATACGGCAGACGTCAGAATGCTCGGCCGCTACTTGAATGAGCGCGGCTACACTTGTCACGCGCCTCAATATAAAGGGCACGGCGTTCCGCCGGAAGAGCTGGTACATACGGGGCCGGAAGATTGGTGGAAAGACGTCATGGACGGTTATGAATATTTACGGTCTGAAGGCTATGAAAACATTGCGGCCTGCGGACTGTCGCTTGGCGGGGTTTTTTCATTGAAATTGGGTTACACTGTACCCATAAAGGGAATTGTTCCTATGTGTGCGCCGATGCACATTAAAAGTGAAGAGGTTATGTACGAAGGAGTTCTCTCCTACGCGCGCAATTATAAAAAATTCGAAGGAAAACAGCCGGAGCAGATTGAAAAGGAAATGAAGGAGTTTGAAAAAACACCGATGAATACGCTCAAATCGCTTCAGGAGCTGATTGCCGATGTGCGCAAGAACGTCGACATGATCTATTCCCCGACATTTGTGGTTCAGGCACGGCATGACCATATGATCAATACAGAAAGTGCGAACATCATTTACAACGAGGTGGAAACGGACGACAAACAGCTGAAATGGTATGAAGAATCAGGCCATGTCATTACGCTCGATAAAGAACGGGACCTCGTTCATCAGGATGTGTACGAATTTTTAGAGAAACTCGATTGGTAACAAACAGGAGGTCGAATAATGGAAAAAGAAGCGTTTATGGACCGTCTTCTCGCGTTTATGAAGGAAGAGGCGTACAAGCCCCTTACCGTTCAGGAACTCGAGGAGATGCTGAACATCACGGAAGCAGATGAATTTAAAGAGCTGGTAAAAGCGCTGGTGGCGCTCGAGGAGACGGGACAGATCGTCCGCACCAGAAGCAACCGCTACGGGCTTCCGGAAAAAATGAATTTAGTAAAAGGAAAAATTTCCGCGCATGCAAAGGGATTCGCGTTTCTATTGCCGGAGGATACCTCTTTAAGCGATGTGTTTATTCCGCCGAATGAGCTGAATACGGCCATGAACGGCGATATCGTCATGGTGCGGCTCAATTCCCAGTCAAGCGGATCGAGACAGGAAGGCACGGTCATCCGCATCCTGGAAAGAAGCATCGACCGCGTCGTGGGCACATACACAGAAACGAAAAGCTTCGGCTTTGTCATCCCGGATGATAAGAAAATCACGAGTGATATTTTTATTCCGAAACATGCCAATAACGGCGCTGCGGAAGGCCATAAAGTCGTCGTCAAACTGACAAGCTACCCTGAAGGCAGAATGAACGCCGAAGGAGAAATCGTTGAAATACTCGGCCATAAAAATGATCCGGGCATCGATATTTTATCCATCATCCATAAGCACGGCCTGCCGGGAGATTTTCCGGCTGAAGTGATGGAGCAGGCAACAAGCACGCCCGATACCATCGATGAAAAAGACATCAAAGACCGCCGTGATCTCCGCGATCAGGTCATTGTCACCATTGACGGCGCCGATGCGAAGGATCTGGATGACGCCGTCACTGTAACAAAACTTGATAACGGCAGCTACAAGCTCGGCGTTCATATTGCCGACGTCAGCCATTACGTCACGGAGAATTCCCCGATTGACAAAGAAGCGCTGGAAAGAGGGACAAGCGTGTACTTGGTTGACCGGGTCATTCCGATGATTCCGCACAGACTGTCTAACGGAATCTGTTCTTTAAATCCGAAGGTCGACCGGCTGACGCTTTCCTGCGAAATGACAATCAACCAGCAGGGACAGGTGACAGAGCACGAGATCTTCCAAAGCGTCATCAAAACGACGGAAAGAATGACCTATTCAGATGTCAACCGGATTCTCACAGAAGACGACGCCGAGCTGAAAGAAAGATACGAGCCGCTCGTCCCGATGTTTAAAGACATGGAACGTCTGGCGGAAATTCTCCGGGCGAAACGGATGGACCGCGGCGCCGTGGATTTTGATTTCAAAGAAGCGAAGGTGCTCGTCGATGAGGAAGGCGCCGTTAAAGACGTCGTCATCAGAGAGCGCTCAGTAGCGGAAAAGCTGATCGAAGAATTCATGCTTGTCGCAAACGAAACGGTGGCCGAGCACTTCCATTGGATGAACGTGCCGTTTATTTACCGGATTCACGAAGAGCCGAACGCCGAAAAACTGCAAAAGTTTCTGGAGTTCGTCACGACATTCGGTTATATCGTCAAAGGGAAAGCCGGAGACATTCATCCGCGCGCGCTGCAAAGCATTCTTGACGAAGTGCGGGACCGTCCGGAAGAAACGGTGATTTCAACCGTCATGCTCCGTTCCATGAAGCAGGCGAAATACGACCCGCAAAGCCTGGGCCATTTCGGGCTGGCGACTGAATTTTATACGCACTTCACATCGCCGATCCGCCGCTATCCTGACTTAATCGTTCACAGGCTGATCAGAACGTATTTGATCAACGGACAATCGGACGAAGCGACTCAAGAAAAGTGGGCCGAACGCCTTCCGGAAATCGCTGATCATACGTCAACGATGGAACGTCGCGCCGTTGATGCCGAGCGGGAAACGGACGATCTGAAAAAAGCGGAATATATGCTTGATAAAATCGGCGAGGAATTTGACGGCATGATCAGTTCCGTCACGAATTTCGGAATGTTTGTCGAGCTGCCGAATACGATTGAAGGGCTTGTGCACGTCAGCTTTATGACGGATGATTATTACCGTTTTGACGAGCAGCATTTCGCCATGATCGGTGAACGCACGGGCAACGTTTACCGCATCGGAGACGAAATCACGGTCAAAGTCGTCGACGTCAATAAAGATGAGAGAAACATCGACTTTGAAATTGTCGGCATGAAAGGCACCCGCCGTCCGAGAGAAACAACAGGCGACCGCAGAAAACGAGGCAGACCGGCGCGGAAACGCGTGTTAAACAGCAATACCCCGGCTTCACCGCCGAAATCGGAGGAAAAAGGGGAATGGTTTACAAAACCGAAGAAGAAAAAGAAAAAACGCGGTTTCCAAAACGCGCCGAAACAAAAACGCAAAAAGAAGAAGTAAATGCGAAAAGCAAATGGGGCAAAATGCTCTGTTTGCTTTCTTTCGCAAGCCGCATTTTCATTGTCGCGGAACGCTCCTTTTGCTAAAATAAAGCGTATCGCACACATGAACGGTTTTTGCGGAGAGAGGAGGATAAGGCATGCCAAAAGGATCAGGCAAAGTATTATCGCAAAACAAAAAAGCAAACCATGATTACTTTATAGAAGAAACCTATGAAACAGGCATCGTGCTGCAGGGAACGGAGATTAAGTCCATCCGCGCCGGCCGCGTAAACATGAAGGATTCCTTTGCGAAAATCGAGCGCGGCGAAGTGTTCCTCCACAACATGCACATCAGCCCGTACGAGCAGGGAAACCGCTATAACCACGACCCGCTCCGGACGAGAAAGCTTTTGATGCACCGGAAAGAAATCAATAAGCTGATCGGCCTGACGAAAGAGAAAGGCTATTCCCTCGTGCCGCTGAAGCTGTATTTGAAAAACGGCTTTGCCAAAGTGTTAATCGGCCTCGGAAAAGGGAAGAAAACATACGATAAACGCGAAGATTTAAAACGAAAAGACGCCAAAAGAGAAATCGAAAGAGCGTTCAGAGACAGACAAAAAGGCTTCTGATGCATGAGCCTTGATGTGATGACTGCCCTATGCTATACTGTTCACACATCAGATTCACAGGCTGTTTATTGAAGACATTCCCAATTGAATTTGTCTGTGATCATGATATAATAACAGTACAGCCAGTTGAGCAAGAGCTTGATAGATCTCCCGTATACCCTTAACAAGGGGACGTTACGGATTCGACAGGGATGGATCGAGCTTGAGCTGCGAGCCGAGAGGCGATCTCGTTAACACGCACCTAAATATAACTGGCAAAACTAAAAGTTTTAACCAAAACTTAGCACTAGCTGCCTAATAAACGCAGCGAGCTCTTCCTGACATTGCCTATGTGTCCGTGAAGAGCACATCCAAGTAGGCTACGCTTGCGTTCCCGTCTGAGAACGTAAGAAGAGACTGACAGACTAGCTCTCGGAAGGCCCGCCCGCAGGCACGAAGACGAGTGAAACACAAAATATGCAGGCTACGCTCGTAGACGCTTAAGTAATCGATGTTTCTGGACGTGGGTTCGACTCCCACCGTCTCCATACATAACGCCAAACCACGCTGTTATCAAGGGTTTCAACGCCTTCGGTAACAGCGTGGCAACATTTTGGCAACATTTTAAAAAAATTCTTTGTTCATAAGCTCAACCATTTCCCTTTGTGCAGAGGGGTAAAGGTGGCTATATGTGTTTAATGTTTCTGCCACATTTTTATGCCCTAGTCTCTGAGCAATGACAAGAGGATTGCATCTATTATGAATCAAATATGATGCATGAGAGTGTCTAAATTCATGAATGAGGATTCTTTTGACACCAGACAGCTTTAAATATTTCTCGTATCGTCTATCTATTGTACTTGTTGCGATACTGTCATAAAACGAACCAAAAACCTTATAATCAGGTTTAACCGGCGCTAACTTTTCAGCGCTTTTTTTTATGCTCTTCAATAAGTCCATGACCTTTTGAGGTATCATAATCCTCCGGATAGATGACTTTGTTTTGGGTTTGGTAACTTCTCGGTTAATCGGCTTATTGTCGTTATCGGAATACAGGAACGGTCGGAGGTGCTGGGCATGAATCAGGCAGTCAATGCCGAAAGGTTTGAACTGGCTTTAGAAAATATGAATTATGAATGGTCAATGGTCCAGCTGAAAAGGTCGTTCAATACTGGCATGATGGGAAATCAATTCTTGATATGTCGGAATTATTAAACAGGGATTCGGATGAAATCATTTTGTTGGTCATGGATTTTGCAAGAAAAAACGTCCTGCCCGCCCGCAAGAACGGCTTATGCGCCAATAACAGGATAAGAATATCTGAGAAAACGATGAAAGATGAAAGAGAAAATGATTCGGCTACGCTATTTATTTGAAGAAAGCCCGGTGTATATCCCTTTTCAGGAACTAAACTTCATGTTTTATGACAGCGAAATCAGGCGTTTCCGGGAGCTATGGGCGGCAAATGAGTCTTATCTCAACATAGCAAAAGAGCAAAACGGAATGAAGACGAAACGTTATTCCTTATCATCAACCAAGCAAAAAGAGATCTCATAGAGCCGCGGGAATCCGGCTTGCTCGGAAGGGAAGCGACAGAAGATGCACGCAACAAGCAAAAGCTTCCGTTTTGAAAAAGAAACGGTCCCGAAACTTATGGTCATCGTGCAATATGAAGACTGTACCCCGGAGGTACGGAACGCGGCTTCGCAAATGTTGATGATGAAGGGAGTGGCAGACGTTGGGACAGGAAAAACGAAAGCATTTAATTGAATGGCTTTTGCTTATCGGCTCTTATGGCAGAGATTTTTTAGACCGAATTATCATATCTGGCGTTGTGTTTCGTAAGGATTTTTCAGGGGCTGGTTATAACTGGCTGAGGTCTGACAGCATTCCACTCGGCATGGATCAGGCGTTAAACCTAGTTGCGGATGAAGCTTTTGAAATAAAGGAAATCATTTGACGGAAACAAGCTTCAGTAGGATATAACGATTACAATTCCGGCAACCGGGAAAGATATTCAGCAGCTAAATACGGCAATGACAATTTCTGAAGATTGATTGTTACTTTCATTGGTGAAAAGACAGCCTTTCGGAGTTGTACAGCGTGCGTTAAAACGGTTAGTTTCCTGCTGAATAGGAGAATTATGCGAATAACAATATGTCTGACCGACCAACAAAGAAGATTAAAAAATAAAAAATTTGAACATTAGCCTCGAAATTTGATGAACGAAAATCAAATTTTATTGATTCAAAAATGTTTTGTGTTTTACGAATTAGTATATAATGTTTTTAACGAGAAATGAGAGCGGGGTTAATATGAAAATAGAAATAAAAAATTTGGGTCAAGTTAAACGTGCATCAATTGATGAAAAAGACTTAACAGTAATTGTTGGTGACAACGGCTCTGGAAAGACGTTACTCTTAGAGGCGAAGACCTTTATTGTTAATTATTATAAAAAGAATGCAGAAAAAATTATTCGTGACATTAATAGGAAATTTTCAGGCGATTTTGAGTTTGAGACAGATTGGTCCAACATTAGAAAATTTATTTCTGAAAGCATCGAAACTGTCAAAGTAGGAAGTAAAAACCCCCCATCTTCTAATTTTATTTTAGAGAACAAGCTTAAAAATCATGTGCTAGAAAATATAAATAAATTTATTAAGGAACAGTTTGAGGAACTTAAACAGCAAACAATTAATGAATTGAACAGGGAAATTCTTATGGTTGATGAGTCAGAGTTGGATTTTACATGGTTTGAGACTCCTCCAACCGTTTTTTCAGTTAATCACATTAAGTGTACCCTTACTTTACTGGACAAACATTTATTAATACTAGAGATGTCCTCTGAGGATGCTGAAGATTATGAAGTATTAAATTCAGTTATTATCAATTTGATCCCCAAAGAAGACTATATAATGAAAAGCTCTATGGATCCTGAGATTATCAAAGAAAAAGAGAAATTGTATGACCCGATAAATCAAATAAAAATTGCAATGAAAAATAATTTTATTTTTGGTTTTTTTAAAGAAATAACACATAGCGGCAATACACTTTATCTTCCTTCTGAGAGAAATTTATTTATGGATGATGCATTAACAAAGACTTTGAAAGAAAGTTACGATAGTCGTTATTCTTTTAACCGGAATAACTCAAAAATAAGATTTAGTGAATTTTTATTTAATATGGCGTACTTAAACCATAAGGATAGGTTAAACCGTCTTAAAAAAATGGATTTTGAATTAGAGCCAGAATTACAAAAAATATTCGGTGGTCAGATTGTCTTTGATGAGGAAGGAGATATAAAGAGTATAGTTAAAAAAGATGGGAGCACCATCAAGAGGGAACTTTTTTCTACAAAACAAAACAGGTTGATTCCATATCTTATAATAAATACACCTTTTATACATTACAGTAACGTGATTATTGAGGAACCCGAAGCCCATCTATCTTTAAAAAGTATAAGGGAATTATTGGGTTACTTTAAATTTTTAATTGATAGGGGGATTAAGATAACCATCACAACACATAGTGATGTATTCTTCAATCACTTGAACAATTTCATCTTAAAGGATAAATCGCTTGAGACTAAAGTTTATGAATTGAAGTTCTATGGTGATGAATCAATTCTTGAAGAAAAAACACTAACTGAGTTAGGGTATGAAATTGACCTGTTTACAGAAGAATTAAATAACTTGTATGATGAAACACTGTCTATTCAAGATAACAACGAACAGGCAGAAAATTGAGGGTAGATTTATGATTCCAACAATGTCTTTAATAAGAGAAAATGATATAATAACAATTGACAATAGTATTGACATTTCTGAATTTGTTAAAGATAAAAATGCAAAAATGGTATTGAAAATTAACAACGAATCAAATTCAGTCCTTTTTAAAGCTTTCTGTTATCAAAAAACGAAAAATCCAGAATCAAGCAGGTTGGATTTTTTCCATATTGATCAATTCCCTGATGGTATATTTTTTAAAGATAATGGAGATGGCACCTATCATTGTTATATATTCGAATTAAAATATACAGGATCCAATGACTTGCCTAAGCTAACTAAACAACTCTTCTCAGGGTATGTACATTGTAAATCCCTTTTATCTGTATTAGATATTGATATTACCAAAATTACTTATTCCTTTCATGTTGTTTTTGTCCGAGAAAACAGTAGTCAAGACAGGTTTAATAAAAAAGTGGCAGCTAGAAAAATTATACCTGGAAAAAAACTGAATTCGAATTCAGTTTTTGATAACTGGTTAAATAATTCTTTAGTTTATAGCACAAGTGAGTATGAAAAAATTATGAAAATTGATAAGGTAGTTTTGGACATTACAAAAGAAGAAGAAAAGTATATAGTACATTATAGTAATTTTATAATTTAAAAAGTTTCAAGATGAAGATGCCTGAGGACACTAATCGATGTACAGAGAGATCTGTACTTTGGGTCGGTGTCTGTTTTTTTAGCGATTGGAGAGACTTTTAAAAAGCTCAGAAGACCAGCTTTGAGGACAACTGATGTGATAGGACAAGGCTAAGAAGGAAAAAAGGCGGGGCTTTAAGAAAAAGTAAATGAGAGGGTAAATATATGAATCAATTAATATTAAATATTCCTTAGGTTGACGAAGAAGCAACAAAAAGTACCGGAAGATTTCTTGCCAAAAGTGACCGCAACATATAGCCTTGTCCCTCCCAGCTTTTCGAATGAATTTCATTCCTCCATAGAAGATGCAGCATTAAACGCATGGATTGGGAGGTTAAAAGGGAACAGTTTTTAAAGAGAATGCAAAGAGCGGTTAACCGGCTTTCCCAAAAGGAGCGGCAAATTCTTGTTATGCTCTATATGCAGAATGAAGAGATATTTTATGGGATTGTCTGACAGGCTGGATCGAACTTCCGCTGACTTTGGTGTGGAAGAATTTTGAGATCAGTCAGAAGGCATTGGGTTCGGATGCTGATGATGTCTTGGAGCTGTTTCAAGAGGCTCAGGAAGAGTTAGGGAATCGATTTGTCATTCAAATCGATCAGCCGTCAGCCAGGACAACGGACAGGCACTAAAAAGTGCGTACTTCCCCTCATCCATTTTTCTATCCGATAATAGGGACGGAAGGTTTCAGGCTTTCGATTTCTGTCCATATATAAGAAGAAACTTGCGATAGGGAGGAATGAATGATGGATTTGCAGTTGAAAGGGAAGACGGCGCTTGTGACGGGATCTACGTCAGGCATCGGGAAGGCGATTGCGGCTTCGCTGATTGCAGAAGGTGCGGCCGTGATCATTAACGGCCGCCGTGAAGAAAAGGTGAACGAAACGATCCGGGAACTAGAGAAACAGACGCCGGATGCCCGTCTCTATCCGGCCGCATTTGATTTAGGCACGGCGGAAGGATGCGGCGCGATTTTTCAGCAGTATCCGGATGTGGATATTCTCGTCAACAATTTAGGAATCTTTGAACCTGCGGAATACTTTGATATTCCTGACGAAGAGTGGCTCCGGTTTTTCGAGGTGAATATCATGAGCGGCGTGCGGCTGACACGCCGGTATGCAAAGCGGATGATTGAGCGTAAGGAAGGGCGGGTGATCTTTATCGCGAGTGAAGCGGCCGTCATGCCTTCTCAGGAAATGGCCCATTACAGCGCTACGAAAACGACGCAGCTGTCGCTGTCACGCAGTCTGGCCGAGCTCACGGAAGGGACGAATGTGACGGTGAATACAGTCATGCCCGGCTCCACGAAAACAGAGGGCGTCGAAACAATGCTCGAGTCGCTTTACCCCGGTGAAAACCTGAGTGCGGCGGAGGCGGAGAGACGATTTATGAAGGAGAATCGTCCGACGTCCATCATTCAGCGGTTGATCCGTCCGGAAGAAATCGCTCACTTTGTTGCCTTTTTAAGCAGCCCGCTGTCGTCTGCCATTAACGGATCTGCATTGCGGATCGACGGCGGCTTGGTGCGGAGCATTATATAAGATGAACGTACAAAAACCCCCGTAAAGCGGGGGTTTTTTTAATGCGGATCACGCTGAAACCGGCTGATGATCCTGCTGATTAAATCTTTTGTGGCGGAGTCAAAATGCTCTTCTTTTTGGTTTGTCAAAAGCCCGACCGGCGGAGAAATTGTTAAGTTATGGATCGGAATGACCTTCGTGCCCTCGATCGGTTCTGAGTGCGCCGTCGCCGTAAAGATTGAGACGCCGATATTTTCCCTGACATAGTATTGGTGAGCCATGCTGCTGGTCAGCTCCATTTTTCGATAGCGGCTGCCGATGGCCCGCTGCAGGTGCTGTTCAATTTGAATCCGGATCGGGCAATTGGCGGGCGTGAAAATCAGGCATTCATTTTCTAAATCCTCGAGATTAACGCTTGCTTTGGCGGCAAGGGGATGTCTGTCTGACACGATGACATTGAGCGAGTCATGGAAAAACGGATCGAAATAATTTTCCAGAATCAGCTCCGGCTCGCCGCATACGGCAAAATCAATGGCGCCCTCCAGCAGTTTGCGGCTGCATGTATTGGCATCATCCACGCTGATATTGACCGACATGTCAGGATAATCATGTAAGAAACCCCGCAGTACGGCAGGGAAGATCAGACTTGCCGTCGGTTCGGATATGCCAATCTGAATAAGGCCGGCCTGGCCCTGTCTGATGTCAGCCAGAGTATGGTCAAGCACCTCGTATTGCGCGAGAAGCTGCCCGGCCCGCTCATGAAACAGCCGCCCCGCCCTTGTCAGCTTCAGCTTCTTTCCCCGTTCAAACAGCTGCGCGCCTACATCCTGTTCCAGCTGTTTAATCCGCATTGAAATCGTCGGCTGTGAGTAGTTCAGAATTTCGGCGGCCTTATAAAAGCTGCCTGACTGTACGATCGTATGAAACGTTTTAATGGTGCGTAATTCCAACGAAATCCCCTCCCGGCTGTTCATTAATTTTCTTGAATCTTTCCTTTACTTTTTTTGATTAGTCAAATAAATCAGTTTGCTTTATAGTATAAACAATCAAAGCTTAGTAAACAAATTGGAATTATATATTTTGTGGGGAGAGTGACCGGAATGAGTGAAGACATATTTCGATTGGCTGAGAAAAAGGATGCGCCGGAGTTTTTAGAGCTGCTGTACAGCGCGTTTCAGCCGATCCGCAATTTGGAGATTGACTGGCCGTCGGCGCGGGCCGACATCGATATGGTAACTGAAAATATTGAAAATCATTCAGCCGTCGTGCTCGAACGGGACGGACGGCTTCTTTCAACCATTACGATCCGTTTTCCGTGGGAGAGTGACACGCCTCCGTCAAAATATCCGTTTGTCTGGTGGTTTGCGACGCTTCCTGAGCTGAAGGGGCAGGGCATCGGCAGCATACTTTTGACTTATGTGGAGGAACACGTGCTGCGGGATACGCTGAAGGCCCCGGCCATCACGCTCGGCACTTCGGCGCGCAAGCATCCCTGGCTTGTGGATATGTACAGACGGAGGGGGTATGAAGTGTATTTTGAGCAGGAGAAAGACGGAGACATCGGAGTCATGATGAGAAAGGTGCTCATACCGGAGCGGTTTGACGCGTCGCTGTTAGGCACACCGAGCTGGGCGCAATGATAAAAAAACGGATCAGAGCCGGCTGTCTGCTTCTGCTGCTCGGCGTGCTGGCCGGCTGCGGGCAAGGAGAAAGCACAAAAGCCGGGAGCGGCGTGCAGACCGTCATTGTCGGCACGGGAACTGATTTTCCGAACATTGCTTTTATGGATGAAAAAGGCGAGCTGACCGGCTATGACATTGAAGTGATGAAAGCCATTGATAAACAGCTGCCGCAATACAAATTTGTCTTTAAGACGATGGATTTCTCGAATCTGCTTACAAGTCTGGCAAACCGGAAAATTGACGTGATCGCGCACAATATGGCGAAAAATAAGGAACGGGAAAAGCGCTTTTTGTATCACAAAATCCCGTATAACTACTCGCCGATGTACATCACGGTGAAGGCGGATAATAACGCGATACACACGCTCCGGGATTTAAAAGGGAAAACCGTCATCGTCGGCGCGACGTCAAACGCGGCGGATTATATGACGGCATACAACAAAACCCACGGCAGCCCGATACATTTGAAATACGCCGGGCAGGGCGGCAATGACACAGCGAACCAAATGGAGACAGGACGCGCTGACGCCACCGTATCCACGCCGTTTGCCGTCGATTTTCAAAATAAGACGCACGGGTTCAAACAAAAGACGGTCGGTGATGTGCTGCTGGATACCGAGGTGTATTTTATGTTCAATAAAAACAGCCAAACCCTGGCGGACGATACGGATCGTGCGATTCAAAAGCTGGAGAAGGACGGCACATTGAAAAGGCTGAGTGAAAAATGGCTCGGCGCGGATTATTCAAAATCAAGTTTCACGAAATAACTGAAGCAGAAAACGGGGCGATCACATGAAAATAAGACTGGCGGTCATGTCATTAACAATTGCCGCAACGGCGGCGTTATCAGCCTGCGGCGCGGGCGGAGAGGCGGCAGCAGGCAATCAGAAAAACGTGAAGAACATCACGGTCGGCACCGGCACTCAATTTCCGAATATTTGCTTTATTGATGATAAAGGCAAATTGACGGGCTACGACGTTGAGCTGGTGAAAGAGCTTGACAGGCGCCTGCCGGACTATCGTTTCACCTTTAAAACGATGGATTTCTCCAACCTGCTTGTCAGCCTCAGCCAGCATAAAGTCGATATCGTAGCCCATCAAATGGAAAAAAGCGCCGAACGGGAGAAAAAATTTCTGTTCAATCAAGTCGCATATAACAACTTCCCGCTGAAAATCACGGTGCTTCAAGAAAACGGGAACATTCACGGCATTGAGGACTTGAAAGGGAAGCGGGTTATTACGAGTCCCACGTCAAACGGCGCGCTTGTGCTGAAGAAATGGAATGAAAAACACGACAGTCCGTTTGAAATCGCTTATGCCGGCCAAGGCTCCAACGATGCGGCCAATCAGCTGAAATCCGGCCGCGCCGATGCGACGATTTCAACGCCGTTTGCCGTCGATTTCCAAAACAAAACGAGCGCGATCAAAGAAAAAACAGTCGGCGGGGTGCTGTCAAATGCCAAAGTGTTCTTTATGTTTAACAAAAATGAACAAACGCTGAGCGATGACATTGATAAAGCCCTGCAGGAAATCATTGATGACGGCACGCTTAAAAAGCTGAGTGAAAAGTGGCTCGGCGCGGATTATTCAAAGGAGCAATATTAAGTGAAAAAGAGAGGGATCGGCAATGGAAAAAGCGTTTGATATCAGTATGATCTCATCCTTTGTGCCGACATTGCTCGGGTATTTGCCCGTCACGCTGTATATATTGGCGGTGTCTTTGCTGTTCGGCTTTCTATTGGGGCTGCTTTTGGCGCTGCCCCGCATCTATCGCATTCCCGTTTTGAATCAGTTTGCGAAGCTGTATATCTCTTTTTTCAGAGGAACGCCCATCATGGTGCAGCTGTTCATTGTATTTTACGGTATTCCGGCGCTCACGGCGCTCGCCGGAATTGATACCTCCAAAATGGACCCTTTGTATGCGGCAATCGCCACGTACGCGCTGAGCAGCGCGGCAAGAGCGGCGGAAATCATCAGGGGAGGTGTGAACAGCGTCGACCGCGGGCAGGCGGAGGCGGCGTTCAGCATCGGGCTGAACGGGGGGCAGACATTCCGGCGCATCATTCTGCCGCAGGCGCTTGTGCAGGCCTTTCCCAACATCGGGAATATGGTGATCGGTTTCTTAAAAGATACATCACTCGCTTTTTCGATCGGGGTGATGGATATGTCGGGCAGAGGACAGACCTTGATTACATCGAGCAATCATTCTTTAGAAGTGTATATCTCGCTTTCTGTTCTGTATTATGCGGCCGCCCTTTCATTTGAATGTGTCTTCAGATGGGCCGAAAAACGAATCAAGAAAGATGAGACGCGCCTTGTGACGGTTTTTGACATGAGCGCGCACGGCTGAAAAGGAGGGAGAACAGTGGAGCTGGACATTCCATTTATCGGCACTGCGATAAAACAAATGATGAAAACCGTTCCGCTTACATTGGCGATGACGGTCATTCCGCTTATTGCCGGATTTTTCATAGCTCTCGGCAATATCACGGTGCGTATATTCCGCATCAAATGGCTGCTGGCCTGCTCAGCGTTTTACGTGTCTTTTTTCCGCAGCACCCCGGCGATTCTCCATATCATGCTGATTTATTTAGGGGTTCCGCTGATTGCCGATCAATTCAGCCGCGCGTTTCATCTCGGCTGGTCGGCCAATCAGATTCCGGTAGCCGTGTTTGTCATCATGGCACTGTCATTAACGGCAGGCGCTTATATGACGGAAATTCTCCGATCCGGGATCATGGCCGTCGATACGGGGCAGGCGGAGGCGGCATATTCAATCGGCCTGACGCGGGGACAGATGATTCGGCGCGTGGTTCTGCCGCAGGCGTTCATGATATCTCTCCCGAACTTCACCAATATAGGCATCGGCTTTTTGCATACCACTTCCATCGCGGCAATTGTTGCGGTGCCTGAAATTACAGGAACGGCGACGATTGCGGCATCCGATAACTATGCGTTTCTGGAAGCATTTATCGGGGCGGCCGTGATTTATTGGGGATTAACGCTGATTCTCGAAGCTGTAAACAGTCTGGCGGAAAAAAGGGCAGTCAGATATCAAGGAGGCGCATTATGATCGAAATCCGAAACATTCAAAAACATTTTGGCAGTCATCACGTGTTAAAGGGGATCAATTTAAGTGTCCGGAAAGGAGAAGTCGTGACCATCATCGGCCCGAGCGGTTCCGGGAAAACCACTTTTCTGCGCTGCCTTAATTTACTTGAGCGGCCGGATGAGGGCGCCATTTCGCTGCACAGTGAAGTCATTAACTGCAAAAAGCCTGCCAAAAAAGACATTCTCAGACTGAGGAAACAGACGGCGATGGTTTTTCAGCAATATCATTTGTTTTCGCATAAAACGGCGATTCAAAATGTCATGGAAGGCCTGACGGTCGCAAGGAAAATGAAAAAACCAGATGCGTACGCCATTGCCGAGCGGGAACTGGCCAAGGTGGGGCTTCAGGATAAATTGCACGCCTATCCGAATCAACTGTCGGGAGGCCAAAAGCAGCGGGTCGGGATTGCCCGGGCGCTTGCTATTCATCCTGATGTCATGCTGTTTGACGAACCGACCGCAGCCCTCGATCCGGAGCTTGTCGGCGAGGTGCTCGAGGTGATGCTTAACATTGTGCGGACCGGCGCCACCATGATCATTGTCACACATGAAATGGAATTCGCCAGAAGAGTGTCCGACCGAATTGTGTTTATGGATGAAGGAGCAATCGTGGAACAAGGAACGCCTGAGGAAGTCTTTTACAAGACGAAAAAAGAAAGAACGAAGAAGTTCCTCCGCCGCGTGCTGCCTGATTACGGTTATGACATAAAAGAGCGCATAAAGGAGCCTGTCGTATGATTCGTTTAAGCATTTTAGACCAAAGTGTCACCGCGGAAAACCAAACCGCAGAAGAAGCCTTGCGGCAAACGGTGAAATTGGCTCAGGAGGCCGAACAATACGGATATGACCGTTTCTGGGCGGCGGAACATCATAACAATGAAGAGATAGCGGGATCAGCGCCGGAAATTGTTCTGGGGTATCTTGCCGCAAGCACGAAAAAAATCCGTCTCGCGTCCGGCGGGGTGATGCTGCAGCATTACAGTCCCTATAAAGTGGCGGAGCAGTTTCGGGTTCTGTCCGCCCTTGCTCCCGGCCGTGTGGCGCTCGGTGTCGGCAAAGCGCCCGGCGGATTTCAGCTGTCAACCGATGCGCTGCAGCGGGAGCTTATCCAGCCCGCCCGTTTGTTTGAAGAAAAGCTTGAGGAGCTGACTCATTTCATTCGAAATGATTTTCCGGACTCGCACCGCTATGCGTCATTGCGGCCGACGCCGCATACTGAGTATGCGCCTGACATCTTTTTGCTCGGCGGCAGCGCGGAAAGCGCGATATCCGCGGCCAAACTCGGCATTTCCTTCGTTTTCGCCTATTTCATAAACGGTGAAGAGGCTGCGTTAGAAAAAGCGCGCCACGCCTTTGACGAGCATCTGCCGAAAGGATCGAAGGCGGAATTTCACCTTGCGCCGATGGTCTTTACCGCGCATACAAAAGCAGAAGCTGAAAAACACGTGGTATCGCGTGAGTCGGTCAAAATCATTCTCAAAGACGGCAAAAAGGTGAATGTCGGTTCCCGGGAACAAGCGGAAGCGTTTCTTGAACAAGTCACGCAGCCGTATAAGCTGATCACACAAAAGACGGGTGTGATTGCCGGGACAAAAGAAGAGACAGCCGCCGAGCTGAGACGATTATCGGTTCAATACAGCATTACCGATTTTGTGATTTTGTCGCCTATCAAAAACGCTGAGGAAAAACGATTGTCTTACCGGCTGTTAAGCGAAGCGGTGCAGCCGGCCCCACAATTATAGGAGGGATGAACATGAGTCATGAAGTAAACGTAGTGGTCTGGAGCAAACAGGGCTGCTCCTATTGCGATGAAGTGAAAGGATATTTGCGGGAAAACGCCGTGGCATACGAAACAATTGATGTGACAGAACGGGATGAATTGCGTGACGTGCTGCAGACGAAGTACGGCATCCGTCATGTCCCCGTCGTTGAAATCGGCAGCGGTGACAGCCGTGCGTATCAGGCCGTTACTCAAGTCGGCATTGAACATGTAGAACGGGCGCTTGCCGATTACGAGGGGAAAAAGGGGGAGAGAAAATGAGCCGGACGGATCTAATTCAATTCGGAGCCATGATTCACGGTGTCGGCGGCACAACAGACGGCTGGCGCCATCCCGACGCCGATCCGACAGCAAGCACGAATGCGGCGTTTTACAGGCAAAAAGCGCAGACTGCTGAAAGAGGGCTGTTCAGCTTTGCTTTTATTGCGGACGGCTTGTTCATTTCTGAAAAGTCCATCCCGCATTTCTTAAATCGGTTTGAGCCGATCACCATTTTATCGGCGCTTGCCGCCTCTACAACCCATCTTGGTTTAATCGGCACATTTTCCACATCGTTCACTGAGCCGTTCACCATCGCAAGACAGCTGATGTCTCTTGACCATATCAGCGGCGGCCGGGCGGGCTGGAATCTCGTCACCTCTCCGCAGGCGGGAGCCGCGCGCAATCACAGCAAAGAAAGCCTTCCCGACCACAGCCGGCGCTACGCCATCGCCCAGGAACATGTGGACGTGGTGCGCGGTCTGTGGAATTCCTGGGAAGAAGATGCCTTCGTCCGCAACAAAGAAACCGGGCAGTTTTTTGACCCTGACAAACTGCATCGCCTGTATCACAAAGGCGAGTATTTTCAAGTGGAGGGCCCGCTGAATATCGGCCGGTCCAAACAGGGAGAGCCGGTCGTTTTCCAGGCGGGGTCTTCAGAAACCGGCCGGTCGTTTGCCGCGAGGAATGCAGATGCAGTCTTTACGCACTCCAATTCACTTGAGGAAACGAAGGCTTTTTATGATGATGTGAAGAAGCGGGCGGCGGATTACGGCCGGGACGCTTCCAAGCTGCGGATTTTTCCGGGAATCAGTCCGATTATAGCCGGCTCACAAGAAGAAGCAGAAGCGAAATACCAAGAATTCGCCGAGCTGATTCCCATAGAGAACGCTGTTAAGTATGTGGCCAGATTTTTTGACGATTATGATCTGAGCCGGTTTCCATTGGATGAGCCGTTTCCTGATTTGGGCGACGTCGGGAAAAACGCGTTTCAAAGCACGACAGACCGTATCAAAAGAGAGGCGAAAGCCCGGAATCTTACGCTGCGTCAAGTGGCGCGCGAAGCCGCGTTTCCGCGAACCAACTTTATCGGGACACCGGAACGTGTGGCGTCATTAATTGAAACATGGTTTCAGCGGGAAGCGGCGGACGGGTTTATCATTCATTCTGACATCCCGGGCATGCTTGAAGCCTTTGTGGATCAAGTCATACCGATCCTCCAGGAAAAGGGGCTGTACCGAAAAAGCTATCCGGCCGATACACTGCGGGGGAATCTCGGATTGGATATTCCGGCCTGCAGACCCAATCCGATTTTGAGCAGAAACTGAGGTTTCTGCTTTTTCTGCTGCTTGCCATTCCCGTCATTACAGCCTTTTTTAAAAAAATATACTGATTTCAAGATATTATTGTTGCTAAATGATTTTTTTGTAACTATAATTATTACAGAACTGATCAGTATAAAAAAACATTCATATTTCATAATAAATGTGTGTGTAATCTGAAAACGAAAGGGCTGTTTACAATGGCAAAAGTACTTTATATCACTGCTCATCCTCATGATGAAAAGACATCTTACAGCATGGCAACAGGAAAAGCGTTTATCGATTCTTATAAAGAATCAAACCCGAATGATGAGGTTGTACATATCGACCTTTACAAAGAGAACATTCCTCATATCGACGCGGATGTATTCAGCGGCTGGGGAAAACTTCAATCCGGCACAGGTTTTGAAGAGCTTTCTGAAAACGAAAAAGCGAAAGTCGGCCGTCTGAACGAGCTGAGCGATCAATTCGCGTCAGCTGACAAATACGTATTCGTCACACCGCTTTGGAACTTCTCATTCCCGCCTGTTATGAAAGCGTACCTTGATTCTGTGGCTGTAGCCGGAAAATCATTCAAATATACAGAGCAAGGCCCGATCGGTCTGTTGACTGACAAAAAAGCGCTCCACATTCAGGCGCGCGGAGGCTATTACTCTGAAGGGCCGGCGGCTGACATGGAAATGGGCCACCGTTACATCGGCATCATGATGAACTTCTTCGGCGTTCCTTCTTTTGACGGTTTAATCGTTGAAGGCCATAATGCTGAACCGAATAAAGCACAGCAAATTAAAGAAGATGCGATTGCCCGCGCGAAAGAAGCCGGAAAATCATTCTGATCTTAAAAAAACCTCCCCGCCGTACGGCTGGGAGGTTTTTCATATTAAAGGGCAATCGTCCGTTTTTGCTCGCTGCTTTTCATCGCCGCTTCAATGACACGGATGACATCGATGCCTTCTTTTGCCGTAACGGGAAGCGGTTTTCCGTTTAAGATGCTGTCTGCCAGCAGTTTGTAGTACGTAAGGTAAGAGCCGTTCTCAGAGGGGATTGTTTCTGTATGCCTTTTTTCATCCGCTGCGATTGTCAGCTCTCCGAAGTTGTCAGGGTCATCGGCGCCCCAGCTGTCGTCGATCGGCTTTTGTCCGGCTGAAAGCGCCTCTTCCTGTCCGTCCTTTCCGTATTTGATAAAGCTTGCATTCCGTCCGTGAATCTGATAGCGCGGGCCGCTTGCCGCATTCATGGAGCCTGATTGAAGAATGACCTGAAGCTTGCCGTAATGGAGAGCGGCCAGAAAATAATCGACGGTTTCACTGTTGTCCCGCTGTTTCATCACATGTGCCGTGACGGATTCCGGCATTCCGAAAAGCAGGAGTGTCTGGTCAATAATATGTGAACCGAGATCATACAGCGTTCCCGTGGCGGGTCCGTTTTTTTCGCGCCATCTTTCTTGTACAACCGGGTTGTACAGATCGTAGTTGACTTGATATGTATGAATGTCTTGAAGCGCCCCGTCCCGAATCAGCTTTTGTATTGTTAAAAAGTCATTGTCCCACCGCCGGTTGTGGTACACGCTCAGTAAGACGCCTTTATCTTCAGCCGTTCTTCTCAGTTCCTCCGCTTCTGCTGAAGTCGCCGTCATCGGTTTTTCCACGACGGTGTGTTTTCCCGCCAGGAGGCATTTCATCGCTGATTCATAATGCATTCCGCTCGGTGTCGTGACGATGACGAGATCAATGTCAGGATCACCGGTAATGTCTTCAATCGCGCGCACGGCTTCAGCCCCCGGCAGATCACGTTTGACCTCCTCCGTTCTGGAGGTCATGACTTTTTTGATCTGATAATGATCAAGGACGTCCAAAAGCGGCGCATGAAAAACTTTACCCGACAAACCATATCCCAATATGCCAACCTGTATCGTTTTCAATGAACTTCCCCCTCATGATATGTGATAACATTATATACCCCGCGGGAGTACTGGTAAAACTTGTGTGTTGAAAATTTTTTACACCGGATTTTCAAGTCTGTATAATGAAGATAACGAAGAAAAAACCGAGGTGGAAAATGGACAAACATACCGAACATCAATCGTTAAATCATAAAAGCGCCAAAGAAAAAGACCAGATCCTGAACCGGCTGAAACGGATTGAAGGCCAAGTCAGGGGCATTCAGAATATGGTGGATAACGAACGATACTGCGTGGATATTCTCGTGCAGATTTCAGCCGTACAGGCGGCCATGCAGAAAGTCGCGTTTCATCTGCTGGAAGATCACGCCCATCACTGCGTAGCCGGCGCCATTGAGAGCGGAAACGGGGAGCAGGCGATTGCCGAGCTGCTTGATGTTGTGAAAAAAATCGCAAAATCGTAAAATAAAATGTTTTGAAATACCCTACAGGGGTATGGTAACATGAAGAAGAAAAAACAAGACGTGGAGGGAATCATCATGGAACAAAAAACACTGCAAGTCGAAGGCATGTCCTGTCAGCACTGTGTCAAAGCAGTAGAGACCGGAGTAGGAGAACTGAACGGAGTGACGGCGGTTCAGGTGAAATTGGAAGCCGGACAGGTGGATGTGGCGTTTGATGAGAACAAAGTCTCCGTATCAGATATAAAAGACGCGATTGAAGATCAAGGTTATGACGTCGTATAGGATTTATCGCGCTGCGGAAACGGGCGCGGTTTTCTTTTATCATAATTATACCCCCCTGGGGTTTATGAAGAGAGATGAGGATATTGAGTGAACCGAAAGAAATGACCATTCAAGTGGGGGGCATGACATGCGCCGCCTGCGCTTCAAGAATCGAAAAAGGGCTGAAACGGATGGACGGGGTTAATGACGCTTCCGTCAATCTTGCGCTTGAGACCTCAAATATTACTTATCACCCTGACAAAATCGAAGCAAGCGCCATAAAAGAAAAAATTGAAAAACTCGGCTATCACGTCGTGACGGAAAAAGCCGAGTTTCAGATTGAAGGCATGACATGCGCCGCTTGCGCCAACCGGATTGAAAAGCGCCTGAACAAAATAGGGGGAGTTGACAGCGCACCGGTGAATTTCGCCCTGGAAACGGTCACCGTTGAATACAATCCGAAAGAGGTGACACCGAAAGAGCTGAAAGAGACCGTGGCAAAACTCGGCTACAGATTAGACGAGAAGAAAGCGGTTGATGGAGCCGGCGGATTTTCCCAAAAGGAGAAAGAGCAGCGAAAGCAGCTGATCAGGCTGATATTTTCTGCCGTTCTCTCCTTTCCGCTTCTATGGTCGATGGTCAGCCATTTTTCTTTTACTTCTTTTATCTGGATGCCGGATATCCTGATGAATCCGTGGCTGCAATTCGCGCTTGCCACCCCGGTGCAGCTCGTCATCGGCTGGCCTTTTTATATGGGAGCGTACAAGGCGCTGAGAAACAAAAGCGCCAATATGGATGTTCTCGTTGCGCTCGGAACGACGGCCGCTTACGCATACAGCCTGTACATGACGATTGCGTCTCTCGGACGAGACGGACATGTTGAGGGGCTTTATTATGAAACGAGCGCCATTTTGCTGACTTTGATTTTGCTTGGAAAGCTTTTAGAGATGAAAGCGAAAGGCCGCTCATCAGAAGCGATTAAAAAGTTAATGAAGCTTCAGGCGAAGACGGCGGCGGTTGAGCGGGAAGGGAAGGTACAGGTGATTCCGATTGACGAGGTCCGGACGGGGGACATCGTATATGTGAAACCGGGAGAACGCGTCCCTGTCGATGGCGAAGTGATTGAGGGCCATTCCGCGATTGATGAATCGATGATTACGGGAGAGAGCATGCCTGTCGATAAGTCTCCCGGAAGCACTGTCACCGGGGCGACGATCAATGCAAACGGCTTTCTCAAAATCAGAGCGGTGAATGTCGGGAAAGATACCGCGCTTGCACACATTATTAAAATCGTAGAAGAAGCCCAAGGGTCAAAAGCCCCCATTCAGCGGCTCGCGGATCACATTTCAGGCATTTTCGTCCCGATTGTGCTGGGGCTGGCCGTGCTGACTTTTCTCATTTGGTATGTATGGGCCGCGCCGGGACAGTTTTCTGAAGCGATCGGCAAATTCATCGCCGTGCTTGTCATTGCCTGTCCGTGCGCACTCGGGCTCGCCACTCCGACGAGCATTATGGCGGGCTCCGGCCGCGCAGCTGAATTCGGCATTCTTTTTAAAGGCGGAGAGCATTTAGAAAAGACCCAGCGTCTGACGACAATCGTACTGGATAAAACAGGAACGGTGACAAACGGCAGACCGGTTCTGACAGATGCCGTACCGGCAGAGGGAATGAACGAAGAGGAACTCCTGCGTCTGGCGGCGGCCGCCGAAACGGGATCAGAGCACCCGCTTGGAGAAGCCATCGTGTCAGGAGCCGAAAAACGGGGGATTGCCATCCCGAAAATCACCCGGTTCCAAGCCCGGATCGGTTCCGGAATATACGCCGAGGCTGACGGCAGAACGATTCTTGCCGGATCAAGACGGCTGATGGAATCAGAACACATTGAACATGAAGCGCTGCTTCCGCACATGGCCCGCTTGGAGGCGGAAGGGAAAACGGTGATGCTTATTGCGACAGACGGTAAAGCGGCGGGGCTTATCGCAGTCGCCGATACGATCAAGGAAACATCTCCGGCCGCGGTGAAACGTCTGAATGATATGGGGCTTGACGTCATCATGATGACCGGTGACAACAAAAAGACCGCGGAAGCCATTGCAAAAGCCGCGGGCATCGGCAGCGTGATCGCCGAAGTGCTTCCCGAACAAAAGGCGGCGGAAATTTCCCGGCTGCAAAAAGAAGGCCGGCGCGTGGCGATGGTCGGTGACGGCATCAATGATGCTCCGGCGCTGGCTGTGGCCGATATCGGAATGGCCATCGGCACCGGCACAGATATCGCAATGGAAGCGGCGGATATTACGCTGATCCGCGGTGACCTGAACGGCATTGCCGACGCCATCGGCATGAGCAGGCTGACCATGAGAAACATCAAGCAGAATTTAGGCTGGGCATTGGGATACAACAGCATCGGCATTCCGATTGCGGCGTCCGGCTTTCTGGCCCCGTGGGTGGCAGGCGCTGCCATGGCGTTCAGCTCAGTATCGGTCGTGCTTAATGCTTTGCGTTTACAGAAGGTGAAAAAAGACAAAATGGGCTGAGGCCTGTTTTGTCTTTTTTATTGACACTTTATTCAAAGCCTGCATATAATAGAGAAAACACATATATGAGTATATGTTCATATATATAAAATCGTTTAGCTGTATTGATGTTATGGGAATCCTATTACGGAAAGTAGGGTGAGTCGAAAATGAAAGCAGCCAAAGGTGAATTTGTATTAGACGGACTTGATTGCAGCAACTGTGCAAAAAAAATAGAAAACGGCGTAAAAGCCATTGACGGCATAGACGGCTGTGCTGTCAATTTTGCGGCAAGCACCATCACGGTCTCAGCCGGCGGCAAAAACGAGCAATGGATGAAAGACGAAGTCGCTAAAAAAGTAAAGTCCATTGATCCTCATGTGACCGTCCGTGCGAAACATGAAGACAAACCCGGCGAGGATGAGTACCGCAAAAAGCTGCAGCTGATGTTAGTGAGATTGGCAGCGGGAGCCGTTTTGGCCGTCATCGCTTACTTCGCGCACACGGGCGCCGTCCTTGAGTTTCTGCTCTTTTTTGCTTCATATTTGATCATCGGCGGCGATATCGTAGCCAGAGCGGGAAAAAACATTGTCCGCGGCCAGGTATTTGATGAGCATTTTCTGATGGCGCTTGCCACGATCGGCGCATTTGTGATTCATCAGTATCCGGAAGGTGTCGCGGTCATGCTGTTCTACCAAATCGGTGAACTGTTTCAGGGAGCGGCCGTCAGCCGATCCAGAAAATCGATCAGCGCGTTATTGGACATCCGTCCTGAGTACGCCAATGTGAAAACGGAAAACGGCATGGCTGCCGTTCCGCCGCAGGACGTCAAAGTCGGACAGGTCATCGTCGTGAATCCCGGAGAACGGATTCCGCTGGACGGAAAGGTGCTGAGCGGTTCTTCGATGGTTGATACATCCGCTTTAACGGGCGAATCCGTGCCGAGAAAAGCGGAGCCGGGGCAAGATGTGATGGCCGGATTTATGAATCAGAACGGCGTGCTTCATATTGAAACCTCTAAAGGATATGAAGACTCTGCCGTGTCAAAAATATTGGATCTGGTCGAAAATGCGGCCGGACGTAAAGCGAAAACGGAAAACTTTATTACGAAGTTTGCCAAGTACTATACACCGGCCGTTGTCATTGTTGCGGTGCTTCTCGCCTTTTTACCGCCGCTTCTCGTGCCTTCAGCCGCGCTATCCGACTGGGTGTACCGCGCGCTGATTTTCCTTGTGATTTCTTGTCCGTGCGCACTCGTCGTCTCCATTCCGCTCGGTTTTTTCGGCGGTATCGGAGCTGCGTCTAAAGCAGGGGTGCTCGTGAAAGGCAGCAACTATTTAGAAGCGCTCAATCAGGTGGCATACGCCGTGTTTGATAAAACGGGAACCTTAACGAAAGGCAATTTCGCCGTTACTGATATCAAGCCGGCGGCAGGGTTTACAAAAGACAGCCTGCTTCATGCGGCCGCGCTCGCAGAAGTCCATTCCAATCATCCGATTGCTTCTTCCATCCGTGAAGCTTACAATCGACCGCTCGCGGCAGACGAGATTGAAGAATATGAAGAAATACCCGGACACGGCATTCGAGTGAAAACCGGCGGATCAACGATTTTGGCCGGAAATCAAAAACTGATGGCAAAAGAACAAATCGCTTCCGGCACAGCTGAAAATAACGGAACAGTCGTCTATGTCGCCGTTGATCAGCAGTATGCGGGGGCGATCGTGATCGCCGACGAAATCAAAGAGGACGCCAAACAGGCCATTGCCAATTTAAAAGCGCTCGGCGTGAAGCGGACAGTGATGCTGACGGGTGATTCAAAGCAGACCGGAGAAGCTGTCGGCCGAGAGCTCGGTATTGATGACGTGTACACAGAGCTTTTGCCGGGTGACAAGGTAGACCGCGTCGAAGAACTTGAAGCGGCGCTTTCACCGAATGAAAAACTGATGTTTGTCGGTGACGGGATTAATGATACGCCTGTGCTTGCCAGAGCTGACATCGGAGCTGCCATGGGGGCTCTCGGCTCTGATGCCGCCGTCGAAGCGGCCGATGTCGTCCTGATGACAGACCAGCCGTCAAAAGCAGCCGAAGCCATCCGGATTGCACGCCGCACACGCCGGATCGTCTGGCAGAACATCGGATTTGCTTTAGGCGTAAAAATCATTTTTCTCCTGCTTGGCGCATTCGGATTCGCCACCATGTGGGAAGCGGTCTTTTCAGATGTAGGCGTCACGCTGATCGCCGTTGCCAACGCGCTGCGCGTCATGAGAGTGAAAGCGGAATAATTGTCAAAGATAATTCGTTTTTCAGGGTTTTCTTAAACAAGGTTGTCTTGGTAAAATAGAGAAGCGGTCCATCCGGCATCCGCTTCTTTTTTATTTTAAAAACAATGAGGTGTCTGAGTGAAAAAGAAACAATCGTCTGCGAAATTTGCGGTGATACTGACGTTAATCGTTGTCGTTTTATTTGCGGCCATCGTAATTATTAACAACCAAACGGAAAAAGCGGGCGAAACAGTCGCCGAACAGCCTTCCATTAAAGGACAGCCCGTGCTCGGCAAAGACAGCGCGCCTGTTACGGTAGTTGAATTCGGAGATTACAAATGTCCGTCATGCAAAGTATTTAACAGCGATATCTTTCCGAAAATCAAAAAAGATTTTATTGATAAAGGCGACGTGAAATTTTCATTTGTGAACGTCATGTACCACGGAAGCGGCTCGCGTCTGGCGGCTCTTGCTTCAGAAGAAGTGTGGAAAGAAGACCCGGCATCATTCTGGGCATTCCATGAAAAGCTGTTTGAACAGCAGCCGTCAAGCGAACAGGAATGGGTCACGCCTGCATTGCTTGAAAAAACGGTCAAAAGCACCGCGAAAAAGGTTGATCCTGACAAGCTGAAGGAAAACCTTGATAAAGAGACATTTGCAAAAGAGCTGAAAGCTGACACTGACCTGAATGATAAATTAAACATTACGGCGACACCGACGATTTACGTAAATAACAAAGTGATTAAAGAATTCTCTAACTATGATGAGATTTCAAAAACGATTAAGAAAGAGCTGAAAAATGAAAAATAGAATCGTATTTTTATATGCTTCTTGGGTGATAGCTCTTGCTGCCATGCTCGGCAGCCTATATTTCAGCGAGATCAGAAAATTCATACCGTGCGAGCTGTGCTGGTATCAAAGAATTCTCATGTACCCGCTTGTCCTGATTTTAGGAATCGCCACCTTTCAGGGTGACACGCGCGTGAAAAAATATGTGCTGCCGATGGCCGTCATCGGCGCGTTTATATCGATCATGCATTACCTTGAGCAGAAGGTGCCCGGTTTCAGCGGCATCAAGCCGTGTGTCTACGGCGTGCCTTGCTCATCTGAATATATTAACTGGTTCGGTTTCATTACCATTCCTTTCTTGGCATTGACGGCATTTATTCTCATTATGATCTGCATGTGTTTTGTCAAAACGGAACGCACGGCAAAATAAAGAGCCTGCTCCATGGGAGCGGCTCTTTTTCTATTATTTGTACCAAGCTTTGTTTGTCGCAATCTGTCTGTTATGGGAGCTGTCCCAAATATCCACGGAATAGGCATAATCATAATTCATGACGCAGCGGATACCGCTGCCTTGGGCGTCATGCTGAAGCCCGAAGTTATGGGAAAACTCGTGCTGTGCCGCTTTCGCCGTGTTGGCCGTTCCTTGATCAAGGTTCACGCTGAAAGCCGGGCCGCTCGGTTTGCCGTTATATACATACGCGATACCGCCGGCGTCAAAACTTGATTTTGCGGTAAAACCGACGACAAAATGATAATTTTGATTTCTGAAGCTGCCTTGGAGATTCGATAAAATCTGAGAACTGTTTGAGCCGGAAGAATTCCAAGCCTGCACGGCCTGTACGACGAAATCAATGTTGTGATCACGGTTAAAAGCGACATCCGCCTGCTCCACGATCTGGACGATTCGCGTTTGCCAGTCGCTGTATTTGGCGCGGTATTCAGCGTCCGCCACCGCCAAAACTCTGACCTTCTGAGAGCCCGTGCCGGCTTTAGTTGAGGCTTTATCCTGACTGACATTGGCATTGAATCGTTTCGTGCCGACCTGCTTGCCGTTTTCATCCAGATTTTTTGTGTCAACCGTCTGTTCAACTTGGACCGGGCCCTTCAAATCTTTAAAATGATCGGCTTTCGGAAGCGGGTCCGTATACACCGTTTTCGCCGGCTCCGCATGAGTGTGCGAATGCGTATGGCTTTCGGCTGACGGCAGGCCGGGAATTAATCCGGCGGCCAATAAAACAGGAAAAACAAGTGAACTGATTTTCATCTCATAACCCCCTTTTTGTTAGAGAAAGTATTCAATGAAACTTCCAATAAACCTCCCGAAATAGTATAAAATAGGTAAATGTTCTTGCTCCCAGCCGTTGCGGGTGGGGTTGTCCCGGGTTAGGAATCAGAATCTTTCAAAAATAAGGTTGATTTTAAGAGAAAGCGATTATAAAATCTAATGGTCGTCAGAAAATTTAACAAATAAAAAGGAGCATATGGAATGGCCTGGGAGCTGCTTAGTGTAATCGGCATCATTGCGTTTGCGGTCAGCGGAGCGATTGTTGCGATGGAAGAGGAGTATGATATTTTAGGCGTGTATATTTTGGGGATTGTAACGGCGTTCGGCGGCGGAGCCATCCGAAACCTGCTGATCGGTGTTCCGGTCTCCGCCTTGTGGGAGCAAGGCGCGTTTTTTCAAATCGCTCTCGCATCAGTTACGATTGTCTTTTTGTTTCCGAAGCTGCTGTTAAGGCATTGGAGTAAATGGGGCAACCTATCCGATGCCATCGGGCTTTCGGCGTTTGCTATCCAAGGCGCTTTATATGCCGTGAAAATGGGCCATCCGCTCAGTGCGGTGATTGCGGCAGCGGTCCTGACCGGCAGCGGGGGCGGCATCATACGGGATCTTCTTGCCGGACGAAAGCCGCTTGTGCTGAAAGCGGAAATTTACGCGGTCTGGGCCGCGCTCGGAGGGTTAATCGTGGGCTTGGGCTGGTTGGGAAATTCGTTTGGCTTGTACGTTCTGTTTTTCGTGCTTGTTGTTTGCCGCGTTTGTTCCTATATGTTTAAGTGGCAGCTGCCAAACCGTTCTTTTCGTTTAGATAACTAACATCAAAAAAACCGATTTCAAAGCGAAATCGGTTTTTTTGCATATAAATAACCCATATCTTGATTGATATTGGGTGAATGTGCTAAGATGAATTGTATTTGCCTATTTTATTATATATTAAATATATGTATCCAATTATATTTTACAGTATTTCGTATGTGTTTGTCAACTATTTTCTGGAGGTGCCGTTCATGAATCAGCAGGATAAGGAAT
Source organism: Bacillus sp. LUNF1 (assembly GCF_011008975.1). Classification (NCBI taxonomy): domain Bacteria; kingdom Bacillati; phylum Bacillota; class Bacilli; order Caryophanales; family Bacillaceae; genus Bacillus; species Bacillus sp. LUNF1. Next base: position 3,235,496 of record NZ_CP048876.1, on the reverse strand, counting down.
GGAAGGAAGAGCAGTCAAGAATAGATGAAGTGCTGAAGGAGCTCCGCAAAAAAGAGCGGTCTCTGGAAACATCATCGGGCGGATTAAAGCAGGATATTGTGGGCTTGAGAAAAACGTTTTGGGATGATGTCACCGTGAATATGGATGATGCCCACGAAGCGGCTGAGACATTTTCAAGCATTAAACAGCAGGCGGAAATGCTTTCAGAACGTGAACGGACGCATCGGCTTCAATACCGGCAGCTTCAAAAAATCCAAAAGCTGAAAACCTCTCCTTACTTCGGCCGTGTCGATTTTAAAGAAAAAGGGGAGTCCTCTGGCGAGCGGATTTATATCGGGCTGACTTCTTTAATGGATGAAAACAATGAGCATTTTCTCATTTATGATTGGCGCGCGCCCATCTCGTCTCTTTACTATCAATATTCCCCGGGAAAAGCCCGCTATGAAGTTCCCGAAGAAACGATAGAAGGAGACATCACACTGAAGCGGCAGTTTATCATTAAAAACGGGACGCTTAAAGCGATGTTTAACACGGATATGACGATTGGTGACGAAATGCTGCAAGAGGTGCTGAGCGGCCATTCCGGACAGCATATGAAAAACATCGTGTCAACCATCCAAAAAGAACAGAACGAAATCATCCGGGATGAAAAAAGCAAATATCTCATTGTTCAGGGAGCCGCCGGAAGCGGGAAAACATCCGCGGCGCTTCAGCGGGCCGCTTACTTGCTGTACCGCGGGCGCGGGGTGCTTGATGCCCGTCAGATTGTATTGTTTTCTCCGAACATTTTGTTCAACAGTTATGTGTCCGCCGTATTGCCGGAATTGGGAGAAGAGAATATGGAGCAGGCCACCTTTCAGGAATATATCATCCGCCGTCTCGGACGAAAGTTTGATTGTGAAAGCCCGTACGAGCAGCTTGAATATTGCCTGACTGAACAAAATCAGAACGCACTTTCCGTAAGGCTCGCAGCCATTGCTTACAAAGCGTCATCAGCTTTTCAGGCCATGATTGATTGTTATGCCGGGTCGCTTTCAGTCTCCGGTCTGATATGTAAACAGATCAGTTTCCGGGGAGACATCCTGATTTCAAATGAGCGGATTGAAGCCTATTTTTATTCGCTTGATCAGCAGCTGCCGATTCCGAACAGAGCGGAGCTGACGGCGGAATGGCTTCTCGCGGAAATCAGCGCACTCGAAAAAAAGGAGCGTAAGAAGGAATGGGTGCTGCAGGAGAGTGAGCTGCTTGATAAGGAAGATTATGCTGAGGTTTATCAAAAACTTAAGAAGCAAGCGGCGGATGACGAACCTGCATTTGACGACCACCTGCGCGAACAGCGCCTGCTTGGCGCCATTATTGTCGGCAAAGCCTTTAAACCGATTAAGCAGGCCGTCAGACGGCTCGGCTTTCTCGATATAAAACGGATGTATCTCCGGCTGTTTTCAGACTGGGGAGCTGCTGAAAAGCCCGATCATTGGGAGGGCATCGGCGCTTTGACCAGAAACGCATTTGCAGAACGGTCACTTCCGTATGAAGATGCCGCTCCGTATCTGTATTTGCAGGATCTGTTAGAAGGAAAAAGAAAAAACACACAAATGAAGCACGTCTTCATTGATGAAGCGCAGGATTATTCCCCATTTCAGCTCACGTATATTCAAAGCATCTTCCCAGCGGCAAAGATGACGGTGCTCGGTGATGTCAGCCAGTCGATTTATGCCCACACCATTACGGGCCCTTCTTCCCTCGCCGGCTGCTTTCGCAATGGTGCAGAAAAGTATGTCAGCCTGAAACGGACTTACAGATCGACGCGGCAGATTGTTGAATTTACGAAAGCGCTGCTGGCTGACGGCGATGACATTGAGCCTTTTAACCGGAACGGGGAAAAACCGCGTGTTTTGCGGACGGATACAGAAAAAGCGCGGCAGGAACAATTGGCGGATACAATCCGGGAGCTCAGACAAAAAGGCTGGGAGACGGTCGCCGTCATCTGCAAAACGGCCGAGGAAGCCAAAAAAGTGTTTCAGGCAGTCAGCGCCGGGAGCGGTGTGCGTTTGATCAATAAAGAAAACCAGCCTTTTCAAAAAGGGGTATGCGTCATTCCCGTTTATTTGGCAAAAGGCATTGAGTTTGACGCCGTCATTGCCGCTGACGCCTCTGCTGCCCAGTACAAAAGCGAACATGACCGTAAGCTGTTATATACGGCCTGTACGCGGGCGATGCATCATCTGACCGTATTGTCTCCGGGAGAACCCTCTCCTTTTATAAAAGAAGTGCCCGCCGGCTTATTCGTGTAAGCCCTTTGCCAAGTGCAAAGGGCTTTTTATCATTAGTAATCTTAATCATTGTCATCATGATTATATATTTTACTTACATACAAACTTTCGGTAAAGTTTCAATTAGAATATTATTTTGACAATTCCTATAGAAATAACGTACGTTACGTTTAATTCCTTGTGAGGTGGATATCGTTGCAACTTCAGGTCATGAACAGTCCGTTTAATCAGGAGCAGGCAGAGCTCCTTAACCGCCTTCTGCCGACCTTGACAGAATCACAGAAAATCTGGCTGAGCGGTTATTTGGCTGCGGCCCGGTCCGAATCCGGTGAAACAGCCGCACCCGCTGCTCCGACTCCAGCAGAAAGCCCGGCAGTCTCAAGAGAAGTCACCGTATTATACGGATCGCAAACGGGAAATGCGGAAGGTCTTGCGAAACAGACGGTAAAGACGCTTGAGGAACGGGGATTCCAGGTCACCGTCGCGTCGATGAACGATTTTAAGCCGAATAATCTGAAAAAAGTAAACAATTTACTGATCGTGGTGAGCACGCACGGAGAAGGCGATCCGCCGGATAACGCGCTGGCCTTTCATGAATTTCTTCACGGCAGACGCGCGCCGAAGCTTGAAGCACTCCGTTACTCCGTTTTGGCGCTCGGGGACAGCTCGTATGAATTTTTCTGCCAGACCGGCAAAGAGTTTGACGAGCGTCTTCAAGAGCTCGGCGGCACCCAGCTTGCGCCGCGGGTTGATTGCGATCTTGATTATGATGAGCCGTTTTCGGAATGGCTTGACGCGGTCATCGGCGGTTTGAACGAAGGAGCGGGAAATCAAACAGCCGAAGCGCCTGCCGAGACGCCCGCTCTCGGTGAATCCGTTTATTCCAGAACGAACCCGTTTCGGGCGGAGGTTCTTGAGAACATCAATCTGAACGGACGCGGTTCGAATAAAGAAACACGCCATCTCGAGCTTTCGCTTGAAGGGTCGGGCCTCGCGTATCAGCCCGGAGACAGCCTCGGCATCTATCCGGAAAATGATCCGGCGCTCGTTGATGAGCTGATCAATGAGCTGAAATGGGACCCAAAACAGGAAGTGGCGGTGAATAAACAAGGAGAGCGCCTCCCTTTGAAAGATGCGCTTACTTCTCATTTTGAAATAACCGTCTTAACAAAACCGTTCCTGCAAAAGGCCGCACAGTTTACGGCTGACCAAAAGCTGAGTGAACTTCTGGACGAAGGAAACGAAGAGCAGCTGAAAGCGTACATCAACGGCCGTGATCTGCTTGATCTCGTCCGGGATTTCGGGCCGTGGGAAGCTTCCGCCGAAGACTTTCTTTCCATCCTGCGTAAAATGCCGGCTCGGCTCTATTCGATCGCAAGCAGTTTAGAAGCGAATCCGGAAGAGGTGCATCTGACAATCGGAGCGGTCAGATATGACGCGCACGGCAGAGAACGAAAAGGCGTCTGCAGCATTCTGTGTGCGGAAAGACTCCAGCCGGGAGATACGCTTCCGATTTACATTCAGCACAACCAAAACTTCAAGCTGCCGGATAATCCGGATACACCGGTCATTATGGTCGGGCCGGGGACAGGCATCGCGCCGTTCCGTTCCTTTATGCAGGAGCGTGAAGAAACCGGAGCTGAAGGGAAAACATGGCTGTTTTTCGGGGATCAGCACTTTGTCACTGATTTTCTGTACCAGACGGAATGGCAAAAATGGCTGCAAAACGGTGTTCTCACAAAAATGGACGTCGCTTTTTCCCGGGATTCGGAGGAAAAGGTATATGTGCAGCACCGCATGAAAGAACAAAGCAAAGAGCTGTATGAATGGCTGCAGCAGGGAGCCGCCGTATACATCTGCGGTGATGAACAGCATATGGCGCATGACGTGCACCAGGCGCTTCTCGATATCATTCAGGAAGAAGGCGGCATGAGCCGTGAAAAAGCGGAAAGCTTCCTGGCAGACATGCAACAGAAAAAACGCTATCAGCGTGACGTATATTGATTTTGGTTTGAAAGGAGCTTATTCAGCATGGTGAACAACATTTTAAAAGCGCCGGAAGGCCCTCCAAGTGATGTTGAGGAAATTAAAGAAAAAAGCGATTATTTGCGCGGCACATTGAAAGAAGTCATGCTTGACCGGATTTCAGCCGGCATCCCGGACGATGACAACCGGCTGATGAAGCATCACGGAAGCTACTTGCAGGATGACCGCGATCTCCGTAATGAACGTCAAAAACAAAAGCTTGAACCGGCTTATCAGTTCATGCTGCGCGTTCGGATGCCAGGCGGCGTGTCAACTCCGGAACAATGGCTTGTCATGGATGAACTGGCGCAAAAATACGGAAACAATACATTGAAGCTGACAACGCGTGAAACGTTTCAAATGCACGGAATTTTAAAATGGAACATGAAAAAAACGATTCAGAAAATCAATGCGGCGCTGCTTGATACCATTGCGGCCTGCGGAGATGTCAACCGAAACGTCATGTGCGCTTCAAATCCGTATCAGTCTGAAATCCATGCGGAAGTGTACGAATGGTCGAAAAAACTGAGTGACGACCTTCTTCCGCGCACGAGAGCCTATCATGAAATCTGGCTTGATGAGGAACGGGTGGCGGGCACTCCTGATACGGAAACGGAACCGATGTACGGGCCGCTGTATTTGCCGCGGAAATTTAAAATCGGAATCGCCGTGCCTCCGTCCAATGATATTGATGTCTTTTCTCAAGATCTCGGCTTCATTGCGATTGTAGAAGAAGGCAGACTTATCGGATTCAACGTGGCAATCGGCGGCGGTATGGGAATGACGCACGGTGATACGGCCACTTATCCGCAGCTTTCAAAAGTCATCGGCTTCTGCAAACCGGAGCAGCTGTATGATGTAGCGGAAAAAACCATTACGATTCAGCGTGATTACGGAAATCGTTCCGTCAGAAAGAATGCCAGATTCAAGTACACTGTTGACCGTCTCGGTCTGGAAAATGTAAAAGCCGAGCTGGAGAACCGCCTCGGCTGGCAGCTGGATGAGGCGAAACCTTATCATTTTGACCATAACGGCGACCGTTACGGATGGGTGAAAGGCGTAAAAGGAAAATGGCATTTTACGATGTTCATCGAAGGCGGCCGTGTTACGGACTATGAGAATTATAAGCTGATGACGGGATTGCGTGAAATCGCCAAAGTCCATACCGGAGATTTCCGTCTCACCTCTAATCAAAACCTGATTATCGGCAATGTCTCGAGCCAGAAAAAGAAACAAATCAGCGCATTAATCGAACAATACGGTCTGACAGACGGCCGGCAGCATTCCGCCCTCCGCCGCAGTTCAATGGCTTGCGTCGCGCTTCCGACATGCGGGCTCGCCATGGCCGAAGCCGAGCGGTATCTGCCGAAATTGATTGATAAGATTGAAGCCATTGTTGACGAAAACGGGCTGCGGGATGAAGAAATCACCATCCGTATGACCGGGTGCCCGAATGGCTGTGCCCGCCATGCGCTTGGCGAAATCGGATTTATCGGAAAGGCGCCCGGAAAATATAATATGTATTTAGGAGCGGCGTTTGACGGCAGCCGTTTGAGCAAAATGTACCGGGAAAATATCGGTGAAGAGGAAATTCTGAGTGAGCTTCGCACCATTCTCCCGCGCTACGCGAAAGAGCGTGAGGAAGGCGAACACTTCGGCGATTTCGTCATCCGCGCGGGCATCATTAAAGCGACGACAGACGGCACGAATTTTCACGAATAAGATGAGCACTTAAAACCAAGGATAGAGACACACTGACGGTGCGTTCTCTATCCTTTACTAAGCAGCATAAACGCTGCACCGCGTCATGAAACAGATGACGCAGCTTGCGAAAAAGCCTGTTTTCAGAGAAAACAGGCTTTTTCTTTTTCCGGAAAAAATGTAGCTGAAGGAAAAAAAGTTCGCCGTGAGCACGTTATGAGAAATTTTAAATAAAAACGGGTAAAATAAAAGAAGAATGGTTGCGTGCGGAAAATATATTGAATCTGCCCGATCATCGGCTCCGGCCTTTGGCAAAGGCAGAGAACAGGCAATAATGATATGATGCAGCAGATGAAGGAGGTCATGCTTTGGACATATTTTTAGTCGTACTCGTACTTTTAACCATCATCGCGATCTCAAATATCGTAAATCGGTTTGTCCCCTTTATCCCGGTGCCTCTGATTCAGGTGGCGCTCGGTATCATTGCGGCGTCATTTCCGCAGGGGCTTCATTTTGAACTGAATACCGAATTATTTTTTGTTTTGTTTATCGCTCCGCTGCTTTTTAACGATGGAAAACGGACGCCGCGTGCGGAACTTTGGAATTTAAGAGCGCCGATTTTGCTGCTTGCGCTCGGGCTCGTGTTTGCCACGGTGATTGTCGGCGGTTACACGATTCATTGGATGATTCCGAGCATTCCGCTGGCTGCTGCATTCGGGCTGGCGGCGATACTGTCACCGACTGACGTTGTCGCAGTCAGCGCGCTGTCAGGGCGAGTGAAGATGCCAAAAGGCATTCTGCGTCTCCTTGAAGGAGAAGGACTGATGAATGACGCATCCGGCCTGGTCGCTTTTAAATTTGCGATTGCGGCTGCCGTGACGGGCGCATTTTCGCTGGCGCAGGCCGCCTTCAGTTTCGTTCTGATTTCAGCCGGCGGTTTACTCAGCGGTGTCGTCATTTCTTTTTTGATTATCCGTTTCCGGCTGTTTTTGCGCCGCCTCGGCATGCAGGATGTCACGATGCATATGCTGATTCAAATTCTGACGCCGTTTGTCATCTATCTCGCGGCTGAAGAAATCGGCGTTTCCGGCATTTTAGCCGTTGTGGCCGGCGGCATCACGCATGCGGTGGAGCAGGACCGTCTTGAATCAACGATGGTCAAATTGCAAATCGTCTCTTCAAGTACGTGGAATATTATTTTGTTCATTCTGAACGGTCTTGTTTTCGTTATTTTAGGTGCGCAAATACCGGATGTGGTTTCCGTCATCTTTAATGATACCGCGTTTAACAATATGATGGTCATCGGGTACATTATCGTCATTACGCTGACGTTAATGATTCTCAGGTTTTTGTGGGTGCTGTTTTTTTGGAACGGCAAGTGGTTTTTTAACAAGGATCAGAGCATTTATAAACCCGGCCTGCGCTCGACTCTGCTGATTTCGGTTTCAGGCGTCAGGGGAGCGGTCACGCTTGCGGGTTCCTTTTCCATTCCTTACGTGCTCTCTGACGGCTCACCGTTTCCTGAACGGAATTTGATTCTCTTTTTAGCCGCGGGTGTTATTATGTGCACATTGGTACTGGCGACAATCGTACTGCCGATTTTGACAGATAAGCCGGAAGACAATGTGAAAGAGAAGAAAGTCAAATTGCTGACAGCGAGACGGAAGCTGATAAAGGCTGCCTTAACGGCCATTAAAGAAAATATGAATGAGACAAACAAAACGGCTTCTTTTGCGGTTATTGCCGAATACAATGAGAAAATGAAAAATCTCAGATTTCAGCAGTCCACCGTCAAAAACCGCACGAAAAAAGATGAGCGGAAAGTCCGCGCCCAAGGGATACAGGCTGAACAGGAAGAACTGCTGCGGCTGATTGAGCGGGGCGAAATACCGGAAGAAACGGCAGACAGCCTTCAGGAACGGTTTGATGAACTGGAAGTGCTGTATACGAATCCGTTTAAAGTCGGCTTATCTAAGAAAAAGCTGAAACGCCTGATGTACTGGATCTTTTTCGGTGAACAAAAAAAGCCGGAAATGTCGATTTTAAATGAAGAAGGCCTCATCCGCACCACAAGGGTTAAAACGGCAAAAGCGGCCATTGAAAGCCTGAAAAAACACATGACTGAAGAAAATAAAGATGTGACGCTTGCCGTCATTTCCTTTTACAATCACTTGATTTTCAGGCTGGGGCACTCGTATCACGAACAGAGTCCGAGCCGCCGTTTTGAAAATCAAAAACTCGAAATCAAACTGCGGGCCGTGCAGGCCATCCGCAACGAAATCCAAACATTATTCGAAGAGCGGGAAATTTCCCGCGATATGTCACATGAGCTTCGCCAATACATCAATGATGTGGAAGCGGCCATGCTTGACGGAGGTGAATAAAAAAAGTCCGGCATCTGTTCGCCGGACTTTTTTTGATTACGGACGATGGAATTCGACGTGATCGCCGTCGCGGTCAAACCAGCCTCTGAAGGCCCAGTTGATCCAGCCGCCATCACCTTTGTTGGTGAAGCTTCCGTCTTCAAACACCCAAATGCCGTACGTGATGCCGTCATAAACGGCGGAACCGTAAAACTGAACGCCGTTAAAATGATCTTCATATTCCTGGCTTAAATTAAACACCATGACGTTATATTTTTGTCCGGAAGCGTAGAATGAAGATTCCATTAAGTTTTTGACGAAGCCGTCACGGTTTTGCGCCGACTTAATCGCGTCAGCAATCGAATTGCCGATGCCGAGCAGGTCAACGTCAATGTTTAATCCGACATCTTTTGCTGAGACATCTGATGTTTGCTGCGCCATGTTTTGAGGGGCCGGGTTTTCTTTTGCGGATACAAAGGACAGAGGAGTCAGAGACAAAGCGGCGCCAAGGGCAACGGACATTGGGATACGCATACGTTTCATATGATTTCCTCCTTCAATTGTGTGGTGGCTACAGTAGCGATTTACCCGGACAGTTACCCAACTAACCGTAATTTTTGAAAAATAGGAAAATAATAACGTCAGTGGTGCTTGGGCACTAAAGATGGTTTTTGTGATAACGATGAGCGTATAATTGGTTTCTTACGGCGGAAATGTGAGATAATAATAACCGTTTACATAATGACTAGAAAGGATGGTTCAACGTGGCAAAAAGCTTAAAAGATACTGTAAAGCTTCATAATGGCGTTGAAATGCCGTGGTTCGGCCTTGGCGTCTTCAAGGTGGAAAACGGAAGCGTAGCGGCGGACTCCGTCGAAGCGGCAATCAGAAACGGCTACCGCAGCATTGATACGGCGGCTATTTATAAAAATGAAGAGGGTGTCGGCGAAGGCATCAGAGCTGCGGGCGTTGCCAGAGAAGAGCTGTTCATCACGTCAAAAGTGTGGAATGAAGATCAAGGATACGAGTCGACACTTGACGCGTTTGAGAAAAGCCTTGAGCGCCTCGGCCTCGATTACCTCGATCTGTACCTGATTCACTGGCCGGGCAAGGATAAATATAAAGACACATGGCGCGCTCTTGAAAAGCTGTACAAAGACGGCAAAATCCGCGCCATCGGCGTCAGCAACTTCCAAGTGCATCATTTAGAAGAGCTGCTGAAAGATGCTGAAATCAAGCCGATGGTCAACCAGATTGAATTCCACCCGCGTCTGACTCAAAAAGAAGTAAGAGATTTCTGCAAAGCGCAGGGCATTCAAGTGGAAGCTTGGTCTCCATTGATGCAGGGACAGCTCCTCGATAACGAAGTGCTGTCACAAATTGCGGAAAAACATAACAAATCAGTTGCTCAAGTGATTTTGCGCTGGGATCTTCAAAACGAAGTCGTTACCATTCCGAAATCCATTAAAGAGCACCGCATTATAGAAAATGCCGATATTTTTGATTTCGAACTGTCACAGGAAGAAATGGAAAAGATCAGCGCATTGAACAAAGACGAGCGTGTCGGCCCGAATCCGGACGAGCTTCTGTTCTAAGAAAAAACAGCCCTTTACGGGGCTGTTTTTCTTTACATGAATGTCTGTGTCTGACGTTTTACGCTGAACCTGTATGCGGCTATTAATAACAGGGCGGCGGCGAAGGCTCCCAAAATGATGATGTTCAGCACCAGGCTTTGGAGCGTGCGGCCGTGCTGCAATTGATCGACCGTATCGAGCACCCAGCGCTGAGGCAGAAATTCGGCGATTGTCTGCACCGTTTTCGGCATAATATTGCTCGGAAAGAAGCAGCCGGCGAGCAAGCATGTCGGCACGACGATCAAATTCAAAAGCGCCGATGTTGAAGCGCTGCTGTTGGAAAAACCGACGGCAATAAAGGCGATTCCGATCGCGCTTAATGCAAACAGCATCATCAGGATGAACAGCTGCCACAGCGGGAATGACGGATGAATATGAAAAGCGGCGCCCATAAAGAGAACGGCGAATAGAATTTGGACGGCCATGATAATGATATTCACCGCCGCGTTTGCCAGTACATACTGCTTTGATGTGATCGGCGTTGACAGAAGTCTGTAGTACGTTCTGTTTTCCCGCTCTTTAATCATCAGTTCCGTCAGGTTGCCGGCGGAATAGAGCATAATGATAATGAGATACCCGATGACTGAGTAAGTCATTTCTTTATGATTCGATGTATCTTGTAAAACAGCAGACTCCGTTTGAATCGGAGAATGCTTGAAATCGGCGTACATCGCCTGAAAGGCTTTTGCGTCTCCGCCGGAAGATTTGCCGATTGAGGCGGCGCTGTTCATATAATTGTACAAATAAGAGCTGACATATCCGGTGACCTGGGCGCCTTTCAGCGAGGTCATGCCGATGTGAGCCGGTTTCCCGTCTTTTACGCTTTGGGAGAAGCCTTTTTCAAACGTAATGAGCGCCTCCATTTTTCCTGAAGCGATCTTTGATGAGGCGGACGCAGCCGTTTCCTCCGAAATCTTCACATGATCCAGTCCTTTTAAAAACGTGACCGTATCCTGTGCCACTTCTCCGCCGTCCTGATTGAGAATGCCGATATTGAGCGTTTCGGCTCCGCCGTTGGCATTGGTCATGAAGGAGAGGAAGACGCCGATCAGCGGAGCCCCGATATAAAGAATGAGCTGTTTTTTGCTTTTTGTAATCCCTTTGAGAGTGTGTGCAAACAGCCACCAGAAGTTTTTCATATTACAGTCCCTCCCGTCTTTGAAACGTAAATGCGGCGATCAGCAAAAAGAGTGCCGCCAATGCTGTATTTAAACCGAGTGCAGGCCATGCCGCTGATACATCATTTGCGTAAATGATGTTGTTAATCGCCTTATTGATCCAGGATAAGGGCGACAGGGCGGAAATTCCTCCGCCTTCATATTTGTAATAGGCGCCGCCGATAATGGACATCACCTGAACGATGATGACGGTGATTAATCTGGCGCTTTCGGGTTTTCTGGTCAAATAGCTCAGGCTGAGCCCGAAGCTGACGGCCAAAAGAATTTCAGAAACGAGAATCAAAAGCACAAGGCCCATGTGGCTGCCCCAATTCGCTTTTAAGATAAATTTGCTGAAGGCGACAACGGCAAGAATCGTCAGAACATTCACAGCCAAAATGCCGAGCATCTTTCCGAGAAAGATATCGCTTTTCCGGAGCGGGGCGGCGATCAGGCGATCTGCGGTGTGCCGTATTCTTTCCCCGCGGAATAAGCTGCTTGCAAAAATCGAGGCGTACAGCCCGATCATCGTCGTCATGGATATCGCATAAAAATCTTTCGCTTTCGGCTCTTTCGCTTTGTGTAAAGACGTCTGCTTCATATAATCGCTTTTGATTTGTCCGGCGGAAGGCGCCTTATGCGCCTTGTAAACGGCGGCGCCTGCTTTGTACTGATTGGTAAAAGCGGTCAGCATGCCTTGGACGATCGTGCCGTTTATACCGCTCCGGTCATTTGTATAGACTTGAAAACCAGTGTTTTTTACAGTGACGAAAGCATCCGCCTGATTTTCTCGAACCTCGTTTTTGCCTTTTGCCTCCGTGTCCGCTTTTTGAAAATAGACATGCTCTTTTTTGGCGGCTTTCATAAACTCAGTAAAATCATGAGAAAGAGGGCCGTTTGACTGGTCCGTATATACGACCTTGATGTTCCCGACCGTCACCTCTGAATCAAAGGCGTTTGATAATGCCGCAGTAAAAATCAGCATGAAGACGATCGGAAAAGCAAGCATGAAAATAAAAGTCCGTCTGTCGCGGGAGCTGATTTTGATTTCTTTCCCGGCGATGTGCAGAATATTCATTTGCAATCCTCCTTTCAGTGAGGTCAGTCGCGCAGGCTTCTGCCTGTCAGCGTGAGAAATACCGTTTCTAAGTCAGGGGCCTGTTCCTGCAAGGAGCGGATTTCAATTCCTTTGTCCATGAAGTACCGGATCAGGCGGTTTAAATTGTTGACCCCTGTGTCAGAGCTGATTTTCACGCTGTTTTCTTCCAGTGCGGCGGCTCTGACGCCGGGCAGCTCCTGAATATCGCCGAGGCTGATGCCGTTTCCGGATGACAGCTCAATCACGACGTCCTTCGTGTCGGTAATGATGGAGGTCAGCTGTTCTTTTGTGCCTTCTGCGATGACTTTTCCGTGGTCGATGATGGCGATGCGCGTGCATATTTCTTCCACTTCCTCCATGTAGTGGCTCGTGTAGATGATCGTGCAGCCCATTTCATTCAGCTTTTTCACTGACTGCAGAATATAATTTCTTGATTGCGGGTCAATACCGACCGTCGGTTCATCCATGATGATCAGTTTCGGCCGGTGGGCAAGGGCGCAGGCGATATTGAGCCGGCGTTTCATTCCGCCGGAGAAATGCTTCGGCAAATATTTGTGTTTATCGCTCAAGCCGACGAATGTCAGGGCTTCCTCGACCCGTTCTTTCAGAGCCGCCCCTCTCAGGCCGTACAGCCCGGCGAAGAACTTCACATTTTCATAGGCGTTTAATTCTTCGTAAATCGCGAGGTCTTGAGGGACGATGCCGATATTCATTTTCGTTGCTTTGCTATATTTGAAAATATCTTTTCCGAGAAACAGAATGTCTCCGCCTGAAGGTTTTAAAAGACCTGAGATCATATTGATCGTCGTGCTTTTTCCGGCTCCGTTTGCGCCGAGAAACCCGAAAATCTCACCTTCTTTTACGGCAAGCGACATTTGGTCAACGGCGGTATAATCACCGAATTTCTTACTCAGCTGTTTGAGCTCCAAAATGTTCATGTTTCCACCTCTATGTCTTGTGATGTTCTTATTATAAAAAAAAGAATGAACGGCCGTTAGTGCAGCTGTTCATTCCTTTGACATGAGAATCTTCATATTTTTCACATGAAAACATTCACTTATTCAACCGGAAGCAATGTCGTGACGGAAAAACCGGCCGTGCCGTCAAAAATAACGGTTCCGCGCAGGACGGCCGACCGTTCTTCCATACCGAGCATGCCGAGGCCTTTTTTAAAGCGGACGGCGCCGTTTCCGTTATCTTTCACTTCCGCTTTCACGGCTTTATTCAGCACATGGATATCAATGAAAATCTGCGTGGCATCGGCGTATTTCATTGCATTGGTCAAGGCTTCGGTTACGTTTTCCTGAATGACTCTCCAATGCATTTGCGTCAGCCTGTCCAAATCGCCTTGATGCGTAAACGGAACCGGCATCCCGTTTTTGGCCGAAAATTCATCAATAAACGTTCTTAATCTGTGAATGCCCATTTGTTCAGCGGGCGGTTTCATATTTTTCAGCGTAATGCGGATATCCTCTATGCCCTCTTTGGAAATGGTAATGGCGTTTTGGAGCAGTTCAGCCGCTTTGTCCGGATGGGAGCCGAGCATCCGTTTCGCCGCTTCCATCTGAATGAGCGCGCCTGTCATGGAATGGCCGATTTTGTCATGGATGGCTTGGGACAATCTGTTTCTTTCTTCGAGTTTGCCGGTATACTCCGATTGTTTGATATATTCTGTGCTGCTGTGCAGCTGTTTCGTCAGTTTTTCAATGCTTGAGCGCATGCTGTCTGACTGCTCTTCATATTTTTTCAGCCGATTGCTGGACCGGGCGGCCAAAACGAATATCGCCAAGCAGAACAAGGTCATGATGATATAAGTCGGAAGGTCGCCGTACGGGATAAATAAAAACGGCAAAAACACGAGCAGGCAGAACACATAGCGGTGAACCGGATATTCGGCAAGAACGGCAAAAATGGCGGGCGGTAAAAGAAATAGAAACGCCGGATGGCCTAAGGCGGAAAGCCAGGCGGTCAATGCCAGCGCCAGCAGGGTGATCCCGCGCCTCCAAGCGGGCGGCCTGATCATGCAGACCCCAATGCCCAAAGACAGATAAAGCAGCAGAAACAAGACGGCGTACGGTGTGTAAAGGCGGTCTGCCGATACGAACAAAAAAGCCGTATAAAAAATGGCGATCAGTCTGCTCATCAGCATCCAAAAATCCATACCGTTCAACGCCCGTTATCCACCTTCCCGGTGATATAATAAATCGCGATCTGCGTTCTGTGCTCAAGCCCCGTTTTCCCTAAAATAGAGGAAATATAATTGGCCGTCGTCCCTTCAGAAATGAAAAGCTGTTTTGAAATTTCCCTGTTCGAGAATCCTTTCGCAATAAGCGACATGATGCTGAGCTCTCTTTCAGTAAACTGGCTTTCATCAATCTGATGCGCGGCTTCCGCCGGCCGGGAAAGGCTGTCTTTTATTTTATCCAGTACGGTGTCCTGAAGAATGCTGTGCCCGTTGAAGACGCTTTTGATCGCATCGCGGATCCGTTCCGGTTCGGTATTTTTTAATAAATATCCTTTCGCGCCGTTTTTAATCGCTTCTAAAATATACTCATCGTCGTCAAATGTCGTCAGGATCATCGGCTTCGTATCCGTTTCCTCCGCGATCCGTTTTGCGGCTTCGACACCGTTCATCACCGGCATGCGGACGTCCAACAAGGCGATATCGACGGGATTGTGTTTACAATACTCTGCCGCCTCGAGTCCGTTTTCCAACGTTGCCGATACAGTAAATTCCTCATATGTATGCAAAATGATTTTCATTCCTTCTCTGATGAAAGAATTATCATCCGCGATAATGACATTAATCTTCATGGCCGCACCCTTTGTGTGTTTTTTGTTTCATTATATACCATCCGAATTTAAATCAAAAAGCCTCCCGGCGAAAGGTGCGCGGAAGGCGGAGCGGTCAAGCGGGTTTTTTCAATTGGATGAAAAACAGCATCAGAAAAGAAATGATCACAATACAGATCACCCACACCCAGGCGAGTGTTTCATTGCCGGAGTCCATCGCGACGTAAATCGCTGTCGGCAGCGTTTGGGTGACGCCGGGAATATTTCCCGCAAACATTAAAGTCGCCCCGAATTCACCTAGCGCCCTTGCAATACTGAGAATGCTTCCGGTCAAGAGGGAGGGAAAGGCAAGCGGGACGGAAATACGGGTGAACACCTGCCACCTGCCGGCTCCGTCTACTTTCGCCGCTCCCTCGATGTCGGCATCAACCGCGGCGAAGCCCGTTTTAGCGGACTGATACATAAGCGGGAAGGCGACAATGGCCGAAGCGATCACCGCGGCCGACCACGTGAAAATGACGGGCTGGTGAAAAATCCGCTCAATCGCCCGGCCGAAAAAGCTGTGTTTTCCGAAAATGATAATGAGAATGAACCCGACAACGGTAGGCGGAAGAACGAGCGGGAGCATAAACAGCGTCTCCACAGCCGTTTTTCCGGGAAATCGCGCTTTCGCCATCCAGGCGCCGGCAAGCGTTCCGAGAATGATGACGGCGAAGCCCGACGCCAAAGCCACCTGAAACGACAGTACGACTGGGGTGAAAAACTCCGAAGCCGTAATGTTACTTGGCAGTAAATCCATATTTCTTAAACACTTTCATCGCTTCATCCGACTGCAGATACTGATAAAACGCTTCTGCTTCTTTACGGTGCTTTGTATCCTTGACAATGCCGAGCGGATATACGATCGGATCGTGCGTTTTCGCCGGCGCTTCATCGGTGATTTTCACCTTTTTCGAAATCAGCGCGTCTGTTTTATAGACAAGCCCTGCATCGACATTTCCGGTTTCAACATAAGACAGCACCTGGCGCACGTCTTTTGCATAGACGACTTTATCTTTTACCTTGTCCCACAGGGATAATGCCGTCAATGATTGTTTGGCGTATTGTCCGGCCGGAACGGATTCAGGTGTGCCGAGCGCGATTTTTTCCGTGCTGTCTTTTTTCAGGTCATTCAGGTGTGTCAGGTGTGCGCTGTTTTTCTCAGGCACGATCATGACGAGATCATTTTTCAAAAGATCCGTGCTGTCCTTTTTATCGATATCTCCGTCATGAACGAGCTTTTCGAATTTATCTTCGGCTGCCGAGAAGAATAAATCAGCTCCCGCGCCTTGTGAAATTTGTTTTTGCAATGTGCCTGATGATCCGAAGTTGTCTTGAATGGTTACGTTTGAATGTGATTTTTCGTAGTTGGTCTGGATTTCTTCAAGTGCATCCTGAGCGCTGGCTGCCGCAGAAACGGTGAGCGTGACTTTTTCGTTTTGTCCGCCTTTGGACGATTGTCCGGAAGAGCAGCCCGCAGTTGCGAGGAAAACGGCCATAGCCGCAGTTGTGAGTAGTGTCGCTTTCTTTTTCAACATTGTGCACCCCTTATAGCTAAATATCATTAGATCAAACTAATTATAACGCAATTGTACGTGATGGTGCGGTTTTTTTTCAATATCTGAACAGTTATAATAAAAACGGAGCGTGATAATATGACAGAAGCCACTTCCTATACAATAGAAGAAGTTGCGGGCCTTTTGAAGGTCTCCAAACTGACAGTATATGATTTGATAAAAAAAGGACTCATTCCGGCGTACAGGGTCGGAAGACAGATGAGGGTCGATGAAGAGGACTTAAAACAATATAAAGCAAACATGAGAATGTCAAAAAAGCCATCCGCAGCAGAAGGGCCTGACCCGTCCCGCGGGCGGGAGCCGGAAAAAAGGCAGTCCGTTATCATCAGCGGGCAGGATGTGTCGATGGACCTCCTCAGCAAACAGCTGGAACAAACAATACAGGCGGCTCCGCTCCGCAAGTACAGCGGCAGTTTGAACAGCCTGATCGAGATGTACCGCGGGGCTTGTGACATCGTCAGTCTGCATTTGTACGATGGGGAGACGGGGCAGTATAACATCCCGTATGTGAAGCGCATTCTTTCAGGGGAGCCGTTTGCGCTTTTTCATGTCGTACTTCGTCAGGCCGGATTATATGTGAAAAAGGGCAATCCGCTGAACATTCAGGGCTTTCAGGATTTGAGCCGAAAGGATGTCCGTATCGTCAATCGCGAAAAAGGATCAGGCGCGAGGGTCCTGCTGGATGAACAGCTCAGATCATTCAGCATTACGCCGAATGATGTCGCCGGATATCATGACATTGTCATGGATCATCTGTCAGCGGCTTCACAAGTATCAAGCGGAAAGGCGGATATCGGAGTCGGGTCGCAGCATGCGGCGCATATGGCAGGCACGGACTTTATCCCGGTGATCAGTGAACAGTACGATGTGGTTGTGTTAAAACAAAACCGGGAGCTTGTTCAAAGCGTGCAGGACATCCTCAATTCTGAGGAATTCAAGTCTCAGCTTTCTCAATTATCCGGATATGATACGAAAATGACCGGACGGCTCATATATGAAACATGAAAAATCCCTCCTATATGGAGGGATTTTTTTTTTGCTTATAAAACCGCAGCAGGTCGCCGTTTAATATTTTATCGGAAAGCATCAGCTCTTGTTCAGCTTTTTCTTTCTCATCGCTGCACGCGCTCATGTCAGAAAGCGGTTCGCCCGTTTTACGGCTGTAACACGTATTTTTCGTATAAATATGATCATCCGTGATAAAGCTGCCGTTTCTCAGCACCGCAAACGGGGTCCGCTCTCCGGAAAACAGATCATTGCCGAACTGAATGCTGCCTTTCGTTTCAATGCCGAGCAGGTGAAGCAGCGTCGGCCTTACATCAACCTGTCCCGCGGCGGAAGCAATCGTTTCCGGCTCACGGTCGGTCACCCCGGGAATATGAATGATAAACGGCACGCGCTGAAGCTGAACCGTATCAAACGGAGTGATTTCCTCTTTCCCTAAGAATTCGGCAAGTCCTTGATTATGGGCTTCGGATATACCG
Organism: Bacillus sp. LUNF1; assembly: GCF_011008975.1. Classification (NCBI taxonomy): domain Bacteria; kingdom Bacillati; phylum Bacillota; class Bacilli; order Caryophanales; family Bacillaceae; genus Bacillus; species Bacillus sp. LUNF1. The sequence goes on along the minus strand of NZ_CP048876.1, from coordinate 3,217,351 downwards.
TAATGATCTCCCATCAGGACGATCATCGCGTTGTCATACAGTCCTTCTTTTTTCAGCTTCTTGAAAAAGTGTTTCAGGGCCTCATCTTCATAGCGGACCGTCGTCACATAGCGGTTTAATAACTCGCTGCTTGTGTCCGGTTCTTCAATGAGCTGATCCTGTTTTTCAATTTCAAAAGGAAAATGGTTGGTCAAAGTCAGCAGGCTCGCGTAAAACGGCTGCGGAAGCTTCTTTAATTTTTCCGCTGACTGTTCGAGAAATTCCTTATCCTTCAGGCCCCAGCCTGTTGAATTTTCCTGCGTCACCTTAAATTCATCCGCGTCGAAAAAACGGTCAATTCCGAATGCCCCGTACATCTCATCCCGGTTCCAAAAGGCCTTATGATTGGCATGCAGAACGGCTGAATAGTATTGACGGTCTTTTAACATATGGTACATCGTATTGAACCGGTGGCCGCTTTTTGTAAAAAAAACGGCGCCGCTTGAAGACGGATACAGCGAATTCGCAGTAATGAATTCTGAATCTGAGGTTTTTCCCTGTTCAGTCTGCTGATAAAAATGAGTGAAGTCATAACTTTTTTCCCGCAGTTTATTTAAAAACGGGGTAATCTCCCGTCCGTTGACCCGCTCATCCATTACAAAACGCTGTGTTGATTCGAGTGTAACAAAAATCACATTGCGTCCCTTGGCGAGCCCGAATTTTGAATCGGACGGCCTGCTGTAGTCGGCTTGAGTGTAATTTGCGACCGCCGCAAGGCTGTCTTCATCGGCAAACGCTTTAGCCCCTGCATTCAGCGTCTGCGAAATGGTGTCATACAAATGAAAGTGGAACAGGCCGATTCCTTTTACGAGCGCTTCACGATCAAAAGGGTGCTTGAACAGCTTCGGCTGCTCGGCCTCAGACAGTGCAAGGTTGCACAGCATGAGGCCGGCTGATGCCCACGCATACGCTTTAACGGTACGGGCGCCCGCTTTTCCTTTACCAGCTTTATGCCTTTTACCAAGATAAAACAAAACCGCAATATCCAAAAATAAAGCGATGTAAAGCGGGTGAAACAGCTCTTGGACGCTGCTTCCCATATCACCCATATTGCTCGCCTGAAACAAAACCGGTATGGTGATAAAATCGATATAAAACCCGTAAAACACCGTATTCGCGATTAAAATTCCCGTCAGCACCACATTCGCCGCAAGCAGAAAGATCCGCTGTTTTTTTTCTGTCAGCAGCAGGGCGATGCCGAACAGCGGCACAATGAAGCTCAGCGGATTAATGAGAAGCAGACATTCCTCAAGAACCGAATTGTTCTGCAGATCAAAACCGAGCTTATAAACGGCATAGGTTTTCATCCACATGAACAGGATGGACAGGCATAAAAACCGATGATTGCTGAAAAAGGTTTTCTTCATATGTATGACTCCTCACCCTAAAAGCGAAAAGACGCTTTTTGTTTAAGAGATGCGGCCGTGAACCAGTTCGTATAAATAATAGCAGGATACAATCGTTAAGCCGGCCAGCACAAGCTGCTCCGAAAAGCTCCCCGTTCTCATATAAAGGGGAAGACGGAAGCGGATGGCGGACGGAAACAGCAGTTTAATGCCGTTGACGGTCCATGCGTCAAGCACAAGATGGCTCGCCATTCCGATCATCAGTCCGGCGGAAATGCTCGGATTCGGAATATAGGATGCCGTAATGAAAAACATAATAAGCATAAACAGCAGGCTGTGTGTAAACGTTCTGTGGCCGAACACCGTGCTTACGATTTTGGACAGAACGGGCAGCGTTCTGCCGATTTTGCTTTTCGTATGGCATATGTCGGGAATCAGCGCCCCGAGGGCACCCGCTGAGGTCATAAGGACCGGATCATACCCGTAATAATACGCAATTGCGGAACAAGAAGCGATGCCTCCCATGATGTGTGTTTTTCCTGTCATTTTTCGCTTCTCCTTTTTATTTTTGCCAAAATCCCCTGAATTACAAATATATCAAGAGAATGCATGTTTGATCAACAAACTTTACCTGTTCCGCCAAAAGGAAGGAGACGCGGATTCCGCATATTCTGCCGCGGAAAAAGACACATTATAGGTGTACCTATATTTGATAAAGAGGTGATACAGATGGCTTTCTTTAACAAAGAAAAAGGAAAAAACAGCGATAAAAACAAAAATGTCATTCAAGGCGCGCTTGAAGACGCCGGTGCAGCTCTGAAAGACGATCCGCTTCAAGAAGCTGTTCAAAAGAAAAAAAACAACCGCTGACCATATAAGACGGGTAGGGCGAACGCTCTATCCGTTTTCCATCTAATTTTTCCCTTTGACAGATCTTTTTATCTCTGATAACCTCTGAGTAGAATTGAATGATAAAAATCCTCACTCTTTCTCGGTGAGGTAGAGGTTGCGCTTGATGATGAGTCGCACATGCCAGGCTGATAGGGGCCGCAAAACATGTGTTAAAGGCATCAGCGCCGAAGTGTAAAGAAAGCCGATCCTTCTTTATGCTGGGACTGTATCTGAATAAGTGCAGGACTGCCGCGTGCTTTTTCGCGGAGGGCTATCCGGAGATCAAGGGTGTGTGTGTTTCTTTAAGCATGGACTTTTGTTCAGGCTTTTTTTGCGTGTAAATATGATCTCGGGGTCTGGTCCGTACGAATGAACAACCAGGAGGTACAGGAATGGAACAGACGAAAAAATGGGGTTTTTGGTTATTAACGGCGTTTGTCGTAGGAAATATGGTAGGCTCGGGCATCTTTTCGCTTCCGAGTTCGCTCGCAAAAATCGCGAGCCCGTTCGGCGCCACATCGGCATGGCTTTTAACGGGAGCCGGTGTGTTAATGATCGCGCTGGTCTTCGGCCACTTATCCATCCGCAAGCCTGAGCTGACGGCGGGGCCGCAAAGCTATGCGCGTGCGCTGTTCAGCGATCGGAAAAAAGGGAATGCAGCGGGCTTCACGATGGTGTGGGGCTACTGGGTGGCGAGCTGGATCAGCAACGTGGCGATCATCACGAGCCTTGCCGGATATTTAACATCATTTTTCCCGATTTTAACGGATAAGCGTGAAATGTTTTCGATCGGCGGTCAGGCGGTTACGCTCGGCCAGCTGCTGACGTTTGCCGTATGTACGGTTTTATTATGGGGCACTCACACGATTCTCGTCACCAGCATTAACGGTGCGAGTAAATTAAATTTCGTCACGACGTTTTCAAAAGTATTAGGATTTATTTTCTTTATCATTGCAGGTTTATTTGTGTTTCAAACGTCGTTTTTCGATCATTTTTATTTTCCGGTTCAAACAGGTCCTCACACAGTTGAGGGAATCGGCGGGCAGATCCACAATGCGGCGATTTCAACATTATGGGCGTTCGTCGGAATTGAATCGGCAGTCATCTTATCCGGGCGCGCCCGTTCGCAGCGCGATGTGAAACGCGCCACTATTACCGGATTATTGATCGCGCTTGGCATCTATATCATCGTAACATTGATTACGATGGGCGTGCTTCCGCATGGTAAGCTTGTCGGCTCGGAAAAACCGTTTGTTGACGTATTGTACGCGATCGTCGGCAATGCGGGAAGCGTCATCATGGCGATTCTGGCGATTTTGTGTCTGTTCGGAACGATGCTCGGCTGGATTCTTCTCGGCTCTGAAGTTCCGTATCAAGCGGCGAAATCAGGAGACTTTCCGGCTGCTTTTGCAAAAACGAATAAACAGGGAAGCCCGGTTGTGTCGTTAATCGTAACGAACGTGATGTCACAGATCTTTATCTTTTCAGTTATTTCCCGGACGATCAGTGACGCATTTACGTTTTTAACGACGGCGGCGACGCTCGCTTATCTGATTCCGTATCTCGTATCAGCGTTTTACAGCCTGAAGCTCATTTTTACGGGTGAAACGTATGACGAGATAAAGGGTTCAAGAGTAAGAGACGGTATCATCGCCATCCTTGCCTGCATTTATTCTTTTTACGTCATTATTACCGGAACGGCCGATTTAACGACCTTTATTCTCGGTATCGGGCTGTTCTTCGTCGGTTTGCTGTTATATCCTTTCGTCTCAAAGAAATTTGCAAACAACAGACAATCGGTATGACAAAAAGACATCTCACGTCTGTGAGATGTCTTTTTTGTTTGCGGCGGCGGGTTACGTTTTGACGGCGTGTATATAATGAATGGTCTCGAATGCGGTTAAATGGTCAGTGCGTCCGCTGAAAAAACGGTCAAGTGTAAAGCGTAATAAAAAGCCGCTGTGACAGCGGCTTCGGGGTTACTTCGTTAAGCTTTTTGTGATGTAGTCGAGCTGGCCTTCAAGTGAGATCGGGTCTGAGAAATAGAAGCCGATCGGATCAATGTGATAGACATGGTTTTGTTTGACGGCATCGAGGTTCTTCCAGATTGAGCTGTCAAGCACGCCTTTGTCGTCACCGCCGGCCTGCCATGGCCCCATAAAGATGTAGTCTCCCGCGAAGTCAGGCAGTTTCTCGAGTGAAATGCTGGCGTAGCCCGGCCCTTGATTAATGGCTTTTTCCTGCGTCAGTTTTGTGGCCTTCAGCCCGAGTTTGTCATAAATGATGCTTCCGCCGCGGCCGAAGTCTTTACCGAATACATAGATGTCTTTTCCGTTTGTCTGCATGATGGAGATGGTTTTTGAGCCGACCGCTTTTTGAACCTTTGTTTTAGCGGCAGCGGTTTTCTTATCCCATTCAGCCAGCCATTTGTCTGCTTTATCTTCAGTGCCTGTCATTTTCGCAAACTCTTTGAATTGATCAATGTTGCTGAGCTTGTCATATTTAATGGCGATTGTCGGCGCGATTTTTTCCAGTTTTTCAATATCGGCGCCTTGTGTCGTCCAGACAACGATTAAATCCGGCTTTAAGTCAATGATTTTTTCAACGGACGTGCCGTCGCCGATGTTTGTCACACCTTTTGTTTTCCCTTTGTAATAAGGGTTTTTAAATACGTTTTGCGGCGCGCCGACAACATTGATGCCGAGCTGTTTGAAGTCGCCGTAGTAGCCGTCAGCCATGACGACGACCCGTTTCGGGTGCTTCGGAATTTTAATATTGCCGTTTTCGGCTTTATACGTGATGGTTTCTTCTTTTTCAGAAGAACCTTTCGTGTCTGAAGAATTGCCGCATGCGGCCAAAGCGGCGATGAGCAGCATGGTAATCAGCGCTGCGCCGATTTTCTTGTATGTATGGAACATCTGACATTCCTTCTTTCATAAAAATTAGTGATAAAGAGAATCATTATCAGTGTGATTATATCACTGCTTTCATAGAGAAGCACGCTCTTTTTTAAGAAAAACTTTCTTTTTTTATATGAAATTAGGTCTATTAAAAGAGAAGATAAAAGTGCTATACTGAAACAAGTCATTGATAATCATTATCATTACCATTCTTGTTTTGAGAAAGGAAGAACGAGTGTTGGGTCTATTGAAAAAGAAACAGACAATGACGGCTCAAGGGGCATCAGGGAGTGAAATCCAGTGGACGGCGCGTTCATTCCGGGCGGCTGTGCTGCTGTGTGCCGGTATTGCGGTTTTATTGATCGGCGCGGCTCTGTCTGTTTCCATCGGAGCTGCCGATATTCATCTGCGGACGGTGTGGGATGCTCTCTTTCACTTTCAGCCGCAAAATACATCTCATCAAATCATACGCGATCTGAGGCTGCCGAGAACCGCCGCCGCCGCGCTCGTCGGGGCTTTTTTAGCTGTGTCCGGGGCGATTATGCAGGGGCTGACGCGGAACCCGCTTGCTGAGCCTTCCATTATGGGCGTGACGTCGGGGTCAGGATTTGCGATCGCATTGGCATTTGCTTTTTTTCCGGGACTGTCTGCGGCGGGACTTGTTTTGTGGTCCTTTGCGGGAGCGGGAATCGGAGCGCTTATTGTGTTTGGCATCGGCCTGTTTTCAAAAGGCGGGCTGACACCGGTGAAGCTCGCGCTGGCCGGTACGGCAGTCGGCTATTTCTTAACGGGGCTTTCAAGCGCGATTGCGATCCGTTTTGATGTCGCCCAGGATGTGAAGTTCTGGTACGCCGGAGGAGTCGCTTCCGTGAAATGGGAAGGCGTGCAGCTGCTGTTGGCGGTCGGGGTTATCGGACTTTTGCTGGCATTTCTGATTGCGCGCTCAGTAACGGTGCTGAGCTTGGGTGAGGAGCTGGCCAAAGGGCTCGGGCAGTACACATCGCTTGTGAAAGTAATCGGAATGTTTGTCGTTGTCCTCTTGACGGGGGCTTCAGTCTCAGTCGCCGGAGCCATTTCTTTTATCGGCTTGGTGATTCCGCATATCACCCGATTTTTAGTCGGGGTAGATTACAGGTGGATCATTCCCTGTTCGGCGGTATTCGGCGCCGTTCTGTTAGTCTTCAGTGATATTGCCGCAAGACTCGTCAATGCGCCGTTTGAAACACCGGTCGGCGCTTTAACCGCCCTTATCGGCGTTCCCTTTTTCTTTTATTTGGCGCGCAGGGAAAGGAGAGGGCTGTAATGAATGTAAAATCGAAAAAACCGCTGGCGGTCATGGCCGTTACGTTTTTGCTCATATGCATCGTCTTTTTTATCAGTTTAAACATGGGTGTGATCCGGATTGCGCCTCTTGATACGCTACGTGTCTTTTTCGGACAGGGGGATGCCCGGGATCAGCTCGTTTTATTTGAATTCAGACTGCCTCGCATGGTGCTGTCATTGCTGGTCGGCGCCGGAATCGCGGTTTCAGGCGCGATTTTTCAAAGCGTGTCTCAAAATGACTTGGCGGAGCCGGGCATTCTCGGTATTAACGCCGGGGCGTCTTTGGCGGTCGTTTTGTTTATCTTCTTTTTCCAAGGATCAGCTGTTGATTTAAGCATGGCCAGTACATGGCTGCTTCCGGTGAGCGCTTTGGCGGGGGCTTTTCTGGCTGCGCTGCTCATCTATGTGCTGGCTTGGAAAAAAGGCGTTTCACCTGTCCGGCTCGTTTTGGTCGGGATCGGCGTCAATGCGGGGTTTAATGCGCTTCTCTTGATTTTTCAGCTGAAAATGGACCCGCGGGATTTCATGCAGGCGCTTGTATGGATTTCCGGTTCGATTTGGAACGCCAATTGGAAAATGGTGCTGTCCATTTTGCCGTGGCTGCTGGTTCTTTTACCGTTCAGCCTCTATAAAGCCAGGTATTTAAATGTGCTCCAGCTCGGTGATCAGCTGGCGGCGGGGCTTGGCACCCGGGTTGAAAAGGAGCGGCGCGTTCTGCTGATGTGCGCCGTTGCCCTGACCGCGTCATGTGTTGCGGCAGCCGGCGGAATCGCTTTTCTCGGACTCATTGCGCCGCATTTGGCCAGAAGGCTTACCGGCCCGCGCCACCAGACGCTTATCCCGGTTTCGGCTTTAATCGGAGCATTTTTATTTCTGCTTGCCGATACGCTGGCGAGAAATGTGCTTGCACCGTCCGAAGTTCCCGTCGGCCTGGTGATTTCCGTGCTCGGAGCGCCGTATTTTGTATATTTGCTGATGAAAACGAAATAGAGGAAGGAGACTGCCGCGATGAACTCATTATCGGCGGAACAGCTTACTGTCGGTTATGGCGACCGTTTGATAGCGAAAGAATTGGATATCGCCATACCGAAAGGAAAAATTACAACGCTGATCGGTCCGAACGGCTGCGGAAAATCGACGGTTCTTAAAACGATGTCAAGAATCATGAAACCGAAATCCGGCGCCGTCTATTTAAACGGACAGGCGATCATGCAAAAATCCACGAAAGACATCGCCAAGGAAATGGCAATTCTTCCGCAGACGCCTGAAGCGCCGAGCGGGCTGACGGTGTACGAACTTGTTTCTTACGGCAGGTTTCCGCATCAGTCCGGAATGGGCCGTTTGAGTGATAAAGACCGTGACATGATCAAATGGGCGCTTGAAGAGACGGGGATGGCCGAATTTTACGACCGGCCGATCGAAGCGCTTTCCGGGGGGCAGCGGCAGCGTGTGTGGATCGCCATGGCGCTCGCTCAAGAAACGGAGCTGCTGCTTCTTGATGAACCGACCACTTATTTAGATCTCGCCCATCAGCTTGAAATTTTGCAGCTGCTGGACAAATTAAACAAGGAGCAGGGCCGCACCATCTTAATGGTCATTCATGATCTGAACCATGCCGCCCGTTTTTCCCATTACATGGTCGCCCTGAAAAAAGGGCGCGTCATCAAGGAAGGAACGGCGGAGGAAGTCATGACTCCCGGTATATTGGAAGACGTGTTTCAGATTGACGCACAGATTGTAAAAGATCCGCGCACGAACAAACCGGTCTGCTTAACCTACGATTTAATCCGGCATGAAAACGCAACGGTATGATGAAAAAAAACGCAGAGCCATTCCGGCCTGCGTTTTTTTATTGCGCCCGGGGCTGCTTTTGTCCGGAGACGCATTTATCCAAAACGAAAAAAACCCCCGCCACAATCAGCTCCTCCGTCGTTGACAGCCAAATCTTTTCAATCAGTTTATCCGTCGTATACGCGGTCATCCAGAGGAACAGCAGCTGAACGGTGCTGGCTAAAAGGAGAAAAGGCAGCCTGCCCGTCCCAAAAAAGGTAAAGCTATGTATCATCAGCCGCTCAAGCGGTTCAAAACATAAACCGAGAAAAATAAAAAGCACGGAAAAAAGCAGGACGTACGCCATCGATCCGTAGCTCGTCCCGGCTAATGAAAATACAGCCATCATCACGATAAAATACCCGAATAATACGGCAGCGGCTGCCAGGGCATACCGGAGCACCTGAAGAAAAAACATTTTCGTCCCGTTTTGATTGATCATCTGTTCAGCTCCTTTTCACACAGAGGAGACTTGCAGAGACGGAACTCTGCAAGTCGATGTATCTTCAGCATTTCTTTTTGACGACAGGGTGTTTCTCTTTCGAAAGAATATCCGTAAAGTCTTTGCCCAGATCCAGATGCTGCTGGACGAATTTCTCAGGAAGCATGGCAAGCCATTGGTTCAGGGACACATCGGCATAGTGGTCATCCTTGAAGATTTCCAGGAAGACGAGCGGCTCATCTCCCAAATTCTCCACATAGTGGCCCATTGCGAACGGAACGTAACCGACATCCCCGGCCTGATAGTTAAATGTTCTCGCATGGCCGTCCGATGCAAAAACCGTCATCCGTCCTTTACCGGAAATATAATACTGCCATTCATGCGTGTTCGGATGCCAGTGAAGCTCTCTCATTGCGCCCGGTTCGACCACGACAAGCGCTGAAGCGATCGTTTTGGACACTTTAAAGTTTGTGGAATCCGCGATATATACTTTGCCGCCGTCCGTCTCAGCGGTCGGGCCTTCATCCAGCAGGCGGTATGTGAACGGGTAAGGCACTTCGCCGTTCGGTCCTTCCACAATGTCATCTTTCAGCTTGCCGGGAACAGGCTCTTCAAAGATGTATTTTTCTTTCCCGGGCAGGCCGGCGAGGTCTTTTTCTGAAACACCGAAATTGTTGGCGATGACATCAAGCGGCGTGTGGGCAAGCCAGTCAGTTAATTGGAATGTGCTGTTTTCTGAGAAGGAACCGTCATCAAAAACCAGGAGGAATTCACAGCCTTCTTTCAGCGCCTGAATGGAGTGCGGCAGGCCTGACGGGAAGTACCACAGATCTCCTTCCTTCACGTCATCGATAAAACTGCGTCCCTGTTCATCAACAATCGTGACCCGCGCTTTGCCCGTCAGCATATATGCCCATTCCGCTTCTTTATGCCAGTGCAGCTCACGGATGGCGCCCGGTTTTAAACGCATGTTGACAGATGCCAGATTTTCAGAAATCGGCAGCTCGCGAACGGTCACCTCACGCGCGTATCCGCCCTTTTCCAGCCGGTTGTGCACATCTGAGAAAGAGAATTTCATATTATCCACTGTGCCGTGATCCGTTTCCGGCGGCGTCAGCATATCCGGATTTTGGCGGTCTCTTTCAAGGTTGCGCGGAATCGTGACGGTCGCCCCTTTGTCTCCTCTGATCGGCTGCGGGATATTGCAGTTGTTTTCTTTTGACATGTAAATCGTCTCCTCTCAAGCTTTGTTTTTTCAGAAAGAGAATGTGAAAGGCCTTTCGTTTTCCCTTCTGCTTTGTTAAGTGATGCGTTCCGATGAAAAGTCAACTTGCTGTGAAAATTAATTTTTCATTTTCTGATCTTTCAGTTCCGTCATCAGTTCGATCAGGGCGTCAAACTTCTTCTCAAACCGTGTGAGAAGATACATGGCAATCAGAGCCGGAAAGCCGAGATTGCCGATCTGTCTGACCGTTTCTTCTATAAAAACCTGATCCATTATCAGCCACCTCCTGACTTGACCTGCAGTCATGTATATAAGTGAAAGAAAGAGCGGCTCCTGTAAACCTGATATCCCGGTTGAGGGTCTTTTTTTTTGTTCCGGCAAATCCGGGACATAAGGAGTGCGGAATCTTAGTCGGAAAGGAGTAGTTTACTTTTTTTTGCTTTCTTTCATTTAATTTAAATAGGGGGCGGTTTTATGGACTATCAAGTTCTTTTACGGTCAAAATGCAAGGAAATTATGAAACATCCGATCGTTAAACATTTTTTAAGTGACCCAAAGCATTACGAGAAATTTAAAAATGTGCTGGAACATTCAGACGAGAAGGATGCAAAATCATTGGACGACCATTTTAAGCAGTTTTATAAGGAAATCCGGATCATCAAATATATGAACTCTATGATCCGGATTTTCTCCATCGATTTTGACAAACGCATCCGTAAAAATCAGAAGCGCTATCCGCTGACGGTGGATCAGCCGGAGGGAGGTGAAGCGCTTCCCTATGAAATGGGAAAAGACGCGTATGAAGAGTTTCTGCGGAAGCAGGGGGATTTGAGCCAGCATGTCCAAAACCGTGATTTATACGAAGCGCTTCAGACGTTAACCGATAAACAAAAAAGCGTGCTGACGAATATTTATCTTCACGGAGCGACGATGAAGGAAATTGCCGAGTCGCTGGGTGAATCACGGCAGAACATTTCTAATATTCATAAAAAAGGGCTCGATAATCTCAGAAAGCAGCTGGACAAGCAAAAAAAGGGGGAAAATAAGCAGTGAACGGGCCATTTGACTTCAACAAAGAGAACACAGATACCGACGAAATGGAACTTTTGATTTCGCGTTTTTCGCCAATGATAAAAAAAAAACTGAGCAATACATCATACCAGGAAAGAGAAGATCTTGAACAAGAATTGAAGATTAAAATAGTTGAAAAAGCGGACATGCTGTTATGCCAGGAAGTACCGGGTTTTTGGGAATTTATTCTTCATCTTATAAATGAAAGCTCCTGACAAAAGCGGCGGGATGATTGATATTCCGCTCTGACAACGTGAGAAAAACGAGAAGAGATGTACGTCTCGTTTTTCTTTTCTGTTTCCCCGCAAGACCTCCGCACTAAAAAGGTACCAAATCTTATCCATATAATGATATGATGAAAAAAACAAAGAGAAAGGAACGTCCAAGGTGGAAAATGCGTCAATTTTAATTGTAGACGATGAGAAGGCGATCGTTGATATGGTCAAACGCGTTCTCGTCAAAGAAGGCTATCACAACATTAAGACAGCCGGAAGCGCTGAGGAAGCGATCGAGTTTGTTAAACATGAAACCGCGGATCTGCTCGTGCTGGATGTGATGATGGAAGGCATGTCCGGTTTTGAAGCATGCACCGAAATCCGGAACTATACCGACGCTCCGATCTTTTTTCTGACTGCCCGTTCTTCTGATGCGGATAAGCTGTCAGGATTTGCATTGGGAGCTGACGATTATATAACAAAGCCGTTTAATCCGCTCGAATTGGCGGCGCGGATCAGGGCGACGTTAAAGAGAACCTATAAGCGCGAAGAGAAAACGGCGTTAAAGACGTATTCATACAGCCATTTTTCCTATTCGCCGCAAAACGCCGAGCTGATCGTCGGGGGCGAGCCCGTCAGCTGCTCCGCACAGCTTCTGCAATTGCTTCAATATTTCTGTGAACACCCTGATGTGGTGCTCTCAAAAGATCAGATCTATGAAAAAGTATGGGGATATCCGTCTTACGGCGACAACAACACCGTCATGGTGCATATCCGCAAACTCAGAGAAAAGATTGAAAAAGACCCCAGCAATCCGTCTTATATTGTAACGGTGCGCGGCCTCGGCTATCGGTTTATTCCCGATCAAGGAGAAAAAGGAACCCGGTCATGAGAATGCGCGGAAAATTTCTGCTCCACTTTTTCGGTCAGCTGCTGCTTGTCATCCTGCTGATGTCCGTTTTGGCCGTCGCTTCTTTCTTCTATTTGGATTGGCGTTTCAGCGAAGCGGAAGCCAATGCGGGACTGACCAAAGCGACGGCAGACTCGTTTGAAGCGTGGCTTGATAAAAATGAAGACGGCACATGGGATGTCGATGAATTTTTAAAGATGTCGGTCAGAAAGCAGAAGGGCTGGCTGCAGATCATTAATGACAATGAAAAAACGGACTACGCCTACAGAGTGCCGAAAGACGTCCCGAGCCATTACAGCAGAAAAGACCTCTTATCCATTTATCAGTACCGGAATTTTGACAACTACAAGCTGAATTACTGGACGGTCACGATAAATGATGAGACCTATTTGATTCTGTTCGGCTGGAAATCCGCCAGTGAGCAGCTTCTCACTTACATCGAATCACAGGAGCCATCCCTCGCTTCCCTTTCTCAATATAAAAAAAGCACGGTTGATTATATTAAACGGGAAAAAGGGGCGGTCTACCTTCTCGAAGACAGCGGCAGACTGCTCGGGGATATCAACAGCACGAAAAAAGAACGGAACACCGTCAATGAGCTTGAATTACTGAAATACAGTTCCAAGCCGTGGAATTACAAACGGGAAATTTCTTTTAAAAGACTCGATAAAACGAAATGGATGGTTGCATCGGTGCCGAACCCCGTGTACATCCCCGATCACGAGTTTAACAAATCATTTTTGAGAAATGTGATGAAAACCCTCTTTCTCTTGATCGGAATCTTAGTATTTATGATCTGCATCCTGACCATCTGGTACTCTTTCCGTTTCGGCTGGCCGCTGTTTCATACCATCAAATGGCTCGTCAATTTATCAAAGGGCCGGCTTGAAGAGCCGAAGAACCGCAAAGGACAGCCGGTCAGCAAAAACAAAAAAGGCAAAACAAAACAGCCGTTCCGCTTTTTCGCCGAGATTTTCGAATCGATGGATCAGCTGACCGACACGCTGAAGCGGGATAAGAAAAACAGAGAAAAAATCCAGGCGACAAGGGAAGAATGGATCGCCGGGCTGAGCCATGACTTAAAAACCCCGCTGAGCACGATTTACGGCTACAGCATGATGCTTGAATCGAAGCAATACGATTGGACCCCCGAAGAAGTCAAAGAGATGGGGCAGATCGTCCGGGAAAAATCAGAATATATGTCCAAGCTGATTGAGGACTTAAACTTAACATACCGCCTCAAAAACGCGGCCCTCCCGATCGAACGGCGGCTGATCAACGTCGTGCCGTTTATCAGAAACGTCACGAACGATTTCACGAAAAACACGTTCTCGGAAGGCTATGACATCGCCTTTGAAACCAAAAAGGAAGACATTCTTTTCGCCATTGATGAAGCGTGGTTCCGCCGTGTTCTGGAGAATCTGCTGGCAAACGCGGTTAAGCATAATAAGAAAGGGACCGCCATTCGGGTCGTGCTTGAGGAATCAGCCGAACAGCTCATTCTGAAAGTGAAAGATAACGGAAGAGGAATGGACGACGAAACGATTCACCAGCTGTTTAACCGTTATTACCGGGGAACGAATACGAAAGGCCCGTCAGAAGGAACGGGACTCGGACTCGCCATTGCCAAGGAGCTGGTACACCTTCATAACGGAACCATCCATGTCAACAGCAGAATCAGCGCCGGAACGGTGATCACGATTCTTTTTAAAAAAGATTAAGTTTGGACGCCGCTTTGTCGGGAATAACAATAGAAGACTGACAAGCAAAAGAGGTGTTCACATATGGAAGCAGCATTACGAGCAGATACGAGAGCAGTTATCGGAGAAGGCCCTTTATGGGACAAGGATAAGGAATGCCTGTACTGGGTGGATATACTGGGCAGCCAGCTCCATATCTTCACTCCGGCTGACGGAATCAACCGTTCCGTTAAATTCAAATCATTTGTCACGGCTCTGGCCTTGTATTCAAAGGAAGAGCTGGTGATGACGATGAAAGATGGGTTTTACCTGTACAATCTTCGGGAAGATACATTGACGAAGATGAAGCAGCCGAGAGACATGCGGGAAGATATCCGTTTCAATGACGCAAAATGCGACCCGTCCGGCAGATTATGGGCGGGAACGACGAGCATGGAAGGCAAAGAAGAGGAGGCTTCGCTGTACCGTCTGAATACGGACGGCAGCCTTGCCAAAATAAAAGACCAGGTCTCCACCTCGAACGGTTTGGATTGGGATCGGGACCGAAACCTGATGTACTATATCGATACTCCGACGCAGGAAATCGTCTGTTATTCATATGATCCTGAAACCGGAGCCGTATCAGATCCGAAAACGGTCTACCGCTTTCCGGAGTCGCAAGGATCTCCCGACGGAATGACCATTGACCGTGACGGAATGCTGTGGGTGGCTCTGTTCGGAGGCGGCCGTGCCGTCCGGATTGACCCGTTTTTGCATAAGGAAATTGCATCTATCGAAGTTCCGGCGAAATACGTCACCTGCTGTGCGTTCGGGGGCAGAGACTTGAACACGTTATACATTACGACCGCGACGGAAAAATTGACGGAAGCCGAAAGACTTGAGCAGCCGCATGCGGGCGGCCTGTTTTCAGCAGAGCTTGAGACGGGCGGCTGGGAGCCGGTTCCGTTTGCAGGCATGATGTAAAAAAAAGCCCTGGCATATGGGGAAGTTCCCATTGTGCTGGGCTTTTTTGTGTTAAATGGAGCGGATGATGCCGCCTTCAACCCGCTGTGCGGTGCCATTAATGGCAGAAGCCGCTGATGAAGCGAGAAATACAATCGTATTGGCGACTTCTTCCGGGGTTGCATAGCGCTGAATCAAAGATGTCGGCTCATTCACTTTAAAATAATCCCGGACGAAGCTGTCCGTGTCTTCTCCGGCAGCCTTTGCGGCTCCTTCCATGTAAGAAGCGACGCCTTCGGTCCATGTCGGTCCCGGCAGCACGGAGTTGACCGTGACATTTGTGCCTTTCGTCATTTCAGCCATTCCCCGGGACAAGCTGATTAACGCCGTTTTCGTCATTGAATAAGGAATCATTTGCGCAAGCGGTTTGACTCCGGCTTCACTGGAGATGTTCAGAATCCGTCCGCTGTTTCTTTCGAGCATTTGCGGCAGAAAACGCCGGCACAGGCGCACGGCGCTCATAACATTCACTTCAAAATACCGAGTCCATTCGTCATCAGACACCTCAGCGAAGTCCTTTACTTCAAAAAAGCCGAGGTTATTGACGAGAATATCGACTTCCCCGATTCCGCCGGCGCGCTTGATCAAGTCATCCGCCTCATCCTGACGCGATAAATCCGCAGCGATGCCGTGAACCGTTCCGTAAGCGGAAAGCTCCTCAACCGTCCGTTCCACAGTTTCTTTTTTTCTTCCGTTTACAATCACCTCGGCGCCTTCGGCTAAAAAGCTTTTTGCCGCGGCTTTTCCGATGCCTGAAGTCGATCCTGTAATCAACACGAGCTTTCGTTCAAGCTGTAATTCCATGATAATCCTCCTTTTTACGCCAATGTGTAACAGTATACATGATGAATTTTAGTGTGTACGAACAATTTGCTTTCATGCAAAAAGGCCGGATATACAAGCCTTAAAGACTTATAGTATAATTACTGCGAAAAAAGGATACGAATGTCAAAGAGACAATCGTTTACCATAATCAGGGGGAGTTAAAAGAATGAAGAAGATCACTGCCGTCTGGGCGGCGCTCTTGGTCACCGCCTTTGTGATCGCCGGCTGTTCCGGCGCACAGGAAGAAGGAAGCGCGGCCAAACAAAAAGCCGTCTCAACCGAAGCATTCCCGGTAACCATTAAGGATGCCGTGAACGAAAAAGTAACCATAAAGCAGGCACCGGAAAAAATCGTTTCCCTCATGCCGAGCAATACGGAAATTACATACGCGCTCGGACTGGGAGATAAGGTCGCAGGCGTTACGACAAATGATACATATCCGAAAGAAGCGGTAAAAAAACCGAAAGTCGGAGATATGAATGTGAACGCTGAAAAAGTCATCGCGCTGAAGCCGGATCTCGTGCTTGCCCACGCGTCCTCTATGTCCGCTTCCGCCGATGCGATGAAGCAACTGAAAGATGCGGGCATCACCGTCTTAACGGTCAATGATGCGCAATCGTTCCAAGACGTATACAAATCTATCAGCATGATCGGAAAAGCGGCCGGCAAAGAAAAGCAGGCGGATAAGCTGATCAAATCGATGAAATCCGACCTTTCCGGCATAGAAAAGAAAGCGGCGGCCATTTCTGAAAAAGACGAAAAGAAAGTATTCGTCGAAGTGTCTCCTGACGGCTACACGACGGGGAAAGGCACGTTTATGAACGAAATGCTTAAAGATATACACGCGAAAAACGCTGCCGGCAGCCAGACCGGCTGGGTGCAATTGACGGATGAAGCGATTGTCAAAATGAATCCCGACGTCATCATTACGACAGACGGCGTAAAGGCCGCTGAAGTGGAAAAACGCGCCGGCTGGGGTGCCGTCAATGCGGTCAAACACCACAATGTCTATTCTGTTGATCCCGACCTTGTCACACGCTCAGGCCCGCGCCTTGTCAAAGGGGTCGAGAAGCTTGCAGAAAGCGTTTATCCTGAAACGTTTAAAAAGTAACCGCCCGCTGGCCTACACGGTCAGCCTGCTGTTTTTAGCCGTTTGTACGGCACTCGGCATTTCAATCGGCAGTCTGCATATTCCTTTATCCGACGTTTTTTGGATCGGGATCGGCCGGACATCCTCTGTTGATCCCATGAATGTAAATATTATGATGAATATCCGTTTGCCGAGAGTCGTTCTGGCCGCTCTTGTCGGAGCTGCGTTATCCATTGCCGGGGCGGCGTTTCAGGGACTTCTGAAAAATCCGCTCGCCGACCCTTATACACTCGGGGTATCTTCGGGAGCCTCGGCGGGAGCCGTTATCACCTTGTTTTTCGGCATTCAGATTCCCGTCATCGGCCGGTTCACACTACCGGTTGTCAGCATCGCCGCAGCGATTGCGGTCATGGCGGCGGTTCTGTTTTTCAGCCGCCTCGTTCATGCGTCGATGTCGGTTTCGACGCTCATTTTGACAGGCATCATCATGAATTCTTTTCTCGGGGCTCTCATTTCGCTTGTGATCGCTTTAACGGGAAATGATCTGCTCCCGATTGTCCACTGGCTGTTAGGAAGCGTGTCAATGAGGGGCTGGGGCTATGTCGCGCTGTTTCTGCCTTTTTTTCTGGCCGGGACGGCGCTTCTGCTTATCAATGGCAAAGAATTAAACATTATGACTTATGGAGAAGAAAAGGCAAGGCTGTTAGGCGTCAGTACGGGAAAAAGAAAACTGCTGATGATCGCCGCCGGATCTCTGCTGACGGGAGGAGCGGTTGCCGTCTCGGGGACGATCGGATTTGTCGGCCTTGTCATTCCCCACGTGACACGGCTTTTATGGGGAACGGATCATCGCCATTTACTGCCGCTGTCAGCATTGACGGGCGCCGGGTTTCTCATTTTGGCGGATTTGATTTCCCGCACCGTCATTGAGCCTGTCGAATTGCCGATCGGCATTATGACGGCTTTGGCGGGAGCGCCTGTGTTTGCCTTGATTCTGCTTCGCCAGCATCATGGAGGGAAACGCTTATGATCAGGGTGAGCAGCCTGTCCGGCGGGTACGGAGGCCGGATGATTGTGGAAGATGTCAGCTTTACCGCCGGAAAAGGTGAATTTGTCGGCATACTCGGTCCGAACGGCTCGGGAAAAACAACGCTGATGAAATTGCTGACGGGAATGCTCTCTCCGTCAAAAGGCGAGGTGCTCGCAGCAGGCAGGCCCGTCGGCGGATACAAGCCGCGGGAGCTTGCGAAAATCATGGCCGTTTTGCCGCAGCATACGGAGCAAGCTTTTACATTTACCGTTAAGGAAACGGTGTCCTTCGGCAGATACCCGTATCAAAAAGGACTCTTCAGACAGATGGATCAACATGACGAAGACATTGTCCGGGAAGCGATGGAAATGACGGGCATCGACCGATATGCGCAGCAATCGGTCCGCAATCTGAGCGGAGGGGAGCGGCAGCGCGTCTATCTGGCGCAGGCACTGGCTCAGCAGCCTGAGGTGCTCTGTCTGGATGAGCCGACGACCTTTCTTGATCTCAAATATCAGAAAGACCTGCTTGATACGGTAAAGCGGCTGACGAGAGAAAGAGGCCTGACGGTCATCAGTATTTTTCACGACCTCAACGCAGCAAGCCAATATTGTGATCAGCTCCTGATGATGAAAGACGGACGCGCTATTCCGAAGCAGACGCCGGATCAGGCTTTAAAAAAAGAGACGATTGAAGACATTTACGGCATCACCGTCAGCGCTGTTGCCCAGCAATCGTCGCCGAAACCGCTGATCTCTTTTATGCCGGAAGCGCGGGAGGAAGGAGAGCCCGCCGGCGTTCCGTTCGCCTCTCTGATAAACAAAAGCGGAAATACCGTAACGCTTCATACAGAACGGCCGTTCAGAATGCTGTCAACCGCATCTGACGGCCCGGGCTTTTCGTGGAGCCGCCGGCTTTCCGGCTCGGCGGCAGCTGGTTTGATCTGCCGTACGTTTGATTCGGTTACGATAGCCGTGACTGCGCAGTATACCGTTTGGGTGCTGATCAGCGGACATTTATCGGAACAGGGATTTGTTCGGCTGTTAACGGCAGCGGCTGAAGCGAGAATGCAGGCCCTTTCCGGCAGACAGGCAAAAGGCGACATTGTCATTTGTGCCTTGCAGACAGGAGAGGCGATGGACGTCCCTCACGCGGAAAGAGCCGTCAGAAGAGGAACCGCTGCATGTGTAAAAGCGGCGGAAGAAGGAGGAATACAACGATGAAGCTGTATACAAAAACCGGCGATAAAGGACAGACAAGCCTGATGGGCGGCAGAACGGATAAAGACAGTCTGCGGGTTGAAAGCTACGGGACGATCGATGAGCTGAACAGCTTTATCGGGCTTGCGCTTGCGGAGCTTGATGATTGTGAGAATTGCGGTGATGTGAAAGCCGAACTTCGAAACATTCAGCATGAGCTGTTTGACTGCGGCGGCGACTTGGCGACGGTCACTGAACATAGAAGCTATACATTAAGAGAGACATCGATTTCCGCATTGGAAGACTGCATAGACCGTTACACGGCTGAAGCGCCCTCGCTTGAGAAATTTATTCTTCCGGGCGGGCATAAGGCGGCTGCTCAGCTTCACATCGCGCGGACTGTCACGAGACGGGCTGAGCGTCTCGTCGTGAAACTGGGTAAAACAGAAGAGATAAACGATACGGTGATGCGTTACTTGAACCGCCTGTCTGATTATTTTTTCGCGGCGGCAAGAGCGGTTAACGCAAGACAGGGCGTTCAGGACATAGAATATGAAAGAAGCGCCGCGGTATTCCGTGATGATGAATAACGTTTTGTTCAGCCGGCAGCTGCAAGCCGGCTGTTTTTTTATAGAGATATCCATCAATTGAACCTTTATTGACAGAAGGAAAATGTATCTTATGCATTATTGACTGAAAAATTAAAAAATGAGATATTATAAGAAACATTGTAAAATAATGGGGGATTTGATAGATGGATACATATAATAAGAGCGAGAGCATCTGGAATAAAAATTTCACCCTTCTGTTTATCTCAAGGCTAGTTAAATTGTCAGGCGACGGTTTTGCCTTTAATTCCATTCTGTGGTTTTTGATTTTTGACGGGGAAGGCGCGATCGGCACGTCCCTGTTAATTGCGGTCACGTTCCTTCCGGAGGCGATGCTGGCGCCGATTACCGGGCCTTTTATGAAGCAGCATACGCTGAAATTCTGGATGTATTTCTCCGACCTCACGCGCGCGGCGGTCGTGTTGATCATTCCGATCTGTTATTTTAACGGTTTTTCTCCTTTATGGTTTGTCATGCTTCTCATGATTGTGCATTCAGCCACGGGAGCCGCTTATAATCCCGCATCTATCTCATTAATCCCCAATATTGTCGGAGAAAACAGCCTGCAGAAAGCGAATGCGGTCATCCAGTCATCAGGCCAGATCGTCAGGCTTGCCGCCATTACGCTGAGCGGGGTATTCTTAACATTTATCAGTCCCGCTTATTCTTTGTTTATCGCTCTTATATTCTATCTTCTATCAGGTTTTCTCGTACTCTTTATGTCATACCAAGTCCGGCATGCCAAACAGGATACAGTCGCCGTCAGACAGCGCGGGACGTATTTCGGAAGGCTCAAACGGGGTTTCGTTCTTGTCAGGAAACACCAGATTTTATACCCGCTCGCCATCTATTGTATCTTCATGAATTTTGCGGCCGCTCCGTGGGAGGCGCTCTCTGCCGTTTATGTCGCCGAAGATTTAAACATGCCGCCGATCATCTACTCGCTTTTGAAAGCGACAGGCACGGGCGGAGCCTTTTTAATGGGTTTTATTTTGGCTAAGGTGAAGGTGAACAAATACGGTCTCCTGTTTGTGTCAGCAGGAATCATAGAAGGGGCGGCATTTTTCATCACCGGCCTCAACACTTTTCTGCCGCTCGTCTTCCTCGCCGCGTTTGCGTTCGGATCTGCCGTCAGCGCGATTAATGTGCCGGAATATACGATTATTCAGACGTCTGTGGACCATGATGACCAGCCGCAAGTCTATGCCGTCATCCATATGATCTCAAACATATCCATTCCGCTCGGCGCGGTTCTTTGCGGATACGCGGCTAACGCCTTCGGTTCCGGAAAAGTCATTGCCGCCGGCGGTCTCGTTGAAGTCCTGTCCGGTCTCGGAATATTGTTCTTTACGAAGCTGGCCAAAGCCGAACGCTCAGATCTCATCAGAGAAAAAGAAGCGAGCATCAGAATATAGATTTTTCGTAAAACGCCCTGCGCCGTCCGGTGCAGCGGCGTTTTTTTATGCGAAGGTCCGGGGGCTTATACGACTCCGGTCTGATATGAAAATCAATCTCTGACTCGTTTTGCCGGCCGCGGGATTTGTTTATAGTAAAGACAAGGAAAACGAAAGGAGGATCTGCATGAATATAAATGGTAAAACGGCAGGCGGCTTTCTGCTGATTGTGTTCGGACTTTCTGTCTTTTTCGGAGGAGGCCATTTCGCATTTATCATCCCGCTGGTGATCGGAGGCCTGATGCTTTACTGGGGAATCAAACGTTTTTCAAAAGGCCGGGCGGTATCGGGTATCATCGCGGGCGTCATCGGAGCTATGATTCTCGTCGGTTCTCTTCCATTTATCGTTGCGATCGGACTGGCCGGCGCCATGGTGTATTTCGGATGGAAGATGATGAAGCAGGGCGGCTCAGACACCGCTTCCCGCCAGTATGAACCGGAAGCGGCATCACCGGGATATCAATCCGGATTTGACTCTGAATGGGAAGAATTTCTGAAGAAAAAATAAGGAGGAAGACAAAATGGTCTTAAAAAGAATAAGAAATATGTTCGTCGCATCTGTTAACGAAGGGCTTGATAAATTAGAAAATCCGAAAGTCATGCTGAATCAATATGTGCGTGATATG
Source organism: Bacillus sp. LUNF1 (assembly GCF_011008975.1). Taxonomy (NCBI): domain Bacteria; kingdom Bacillati; phylum Bacillota; class Bacilli; order Caryophanales; family Bacillaceae; genus Bacillus; species Bacillus sp. LUNF1. The sequence goes on along the minus strand of NZ_CP048876.1, from coordinate 3,195,625 downwards.
GAAAGTGACATCGCTAAGGCGAAACAAACGATTGTCAAACAGCACACGATCGTCCATCAGTTTAAGAAAAAACAGGAAGATGCCTCTGAAACGGCGGCAAAACGGAAAAACCAGGCTCAGCTTGCTTTTGACGCCGGGGAAGAGGAGCTAGCGAAAAAGGCTCTGACTGAAATGAAATACCTTGAGGGAAAAGCGGCCGAACATGAAAAAGCGTATGAGCAGGCGAAAACACAGCTGGCAGAGCTGAAAGAGCAGCTGGAAACTTTAGAAACGCGCCTCCGCGACGTAAAGGATAAAAAACAGGCGCTCATCGCCCGCGCGAACGCGGCAAATGCGAAGGAACATATGAACGCTTCTTTCGACAAAATTGACAGCGAAAGCGCCTACAGAGAGTTCCTTCGAATGGAAAGCCGCATTGAAGAAATGGAAGTCCGCGTCAAATACGGCACTTCAGCTGAGGCGAACACAGAATACAGCCGCTCCCAATATTCAGACGAGGTGGAAGCTGAGATTGAAAAAATGCGCTCGCTTTCTCTGGAAAAAACAGAGCGTCAAAAAGCGGCTCATGAATAATGTGCACAAGGGAAGATCGGCGCGTTTACGCCTCTTCCCTATACGCACACGTATCAATTCTCCGGCTTTTCCTTTATAATAAAATGAATGAAAAAGGATGGAACGTAATGAAGCGTAAGATTGCCAAAGGACTGATGGCGGCGTCCGTTTTGATCTGCTGTCTGTTTTTGGTGAAAGAAGTGTTTGCCGGGCGTTTTTTTCCGCTGTACGAAACAGAAGCGGAGTCGGCAAGCATACCGCCGCGTGCCGTCAACAGCCTGTCGGTTTCATCGGAACAGACGGATGTGAAAATCATCGCGGAAGCGCGGAATGATATCGCGGCAAACATGACGGGACCGGCGGGGAAAATGTTTGTCCAAAGCAGGGGAAAGACCCTCAATCTCAAAGCGAAGGAGAAAGGGTTCCAATTTCTGAATCTCTTTCAGCGCCCTCTGCTGATTGTCCGCATTCCGTATGATTATCATCGGGATATCACCGTCCATACATCAAACGGCAGCATTGCCGTTGACGGAAACAAGGGGCTGTCTCTTGCGCACCTCGGCGTCCGTTCTGTAAGCGGGAATATGTCGCTGAAGCACGTGAAGACGGATGTGTTTGAAGCGAAGGGGCTGTCGGGCAATCTCACAGCAGCAGGCCTTGCGGCAAAAACGGGGGATGTCCGCTTATCCTCGGGACATGTCGGGCTTCAACATGTGGCGGGGGCCCTTGACGTGCGGGTCGCTTCCGGCAGTGTCGACGCCTCGCTTGAGACGGCTGATGCTCCCGTATCCGTCAGGCTTGCGAGCGGCAGCGCAGCGATCAGCCTGCCGAAAGACGGAAGTTTTACGGTGAACGCCGAGACGGCAAGCGGAAGGATCCGGCCGTCTTATTCCTTTGAGAAAACGAGTAAGGAAGGCGGGGCATTTACCGGCATGAAAGGCAGCGGCGCCAGGCCGATTGATATAAAAGTGACGAGCGGCAATATTGCACTGCAATAGTCAAGGAAAGGAGGGGCAAGCAGCTGATGGCAAAAAAACAGATTCTCGGACTTATCATCGCCTTATTAGGCGTCAGCATGTTTTTGCGTATTATCGGCATCGGCGACTTCTTGTTTTGGCCGCTCTTTTTTCTGATCACAGGCTATATTTTTAATAAATATTCCCGCGGCTGGCTCGGCTCCGTCCTGTATATCTTCGCCGCTTTTTTATTTTTGAGGAACCTGTTCAGCGCCACCTTTAACCTGTTCGGCTATGCCTTCGCCGCCTTTCTCATCTACGCGGGCTACAGGCTCCTGAAAGGAAAGCGCGTCTATGAACATAAAGAGAAGAAAATCAATCTTGAAAAAGAAGAGCAGCCAAAGTCTTCCGCCCAGACGGAAAGCAGACAGCCGGACCTCCGCAGCTTTTTTATCGGCGAGCTGCGGATGATGAAGGACCCGTTTGAGCTGAATGATTTAAATGTTTCCGGATTCATCGGCGATGTGAAAATTGATTTGTCAAAAGCGATGATTCCCGAAGGAGAAAGCACGATGACCATCAGCGGTGTCATCGGCAATGTCGATGTGTACGTCCCGCCGGATATCGAGGTGTCCGTCAGTTCATCGGCTTTTATCGGCGATATGAACCTGCTCGGCTCTAAGAAAAGCGGCATGAGCCCGAATCTGTATAAAGTATCGTCTGAGTACGGCGACTCGCCGCGGCGGATTAAAATTTCAATTTCGTTATTCATCGGCGATGTGGATGTGAAGTATTTATGAGGAAAAAATTACTCGCCAATATTCAGTGGCGCGCCATGCGGATGACCGCGGGGCTCAGTCTGCTCCTTTGCGCGGTGTTTATTACGCTGATGCTGCTGTATTACGGGCTTGACCCGATGCTGTTGTTTTCTTCCGGCTGGTTCGGTATTCCGTTTGTGGTCATCCTGCTTTTGGCGTCTCTTTCGGCGGGATTGATTTCCGGTTATGTATACGGCGGCCGCCTGAAAACAAGAATGGATACACTGATTGAAGCGGTTTTGAAATTTGAAAACGGCAATTTTGCTTATCGGGTGCCGCCGCTCGGCGATGATGAAATCGGTCTGGCGGCAGATCAGCTCAACGAAATGGCCAAGCGGGTCGAGCTCCAGGTCACATCGCTGCAAAAGCTCTCCAACGAACGGGCGGAATGGCAGGATCAAATGAAAAAATCGGTCATCACTGAAGAACGCCAGCGGCTGGCGCGCGATCTGCACGATGCCGTCAGCCAGCAGCTCTTTGCCATTTCTATGATGACATCCGCCGTCTTAGAGCAGGTGAAAGATGCGGATGACAAAATCGTCAAACGGATTCGCATGGTTGAACATATGGCGGGGGAAGCGCAAAACGAGATGAGAGCGCTGCTATTGCATTTGCGGCCCGTCACTTTAGAAGGAAAAGGCTTAAAAGAAGGGCTGATTGAGCTGTTAAAAGAGTTCAAAGCGAAGCAGCCGCTGGATATTGAGTGGGACATCAGCGATACGGGTGTGTCAAAAGGCGTTGAAGACCATCTGTTCCGCATCGTGCAGGAGGCGCTTTCCAACGTTTTCAGACATTCAAAGGCGACCAAGGTCACCGTCAGGCTCGGCGCGAAACATCAAAAACTTCAGCTTAAAGTTATTGATAATGGGGCGGGTTTTACGATGGATCAAGTGAAAGCATCTTCATACGGCCTGCATTCCATCAAGGAAAGAGCGAGTGAAATCGGCGGCATAGCGGAAATCATCTCCGTAAAGGGAAAAGGCACGCAGATCGACGTGAAAGTCCCGATTTATCAGAAAACAAAAGGAGAGAACGACAGTGATTCGAGTGTTACTGATTGATGATCATGAAATGGTCAGGATGGGTCTGGCCGCATTTTTAGAAGCACAGCCGGACATTGAAGTCGCCGGTGAAGCATCAGACGGGCAGCAGGGCGTCGATCTGGCCGCAGAGCTTTTGCCGGATGTGATTTTAATGGACCTTGTCATGGACGGCATGGACGGCATCGAAGCGACAAAACAGATCTGCGCGAAACTCAATGACCCGAAAATCATCGTGCTGACGAGCTTCATTGATGACGACAAAGTGTATCCGGTGATCGAAGCGGGAGCGCTAAGCTATTTGCTGAAAACGTCCAAGGCTGCAGAAATAGCCGAAGCCATCAGAGCGGCTGCCAAGGGCGAACCGAAGCTTGAATCGAAGGTGGCGGGAAAAGTGCTGTCAAGGCTCCGCCATTCAGAGAATCAGCTTCCGCATGAAACACTGACAAAAAGAGAACTGGAAATCCTCTGTCTCGTCGCGGAAGGCAAGACGAATAAAGAGATTGGTGAAGAGCTGTTCATTACGATTAAAACGGTGAAAACCCACATTACGAATATATTGTCAAAGCTTGATGTCAGTGACCGCACGCAGGCAGCCGTATATGCCCACCGCAACCATCTCGTGACATAAGAAAAGGAGAGCGGCGCCAGCACACTCTCCCGAGGGACGGGGTCATTGGGACATTCCCTTTGTTCCGAAATCCCTGATGGCGACTTTGACTTTGTATTCAATATCCGATTCACTGAAATGATGATCCCAGTCAGAGGATATCTTTTTCCATTTACCGGGATAATGAATTCGGACTTGATCGCCTAACCCGGTAATATCCACTTTCAACTCATGCTGCATGTAATCAATGAATGCCATGACATCTGAATGAATGCTGCGTTTTACCGCGTTTTTGATTTCATTTATATAGGACTCCTTGAAAGAATCTTCTTTCGGGTTCCAATCCTCAGACAGACGGCCTTCAACAAACCGGGTGACGATAAACTTGAATTTTCCATTTTTATATTTTGTTTTTACATTATATTTGCTGGAAAATACCTCGAAGGATAAATAATGATTGTCATGCTTTGCAAACGTGACGCCTCCCTTTACCGTGCCTGTGAACAGGTTCATATTCTGGACTTGTAAAGGCGTTAAATTCGCATACCAGAATTTATTTTTAATAATGGTAGCGCCCCAGATTTCCAGTCTGCTGCCCACTTGGCGCACTTGAGGAAGGGCAAAGGTCTCGCCTTTGGCGATTTTCTCTGATATTTCCCCCAATGTCACGGGCTCCATCATCCGGATGGTGACCGAATTATTCTCCGTTAAGTCATAGATCGTATTTGACGCAGGTTCTCCCTGGTCACTGATTTTGAAAATATCTTTCGTTTTATCCGGCACCGTCATCACATTGCAGCTTCTTCTCGTACCGTTGTCTCTGATAAATTGGTTCATCAATGCGTCAAGCGGAATGTCGTCCTTTAACAGCGCTTCGGAAAACAGCATGATACGCAAGTGCTGGGAGAAAGCGGGGTGGTTTTTTAACGACGCCGTCCTTAAGGCTTGGTGAACGGTTTCCCCGGAAGTGGAAGTCACCTTTGTCGGATTGCTTGATGTCGACTGCTGGGAACTTGCTTTTTGAGGGATCAGAATCTGCTGCGTCACTTCCACGTTTTCTTCCTCAGGTTTATCGAGCCCGACTCCGATAACGAGGCTCAAGTCTTCTATATTACGGCTGTCCCAGCATCCCGTCAAAAGCAATGAGCAAAGAAAGATTACGATGTATTTCTTCATTGTGCTTTTTTCACCTTCCTTTTCACAGCGACGACTCCAAACATCAGCAAAGGCAGCAAAAAGAAAACCAAGAAGATATAGCCGAGAATATCACTGAACATCAACAGCTTGTTGCCGTCTTTTGGCATCAATGATCCGAAGAATGTCGCAATCCCTACGAAGATGATCCCTTTTTTCTGCTTCAGCCCGAAAATTTTATTCAGGCCAGATGTCGCGAAATACCCGTACGAGACATAGGTGGCGAAAAATTGGATGATCCAGACAACAAGCAAAAAGGACTCGAACCTTTCAATAAAAAGCCCTTTGATTTCAAATGATTGAAAGAGCGCGATCGTAGGCCAGATCATTGTTTTGACATCCTGGGTGGTTAACGCGCCGACGACGAGAACGTAGGTAATGATGTATAAAATAATCGGGATGCCAAAGCCCATGGCCGACATGCGGAATGTGTGCTTTTTATTTTTGAGGTACTCGGGGAGAAACAGCATAATCTCAATTCCCAAGAAGGAAACAGAAACGACGGTCAAGGAAGCCATAACGGGAGAAAAACCCTGCCCGAGCACCGGCCGCAGGTTGTCCAGATCAAATATTTTAAAGCTGAAGGAAAACACCACCAGCAAAATAATGATCGTAATCGTTAAATAGAAAGGAAAGAGCCTGCCGATATCGCTCATGCCGCCGATAATTAAATAAACGGAACAGGCGATAAAGATAAACAGCGTGACCGGCACGGGCGTTCTTTCCAATAAAAAGAACTTGACCATTTCCGCCATCGCCCGGGCTTCGAAGCTGGCGACTCCTATAAAATAGAGACAGATCATAAGATTGACGATATTTCCCGCCCATTTGCCGAGTCCTTCATTCATATAATCAAATAATGATCCGTACTGATGCTTTTTCATAATGAGCGTATTGAGATAAATCAAAAAGATAAAGATGACGCCTTCCAGACATAACGCGATCCAGCCGTCCGGCGAATTTGCCCTTGCTGACAGCGCACGCGGCATGGTGAGGAGTCCCGCGCCGAGCATCGTGTTTGAAATCAATGCTGTCCCTTGATAGCTTGTAAGCTTATTGTGAGTTGTTTTCTGGCTCATTTATGTTTTTCGCCTCTTTTGGTTGATTTTTAATAGGGAGACGGAGAATAGAGTCGTTTGCGTTTTTTAAGCTGAAAAATCCATTCGGCGAGAAATACGGAGAACCGAAGCTTCGCTGTCTCGATAAATGAGTGTAGATCGCCAGCATAAATAAAATCATGCCGTACAGCCCGAAAGCTGCCGCGGTAAACATCGAAATGAAACGGAGCACACGGAACGACAGACCCATCCCGTACTGCGGCACTGTAAATGAAGCGAGCGCGACAATGCTGACCACGATGACCATGATGGAGCTGACAATATTCGCTTCAACGGCCGCCTGGCCGATGACGACTCCGCCCACCAATCCGATCGTCTGGCCGAGCGGGCTGGGAAGCCTCAAGCCCGCTTCTCTCAGCAGCTCTATCGTAATTTCCATTACCATCGCTTCAATGATAGGCGGGAAGGGAACGTTTTCTCTGTTCGCCGCGATGGTGACTGCGAGCGTCGTCGGCAGCAGCCCTTGGTGAAACGAAACGAGGGCGATATAAATGGACGAAAAAAACAGCGTGATAAAAATAGATGTAAACCGCAGCGCCCGGATGAGCGAGGCGGAAATCCACCGTTCATAATAATCATCGGGCGACTGCATTAAAATTCCTAAAGAAGCCGGGACCACCAGCGCAAACGGCGAGTTGTCGACAAGGATGGCGACGCGGCCGTTGAACAAGGCGGAAGAGACTTTATCAGGCCGTTCCGTATTTTGTATTTGCGGAAAGGGCGAATACTTATTATCCTCAATAAGCTCCTCAAGCGTTCCGGAATCCTGGATGTCGTCCATCTTCACTTCGCTGAGGCGCTTTACAACATCGCTGACGACAGACGGGTCCGCTTTATCATCTATGTACATGACCGTGGCGTATTTTAACTTATTTTCTCCGATCGGAATCTTTTTCGTTTTCAGCTTCGGATGGTTCGTGCGCTGCCTGATCATGGCGACGTTTGTATCAGAATCTTCTATGAAGGCGGTTTTCGGACCTCTTACGACCTTTTCGGATGTGGGTTCATTCACGCTTCTTTTTTCTCTTTTTCCCGTGGACAAAATGTATACGCTGTCAAGTCCGTTAATAAACACGGCGCATTTTCCCCGCAGAATGGAGATGACGGCTTCCTTCGACGTAAAGACGGGACGGGCGTCGATTTTATCAAGACGTTTCGCCACCGTATCTAGCGTCAGAGTGTCTTCCTCCCGAAGCAGCGTTTCAATCGCTTCTTTTATTTTGTCTTCGTCGTTCATTTCACTCAGATACATATAATAAAAAACAAGCCCGTTCGGAAGCATCTTTTTATTTTGAACCAGGTCATCATTCTGCTCTACGTGGGGAAGCACCAGTGCCAGATTAACGTGTATGTATTCCTTGAATTCCGATTGCGCCATCGACAGTCACCCGCCTTCCAATCCTTAATTGAGGTTATCTTTTCCTGTTAAAAAAATGATATACTATGATAAAGTATTTAATGGTACAAGTTTTTTTATGAAAGCGGAGGAGAGATGTGGCACAAGTCAGACTGGCAGGAAATGCCGAAGAAATTGAACAGCTCATCAAATCATTTGAAGCGCATTACGAAGTGGCTTACACGTCGAAAGAATACCGTAAAACAAATCCGAAGTATAAATACTCTAAGGATTCGCGCGTCTATCTTGAGCTGAAATTAAAAACGGCCAAGGCCGAAAAATAAAAAGGGTTTCATCTGTTACTGGCGAATAATACTCAGGGTGAAGCAACTGTTATGGAGGGATACATAAATGGACTACAGAATTGAAAAAGACACCATGGGAGAAGTTAAAGTTCCGGCAGATAAATTTTGGGGCGCTCAGACACAGCGCAGCAAAGAGAACTTCAAAATCGGTTCAGAAAAAATGCCTCAGCAAGTTGTGAAGGCGTTTGCAATATTGAAAAGAAGCACAGCGATCGCGAACGAACGCCTCGGCAACTTAGAGTCTGAAAAAGCACAGGCGATTGCCGCTGTATGTGACGATGTTTTAAACGGAAAATACGACGATAACTTTCCGCTCGTTGTCTGGCAGACGGGAAGCGGCACGCAAAGCAACATGAACATGAATGAAGTGGTGGCCAACCGCGCGACTGCTTTATTGAAAGAAAAAAATTCCGAGCTGAAGATTCATCCGAATGATGACGTTAACCGCAGCCAAAGCTCAAACGATACATTCCCGACGGCGATGCACGTTGCGGCGGTTCTTGCCGTATATGAGCAGCTCGTTCCGGCGCTTGATCAGCTGCGCGCGACGCTTGATGAAAAAGCGAAAGCTTATCAGGATATTGTGAAAATCGGACGCACGCATTTGCAGGACGCCACTCCGCTGACGCTCGGACAGGAAATCAGCGGCTGGGTATACATGCTTGACCGTTCGAAAGAAATGATTCTTGAGTCAACGGAAAAAATCCGCGCGCTTGCCATCGGAGGCACGGCAGTCGGCACGGGAATCAACGCCCATCCGCAGTTCGGTGAATTCGTCGCGGAAGAAATCACAAAAGTAACGGGGCAGACATTCAAGAGTTCGCCTAACAAATTCCATGCGCTGACAAGCCATGATGAAATCACTCACGTTCACGGCGCGTTAAAAGCATTGGCTGCCGACCTGATGAAGATTGCCAACGATGTCAGATGGCTGGCTAGCGGCCCGCGCTGCGGAATCGGCGAAATCGTCATTCCTGAAAATGAGCCGGGAAGCTCTATCATGCCGGGCAAAGTCAACCCGACGCAAAGTGAGGCGCTGACAATGATCGCCGCGCAAGTGATGGGAAATGACGCGACAATCGGATTTGCGGCCAGCCAAGGAAACTTCGAGCTGAATGTCTTCAAACCGGTTATCATTTATAACTTCCTGCAGACCGTGCAGCTGCTCAGTGACGGAATGAATTCCTTCCATGACAAATGCGCTGTCGGTATTGAGCCGAACCAAGAGACGATTCAGGAAAATCTCTCTAACTCATTAATGCTTGTTACGGCGCTTAACCCGCATATCGGTTATGAAAACGCCGCGAAAATCGCCAAGCTTGCCCACAAAGAAGGCCTGACGCTGAAAGAAGCGGCATTACAGCTGAACCTTCTGACAGAAGAACAATTTAATGAAATGGTGCGTCCGGAAGATATGGTGCACCCGAAAGCATAAAATGAAAGAACGGCTGCAGTCATTGCGGCCGTTCTTCTAAATAAACTGCTGTTTCAGTAAAAATCTGAGCTGTTCTGCATCTTCAGCCAGCAGGTCGGATTCCTTCAAATTCAAAATCATTCCTTTGATGATTGCCGGTTTCGGCGACTTTTTCTTCATTTCCGCTTCCAGAATATCCAAGCTCTCGGTAAATTCAGATGCTTGCGCCTTGTCCATCGTGCCGATGCGCGTGCGGAGGGTCTGCAAGATCGATTGACTTAAAGGATCGGGCTGCCCGTTATGAAGGGGCCCAAACAGTGAGCTTGCCTCATCAAGAGAAATAAACGCTTCATCATGTCTGTCCGCCATTCCGTTTACGATGTCATCAATTCTGTGAATCACGGTATTTGCCAGAAGCGAAGGCTGTACGGACCGGCCGGTCAGAATGAGATATTCAAGATACATCTGACTGATTCCTTCTATTAAAAAACAAAGCTCGGCTGTGTATGGTTCAGCTTTTTCTCCGTAAATAGCAAGAAGACTGTCGATATGAAACTGCAGGATCGACCGGCGGATTCTCTTTCCGCACTGCGCCGCTTCTTCGGTATAAGGAAGTGAACCGTCTTTCATCTGCACGGTAATAAAATCCTGATGGGCGAGAATCGATTCGTAAAACACCGCAAGCTGTTTTTGGTAAGCGGCTCTCGGACTGTCACCCTCCGTTTGGATCGTCGTGATTCGGGTAAACGTTTTATCATAGTAGTAATTCAGCATGGATAGAAGCAGTGCTTCTTTGGAAGGAAAGTAAAGATAAAAAGCGCCTTTTGAGATTTTGCATTCATCGGCGATTTCCTGAACCGATGTAGATTTGTACCCTTTTCGGGCAAACAGTTTTATTGCTGCTTCAATGATCAGCTTTTCTTTTTCCTTCAATGGTTCCACCCTTTCGGAGCCAGGAGGCTGGCTTGTGCTTCTCATGTATGACTATATGGTCATATTGATATTCCGTAAATTTAACCTGATTGTAACTTGTTTTTTTGTTTTGTTTTATTTATATTATAAAGTGAGCTGACCGAATGGTCAAAGTTCTGGCGAAAGGGTGAATCTGAAAATGAAAGAATTAGATGAAATGATCAGCCGCTTGCGAAACAGAGGAATTAAAGTCGAAAAGGTGAAATATCCGAAAAAGACAATTTGTGAAAAGAAATGGGTTCATCAATGCCAAAAACCGCTGAAAACAAACTACAGAGATTTTAACGGCTACTCCTTCACATAAAAAAAAGACTGCAATGAAACACTACAGTCTACTTTGGTATGATAATTCGGTAGATTACACCCGATTGGTCATTTTCAATTGAAATTGATGCTTTATGCAGGGTTAAAATCCGTTTTACGATGCTGAGTCCTATGCCGAACTCGCCTTTCTTCCCTTTATTAAAAGGCTCGTACAAGCTGGATAGCATCTCATCCTCAATCGGAGGCCCGTCATTTTCAACCGTCATGACAATCTGCTGCTGATTTTGGCTGATCCGAATGTGAATCGCCGTCTCTGCATAGCGGATTTGATTTTCGAGAATGTTTTCAAGAAGTTTGCTCCATTGTTCCGGATCACCGGGCATCATTAATGCATCTTCTGTTTCAACGGTCCACGATAATTCCTTCCGGGCCCATTTGAGCCGTTCAATGACTTCTTCCGTGACCTTCACAATGTCAAATGTCTCATGGTGCACCCGCTGCTTCATTAAATAATCAAGCTTCGTTAAATATAATAAATCCTTAATTTTCTTCTCAAGTTTTTCTGCTTCGCCTTCAATGACATCAATTGTGGTTTCCAAATCCCCCTTAGGAAAAATCCCGTCCTTTATTGATTGAGTATAGCCCCTTATCACCATGACAGGCGTTTTTAAATCATGAGAGATATTTTGCAGGAGCGTTCTTTCCGTTTCGTCTTTTTGCACCAGCTTGCTCCGCATGTCTTCAATGGTATGGCCTAATTTTCCGATTTCGTCTTTTCTGTCGACGATGACCGGATCATCCCAATCCTGTTTTGAAATCCGTTTGACATGCTTCTCTAAGGAAACGAGCGGCCGCGAGAGATATTTGGCAAGCCAAATCGCCGGAATCCAGCTTAACAAAATCACGCCGGCAATGATAAAGAGCAGCTGCTTGAACAGGGTGAATGCCAGATCATCACGATAAGAATCAAGGGCGTAAGACAGCATCATCGCATCCTGGCCGTTAATGGTGAGGCCTTTTTTAATGACGAAAAACACTTTTTCCCCGCTGATGTCCGCGCTGTATCGTTTCGTGACGCTGTGCTGACGGCCCGCGAGCTTGTACACCTTATGGATAAAGGAAGAAGAAAAGTAGTTCAAGTCTTTGTCACTGGCCGATTCCTCCCGTTCAGGCAGAAGAACGTGCTGAACGGATCGGAAAGTCGTCGGAGCGGTCGCATCCTCGCTGTAATATCCACGCTCGATCGATCCGGGCAGCCGGTACTCCGTCAGTACATGCTGTTCATTTTCAATGGTCGTATACGTTTCATCCGTGAAAAAATTACGCAGCGTATTTGAGAACAGCACGAGAAGCAGAATCGAAATGGCTAAGAGGATGCCTGAGATGACCACCCATATTTGAAAAGCAAGCGGCTTATTTTTCATGACGTCATCATCCTGTAGCCGAATCCGTAAATGGTCTCAACCTTTAGCCCGGGCATTTTTTTTCTCAGCCTCCGCACAAGATCATCGACCACCCGGTCAGTGCCGAAATAATCATGGCCCCATATTTTCAGCAGAATGTCTTCCCTGGAAAAGGGGTGTCCTTTATGGTGAAGAAATAAAAGCAGCAGATCAAATTCCTTAGACGTCAAATTGACCAGGCTGCCGGTTTCATCATAAACCTCTCGGGCGTCTTCGATCACATTGTAGGAAGAAACGGTGATGCCGGTTTTTTTGGGAGCGGGCTGTTCTTTATACACGAGCTGGAGCAGCTTCTGGACCCGTATAATAAGTTCTCTCGGCAAAAAAGGCTTGGCGATATAATCATTGCTTCCAAGCTCTAACCCGAGGACTCTGTCAATATCGGCATCCCGCGCGGAAATGAAAATGACCGGCACATCGGGATCTTTTTCTTTTATTTCTTTTATCAATGTATAGCCGTCCGTATCCGGAAGCATGATGTCAAGAATCCACAAGTGGGGAGACGGCTGCATCTGCTTTCTGGCATCTTCGCCTTTTGTGAAAGATGTAATGTTCCAGCCTTCATTCTCTAAATATTTTGTGAGCAGTTCATTCAGGTTATCCTCATCTTCAACTAGATAAATGGTGTATGACAAGGCATTTCACATCCTTTCAACGTCATTATACTAGTTTTAACACACTCAAGCCGCATTTTCATAATTTCACATATTCTTTTCATTTTTATCCCACAATGTTTGTTTATGATGTGTATAAGGGAAGAAAGGAAGAAAAAAAGCGGGGAAGATAACATGTTCAAACACATTTTGTTTTGGAGCTTTGCTTTTCTCCTTATTATTGGGACAATAGAATTTGTACATGCGATGAATATGTAATCGATAGAATGAAAACATGCTGAAGGAGTGTGCGTGAATATGAATGATCATCGAGATGACGGCAGAAGCCGCGATCAGTCAGATCTTTCACATACGGAACAAAACAGAAATGAACAGCAGCGGATCAGCCATCAGGAGCCCGAGCTGCTTGAAGAGCCCGTCTCGAAAGAAGCGGAAAACGAGACGGCGGCCGGTACGGAATTTGAAAAAACGGCTGCCGTGAAAAAAGAAAAAAAACGGAGAGCTGCTTGGCTGAGCCCGGTTTTAGGCGGCATTATCGGCGGCGGCCTCGTGCTTGGCATTGTGCCGAACCTGCCGAGTGAGCAGCATAAGACAGAAGCCGTTTCTGATACGAAACAAGTTCAGTCTTCGAATTTTACGTCAACGCCTTTGAAAAATACCTCAAGCGTAGCGGATATGGTGGAAGATTTGGAGCCCGCGATTGTGGGAGTGTCCAACTACCAAGCTTCGCAAAGCAGCCAGTTCGGACTTGACGGCGGTTCAAGCTCTGAAACGGAGAGCGGCACGGGATCAGGCGTCATCTTCAAAAAAGACGGCGAAAAAGCGTACATCATTACAAACAACCATGTCGTAGAAGGGGCGAACAAACTGTCGGTCACTCTTTACAATGGGAAAACCGAAACGGCAAAGCTTGTCGGAAAGGATGCCATCAGTGACTTGGCCGTATTGGAAATCAGCTCGTCCAATGTCAAAAAAGCGGCCAGCTTCGGGGATTCCTCCAAGCTCCGCATTGCCGATAAAGTGATTGCCATCGGCAACCCGCTCGGCCAGCAGTTTTCCGGCACCGTCACACAAGGTGTCATCAGCGGGCTGAACAGAACGGTAGACGCCGATACATCCCAAGGCACGGTGGAAATGAACGTGATTCAGACGGATGCGGCGATTAACCCCGGAAACAGCGGCGGCCCGTTAATCAACTCAAGCGGCCAGGTCATCGGGATCAACAGCATGAAAGTCAGTGAAAACGGCGTGGAGTCACTCGGCTTTGCCATTCCGAGCAATGATGTAGAACCGATAGTCGACCAGCTCCTTGCAAAAGGAAAAGTCGAGCGCCCATTTTTAGGTGTGCAGATGATTGACATGTCGCAAGTGCCGGAAACCTATCAGGAAAACACGCTCGGACTGTTCGGCGACCAGCTGTCTAAGGGTGTTTACGTAAAAGAAGTGCAATCCGGCTCACCGGCTGCGAAAGCGGGCATTAAATCCAATGACGTCATTGTACAATTGAACGGCAAAGATGTCGGCAGCAGCGCCGATATCAGACAGATCCTATATAACCAGCTGAAAATCGGCGATAAAACGACTGTTCAAGTGCTCAGAAACGGAAGCAAAAAGACGCTGAACGTCACATTAACGAAACAAACCGAAAGCGCAAGCTGAACGCATAAAAAAAGCTGAACCTTCAACTGAGGTTCAGCTTTTTTCGTCATTCTCCCAAGTAGGCTGACAGCATCCACACGTGCTTGTCCGCTTCTTCAACTAATCCGACAAACAGGTCGGCAGTTGACGGGTCATTTTGTTCCTCGGCGATGCCGATGACAAATTTTGATTCGCGGCTGATTTGTTTATAGTCTTGAACCAGTGATTCCACCATTTCAGAAGCCGTTTTTTCCTGGCCTTCATCCGTAATGGAAGCTTGTTCAAGGTAAGTGTGTAAAGTCGCCGCAGGCTGTCCGCCGATGGCCAGAAGTCGCTCTGCGATGGCATCCGCCGTTTCCGCCGCTTCGTTATACAGTTCTTCAAATTTTTCATGAAGCGTAAAGAAGTGAGGGCCTTTTACATACCAATGAAAGCGGTGCAGTTTAGAGTAAAGGATAAACCAGTTTGATAATTGTGTGTTCATTGATTTCTCAACAAGAGTTTCAGTATTTTTCGCGTTTTGTGTATTCATATTCATCGTCCTCCCTGTGATCTGTTAATTTAATTATACCACATATCAAATAAAAATCAATACTAAATTATAATAATTATAATTTAGGTTCAAGTGAACAGCTTTTTCTTTATAATCGATTCCCAGGCGGACCACGGAAAGAGTGAGCGGAAAGCCAATGTCAGCTTAACGCCCCTGCCGATCGGATACCGCAGTTTCTTCAGCCGTTTCCTTTGTGCCAATTGATAAATCAGCTCCGTTACGTCATCAGGATCGCCGCTTTTGGATGCGTTGGCTTTGAAGTAAGCTTCGATTTGCTGATAATAGCGGTAATAGGGCGAATCTTTGCCGGGTGCCGTAAGATGATTGGAGAGAGACGTTTCCCATATAGACGTTTTATAGGAGCCCGGTTCTATTAAAGCGGCATCAATTCCTAAAGGCAGCAGTTCGAGGCGCAGGCTCTCTGTAAAACCTTCAACCGCGAATTTGGAAGAGACATACGGAGATAGAGCCGGGAAACCGGTCAGTCCGCTGATACTGCTGATATTGAAGATTTTTGCCCCGCCATGTTTTCGCATATAAGGCAGCACGGTTTTTGTGACGTGAATCAGGCCGAATACATTCGTTTCATACTGCTGTCTGTAATGTTTCATCAGCACATCTTCAATAAACCCCCCGTACGCAGTGCCAGCGTTATTGACGAGCAGGTCAATCGGTCCGAAACCGCTGATGGTGTTCCCGAAGTCAGACACCGACTGCTCATTTGTCACATCTAAAGAAACGACCGTAATATGTTCGGATGCACCCGCTTGAGCGGCGGCCTCTTTCAGTATTTCAGCTTTCTCCGGCTGTCTGGCTGTTGCGATGACGTGATAAGACCGGACGAGCTTCAGCGCTGTCAGCAGCCCGAATCCGCTCGTCGCGCCGGTTACAATGGCAATTTTTCTGTTCATCTTATAATCCTCCCCGTTTGTTCTTATCTCATAGTGTATATCATCTCGCGGAAAGAAGGAGAAATCGTTCGGAAATATGTCAGAATTGTTTTATAATGGAGTCAGCTTCGGATAGAAAGGGGTAAAGAAAAGATGGCATTAGAGGGATTGAAGGAAACATGGGATTTAAACTCCATTTTTGAGGGCGGGAGCCGGTCGGAAGAGTTTCAGCAATACATACAAGAGCTCAAAAAGCATCTAAGCGCTTTTCAACATGCGGCTGAAGCGTTTACAGTTCCGACGCATGCGGATGAAAGCCGGGAGCTGATCAATCTGATTGATAGGTTTGAACGGTCAGCGATCATGATCAGGCAGGCGGGAGCGTTCGTCGGCTGTCTTCAGGCTCAGAACACTCATGATCAGAAAGCGAATGAATGGAGGGCGCGGATCAATCAGCTGAGCAGTGATTTTAAATCCGCTCTGGTCACCCTTGACGATACACTTGCCCGGATTGACGAGCGGGTCTGGGAGGAGCTGCTGCAAAAACCGGAACTTCAGGATCTCACATATGTTTTAAATGAAAGAAGAGACCGGGTCAAAGAGAAGCTCAGCGCTTCAGAAGAAAGGCTGATTGAAGGCCTGGCCGTTGACGGCTATCACGCATGGGGCGATCTGTATAATGCGGCTGTCGGCAGAATGAAGATTCCATTTGAGGATAAAGAGCTGTCGGTCGGCCAAGCGGAAAATATGATGGCGCACCCGGATCGCCGCATCAGACATCAAGTGTTCAAAGAGCTTAATGAAGCGTGGAAAGGAGAAGAGGAGCTTTTCGGCAGCACGCTGAACCATCTGGCCGGCTTCCGCACGGAAATCTATAAAGCGCGGGGCTGGAAAAGCGCTTTGGAAGAGCCGCTTGCGATCAATCGGATGAAAAAAGAAACGCTGGATGTCATGTGGCAGGTCATTACCGATCATAAAAAGCCTTTTGCCGAATACCTGAATCGAAAGGCATCTCTTTTAGGGCTTGAGCGGCTGAACTGGTATGATGTGGGCGCGCCGATCGGCGAGGCTCCGAAAGAATACACATTTGATGAAGCGGCCAATCTGATCGTCAGCCAATTTTCGACGTTTGGCAAAAAGCTGTCCGCATTTACGGAAAAAGCGTTCCGTGATCGGTGGATAGAAGCGGAAGACCGCAGCGGTAAACGGGTCGGCGGTTTCTGCACCAGTTTTCCCGACAGCGGAGAATCCCGGATTTTCATGACGTTTTCCGGAAGCGCTTCGAATGTATCGACGCTGGCGCATGAGCTCGGTCACGCGTTCCATCAGGAGGCCATGCTTCAAGTGCGGCAGCTGAACAGAGCCTATGCTATGAATGTCGCTGAAACAGCCTCGACCTTTGCGGAAATGATCGTCGCCGACGCCGCTTTGAAACAAGCGGCGACAAAGGATGAAAAGCTGTTCTTGCTTGAAGATAAAATTCAAAGAAGCGTAGCCATGTTTATGAATATTCATGCGAGATTTTTATTTGAAACGCGTTTTTATGAAGAGCGGAAGCAGGGCGTCGTTCCGGCTGAGAAACTGAATGAACTGATGGAAGCGGCGCAGAAAGAAGCGTTTTGCGATTCATTAGGGGAATACCACCCTCATTTCTGGGCGTCAAAACTGCATTTTCATATTACGGGAGTGCCGTTTTACAACTTTCCGTATACGTTTGGTTATTTATTTTCGCTTGGAATATATGCAAGAGCTCTTCGGGAAAAAGCGGATTTTGAAGAAAAATATATCGCGCTTTTGTGTGACACGGCTTCGATGACTGTTGAGGATTTGGCGATGAAGCACCTTGGCGCGGATCTGACGGAACGGTCGTTTTGGGAAGACGCGGTCCGCCTTGCCGTACAGGATGTGCAGGAATTTTTAGAGCTGACTGAATGATAATCTGGAGATGAACCGGCCGGAGTGTTACCGCTCCGGTTCTTTTTTGTTTAATGAATGACAGCCGCCTCCCTTGGAAATACCTAAAAACGATCGGAATGGAATGGGAGTGAATCGCATGAAATGGTTCAGGACGGCGGGCGTTTTATGTCTTATGCTGATGCTGATTGCCGGCTGCCGATTGAATGAAGAAAAACGGGAAGCGGAACAAGACAGCACACCCGTGTCATCCGCGAAGCCGGTTCCTTACAGCAGCTTTTCCCTTCGCGTTAACTACGGAGCCGGGGAGCATAACCGCTATGAAGGTTTGTATGAGAGAAAAGGCGGTCATGAAAAGGCGGACATCCGGGACAAGCTCTCAGGGGTTCACAGAGAGGGCGAGGAAGCGCTTGATGAAATGAAGATGATCCTCGGAGAACTTGCCGTAAACAGCCGGATGCAGGAAAGCGAGATCGTCCGGCAGGTGCTCTCGGCTTTTAATTTGGACAGCCGCTATGACCATTTTTATCTGAAACTGAAAAAGAATGATGGAGAAATGACGGAAATAAAAAAATAACCGCCGTCCGCTGCTTTTTTGCCCAAAACTAATTGATAATGATATTCAGAGTCATTAATTTCTGTTACAATATAATCATGATCTCACGTTGAATGTTTAGGCAATTTGTTTATATACATAGTGTTGGGAAACTCAAAAAAGGAGCGGTTAGCGGTATGAGTGCAATTTCTACAGAGACGCTGAGCTTAGGGTACGGAGAGACTGTTATCATTGACGAATTGGATGTCGCGATTCCAAAAGGCGAAATCACTGTATTGATCGGAAGCAACGGCTGCGGAAAATCGACGCTTTTACGTTCATTGGCCCGGCTGATGAAACCGAGGGGCGGTTCTGTGCTTTTAGAAGGAAAAGCCATCGCTAAGCTTCCGACGAAGGAAGTGGCAAGAGAGCTCGCTATTTTGCCGCAGAGTCCGTCAGCTCCCGAAGGCCTGACGGTGCATCAGCTTGTGAAGCAGGGAAGATACCCTTATCAAAGCTGGCTGAAGCAATGGTCCAAAGAGGACGAAGACGCAGTGGCAAAAGCGCTTAAAGCGACGAAGCTTGAGGAAATGGCCGACCGTCCGGTGGATTCCTTGTCAGGCGGACAGCGCCAGCGCGCATGGATTGCGATGACACTCGCTCAGGATACGGATATCATTCTGCTTGACGAGCCGACAACCTATCTCGACATGACGCATCAAATTGAAATTCTTGATTTGCTGTTTGAATTAAATGAAAAAGAAAAACGCACAATCGTCATGGTGCTGCACGACCTCAATCTGGCATGCCGTTATGCCCATTATCTGGTCGCCATTAAGGATAAACAGATTTACGCAGAGGGCCGTCCCGAAGAAGTTATCACTTGCGAGCTTGTACAGCAGGTCTTTGCGATGAACTGCCAGGTAACGCAAGACCCGCTGTTCGGCACACCGCTTTGCATTCCGCACGGACGCGGCAGATGTATCGTGCAGGAAGCGGCCCTCACCGCCCGATTGTCATAATCATGAAAAAGGGAAGGGAACGGTATGGAAGAGAAACTGCAGCAGCAGCTGGACGGCCTGCTTGAGAAATACACGGAACTATTGCTTGGCGAAACAAACCCGGATGTAAAGGAAGAAGTCAGGCAGTGGATTTTGTATACACATATCGCAAAAAGCATGCCTCCGCTCGTCAAACATTGGAATCAATCCTACCCGGACGCCAAAGAGGGCATCAAAGCTGCGATACAGCATATTAAACAGCTCAATGAAGCACACAGAAAAAAACAATAAAAAAGCTTTCGGCATCAAAGAGAGGTGCCGGAAGCTTTTTTTTTGCTGAAAAGGAATCAATAAAGGCTTCGTTCAATTCATAGGCGAAGAACTTTAATGTAACTAATGCACCCGTTTGTTTACGTATATTTCTTCCGCTTGCTGAACCAAGAAAAAAGGACCGCCGCAGCAATCCCTTTCTCTCTTTCCTATATATCACATTTCCTTTCGGCTACGTAATAACTCTTCAAATGCTTTTATATTTGTATCAAAATTGGGCACTGTTTGAGATTCCTCGGCACATTTGACTTGTGCCACAACCAAATCATGAAAAGGTGTTGAAATGCCAGTACCTTCTGCCATTT
Source organism: Bacillus sp. LUNF1 (assembly GCF_011008975.1). Taxonomy (NCBI): domain Bacteria; kingdom Bacillati; phylum Bacillota; class Bacilli; order Caryophanales; family Bacillaceae; genus Bacillus; species Bacillus sp. LUNF1. Next base: position 3,175,743 of record NZ_CP048876.1, on the reverse strand, counting down.
TGGGAATAACTCCATTAATATAATCAATTTCAGTTTTGCGTTTTTTCTCAAGATCCTGGAGCATACTTGCTCTTAGCAGCCTAGATGGTTCCATGGCTGACCTAAATGTTTGGATACGTTCAGGAATATCATTTTCACTTCTTAATTCCAAAGATTCTAAATCAAGGCCGCCCATTTTCGCAAATTTGACACCATTGGCGTGTCCAACCTTAATCGTCTCATCTGCGATATGGACTGCGCTAACAATGCCGATTTCATGGTCAAGAATGTCTCCGTATTCTCCGTTTAATGCTGCCGATAAACCACTGAATGCATTATTGATAAGTAATTTTGACCACTTCGTTCCAACTAAATTATCGGAAATATGTGTTCCGCCGATAAGGTCTAAAACCGATTTAATACGCAGGATTCTTTCTGTTGTTTCACCATGTAATTCTCCAATTTGAAAAGCGTACTCTTTAAATTGAGTATACTCAGTTGTAAGTCTGGATACGCCCGGCTCAATAAACGTAGCACCAAATTCAACAGAACCTGCAATAACACGTTCATCACCAACGATCGAAGCAACTTTCTGTTCAGGTATACCGTTTTGCAAGGAACATACTACACTGTCATCCTTTAAAAAAGGCAGCAACTCTTTAAGAATGGAGTCATTATATAATTGTTTCGTCAGAAGTAATATTAAATCATACTTGCCTGACTTGTCTTCAGGGGTAATGGCTTTCACTTTTGCTTGAAATTCCGTTGTACCAACTACTTTAGCACCTATTTGATTTAGAGTATCTACATGTTCTTTGTACGAATCAATCAATTCGACATCCATTCCGCCAGCAGACAGATATGCTCCAACTATGGTTCCTAAAGAACCTGCTCCTAAAACTGCAATTCTCATTGTAAACGTCTCCTTATTTTTCCTCTAAGTAGTTATAAACCGGCTGTGCTGCATTTAAGGTTAAATCTGTAAGGATATGAGATGCTGAAACGACTTCTAATACAGGCAAATCTGCAAGAGGTGCCAGAGCATGTTCAAATAATTGAAGCCGCGCCGGTCCAGTCCAGGCACCTTTAACTTCTATATTCGTTATTTGCGTTCGCACCAAATCACAAACCCTTAAATCACCATTGTAATCAGTAGCAATCTTAACCATAAAATTAGGTCGGCAAATTTCCCTTTTCGCTTTTTCCTTGTCCATTTCGAAATGTTTATATCCCATAGTCGCAGTTGCCACACGAAGACTGCCATAATCCAATGTGCCGACAAGAGTATCAGAGTCTATATACAGCTTAGGGGCACCCAATTTCTTTGGATATGCAGTAAGTTCCCGTCCGCTTGCAATAGCCGGGAAATTGTCAACATACATAGAATGTACATAATCTCCTTCTTCACCATTAAAGCTGACAGGGATGACTTGTCCAGCCTCTGTATAGGCGCCAAGTCCGGAAACATCGGGCATCCACATCACTTCGAATTTCACTAAAGGTTCAGTAATTTCAAGAGGTTCTGGCACTGCCGCACGTAAAGCTTTTTCATCCGTTCGGTAAATAATATTAAGGTATTCCCGGTTAACAAATTTATAGGTTGGCACGGGGTAAGCAGGTGATGTTAAAGGTGTGTTTAAATTTTTCACAATGTTATTCACATCAATTTTCATAGTATGAGACCCCTTTCTTTTTCTTTTTTATGTTTTTTAATTTAACTATGCTATTATCTTACATTCGCATTTACATTTAATCCAATACATAATAAGGTATATATATATTTATTGAAATAAATGAGGGGGTGCAGACAGATGGAATTGCTGCAGCTAAAATACTTTCAGACAGTTGCCTATACTGAACATATTTCTAAAGCGGCAGAACAATTAAAGATTGCCCAGCCTTCTTTAAGTCTCACTATAAAAAGACTTGAGAATGAACTGGGAACAACCTTGTTTGAGAGAAAAGGCAGAAATATTAAGCTGAGTTCAGCAGGGAAAATTCTTTTAAAACATGTAAACAGGATTTTTACTGAGATTGAAAATGCCCAAACAGAAATTCAATTGGAGGAACATCAAATTTCTGACAAGATAAGAATATCTATTTCCAATCCAAGATTCCTTGCAGGACTGATGAGTGAATATATCAACCGCTCCCCTCAATCAAAAATTCTCCAAGCAATCGGAGTTAAAAGCGAGATCATAACAAGTTTAAAAAAAGGGGACATTGATTTAGGAATAACAGGTCATCCGATTCAGGATGAAGAGATAGAGAGTTGTGTGCTGGTAAATGAAGATATTGTTCTGGCTTTGCCCTCAAACCACCGATTTACGGGTAAAACAGAAATTTCTTTACGCCTTGTCGCCAATGAACCATTTATTACCCTTGCTAATAATGAAGAGTATAGCGGTTTTACAGCCTCGCTTTGTGGGAAAGCCGGTTTCACCCCGAATATTGCGTTTGAGGCAGATTCTCATTTACTGGTCGAGATTTTAAAGCTGGATCAAGGTGTGGCGTTGCTTCCCATTTCAGTTTGCAGAACATTGGGGCTGAATTTTATAAAAGTGACTGATCACTCTGCTTCATATCCAGTCGGCTTATCTTGGATGAGACATAAGCTGTTGTCTTCTTCGGTAAGAAATTTTCGTGACTTTATTATGTCGTACTATAAAGATAACTATGAAATGTTTAAAGTTTATTAAAGGGTTTCATCATTACTTTTTTGAATTTTTTCCCCCATTTCCCGTTTCACTTGTTGCGGGATGGGTACTTGCGATTGTTGTTTTCTTAATTTTAAAGTTTTCGAACGGAAGCCCTTGGTGTTATACAACGTTGCTTTTTGCAATGCCGGCTTCCTTTGACACGCTGTTAAAAATTAATGTTTTTTAGTTGGTTTTAAAAGCCTACTATTATCCGTTTTGCTATACGGATCTCGTGAATTTTTTCAATTGTTCTTTTCGATCATAATTAGATATTTACTGAGCGTAAAACATTGGAACGAATCCTGTCCGGGCACCAAAGAGGGCATCAAAGTTGCGATGCGATACAGCACATTAAACAGCTCAATGAAGCTCACAGAAAAAAACAATAAAAAGCTTCCGGCATCAAAGAGAGGTGCCGGAAGCTTTTTTTGCTGAAAAGGAATTAATAAAGGCCTGTAATGCACTGCTCATATATGAATCCTTCCGCGTGACGAATTCTGTTTTCATCAGGCTGAAAGATTCGGGAATGGTCCATAACCGAACAGCACCCAGTGCGGCGTGCTGCGTAATTACGCTTCGCGGGAGCAGCGTAATGCCGAGCCCCGCCGTCACTCCCCCGATAATCGCTTCAAGGGTGCCGAATTCCATAATGGCCGGATGCGCCGTTCCAATGGAATGAAGCCACCGCTCTAATGTGTCACGATACGTGCATCCCGTACTGTACACAAGAAGCGGCTTTTTTACCGCTTCTTCTATAGCGGTGACGGCAGCGGGAGTCACGACAACGGCTTCTTCTTCAAAGGCCGGGATGGAGTGCAAATCCGGATGATGAAAGTGACAGCCGATAAATGCGCCGTCCAATTCATAGCGAAGAACTTTATCAGTTACATATTGTGTATGCCCTGTCGTAAGGGACAGCTCCACATCAGGATACCGCTCATAATAAGAGGCTAAAAGTTTCGGCAGCCTGACGGCGGCTGTTGTCTGGGTGGAGCCGATCATGAGCGGTCCGCTCGGCTTGTCTGTTGAAGCGAGCGCCATTTTGGCTTCTTCTATCAGACCGACGACCTGATCCGCATAATGGAGGAGCACTGTGCCGCTTGAAGACAGCGTCATCCCGCGGTTATGGCGGAAAAACAGCTCGGTTTTCAAATCTTCTTCCAGCTGGCGGATTCTGGCCGTCACGTTTGACTGCACATAGCCGAGACGCGCAGCCGCCTTTGTAATGGAACCTTCACGGGCCACCATCTGAAAAATCCGCAAATCTCCGCTTTCCATTGTCATCTCTCCCTCTTTGCTATCATTTTTTGTGATATAAAACATCTTTAACAATCATTATACGAAAATGCAGATCTCCATTACAATAAACATATCAGCTGATGAACATCGAACGTAAAAGGAGAAGAAGCCATGAATTTACAACATAAAACGGCACTGGTCACAGGCGGCGGTACAGGAATCGGAAGAGCGGCGTGCCTTGCCTTAGCAAAACGGGGAGCGGCAGTCGTCATTAACTATTCACATTCAAAAACGGAAGCGGAACAAACGGCGGAATTCATAATAAAAGCAGGCGGACACGCGATGACCATTCAAGCGGACGTTTCTATAGACAAACAGGCGAGAGACATGGTGAACGAAGCGGCCAGCCGATTCGGAAGCCTCGATTTACTCGTAAATAATGCGAGCATTACCAGACATATCCCGCTTCATGATTTGGAATCTGCAACGAAAGAAATATGGGATGAATTATTTGCTGTCAATGTAAACGGGATGTTTCATTGCGCCAGAGCGGCAGCGCCTCATATGAAAAAGCAAAAGTCAGGTGCTATTGTGAATGTCGGGAGCATCGCCGGTCTGACGGGAGCGGGTTCTTCCCTTCCGTATGCCGTTTCCAAAGCGGCGGTGCATGGCCTGACAAAATCATTGGCCCATGCGCTGGCGCCGGACATCCGTGTATGCTGTGTCGCGCCCGGAGCCGTTGCAACAAGATGGTGGACGGGGCGGGAAGAGACGATGTACCGGCTTGCCGGAAGCCTTCCGCTGGAACGGATCGCCGCTCCGGAAGATATCGGAGAACTGATTTGCTCTGTGCTGGAGCAGGAATCACTGACGGGACAAATCATAACAGCCGATTGCGGCCAGACGATGTGACGAAAGGAGAGAGAAATGATGCCGTTTGTACAGATCCATTTACAGAAAGGAAAAAGCGGACTTTGGCTCAAAAAAATGAGCACCGTTATTCACACCGCCATGACGGAGATGATTGATGTTCCGCATGATGACTATTTTCAAGTGGTGCATCAGCACGAAAAAGGGGAGTTTTTCTATGATCCGTCATATCTTCAAGTCGAGCGGAGCGATGAACTGATGTTTATCCGCTTTACTTTGAAAAACTCCAGAACAACTCATCAGAAACAAGCATTCTATCAGCATTTGGCTGACCGGCTGCACGAAAAGCTGGGCGTCAGAAAAGAAGATGTGTTTATCGTCCTCTCAGGCAATGCGGCGGAAGACTGGTCATTCGGAAACGGGGAGGCCCAGATGATATAAAAAAATCCCGCGGCATCCGCGGGATTTTTCTTTGTTAAACGGCTTTCGCCTTTTCTTCTTGTTTGCCTGTCTTTTTGTTTGTCAGTTTAATTGATTTAACAAACAGCGTGAGGATCAATCCGGCAGCGATAAAGGCCAGGCCTGTGAAAAACACGCTGTGAAGCGAATCCATCAGTGACGTTTTCAAAACCGGCACGATATGGGAAGAAAATGCGGCCGGAATCTGCTTAATCGATTCCTGGCTGAACAAGGATTGAAGCAGCCCTTCAGGATTCTTGTCAATCATACCTTTAAACTGGGCGGCAAAGGCACTTGCCTGTTTCGGCAGTGAGTCTAAGTAAGGCACCAGTCTGTCGGTTAAAAGGCTTCCTGATCTGGCATTCATGACAGCGCCGAGCACCGTAATGCCGAACGTTCCCCCGATCATCCGGAAAAATTGGCTTGAAGAGGTCACAACACCCAGCTCTTCTTTTGAAAACGTTTCTTGCAGAGCGAGTGTGAGAAGCGGCATGACGAGCCCCATTCCCAGACCGATCACGGCCATATAGCATGTAGCCGCGAGCTTGCTTGTATCCAGCTGCAAAGTCGTTAATAAGAAGAAGCCGACGGCCATGATCAGCATGCCGATCATGATTTGCGGTTTAATACCGATCTTATAAACCAGCTGGCCTCCGATAATACTTGTGATAATCATAGATACCATCATCGGCGTCATAATCGTGCCGGACGCGGTGGCGCTGACTCCGATAATTCCCTGCATAAAGAAAGGAACAAACGTGACGGCGCCGAACATGCCGATACTCATGAAAAAGCCGATCAGATTCAGTACGGTAAACGTTCTGTTTTTAAACAGGTACATCGGCAGAATCGGTTCTTTTGCTTTGATTTCAGCGAAAATGAATCCGACAATCCCGGCAAGTGCAAGCGCAAAGAGACCGAGAATCTGCCAAGAGCCCCATGCGTAATCCTTTCCTCCGAAGCTGAGCGCGAGGAGGAGGCTGACGATTCCGACGATCATTGTGAAAATGCCGGCGATGTCAAAGTTAATCGGCCCGGTCTGTTTTCTGCCTTGAAGTCCTCTTGCGATAAAGATGACGGCTAAAATTCCGACAGGCAGGTTGATATAGAAAACCCATTTCCAATTTAATGAGTCAACAATCCATCCCCCGATTTGCGGGCCGATCACGGAAGCAAGCCCGTAAATCGCCCCGAAAAGCCCTTGGAACTTGGCACGCTGTTTCCCTGTGAACAAATCCCCGATGACGATCATAGCCATCGGCATCATGACACCGCCGCCGATTCCCTGAAGTCCGCGGAAAATAATCAGTTCCGTCATGTTGCTGGCCATTCCGCACAGTGCGGAAGCTCCCATAAAAATCAATAAACCTGATACATAGACGACGCGGCGCCCCAATAAATCTGCAAGTTTCCCCGCAATCGGAACGATCGTCGTCGAAGTTAAAAGATATGCTGTGGTCAGCCACGTCATCATGCTTAATCCCCCGAGGTCACCCACGATTTTAGGAATCGCCGTTCCTACGATGGTGCCGTCAAGGGCTGAGAAAAACATGGCGATGATTAAGCCGGTTATTAATAATGTGCGTTTTGGATCTTTCTTTTCAATGCTCATGTTTCGGCAGCTCCTCTTTTCTATTCGTTTTCTTTTTGATCAGCCGCGTATTTCTCGGCTGCTTCAGCTACTTTGCGGATGATGTTCACGGACTGAATCAGTTCATCGTCAGTCAGAACGGACAGGTTTCGCGCCAGTATCGCTTTCCGTCCTTCCACAACTTCTTCGAATTTTGTTTCGCCTTTTTTGGTGAGGCTGATGTCGATGACGCGTCTGTCCTGCTGGTTATGTTTGCGGACGATAAGTCCTTTTTGTTCGAGGCGGTCGGCCATCAGCGTCACTGCGCTCGGTTTTACCTCCATGCGTTCCGCAATTTCGGAAACTTTGCAGCTCCCGTATTTTTTCAGGCTGGCTAAAACAAATAATTGGGCAGGCGTCACCTCGTGTTTTGCCATGCTTTCCACCATTTCAGGCTGTATGTTTTGCAGCAGCGTCTGAAGAGATTTCTGGATGTCAGACACATATTGATCCGCGTTTTTCATAACTCCTCCTCATCTTGTTCCTTGAGAAAATAATTAACATTAGTTAAATATAAATAAGGATTAATGATAAGTCAATCTTTTTGTGCAAAAATAAAAAAAGGATTGATGCTTGTCGAAAACATCAAATCCTTATTCGTTTTATTGCTGGTAGGGAGACTGCTGCTGAATAGTCTGCTGGAACTTCTGATACGATTGCTGAAGCTTTTGGGTATCGGCTGCTTCAATGGAATACCAGCCATTTTGAAACATCACATCGTATAATCTTCTTTGCGCTTTTTGTGACTCATCGAAAATCGCCTGAATATCTTGATAAAGAGACTCGTGGCTGAACTCGTGCAGGGCTGTGCAATATGAAGCCGTGATGTATTTTTCCGTCGTCAGCAGCTCATTCACCAAGTCTCTGTCATTCATTTGCGCCGTATTGGGCACGGGCGTCTGCGGATTCGTGATTTTTTGATTTTGCTGTTCCATGTATTGTCCTCCTATTGCATATAGCCTGTTGTTGTCTGTCCGCCTTGATCGGGGTTCAAGCGGCCCAATATGTGCTGATAATGTTTCTGATGCATCCGGCCGATTTGATCAAGCTCTTGTTTTAACGTCTGATTCTGGCAGTGTTCCGCCATAAAATGCGCTTTTTTCATGGCAAGCAGATTCCAGTTCAGCATGTCCTCAAGATACAAATGGTCTTTCGTTGAGATGACGGCAGGCGGCAAGTTTCCGTGCTGCTCTTGGTTGTTCATATAAACGCCTCCTTCAATTCTGTTCTTTTTAGCTTTCTCTGCGACCGGAAATTCATACACGAATAAAAGAAAAAGGAGGGAGTTCATCTTTGCTGCGGAACATATGTTTATTTTTGTCGAAAAATAAAATGCTTACAAAATTCGCCCAGGCTTACGGAATCCGCTTCGGCGCGGGAAGGTTCGTTGCAGGGGAAACACTCGCGGAAGCTGTGAAAACGGTAAAGCGGCTGAACCAAAAAGGGCTGTCGGCTTCGATTGATTATCTAGGTGAATATGCGGGTTCAGAGAAGGATGCGAAAAGGACGGCGGTAGAATGTAAAAAAGCAATCAGGGCGATTGCCGAGAATCAACTGGATTGTGAGCTGTCTCTGAAATTAACATCCATCGGTCTGGATATTTCCGAGAAACTCGCGGAACAGCATGTCAGAGACATATTGACGGAGGCAAAAGAACGCGGCGTGCCTGTAACGATTGATATGGAGGACTATTCAAGATGCGGCCGTACGCTTGAGCTGTATAAGCGGTGCAAGCCGGATTTTCCGATGCTCGGCACCGTCATTCAGGCTTATTTGTACCGGGCAGCTGAAGACATCAGCGGTCTGATGCCATACAAGCCGCGGCTCAGGCTTGTAAAAGGCGCTTATAAAGAATCGGCGGCCGTTGCATTCCCTGATAAAAAAGCAACCGATCTTCATTTTCAGCAGCTGATTAAGCTGCAGCTTTTGAGCGGCCATGAAACGGCGGTGGCGACACATGATGATGACATCATTTCTTATACGAAAACACTCATCAGCGAGCATCAGATTCCCCGAGAGCAGTTTGAATTCCAAATGCTGTACGGCATCAGAACGGAGCGCCAGAAGGAGCTTGCCGAAGAAGGATACAGGATGAGGGTGTATGTCCCGTACGGAACCGATTGGTACGGGTACCTGATGAGAAGAATTGCCGAGCGCCCGGCAAACGCGGCATTTGTGCTGAAAGGGATCTTCAAAAAATAACGGCTGCTCCAAAAAGCAGCCGCAGCATGTTATTCCATGTTTTCTTTTTTATATTGCTGATTTTGGCTCGTCCGTTTGCCGCCGCCGTATTTTTGCTTCGGTCCCGCATTTCCTTTCATGCTGGCCGCGCTCACTGCGGCAGAAGACGGATCTTTTCTCCCTCGCACCATTCCCTTCACCTCCGGGTTTAAGTTTCCCGCCCGCGCCATGGAACATGCGGAAGCCGAAAAATTTAAAAAAATTCCATATTTGCTATTGAAGTCATCCTGAAAATCTTTTAAGATGAAAGAAGAAAAGGGTTTCATTTTTTTTGCCGAAAAAATGAATGACTATTCATTCAAAGTTCAAGGGGGATGACTCATGCACAAGTTTATAAAGAAAGCAGCCGTTCTCGGATCAGGCGTTATGGGGTCCGGAATTGCCGCGCACTTGGCTAACATCGGAATTCCCGTCCTGCTGCTTGATATTGTGCCAAACGAGCTGACAAAGGATGAGATGAAAAAAGGGCTGACATTAGAAAGCCCGGAGGTCCGCAGCAGACTGAGCCGATCGGCCATGCAAAAGCTGCTGAAGCAAAAACCGGCGCCGCTGACTTCGGCTGCCAATCTCGACTATATAACGGCGGGGAATTTGGAAGATGACGCAGCTCAATTGAAGGATGCTGATTGGATTATTGAAGTCGTCGTCGAAAATCTTGACGTAAAAAAACAGATTTTCTCACTCGTTGATGAATACCGGAAACCGGGAAGCATCGTGTCGAGCAATACGTCCGGTATCTCCGTCACAAAAATGGCGGAAGGCCGATCTGCCGATTTTAAAGCTCATTTCTTAGGAACCCATTTCTTTAATCCGGCCCGCTACTTAAAGCTTCTGGAAATCATTCCGATTCAGGAAACAGATCCTGACGTACTGGAGTTTATGACTTCATTTGCAGAAAACACGCTTGGGAAAGGTGTCGTCATCGCAAAAGACACGCCTAACTTTATCGCCAACCGCATCGGTACGTACGGCCTGCTGGTCACGGTAAGAGAAATGCTTTCTTCCGGCTGCCGCATCGGCGAGGTGGACACGGTGACCGGGCCTTTGATCGGCAGACCGAAAAGCGCGACCTTCAGAACCCTTGACGTTGTGGGGCTTGATACGTTCGCCCATGTGGCAAAAAATGTGTATGATAAAGCCGACGGCGCTGAAAAAGACATGTTTAAGCTTCCTGAATTTATGAATGACATGCTGAAAAACAATTGGCTGGGCAGCAAATCAGGCCAAGGTTTTTACAAAAAAGAAGGTAAAACAATATATGAACTCGATCCGCTGACCATGACATACGGTGAGCGTTCGAAAATGAAGACGCCCGCTTTAGAAGCCGCCAAACAGGCAAAGGGTGCCAAAGGCAAAATGAAAGCGCTTGTATATTCCGATGACCGCGCCGGACGCCTGCTTTGGAATATCACATCGCAAACACTCTTATACTCAGCCCGGCTTTTAGGTGAGATCGCTGATGATATCAAAGCAATTGATGACGCCATGAAATGGGGCTTCGGATGGGAGCTCGGGCCGTTTGAGATGTGGGATGCCATCGGCGTCAGAAAATCAGCGGAGCGGCTCGAAGAAGAAGGCGCAGCACTCCCCGGCTGGGTGAAAGAAATGCTTGATCAGGGCCATGAAACATTTTATATGAAGGAAAACGGAACACCATTTTACTATTCAGACGGCCAATACAGGGCCGTGAAAGAAAATCCGAAACGGATCAGCCTGCAAACGTTAAAAGAAACAAAAGGCGTGATCAGTAAAAACAGCGGCGCAAGTCTGATTGATCTCGGCGATGATGTCGCGCTGCTGGAATTTCATACGAAAAGCAACGCGATCGGCTTAGACATTATTCAGATGATTGACAATGCGCTTGAGGAAACGGAGCGGAATTATAAAGGACTTGTCATCGGAAACCAAGGCAGACATTTCTGCGCGGGAGCAAACCTTGCGATGATTTTGATGGAAGCTCAGGATGATAACTTCATGGAAGTCGATTTTGTCATCCGCCGTTTTCAGCAGACGATGCTGAACATCAAATACAGCGCTAAACCCGTTGTCGCGGCGCCATTCGGGATGACACTCGGCGGCGGCACGGAAGTCTGTCTCCCGGCGGCACGCGTTCAGGCGGCGAGCGAATCGTATATGGGTCTCGTTGAAACCGGCGTCGGCCTTATTCCGGGCGGCGGAGGAAACAAAGAGCTGTACATGAATTATTTGGACGGCGGAAGTGAACTGATGGACGCAGCGATCAAAACCTTTGAAACAATCGCGCTTGCCAAAGTGTCCGGTTCGGCACACGAAGCCCGTGATATGAAGATTTTGTCCGCGGCAGACCGTATCAGCATGAATCAGGATCACCTGCTGCACGATGCGAAACAGCTGGCTGCTTCCTTATATGACAGCGGATACCGCCCGCCTGCCCGCAAAAAAGTGAAAGTCACCGGAGAAACCGGCTGTGCGGCATTACTGCTCGGAGCAGACCAAATGAGACGGTCGGGTTATTTATCCGATCACGATATGAAGATTGCAAAGAAGCTGGCCCATGTCATTGCCGGCGGAAGAGTCCCGTTCGGCACGGAGGTTTCTGAAGAATATTTACTTGAGATTGAAAGAGAAGCCTTTTTAAGCCTCGCTGGCGAGGCGAAATCTCAAGCGAGAATGCAGCATATGCTCGTCAAAGGCAAACCTTTACGGAACTAGGAGGGTGTTTATGAGAGAAGCAGTCATTGTGGCCGGTGCGAGAACCCCGGTCGGTAAAGCGAAAAAAGGATCGCTTGCAGCCGTTCGTCCTGATGATTTAGGCGCGCTTTGTGTAAAAGAAACGCTGAAACGGGCAGGCGGCTATGAAGGAAATATCGATGACTTAATTATCGGCTGTGCAACACCTGAAGCCGAACAAGGATTAAATATGGCGCGGAATATCGGTGCGCTGGCGGGGCTTCCTCATACGGTGCCGGCCATTACGGTGAACCGCTACTGCTCTTCCGGTCTCCAATCCATCGCTTACGGTGCTGAAAAAATCATGATCGGCTCGGGAGACACCGTCATTGCGGGCGGTGCGGAATCCATGTCGCAAGTTCCGATGATGGGGCATGTGACCCGCCCGAATATCGCTTTGGCGGAGCATGCGCCTGAGTATTACATGAGCATGGGGCACACAGCGGAGCAGGTCGCCGAAACGTACGGCGTATCCAGAGAAGACCAGGATGCATTTGCCGTCCGCAGCCATCAGAATGCCGCTAAAGCCCTTAAAGAAGGTAAATTCAATGACGAAATCGTGCCGGTTGAAGTATCGCTGACAGAAGTCGGTGATGACCATAAGCCGCGGAAAAAACAATTTACCTTTTCTCAAGATGAAGGCGTTCGTCCCGGCACATCGGCTGACGTCTTGGCGAAGCTCCGTCCGGCTTTTTCTAAAACGGGAACCGTGACGGCCGGGAACTCTTCACAAACAAGTGACGGCGCGGCGGCTGTCATGCTGATGGATCGCGAAAAAGCATCGTCGCTCGGATTGGCGCCGCTTGTCAAATTCCGTTCGTTTGCCGTAGGCGGCGTTCCGCCTGAGGTAATGGGGATAGGTCCGATTGAAGCTATTCCGCGGGCGCTCAAGCTTGCCGGACTCGAATTACAGGATATCGGGCTTTTTGAATTGAATGAGGCCTTTGCTTCACAGGCCATTCAAGTCATCAGATCGCTTGGGATAGATGAAGAAAAGGTGAACGTCAACGGAGGCGCCATCGCGCTCGGACATCCGCTCGGATGCACGGGAACGAAGCTGACCCTGTCACTCATTCATGAAATGAAACGGAGAAACGAGCAATTCGGCGTGGTGACGATGTGCATCGGAGGCGGCATGGGCGCTGCCGGCGTATTTGAGCTCATTTAAAACAAGGGGGAAACGAAGCATGAAACAGGATACGGTCAACGTCAAAAAAGGCGGCAGCTTTCTGATTGAAGAGACGGGATATGATCAAATATTCACTCCGGAGGACTTTACAGACGAACATAAAATGATCGGCAAAACGACAGAAGACTATGTCGTAAACGATGTGCTTCCTTATATCGATGAAATTGAAAACCATCAGTTCGAGCATTCGGTCAGACTGTTGAAAAAAGCCGGAGATCTCGGCCTCCTCGGAGCAGACGTGCCTGAAGAGTACGGCGGAATCGGCCTGGATAAAATCAGTTCAGCCTTCATTACGGAAAAGTTTTCACGTGCCGGCAGCTTTTCGCTGTCTTACGGCGCTCACGTCGGTATCGGCTCATTGCCGATCGTGTTCTTCGGAACGGAAGAACAGAAGAAAACCTATTTGCCGGACTTGGCTTCAGGACAAAGAATCGCGGCATACGCCTTAACTGAGCCCGGTTCAGGTTCAGATGCCCTCGGCGCGAAAACGACAGCTGTTTTGAATGAAGCAGGCACACACTATATTCTTAACGGAGAAAAGCAATGGATTACAAACTCCGCCTTTGCAGATGTCTTTGTCGTCTACGCTAAAGTGGACGGAGATAAATTTTCCGCATTTATCGTAGAAAAGAACTATCCGGGCGTGTCAACGGGCCCGGAAGAGAAAAAAATGGGGATTAAGGGTTCATCGACAAGAACGCTGATTTTAGATCAGGCGGAAGTCCCGAAAGAAAACCTTCTCGGCGAAATCGGAAAAGGCCATGTCATCGCTTTTAATATTCTGAATATCGGGCGCTACAAGCTTGCCGTCGGCACAATCGGCGCTTCAAAACGGGTGATTGAGCTGTCTGCCGCTTATGCGAACCAGCGCCGGCAATTTAAAACGCCGATCTCAAGCTTCACGCTCACTCAGGAAAAGCTTGCGACGATGTCAGCGCGGCTTTACGCGATGGAGAGCTCTGTATACAGAACAGTGGGTTTATTCGAAGATAATATGAGCAGATTGACGGAAGAGGAGCAAAAGGACGGACGCGAAGTCGCGAAGTCAATCGCCGAGTACGCGATTGAATGCTCGCTCAACAAAATGTGCGGTTCTGAAACGCTTGATTACATTGCCGATGAAGGCGTTCAAATTCACGGCGGTTACGGATTTATGCAGGAATATGAAGTGGAGCGTGCCTATCGCGACTCAAGAATCAACAGAATTTTTGAAGGCACAAATGAAATCAACCGCCTGATCGTAACGAGCACGTTCCTGAAAAAAGCCGTAAAAGGTCAGCTGCCGCTCTTTGAAAAAGCAAAAGCGCTCCAAGAAGAACTCATGATGCTGATGCCTGAAGAGCCGGGCTCAGAACCTCTCGAACAGGAAAAATACATTGTCAGACAGGCGAAAAAGATCGCCCTCTTGACAGCGGGTCTCGCGGCGCAGAAATACGGCAAAGAGATCGAAGGCGAGCAGGAAATCATGGTGAACATTGCCGATATTGTCAGCGCGCTGTACGCTTTGGAATCTTCCGTCCTCAGAACGGAAAAAGCAATTGCGGCGGACGGTGCCGAAAAAGCCGCGCAGAAGCTGTTATATACGGAAATCTTTGCCCAGGAAGCCCTTCAGAACATTGAAGCGCACGCCAAAGAATCACTGATCGCCATGGAGGAAGGGGATTCCCTCCGCATGATGCTTTCCGTGCTGCGCAAACTGACGCGCCTGACGCCGAAAAACCTCATTCAGAAAAAACGTGAAGCGGCAGCCGCCGTCTTCCGTGAAGAAAAATATACGGTCTGATCACATGCTGAAAGCGCTCCTTCATCAGGGGCGCTTTTTCACGAAGCAACGTTATAGGTTTTTACAAGTGATTGTGTTAAAATAACGACGATCATTTACAAGGGGTGAAGAAGATGTCGTTAAATTTTTACTGGTACCCTAAATGCGGAACGTGCCGTAATGCGAAAAAATGGCTGGAAGACCGCGGTAAGGAAATAAACGAAATACATATCGCGGAGGAAACTCCGTCGAAAGAAGAAATTAAAGACCTCTATGAGAAGAGCGGTCTTGAGCTCAAAAAGTTTTTCAACACGAGCGGAATGAAATACCGCGAGCTGAACTTAAAGGAAAAACTGTACCACATGTCAGAGGATGAACAGCTTGAACTCCTGGCATCAGACGGTATGCTCCTGAAACGCCCGATTACGACAGACGGCGAAAAAGTCACTGTCGGCTTTAAAGAAGACCAATTCGAAAAATATTGGATGTAATGCCAGGTTCAAAGAATTATGGTATCTTCTTATTATAAGAAAAAAATGGAGGGATTTAGATGAGCACACCGAAAGATATGCGTTATTCCAAAGAGCACGAATGGGTCAAAGTTGAGGACGGAAAAGCCCGCATCGGGATTACACATTTCGCGCAAGCCGAACTTGGCGACATCGTCTTTGTCGAGCTTCCGGAAGTCGGCGCCGAAATTAAAGCGGACGAGCCATTCGGCAGCGTGGAATCCGTCAAAACCGTATCCGAACTGTACGCACCGATTAACGGAACGGTGACGGAAGTGAACGAAGACCTTGATGACAGTCCTGAATTCGTAAACGAGTCTCCGTATGAAAAAGCGTGGATGATCGTCGTGGAACCGGCTGATGCTGAAGAAATCGAAAACCTCATGACTTCCGAGCAATATGACGAAATGACACAGGAAGACTGATCGGATAGCAAACGGGCCATTTGGACATTCTATCTGTAACGGGAGGTGTCTAAAATGGCTTTTGATAAACAAAAGGTCGATGTGACGGAGAACGTTACGGGCCGCTTTCAAAACGGCCGGTTTTCCTTGTTTCATGAAAATGAAGCCATCGGCGAGATGACAGGCATGGACCAGTACGAGCTCAAACAGGGCTTTTCATTTGAAAATCAAAAATTTTATAAAACAGCCGATGTCATAAACGGCAGCGATCCGAAATATGTCGATTGCGATTATGAGAGTGGCTGGTGTTAACAGTTGGCGGTGAATTTCACTGCCTTCTTTTTCAATCTGACGCTAAAACAATCGGCAGGTGACGCGCTTATGTACAACGGAGATGAAAAGGTCATTA
Organism: Bacillus sp. LUNF1; assembly: GCF_011008975.1. Taxonomy (NCBI): domain Bacteria; kingdom Bacillati; phylum Bacillota; class Bacilli; order Caryophanales; family Bacillaceae; genus Bacillus; species Bacillus sp. LUNF1. The sequence continues at coordinate 3,159,644 of NZ_CP048876.1, read as the reverse complement.
TCGTAGAAGGAAAATCTGATAAAATCAAAGTCAGGGAAGTGCTCATCGAACCCGCAGAAATCGTCTGTACAAACGGGACGATCGGCCAAACCGAACTGGAAGATTTGGCGGACCGCCTGTTTGACAGAGACGTCTATATTTTAACGGACGCAGATGACTCCGGAGAAAAATTAAGAAAACAGCTGAAACGGGAGCTTCCCGAAGCGCGCCATATTTATATAGACAGAACATACAGGCAAGTCGAGTCGTGCCCAGGCCATCATCTCGCATCTGTGCTGATCAGAGCCGGCTTTGATGCTGACACTGTATTTTTGAAAAAGAACGACCTGAGGTGGTAAACATGAAAGAACTCCAAGAAAATGAACTCGAATCGATTCAGGATGACGTTTATCTCCTGTATTTGTACACCCCGTTTTGCGGCACATGCCAGCTGGCGTCCAAAATGCTTACTGTCGTCGAAGAAATGCTGCCCGGCGCCGCCTTCTATAAAAACAACGTGAATTATTCCCCCGCATTCGCCAAAGCCTATCAGATTGAAAGCGTTCCGTGCTTTTTGCTGTTTAAAGGCGGAGAGCTTGTTGAGAAAGGATACGCCTTCCGCTCCGTTTCCTATTTATATGAGCTGATTAAACAAAAAACATCGCAAACGTTCCCGATGTGACAATATTTACAGGAAAATGTCGTGCGGTTTATAAAGGGTTCTGTCCGTTAAAAAGAGAAAGTGTATGTATGGCCATTAAAACGGGAGGTTATACGAGTGGAGAAAATAGAAGTTTCAGAGAATGACGGACAGCATCTGTTTTTGAAACCGCTATTAAACGCCTCAACGCTGCTGATTACATTCCAAGGAGAAACAGAAGCCTTAACGGTCTCAATTAACGGACAGGGAGAAATGAGAAAAACGTCGGTTTCAAAGGAAAAATCTAATTTGACCTTTTACGGAAACCAGACGGAAATCATCCATCTCCTGCATGGTGATGTCTCTTTGCAAAAGCTTATCCAAAGCGGAAAACTCAAAGTGAAAGGATCATTCAGAGCTCTGCTGAAGCTGGAGGCCATCCTCTGGCTGACAAACGGATTTTTTCAGGCGATCAGTAAACGGCCTTAAACTGCCAATCTACTATGTGACAATAGCTTCCAATATTTATTTTATTGACTTTTTATCATTCGCCGTGCTATTCTACAGTAAGAATTTCCGGACGAAAATACGATATGTTTTCTCTTATCAAGAGAGGTGGAGGGAAGTGCCCTATGAAGCCCGGCAACCATCAACAATGTTGAAATGGTGCCAATTCACTCGAAGCGGTCTGCTTTGGAAGATGAGAGAAAGGCCTTTTTCAATAAGCCTTTCTGCTCATTTTTGCAGAAAGGCTTTTCTTTTGCGGAGAAACCCGGAAGATTTCTTAGAATAGTGTAAGGCGGGTGATTGCTTTGATCCATCTTCAAAATGTTTCAAAAATTTACAAAGCGAAGCATGGGGATGTCAATGCTGTCCAAGATGTCACTCTTGATATCAAAAAGGGCGAAATATTTGGAATTATAGGATATAGCGGAGCTGGTAAAAGTTCCTTAATCCGTCTCCTGAACGGCCTTGAAAAGCCGACGTCGGGAACCGTGGAAGTCGCGGGGACGGAATTAAATAAAGTAAGCAGCCGCGGACTGAGAAAAGCGCGCCAGGAAATCAGCATGATCTTCCAGCATTTTAACCTTCTGTGGTCGCGCACCGTCCGGGAGAACATTATGTTCCCGCTGGAAATCGCCGGCGTGAAAAAAAGCGAACGGGTCCGCCGCGCTGATGAATTGATTAAACTGGTCGGATTAGAGGGGAAAGAAAAGTCTTATCCGTCGCAGCTGAGCGGCGGTCAAAAGCAGCGTGTCGGCATCGCCCGGGCGCTCGCCAATAATCCGAAAGTCCTTCTGTGCGATGAAGCGACATCAGCGCTTGATCCGCAGACGACCGATTCAATTTTGGATCTTTTATCCGATATAAATGACAGACTCGGTCTGACGATCGTGCTCATTACCCATGAAATGCACGTCATCCGAAAAATCTGCAACAGAGTCGCCGTCATGGAAAACGGGAAAGTCGTTGAAGAAGGCGAAGTACTCCAAGTTTTCAGAAACCCGCGCGAACCGATGACCAAGCGTTTCGTTCAGCAGGTGACAGAACCGGAGGAGACGAAAGAAACCATCCAGCATTTTCTGCAGGAAACAGCGACAGGAAAAACGATTCAGCTTTCATTTGTCGGGCAGGCAGCTGAGCAGCCCCTCATTACGGAAATGATCCGAAACTTTGATGTGGACGTCAATATTCTGCAGGGGAAAATTTCACAGACGAAGGACGGAGCCTACGGTTCTTTATTCATTCATATTGACGGTCAGGAAAAAGAAGTAGAAAACGTGATCCGGTTCATCAAAGACAAACAGGTAGAAGCAGAGGTGATCACAAATGTTTGAAAAATGGTTCCCGAACGTTGATATAACCGAGCTGTGGACGGCCACATACGAGACCCTTTATATGACGGTCATTGCTTTAGTTTTTTCATTTATCATCGGAGCGATTCTCGGTCTTCTGCTCTTTTTAACGGGCAAGGGAAGCTTATGGGAAAATAAAATCATTAACACCGTGATTGCGGCGGTCGTTAATATTTTCAGGTCTATTCCGTTTCTTATTTTAATTATTCTGCTTCTCGGTTTTACTAAGTTTTTAGTCAGATCGATTTTAGGGCCGAACGCCGCATTGCCGGCGCTGATTATCGGCTCCGCGCCGTTTTATGCCCGACTTGTTGAAATCGCGCTGCGGGAAGTCAATAAAGGAGTCATCGAAGCTGCCAGATCAATGGGAGCAAAGACACCGACAATTATCTTCAAAGTGCTGATTCCTGAATCAATGCCTGCGTTAATTTCAGGTATCACCGTTACGGCCATCGCCCTGATCGGATCTACCGCCATTGCCGGCGCCATCGGTTCAGGCGGACTCGGAAACCTTGCATATGTAGAAGGCTACCAGTCCAATAATACGGATGTAACGTTTGTAGCGACAGTATTTATACTCATCATCGTCTTTATCATTCAGATTATCGGTGATGTGATTACAAATATAATAGACAAAAGATAAGGGAGGATTTACATTGAAAAAGATTGTATTAAGTGCGCTGCTGCTTGTGTTCGCGGGAGTTTTGGCCGCCTGCGGATCAAACGGCTCAAATAAAAAGGAAATCGTCGTCGCCGCGACAAAAACACCGCATGCTGAAATCTTAAAAGAAGCGGAACCGCTCTTGAAGGAAAAAGGCTACACATTAAAAGTAAAAGTGCTGAACGATTACAAAATGTACAACAAAGCGTTAGCTGATAATGAAGTGGATGCGAACTTCTTCCAGCACGTTCCTTACCTTGAACAGGAAATGAAAGAAAATAAAGATTACAAACTCGTGAATGCCGGAGCCGTTCACCTTGAGCCATTCGGAATTTACACGAAAAAATACAAATCACTGAAAGACCTGCCTAAAGGCGCGACCATCATCATGACTAACAATGTCGCTGAACAAGGCCGTATGCTGGCGATGCTTGAAAAAGCCGGACTGATCACACTTGATCCGAAGGTAAAAACGATTGAAGCCACTACGAAAAACATTACGAAAAACCCGAAAAACCTGACATTCAAAAAAATCGCCCCTGAATTAACGGCGAAAGCATATAATGAAGAAGAAGGCGATGCAGTCTTCATTAACGTCAACTATGCGATTCAAAACAAACTGAATCCGTTAAAAGATGCGATTCAAGTGGAATCAACGAAAAACAACCCGTACGCAAACATCATCGCCGTACGCAAAGGTGACGAAAAATCAGAGAAAATCAAAGCGCTTATGGAAGTGCTTCACTCTAAGAAAATCAAAGACTTTATTGAGAAAAAATACGACGGAGCCGTGCTTCCCGTATCTGAATAAAACGAAAACCCCGGATGAATCATCCGGGGTTTTTTTCGGGTATTAATCGGAGAACTGTCCATAATAAAAAGGAAGGTTAACGATTGGAGGGAATGGCAGTGGCTCAATACCAGGAAAACGGAAAAAGCGTGCATGACGCATTGAAACAATATAAAGAAGGTTTAGGTATATTCGAGCAAAAAATGCCGATGATGGGGCGGAAGTTTAATGAATTTACTGAACAGTGTTTCTCAGCGGATTCATTAACTGAAAAGGAGAAACAATTAATCGCTCTGGGCATCAGCATCAGCGCTCAAGATGAATTTTGCATGATTTATCATACGAAGGGCTGCCTTGACCAAGGGGCGACAGAAGAAAACATCCTTGAGGTCATCGGCGTCGCGGCGGCATTCGGGGGCGGCGCGGCTCTCAGTCAGGGAGTGACCCTCGTACAGCAGTGCATTCAGGAATTCGGACATACGACGCATTAGAAAGAGCAATCGTGTGAATACCGTTTTTCAGATAAAGCGAGCGCCGGATTCCGGCACATTCGAAAGGATTCAGGGGCACACTCTCTTTGGCCGGAGCAACGGATCATTGTTACAATAGAAACAAATAGATGAAGGGATTGATTCATTATCTGCACCAGCCACGAGAGACTGGACCTTGACTATACGCCTGAAATGGAAAAAGCGATGCAGAAGTCACACGGCATCGGCTACGAGGAATACGGACGGCGTCTTTCAAAAAGGATGGAAGTCGAACGGCAGAGGGAGCTTGAATATCAAAAAAGCAAGTTCCTCGCAGCGCAGCTTAATGAGAAAATCGGTCAGTAAAAAAGGGTGGATTTCCGCCCTTTTTCTGTTTCAAACAGCTTTAATTACGCCTTGATCTTTGATAAACTTTAGGAATGTTCCGGGTAATATAAAAAGTTGTATTTACTTTTCATTTGTTATAAAATTAGAATGAGAATAAATTGAGAATAATGATTATATATTTTGGAGGTATAGATATGGCTGCTTCAACATTAACGATCAAGGATCTTCACGTTGAAATCGAAGGAAAAGAGATCTTAAAAGGTGTAAACCTTGAAATAAAAGGCGGCGAATTCCACGCTGTCATGGGGCCGAACGGTACCGGTAAATCCACGCTCTCAGCAGCGATTATGGGACACCCGAAATACGAAGTTACAAAAGGCAGCATCACGCTTGACGGCAAGGATGTACTGGAAATGGAAGTGGACGAGCGCGCTCAGGCGGGTCTTTTCCTTGCGATGCAGTACCCAAGCGAAATCAGCGGTGTGACAAATGCCGATTTCCTTCGCTCTGCGATTAACGCACGCCGTGAAGAAGGCGATGAAATTTCTCTTATGAAATTCATCCGCAAAATGGACGAAAACATGGAGTTCCTTGAAATGGACCCTGAAATGGCGCAGCGTTACCTGAACGAAGGTTTCTCAGGCGGGGAGAAAAAACGCAACGAAATCCTTCAGCTTATGATGATCGAGCCGAAAATCGCCATTCTTGACGAGATCGATTCAGGCCTTGATATCGATGCGCTTAAAGTCGTTTCTAAAGGAATCAACAGAATGCGCAGCGAAAACTTCGGCTGCTTAATGATCACTCACTACCAGCGCCTTCTGAACTACATCACGCCTGATGTCGTTCACGTTATGATGCAGGGACGCGTAGTGAAATCCGGCGGCGCGGAGCTTGCACAGCGCCTTGAAGCGGAAGGTTATGACTGGATTAAACAAGAACTGGGCATTGAAGACGAAACTGTAGGCCAAGAAGCGTAAGCGTTAGGGGGATAATCATGACATTGGAAACGAAACTATCCGTAGATCAGGAATATGTCAAAGGCTTTTCCGAAAAGCATCAAGAACCTGCCTGGCTGAAAAACCTGCGCTTACAGGCTCTTGAAAAAGCTGAAGATCTGCCGCTGCCTAAGCCTGATAAAACAAAAATCACAAATTGGAACTTTACAAAGTTCAACAAGCATACAGTAGAAAATGCGCCGCTTGCTTCTTTAGAAGATTTAGCTGATGAAGCAAAAGCGCTGATCGATATCGAAAACGAAGACAAAACGTTATATGTGCAGCGTGACCAAACGCCCGCTTTCCTTTCTCTTTCTAAAGAACTGAAAGACAAAGGCGTCATCTTTACGGACATCTTAACGGCTGCCCGTGAGCACAGCGACCTCGTTGAGAAGTATTTCATGAAAGACGGCGTTAAGGTCGACGAACATAAACTGACTGCGCTTCATGCAGCATTAATGAACGGCGGGGCATTCCTTTATGTTCCTAAAAACGTTCAGGTGGAGACGCCTGTTCAGGCCGTTTACGTTCATGAAAGCAATGACACGGCATTGTTCAACCACGTGCTGATCGTCGCTGAAGATCACAGCTCCGTCACTTACGTTGAGAACTACATCAGCACGGTGAATCCGAAAGAAGCTGTATTCAACATTATCAGTGAAGTGGTCACAGGTGATAATGCCAGCGTGACGTACGGCGCCGTTGACAACCTGTCAGCAGGCGTCACAACATACGTCAACCGCCGCGGAGCCGCGCGCGGACGCGACAGCAGAATCGAGTGGGCGCTCGGACTGATGAACGACGGCGACACGATTTCTGAAAACACGACAAACCTCTACGGAGACGGCACATACGGCGATACGAAAACCGTAGTTGTCGGAAGAGGAGAACAGACGGAAAACTTTACGACGCAGATCATCCACTTCGGTAAGGCTTCTGAAGGCTATATCCTGAAGCACGGAGTCATGAAAGATGCCGCATCTTCCATCTTTAACGGAATCGGCAAAATCGAGCACGGCGCGTCTAAAGCAAACGCTGAACAGGAATCCCGCGTTTTGATGCTGAGTGAAAAAGCACGCGGAGATGCAAACCCGATTCTTTTAATTGATGAAGACGATGTAACTGCAGGACATGCGGCATCTGTCGGCCGTGTGGACCCGATCCAGCTTTACTACTTAATGAGCCGCGGAATTCCGAAAGAAGAAGCGGAGCGCTTAGTCATTTACGGATTCCTTGCTCCGGTGGTAAAAGAGCTTCCGATTGAAGGAGTTAAGAAACAGCTCGTCTCCGTCATCGAAAGGAAAGTAAAATAATGAATATCACCGATATTCGTGAACAGTTCCCGATCCTTCATCAGCAAGTGAACGGACATGACCTCGTGTACCTTGACAGCGCGGCGACTTCCCAGAAGCCGCGTGCTGTCATTGAAGCAGTGGATCAGTATTACAGCAAATACAATTCCAATGTCCACAGAGGCGTTCATACTCTTGGCACGAGAGCGACAGACGGCTATGAAGGTGCGCGTGAAAAAGTCCGTAAGTTTATCAATGCGAAGTCAATGGCTGAGGTCATTTTCACAAAAGGCACGACAACTTCACTGAATATGGTGGCGCTGAGCTATGCCCGCGCCAGCTTAAAACCCGGTGATGAAGTGGTCATCACCCAAATGGAGCATCATGCGAATATCATTCCGTGGCAGCAGGCAGTAAAAGCAACCGGCGCAACTTTAAAATATATCCCGATGCAGGAAGACGGCACGCTTTCGTTAGACGACGTCCGGCAGACTGTCACAAGCCATACGAAGATCGTGGCAGTCGCTCATGTGTCAAACGTGCTCGGCACGATCAACCCGATTAAAGAGATCGCCAAAATCGCTCATGACAATGGCGCGGTCATCGTGGTGGACGGGGCGCAAAGCACACCGCACATGAAAATCGACGTTCAGGACTTGGATTGCGACTTCTTCGCGCTTTCTTCCCATAAAATGTGCGGCCCGACGGGAATCGGCGTGCTGTACGGCAAGAAAGAACTGCTTGAGAATATGGAGCCGGCCGAATTTGGCGGCGAGATGATCGACTTTGTAGGGCTTTATGAATCAACTTGGAAAGAGCTTCCGTGGAAATTTGAAGCAGGCACGCCGATTATCGCAGGCGCGATCGGATTGGGAGCCGCGATTGATTTTCTTGAAGAGATCGGACTCGACGAGATTTCCCGGCATGAGCATAAGCTTGCGGCCTATGCGCTTGACCGTTTCGAGCAGCTAGACGGCGTGACGGTATACGGTCCGAAAGAGCGGGCGGGACTTGTGACATTTAATCTTGATGAGGTTCACCCTCATGATGTCGCGACTGTCCTCGATGCTGAGGGCATTGCGGTCAGAGCCGGCCATCACTGCGCCCAGCCGCTCATGAAATGGCTGGATGTATCTGCTACTGCGAGAGCGAGTTTTTATCTGTATAATACAGAGGAAGAGATCGATAAGCTCGCGGAAGCCCTCCAAAAGACAAAGGAGTACTTTACAAATGTCTTTTAATGCAAATTTAGATACATTATACAGACAAGTGATCATGGATCATTACAAAAATCCGCGCAACAAAGGGGTTTTGGATGACAGCATCGTCGTCGATATGAACAACCCGACTTGCGGCGACCGGATCAGACTGACAATGAAGCTTGACGGCAATACCGTTCAGGAAGCGAAGTTTGAAGGGGAAGGCTGTTCTATCTCCATGGCTTCAGCTTCCATGATGACGCAGGCGATTAAAGGAAAAGATATTGATACCGCCCTTTCCATGTCTAAGATTTTCTCAGACATGATGCAAGGGAAAGAGTATGACGACTCAATAGATCTCGGGGATATTGAAGCTCTTCAAGGCGTTTCGAAATTCCCGGCCCGGATTAAATGTGCCACCCTTTCATGGAAAGCACTTGAAAAAGGAGTCGCTGGCGAAAAAGGCGGCAATTAAAAGATTGGAGTGAAAATGGATGGCTAAAAAAATGCCTGAAATTGGTGAATACAAGTACGGTTTTCACGATAAGGACGTTTCCATTTTCCGTTCAGAGCGCGGATTGACAAAAGAAATCGTAGAAGAAATTTCACGCATGAAAGAAGAGCCTCAATGGATGCTTGATTTCCGCCTGAAATCTCTTGAGCATTTCTACAACATGCCGATGCCGCAGTGGGGCGGGGATTTAAACTCTTTAAACTTTGACGAAATTACGTATTACGTAAAGCCGTCTGAGCGTTCAGAGCGTTCTTGGGATGAAGTGCCTGAGGAAATTAAACAGACATTCGACAAACTGGGTATTCCTGAAGCTGAGCAAAAATACCTTGCCGGTGTTTCTGCACAGTACGAATCCGAAGTTGTTTACCACAATATGAAAGAAGATCTTGAAGAGCAAGGCATCGTCTTCAAAGACACAGACAGCGCGCTGAAAGAAAATGAAGACATTTTCCGCGAGCACTGGGCGAAAGTCATTCCGCCGACTGATAACAAGTTTGCGGCGCTTAACTCAGCTGTTTGGTCCGGCGGATCTTTCATCTACGTGCCTAAAGGCGTGAAGGTTGAAACACCGCTTCAAGCTTACTTCCGCATCAACTCCGAAAACATGGGTCAGTTCGAACGTACGCTGATCATCGTTGACGAAGAAGCAAGCGTTCATTACGTAGAGGGCTGTACGGCTCCTGTGTACACAACAAACTCGCTTCACAGCGCAGTTGTTGAAATCATTGTCAAAAAAGGCGGCTACTGCCGTTATACAACAATTCAAAACTGGGCGAACAACGTTTACAACTTAGTAACGAAACGTACGGTTTGTGAAGAAAACGCGACGATGGAATGGGTTGACGGAAACATCGGTTCTAAATTGACGATGAAATATCCGGCTGTCATTCTGAAAGGTGAAGGCGCGCGCGGCATGACGCTCTCTATCGCTCTTGCGGGCAAAGGGCAGCATCAGGACGCAGGTGCGAAAATGATTCACCTTGCACCGAATACGTCATCCACAATCGTATCAAAATCGATTTCTAAACAAGGCGGAAAAGTAACATACCGCGGTATCGTCCACTTCGGACGGAAAGCGGACGGCGCCCGTTCAAACATCGAGTGTGATACGCTCATTATGGATAACAAATCAACTTCTGATACAATTCCTTACAATGAAATCCTGAACGACAACATTTCATTGGAGCACGAAGCAAAAGTATCAAAAGTTTCTGAAGAACAGCTTTTCTACCTGATGAGCCGCGGTATTTCTGAAGAAGAAGCAACAGAAATGATCGTTATGGGCTTCATCGAGCCATTCACAAAAGAACTTCCGATGGAATACGCAGTTGAAATGAACCGTTTGATTAAGTTCGAAATGGAAGGTTCTATCGGTTAATAGTAAAACCCCGCCATATGGCGGGGTTTTTTTGTTTATTGAATAGTGAAATTACCGTATTCGCTTGACCGGACATGAATCGGCCCGTTTAAATTGTAGTTCTTCTCTTTGACAATATCGCGGAAAACGTCGACACGGGCAACCGATTCTCTCCATTCATCCTGAGTGTCCTCATCTGACGGATTCATCAGATCGTCATAGCGCACATCCAAGAATTTATTGAGCCATTTCTTCTCATCAATTCCATCTTTCGGTGACCCGCCCATTTTTTTGTTCGTGCGTTTAATCAGGGCATAAAAGGAGTCTGGATCATCGCCGTCGCCATGCTGAATCACCGTATCGTACATCACCGCTTTTGCCAAGGCCGTTTTCAGTCCGGCATTTTCTGAACGTTTCATCGCCGGCTGATAATACAAGCTGTCATTTACCTTATCTTGGGCAGCGCGGAAGGCTTTATCATTGCCAAGTGAGCGCCAAGCAGAAGCGAATCCTTTCAGATTGCTGATGTCATCGCTTTCGTCCTTCGCAAGACGACGCAATTCAGGCAAATACTTTTTCAATTTGTTATTCGGCACCGCTTTCGTGTATACTTCGACTACTTCCAGCGCATCTCCGGTAGCCGTCGTAAAGCCGGCCCGCCCGCAAGTGTAACCTCTTCCGTCATCCAACGCTTCAACATATCCGTATTGGATTTCCGTCTTTCCGTTTTCAAAGATGCTGGTCAGCTGTTCCGCCCGGCGCTTCTGATCCGTATTCAGCCCGGCCGCAAAAACCGTACCGCTCATCATCAGGGTAAAAAACATGGTGAAAATAAGTGACGAAACCGCCGTCTTCTTCCAAAAACCTGCTTTTTTCTTCAAGCTGATTTTCATTGCCATACCCCTTTCATATGTGAGTTACGCACTCAGTATACATGAGGGGGTTGTTTTTTTTAAACACACGAATTTGTCAATATTTTGAATCCTAAGCCCTATCCGGCGCTTCATAAAAAGAACGCACCTTCATCAGACAGACAATCCGGTTCTCGCGTCATTCTCATCTGTAACATAGTCAACGCGGTGAAACCCGCATTGTACAGCCTGCTGATAAAGGGCTTCGAGCATATCCGGATCTTTGCAATATAACGTTACATACGAGCAATCTGCAATGAGAAGCACAAGCTCACAGGAACTCTCCAAATATTCATCATATGTATTGATTTCCGTTACCATCCCGCCCGAGAAAGCTTTCAATTCAGCAAAAATCATATAATAAGGGTCTCCTTCCAGACGCTGACGGAGTTCTTGACCCTGAATGATGCGCTGATTTTGCGGAAATAGGTCTGTATCGGTGTCTTCTTTGAATTCAGTATACGCCTCTCCATCACCGATAAACCACGCATAGGAAGAGATGGGGAACGGTTGTAATATATCTGCCGCAAACCGTCCGAATTCATTTGGAATGTCAAAAGTAATGCCGCGTTTCATAATAAAATGAGGAAATCGAATAATTAATAACTGACTATTTTGAAATTAAATCCATAGGAACTTTATTTTATTACTGTAAAATTGCTATAATAATAGCTAATATATTTCTAAATTGGAGGACTATTGTTATGAAGGGGAAAAAGATTATTATTTGTTTATTGGTCATCTGTATTATTTTCATAATCAGTTTGTTTTTTATTAAGAATAATGAAACTCCTGATTCAGCGAAAAAATTTAATACTGAACATGAAGCTTTACAGTATGCTAAACAAGAATCACCTTATATCACTGATTTTATATATGAAACAAAGGAAATTGACAATGAAAAAGTTGTGATATACAAATTTGAAGAAAATAAACAAATGGGTATAGGAACAGGAACATTGGCATGGAAAGATAAAAAAGTTATATGGGTAAAGAATGGAAATGGTGTAGCGCTTAAAAATCAGAATAATAAGACGGATATTTCATTTGATGTAAAGTCGTATTCAGGTAAAAAATATAAGTTATATGCTGGATTTAACAAAACGAAAAATCTGAAAATTGAAACTCAGACAGATAACAATTTAACCCCTCATGTGGATAAGAAATCCGGAATATATTATTTGTTAATTCCTAGTATAAATTAATCACACTCGGTTTACAAAAATATGCTCCTCTGGTAATATTTTAATGTGCCATAAAAATAAGGAGGGTGTATATGAAAAAGAAAGTTACGCTTTTGATTGCAGTTTTCGTGGTATTTTTGATGATTTTTGGAAATCCCTCGAAAGGATTCGCTGTCGAGCAATATACTATTAATCTATCTGATTCAAATGTAGAAAAATTTTATGATGAGGAACAAGGTGCAGTAATCGCACCATTCAAAGCGTCAGAACATGGGCTTGTACCTGTTTCAAAAGATGAATATGAAAAAACGACTGAAATAAAAGAAAACGAAGATTTAGAGAATGAGTTTTTTGTTTCTGAGGAAAGCAATGACGAATTAGAATTTAAGCCCTATGCTGACGTTGATCTTAGATATTGGAGATATAAAGAAAAATCAGCCACTAAATATTATGGAGACCCTATAAAAGTTTCAGCAACAATTAAGTGTACTACATCATCGTGCAGAGTCGATAAACAGACGCAAGCTACTGTATCTAAGTCTTACAGTGTTAATGCTTCATCAGAAATTCAAGCTATAAACTATGGAGCTAGTTTTAATTTTACGTCAGCAAAATCTTATTCTACTACATATTCCTTTACGCTCAAAAAAGGCCAATCTGGATATATAGCCTTTAAACCATACAAAAGAAAGTCTACAGGTACCCTAACGCAGTATTCTACAATGCATGGTAAAATCAGCAGTAAATCAGCCTATGGAAGATCAGCGATTAAGATGAAAACTGGAGAAGCTGATGGATACTATACTTTTGTTTTTACTAAAAAATAGTATGATAGATCAGTTTATATAGTGGAAGGATAATAGTGATAATGCCTTTATCCTCCAATCTTTTTTTAAAAAAAAAGGACGGGGTTGATACTTAGCCGCGTTCTTTGATGTTCTCTTTTGTTCTTGATCTGTATATACGTTGACTATGACTTTTGAATTGATACTAAACGAAGAGATTGGTCAGCCTTCCACTTTTTCATATGGGGACAAAAGGTCGAAGCAAAGTGCTCCATTTGTTAAAATAAATAAGACAAAACAGATAGAAAAGGTGTTATACATGAAGTCTTATTTGATTATCGGGGCCGGCATTCTCGGTGCGTCCGCGGCTTATCATCTCGCAAAGGCCGGGGCGGATGTAACGGTCATTGACCGGAAGCACCCGGGGCAGGCGACTGACGCCGCGGCGGGGATCGTCTGCCCGTGGCTGTCACAGCGCCGCAATCAGGCATGGTATGCGATCGCAAAAGGCGGAGCCCGTTATTATGAACGATTGATACAGCAGCTTGAAGCTGACGGAGAAACAGAAACCGGTTATCAAAAGGTCGGTGCTGTCAGCCTCCATACGGATGAAAAAAAGCTCAGCCAAATGGAGGAAAGAGCTTATAAAAGAAGAGAGGACGCCCCTGAAATCGGTGACATTACAAGACTGACTCCGGAAGAAACGAAGGCGCTGTTTCCCGCGCTGTCGGAGGAATACGGAGCGGTTCATGTCAGCGGCGCGGCCCGGGTGAACGGGAGAGCGCTTCGTAAGGCGCTGTTAAATGCGGCCGTTAAGCACGGAGCGGCTGTTTACAATGAAGAAGCGTCAATATTGACAGAGGACGGTGCCGTCATCGGTGTGAAAACTGCAGAACGCACGCTTACTGCCGACCAGGTTCTCGTAACGGCCGGCGCTTGGGCGAGAGAGCTGCTTGAGCCGCTCGGCATCCGTTTTTCAGTATCATACCAAAAGGCGCAGATCGTTCATTTAGAGCTTCAGGGAGAGGAGACGGGCGGCTGGCCCGTCGTCATGCCCCCAAACGATCAATACATTCTCGCCTTTGACAGCGGCAGAATCATAGCGGGCGCGACTCATGAAAACGATACCGGCATGGATTTGCGGGTGACGGCCGGCGGTCTCCGCGAGATTTTTGACAAAGCATTAACCGTGGCGCCGGGGCTTTCAGACAGTACTATGATAGAGACAAGAGTCGGGTTCAGGCCGTTTACTCCCGGTTTTCTTCCCGTCATCGGCAAAGTGCCGAATATCAGCGGACTCCTCGTTGCCAACGGGCTGGGCGCCTCAGGACTGACGAGCGGGCCGTATCTGGGGGCTGAACTGGCGAAACTCGCGCTCGGGCAGCAGACGGAAATTGATTTGAGCCTTTATGATCCGGCCGGGGCGCTTGAATAAAAAATAGCTTTTGGCGCATTCTTATGATAGGATGGAGCTTTAATGAATAAGAGGACGTGACCCATTTGATAAAAATAAACCTTCCTGCTCCTGATGTAACCATTACGGAACGGCAGCAGTCACCGTCGGAGAATGAACCGGCGATTAAAGCGATTTACGGTTTCATTGATTTTCACCAAATTCCGAGAGACAAAGGCGGCATCTTTATGTTTTATAACATTCATGATGAGCTGCTGTTTGTCGGGAAAGCCCGTAAATTAAGACAAAGAATCAAAAAGCATTTTGAAGACAATGTGTCGCCTGTTAAACATCACAGGGACGAAGTGTATAAAATTGAAGTATGTGTCGTAAATGATCCGATGGAAAGGGAGATTTACGAAACGTACGCGATCAATACCCTTCAGTCGAAATACAACATTGAGAAAGTATTTTATAAATAAGAAAAACCGGAGCTTAAGGGCTCCGGTTTTCTTTATGTTTACAGTGCCAGCCACATCACGGCAATATGCACGATCAGCAGACAGTAAACGACGAGGAATAGCTGGACGACCTTTTTTCTGAATAACATGCAGATCATCATGAGCACGGGAAAAATCAGGACGCCGGCTGTTTTATTGATTGATGTATTCGGACGGTTCGACACGTCATAGTGAATGGCCATATCAGCAGGAAGAAACGGATAAAACACAATCGAAAGAATAAAGGCGAGAACCACAGCTCCCCACAGCACTTTATCATTCATCAAAAACATATGAACACTCCCCTTTTTTACATATAATAGTATATTAGTCTGAAAAATCTAATTAATCAATATTTTACTTGTTGAATGGTGTATAATCATGTCAATGAAATTTCCATACGCTAGGAGGGTTTCAATTGACTGACAAGAAGCAAACCAGCATGTTTTCATTCTTTCTTTTTATCATGGCCGCCTGGATCATCGTTTTGCTTTTTACCATCATCGCGGCATTGCCAAGCTCCGCCATCCAATTAACCAAGCATCAATCCAAAACCGTTTCCATGATTTATCCGCAAAGCTGGGGATTTTTCAGTAAAGATCCCAGAGAAGACAGCTTGAACATCTATCTTCTTGATGCCGATGAGGAGCTCAGATGGCCGAATAATTCTCTGAAAAATGTCATCGGCTTAAACCGCTACGGCCGGACGCAAGGGATAGAGCTCGGCCTTATGCTGGAAAAGCTGCCTTCCAAAGAGAAGTGGAACGACTTCACGACTGGCCAAGACATTAAGGATACCACATTTTTGAAAATGAAAAATGAGTCTCCCTCCCCAAGGCTGAAAGGGAAAATGATCATTACATATGAACGCATTACCCCATGGGCATGGAGCCAGCATACCGAAACGAAAAGAACCATCAAAAAATACATCGGAGTGGATGTCAATTGATTCAGGATGCAAAAAAGGAGCTCACCTTATGGATGATGAAGAATCCGCCTTGGACAAATGTGTACGGGCTTGCCAGAAGCTTAATCGCGCTCGGCACGCTGCTGACATTGCTGTTCAATCCGGCGTCTGTCTTCTTCAAAACGCAAAATCAAATGCTCAGCTTTTCCGACACGTTCAGCCTGTTTCTGCTGTTTCCCGATTTCCGTTACATTGAGATCGTCAAAGCCGTTTGTATCTGTATGTTAATCCTTGTTGTCATTGGCTGGCGGCCCCGCCTCACCGGTTTTTTTCACTGGTGGATTTCGTACAGCTTCCAAAACTCCGCCGTTACTCTTGACGGGGGAGATCAAGTGGCTGCCGTTTTTACGCTGCTGCTGCTTCCGCTGACATTAACCGATCCGCGGAAATGGCACTGGTCTCCGTACGAGACGTCTTTTGAGAAAAGACCGCTTGAGCCTTATTACCGCTCCTTATGCTGGGCGACACTGACAATCATCAGAATACAGGTCGCGATGCTGTACTTTAACTCTGTCATTGCCAAACTGATGGAAGAAGAGTGGCAGAACGGAACCGCCGTTTATTACTATTTGAACGATCCGATGCTGGGTCTGCCGGATGCGCTTCACGGTCTGTTTGACTTTATCCTGCAGTCCAAGCTTGTCATCATCCCGACGTGGGGCACGCTCATTGTGCAAACCATTATGTTCTGCGCTTTGTTCGCTCCGAAAACATATTGGCGTTTGATATTGTTTATCTCCATTTTTATGCACGAAATCTTTGCCGTTATGCTGGGGCTTACCTCGTTTTCCATTACGGTGGCTGGTATTTTGGTCCTGTTTTTGGTGCCGGCAGAGAAAACAGTAGCTTTGAACCATTACAATCCCCTTTTTATCAGATACAATTTTCTCAATAAAAGGAAAAGGAGGAAATTATATGGTTAAAAGCAAGAAGTCCGCAGCTGCCATGATGCTGGTGTTTGTTTTAATGGTCGCATTAGTCGGCCCGCATGCCGCGGCGAAAACTGAGCCGTCGGTCTCTTATTCGGGTGAAGACATTTTTTCCGGCATCTTTTTCGGACAAGGTGAGGTCGCAAAGCTCCTTCCTGAAGTGTGGGATACCAAGGCTGTTAAAAAGATTGATCAGGATGAATTAAAGCAAGTTTCCGATCAGGTGATCGCTGATATTAAAAAGTCATCGCCGGATTATTTTAAAGAGTTAAAAGCGGCGGTCTACAGCGGCGATTATGAAAAAGTGAACAGCGTCATTGATCAAGGTTCGCAGATTATGGCGAAAGTGCTGAAAGAAGAGTTTGACAAAAAGAGCATGGACAAAGGAAAATCAACGGCCATCGGCCAATGCGCAACGGCTGTCTGGGTATTTTTAAACGCGGCGGCCGCCATTGAGACGATCGCTCTTGCGGTAGCGGCCATCATTTTGACAGTAGCAAGCGTTGACGAAGATTCCGACTTAGGAAAAGAGCAGCTCATCGCTAATGTCGTTGACCGCATTAACGCGCAGCACTGAGGCTGAAGAAAGAACACGCTAAGGAGACGAACCTTAGCGTTTTTTTGATTGAAGCATCTGTTTTAAATATGCTTCTGAATCAAAGCCGAGTTCCTCGTCGGCTTCTTTTTTCAGTTCAAGCTGAAGTCGCACGTACGTGTCATATTTCGGGCTGAGCTTTTGAAGAAGATTGCTGAAAGGCGATCCCGCCTTCAGCGCGGGCAGATCAGAAGCTGATTCTCCGACCTTGATCAGGCTTTCTCTGTATTCTTCATCTGTCTGCACTCTTTTCACAAGCTGAATGATGATGTTTTTATGAGTGTCCCAAGTGGCGGGGTCTCTCTCCAAAATCCGCTCGATAAATTGATCATGCTGGACTTTGTGCTGCTGGAGCTGAGCCGGATCTTCCTTGCCGACCAGCTGCATCATCGGGTGTGCAGCCGGAACTTCTTCCATATCATCCAATACTTTGATAAGCTCCGCCCATATCGTTTTTTTCTCATCTGTATCAATAGAAAAGTCGAGGAACGGTTCAAACAGCGCGGCGATAAATTCTCCAAAATCTCCCGGGAACAGTTTTTTCAGCTGAAGTCCCATATATTTCGGTTCATCTATTTTAACCTCGCCGATATCATGCAGAATGGAATCGACATTTTCCGCATCTTCCACGCGCTTGATCAGCATTTCAGTCAGTTTCCGTTCCTGTTCAAGCTCTTCAATCTGCCGGCTGAGCTTTTGATGCTGCTGGCGCAGTATATCATGCAGACTGCTGCCCTCTAAGAGGAACGCTTTAATATCGCTTACAGACAGTGCCAGCATTCGGAGGGCGGCAATCATTTTCAGCGTATTCACGTTCTGAGCGGAATACTCACGGTATCCGTTATCAGGGTTTTTGCTGACGGTGATTAAACCTTCCTGCTCATAATATTTGATGGCTTTTTTCGTGAGACCCGTCTGCCTGGCGGCTTCTTTTATATTCATTCTGAATCACTCCCTGCTTTTCATTCTAAACGTGTCTCTAAGGGTCAGGTCAAGAGAGGGCGGGAAATAAGACGTGTCTATTTTATATTTTAGAAATTTCAGAAAATATTATTGACAACACGCCTTTGTTGCGATTAATATAACGTTATATAATGTTATATAACATTATATAATAAAATACTGAGGAGTGAAGGATTTGAGTCAAACTGCCGCACAAGTGAATCACAAGGTTCAGGCTTTCTTGGATGATCTGAAAGGAAAAACGATTGATCACGTCTTTTTCGTCGCCTGCGGAGGTTCTTCAGCCATTATGTATCCGAGCAAGTACGTGTTTGACAGAGAGGCGAAAGCCATCAGCTCTGATCTCTACAGTTCAAATGAATTTATTCAGCGCAATCCGGTTCAGCTCGGAGAGAACTCTCTCGTGATTTTATGTTCTCAGTCAGGCAATACGCCGGAAACGGTGAAAGCCGCCGGTTTCGCCAGAAAAAAAGGCGCGCTTACAATTGCGATGACCTTTGAGCCTGATTCGCCGTTAGCGAAAGAAGCCGAATATGTCGCGGTTTATGACTGGGGTGAGAACGCACAGGCGATAAATACGAATTACGGAGTTCTGTATCAAATCGTGTTCGGCGCTTTACACGTGCTGGAAAACCATCCCGCGTTTGAGCAGGCCATCGACGGACTCAATAAGCTCCAGACCGTATATGACAAAGCGCTTAAACAAGAAGCGGATCACGCAAAGGCATTCGCGAAAACCCACGAAAAAGAAGATATCATTTACACGATGGCAAGCGGTGCGAACTACGGCGTCGCTTACTCCTACAGCATCTGCATTCTCATGGAAATGCAATGGATTCATTCCCACGCCATTCATGCCGGAGAATATTTTCACGGACCGTTCGAAATCATTGATGAATCCGTTCCATTTATTATCCTGCTCGGCTTAGACGAAACAAGACCCCTTGAAGAGCGGGCGCTTTCCTTCTCAAAAAGATACGGCAAAAAACTGACTGTGCTTGATGCGGCAGCATATGATTTTTCCGGAATTGACGATTCTGTAAAAGGCTACCTGGCTCCTCTCGTATTAAACCGGGTGCTCAGAAGCTATGCGGATGCGCTGGCGGAAGCAAGGAACCATCCGTTAAGCAAGCGGCGTTACATGTGGAAAGTCGAATATTAAGAACGCGCATTATATTTCATCGGACTATAATGATATATAACGTTATAGTCCGGTGACAAAGGAGGAAAAGCATCTGAAAAAGCTCATCTGCCTGTTCGTTCTGTTAGCTGTATGTCTGTCAGCCGCCGCCTGTTCAAGCCAAAGCAGTTCCTCTGACGGAAAAGTGACCCTGAAGTTTTTTCACAGGTGGCCGAAGGAGCCGGAAAAAAGCTATTTTGAAGAAGCGGTCAAAGAATTTGAAGCCGCTCATCCGGATATTCATATCCAAACGGAAGCGGTCTTAAACGATTCTTATAAAGACAAGGTGAAAGTCATGCTCGGAACAACGAGCCCCCCTGATATTTTCTTTTCATGGAGCGACCGGTTTGCTTATAAATTCATCAAAGGAAATAAAGCCCTCGATCTGTCGTCTTACTATCAGCAGGATAAAGATTGGTCCTCACAGCTTGTGCAGTCACAAATCAAACCCTTTACGCATGACGGAAAACAGTACGGTGTTCCGTGGCAAATGGACGCTAAATCATTCTTTTATAATAAGGACATTTTTAATGCATTACATTTGAAGCCCCCGGCGACATGGGATGAACTGATCACAGTCTCTGAGAAATTGAAAAAGAACGGATATATTCCGATCAGTTTCGGCACAAAAGCGCCTTGGACCATTTCTCATTATATCGGGACGCTGAACCAGCGTATGGTGGATGAAAAAACGCGGGCGAAGGATTACAGCCCGGAAACCGGGGAGTTTACGGACGAAGGCTATGTCAAAGCGCTTGAAAAGCTTCAGGAACTTCTGCCGTACTTTACAAAGCACGTGAACTCCGTCGATCACGAATACGTGCGCCAGCAGTTTACGAGCGGCAAAGCGGCGATGATTTATGCGGAAACGGCAGAAATTAAGCTCGTCGAACCGGTCAATCTGGGCTTGTTTCCTTTCCCGAAAATCAGCGGCGAAAAGGGATCTCCCCGTGCACTGACCGGATCTCCGGAAGGATTTATGATTTCCTCAAAAACGAAGCACCCGAAAGAAGCCATGGAATTTCTGCAGTTTTTAACCTCGAAAAAAATGGGAGAGAAGCTGATAAAAGACGTCGGTAAATACAGCGCGGTTCAAGGAACGGCGACAGAAAACAATTCCGCCCCGATCCAGCGCGAAGCCGTGCAGGATATCGTCCGCGCAGAAACAATGGTGCCGTGGTTTGATATGGATGTTGACGTTGAAATCGCCGATGTGTATGCGGCAGGCGTTCAGCAGATGCTCGGCGGCACAATGACACCGCGCGAGGTGATGAATTCCGTGCAGAAAGCGGCGCGTCAGGTCAAAGCGTCATCTGAATAGAACAGATTTCTTTGGAGAAAGGAGATGAGGATTTCCTTGGTCAGCCGAAAACGTTTCATTCCGTATCTGTTTCTCGCGCCCGCGCTGATTTTTCTGCTGTTCGTTTACATTCCGATTATTGAGAATGTGTTTTTCAGTCTGTTTGAATGGAGCTCATTTCAACCCGAAAAGACGTTTATCGGTCTGAAAAATTATATTGACCTGTTTCACGATCCCGTGTTTTTTACAGCACTCCGCAACAATGTGCTGTATGCGGTCATATCGCTGATTTTCCAGGTTGGCGGCGGCTTAATTCTGGCGGCTGTGCTGGAAGACAGACTGGTAAGAAAATGGTCGCCTTTTTTCCGTACGGTCTTTTTTCTTCCGGTCGTCATTTCCATGACCGTCATTGCGCTGTTGTTTGATTTTATTTATAACCCGGAAATCGGGCTTTTGAATCAGCTGCTGGAAGCCGTCAGACTTGATGAACTGACCCGGGCGTGGCTGGGCGATGAAAACACCGCTATGCTGTCTGTCATTTTTGTGTCTCAATGGCAGTCTGTCGGTTACATCGCCATGCTGTACATTGTCTCGATTCAGAGCATTCCCGCTGAATTATATGAATCGGCGCAGCTGGACGGAGCCGGAAAAATCCAGCAGTTTTTTCACATTACGGTGCCGCAGACGAAAGAAATGTCGTTTGTTGCCGTGGTGATGACGCTGACCGGCGCATTTACCGTATTTAATGAACCGTATATTCTGACCGGCGGAGGGCCGGGCAATGCTTCAGAAGTGCTGAGCACATTTTTGTATAAGAGCGCTTTTACAAAGGATATGATGGGCTACGCTTCTGCGATCGCGACGGTGGTGCTTTTGCTGACGCTTGCTCTGTCGCTTATTCAGATGAAATTCTTTAAGACCGGAAAGGAGGAGTAGCCGATGCTTCCTGAAAAGACGGACTTGCGTCATGCCCGTCAGGCCGTCAGAACAGGCGGAAAACCGAGAAAATGGTATGTCGGGGAAACATCTGTGTGGCTGTTTCTCTTTATCTACCTCATTGCTGTTGCATATCCGCTGTTATGGATGGCGGTCAGCGCCTTTAAAAGCTCGGATGAGATTTTTGAGCACAGCTGGTCGCTGCCCTCTGTCTGGCATCCCGAAAACTTCGTATCCGCATGGAACCAAGGGATTTCCGCTTATTTTATGAACAGCGTCATTGTGACCGTGCTGACTTGTCTCATCACCGTATTTGTGAGCGCCTGGGCGGCATACGGGCTGGCCCGTTTTCAATTTAAAGGAAAAGGGTTTGTGCTGATCATTTGTCTTGGCGGCTTGATGCTGACGCCGCAGGTCAGTCTTGTGCCGCTGTACTCCATTATCCAGTCATTGGGACTGTACAATACGTATTGGGCATTGATTCTTCCGTACGCCGCCTACCGTATTCCGTTTACCGTGATTCTGATCCGTTCCTATTTTTTGTCGATTTCCAAAGAGCTTGAGGAAGCTGCCTATCTGGATGGATGTACAAGTTTCGGAATATTTTTCAGAATATTCTTACCTATGAGCGTGCCGATTCTGGTGACATCAGGCATTTTGACGGCTTACCATACATGGAATGAGTTTATGTTTGCGATTATTTTTATCGATGATGAAAATTTACGGACGATTCCGGCCGGGCTGATGCAGTTCAGAGATGCGCTGCAGACGGATTGGGGCGTGCTGCTGGCCGGGCTGACGATTTCTGCTGCTCCGATCATAGCGCTGTTTCTATTGATGCAGAGATATTTTATCCGCGGCATTGCAGCGGGAAGCGTGAAAGGATAAGGAGGATGAAAAGATGAAACTGATAGCGGCCGGAGATAATGTAGTAGATTATTATCAGGATCAGGAAACGTTTTACCCGGGCGGAAATGCGTTAAACGTAGCCGTGCTTGCCCGGCGCTTAGGCCACGAAACTTCTTATATCGGGATTCTCGGCAGTGATGAAGCGGCGGATCACGTATTGAATGTGCTGAAACTGGAAAAGGTGAATGCCGATCTGATCCGCCGGGCATACGGAGAAAACGGGATGGCGGTCGTCACGCTTGATGAAAGAGGGGACAGAATATTTGCCGGATCAAATAAAGGCGGCGTGCAATCGCGTCTGACACTCGCTTTTCAGGAGAATGACATCTCATTTATCGCCGGACATGATCTGCTGCATACGAGCGTATACAGCAGGATAGAACGTGACCTCCCGATGCTGAGCGGGCATGTGCCGATTTCCTTTGACTTCTCTGTAAAACGTGACGAAGCCTATTTAGAAGCGGTCTGCCCGTACGTGACGTATGCGTTTTTTTCCGGGAGTGATTTGAGTGAAAGTGAATGTGAGCGGCTTGCCGAAAAAGCCCGCGGTTTCGGAGCGAAAATCGTCTGTCTGACAAGGGGAGAATATGGCGCGGTGTTATCGGATGGGGAACGCGTCTATCATCAGCCGGTGGTAAGAGCTGATATAATAGATACATTGGGCGCGGGTGATTCTTTTATCGCCGGGTTTCTTACCGATTTCTTCGAGCATCAGGATATTCGGCGAGCGCTTACTGCGGCCGCCGGGACGGCTGCCAAAACATGCGGAGGGTTCGGAGCATTCGGTTACGGGCATCCCTACAGGCCGGGCGGCGGGAAAAGCAGTGAAAAAACGAGAATACGATAAGCATTGTCTCGTTTTTTATACTTGTTACACATAGGGACTGTTAATGGTAAACGTGACGCGGTCGGTATGCATTACAAACAGCGAGCTGTATATCGGCTGGTCTTTTGACATAAAAGCGGTTTTGTCAATTTCAAAAAGCGCATCCCCGATATCACAAGCCAGATAGCGGCTTTCTTCCTGCTTGGCGTATACGACATTTAACAGCTTCGTATTATGGGTGGGCACCACCTGATAGTGCTGTTTCAAAATGTCATGCATCGACACGCCGCCTTTAATATGCTTGCCGATGTCGGGAAATAAACTAAGCGGATAGTGGGCGATTTCGAATGAGAGCGGCTGGTCGTCGTGAAATAAAATGCGTTTTAATTCAAGAACGGGACTTTCGGAAGCGACGCGAAGTTTTTGGGCGATGGATTTAGGCGCTTCAATGATTTCATGGGAAAGGATCTGGTGTTTCGGTTTTTTCCCCGTTGATTCCATAAATTCAGAGTAGCCGTTGACCGCGATGAGCTCCCGCTTCAGTTTAGGGCTTTTAACGAACGTTCCCTTTCCCTGCTGCCGGACGAGCCAGCCTTCTTCCACAAGATCAAGGATGGCCTTCCTGACCGTTATGCGGCTGACGTTGTACGTTTCGCACAGCTCATTTTCAGTCGGCAGTTTTACGGACGGCGAATAAACGCCCTTCTTGATATCATCCGCGATAATTTGTTTCAGCTGAATATATAAAGGTTTCGAGCTCCCGTTATTTAACAATGGGACGGACCTCCTTTGTCAAGTAGTAGTACTATTATATGTATTATGACGTTATAATACAAATTTGCTTTTTATTTATGAATCTGTCAGAAACCCCGAACATTTTTAACATAACAGAAAGATGTGGCGGTTTCCAGTATTGGAGGAGGTTTCGAATGGCATCATTAACATTTAACCATATCAAAAAAACATACGGCGCCCAATCAGCGGCAGTGAAGGATTTTCACTTAGATGTAAAAGATGAGGAGCTGCTGGTGCTTGTCGGTCCCTCCGGCTGCGGCAAATCTACGACACTCAGAATGATTGCCGGACTGGAGAGCATTTCTGAGGGGAAGCTTTATATCGACGGAGACGCGGTAAACGATCTGCCCCCGAAGGATCGTGATATCGCGATGGTTTTTCAGAATTACGCGCTGTATCCCCACATGACGGTGTTTGACAATATGGCGTTCGGTTTGAAGCTCAGAAAGCTGCCGAAAAAAGAAATTGCAGAGCGAGTCCGGACGGCCGCTGATATTTTGGAAATCGGGCATCTGCTCAAGCGGAAACCGAAGGCTCTTTCAGGCGGACAGCGGCAGCGGGTTGCGCTCGGCCGGTCGATCGTGCGGGAGCCGAAAGTGTTTCTGATGGACGAGCCGCTTTCCAACTTAGATGCGAAATTGCGAGTGACGATGCGCGCGGAAATCAGCAAGCTCCATCAGCGTTTGAAAGCGACCATCGTTTATGTGACGCATGATCAGACGGAAGCGATGACAATGGGCGACCGGATTGTCGTGATGAATGAAGGAGATATTCAGCAGGCCGCAAGCCCCCATGAGATTTATCATTATCCGGCGAATATGTTTGTGGCGGGTTTTATCGGTTCTCCGAGTATGAATTTTATAAAAGGCGTCATTGAAGAAAGTCACGGGCAATGGTATTTTGCCGGTTCGTCCGTTCGTCTGCCCATTCCGAAAGAAAAAGCGGCCGTTCTTGTGCAGAAAGGATACAGCGGTAAGGAGATGATTGCGGGGCTGCGTCCGGAGCATTTGACGCTTGCCGGACAATCAGAGCACCCGCCTGAAGCGGCGTGCCGCGCTGTGGCGGAAGTATGTGAAAACTTAGGCGCGGAGATGTACGTTCATGCGGTGAGCGGAGATGACCGCATGACGATCCGTCTTGACGGCGCCTCACAGGTGAAACCCGGCGATGCCATTCTGCTTGCGGTCAATATGAACCGGGCCGTCTTTTTTGATGCCGACACTGAAAACGCCGTATATTGAAAAAGGGAGCCTGATGATCAGGGCTCCCTTATCACTTCTTATGATACGATTACCAGATTTCGTCCGCCCATTCCGGATGGTCGATAAACGGATTGCGGTTATGCTGATAGTCTTCGTAAATGATTTCGTTCCGCCGTTTTTCCTTACTGTCGACGGGGTCTTGTTGATTCCATTTGAGCAAAACGGACAGTTTTCCCATGTAAGGAGCTGAGCCGTTTCCGGTTTTATCATTCAGCTCAAGGTCGGGATACCCGTCTTCTCCTTCATAACGCACCGCCATGTAAAACAGCATACGGGCGACGTCTCCTTTAACTTCATCGCGCGGCTCCCAGGAATCACCGTCGTAATAATTGCCCGGCGCTTTCGGGTATTCTGAGCCGCCGTTATCAAAATCCATGTTTCCTCTGGCACTGTTCACCTGGACGTCTGCAGGGCGCAGATGATGAATGTCCGTCCCGGGGCCGGCAGCTGTTCCGAAGTTTCCGTGTGACTTTGCCCACACGTGTTCGCGGTTCCAGTCCCCGACGCTGCCGCCGTTTTTACTTTTGGCCCGTGATTCCTGGGTGTAGAGCAAGATGACATTGTTCGGATTTGCCGGATCTTCGTCAGTTTCCTTCAATGCATTCCATACTTGGCTGTAAGACAGCTTTGTATGTCCGCTGATGATGCGGTGCAGGGCGCTCTTTAAGGCTGTTCCGCTTTTTCCGGAAGCTTCTTTGTAATATGTGTCCGTATCCGCAGACGGAGTGATGACAGCTGAGGCAGTTTGCGGAAAAAGAGTTGTGCCGCCGGCAGTTGAAACCGCCATCCGGCTGTACAGATTCGTGTCAGCCGGCGCGCCCGCAGAGGCTGACGGCGCGGCCCATCCAAAAATGAAAAACAGGCAGACAATCGGCAGAAACCAAAGTTTTTTTGTCATGACTTGCCCTCCTTTACCTCTATTATCCAAAAAATAAATCTAATATTCTATCTTTTTTGAAAAATAGTTCCTTCGGCTTATTGGTCAAAGTATCCGGAAAATCATTGATTTTTTGGAAGATATGATAATGAACTCGTTATGCGCTCCTTCTATAATGAAGATCATCTTGTCAGTTTTTTCAGTTTAAAAGGAGGGCGTGTATGGAACATCAGCAGCTTTCGGCGGCGAATATTGAGATTTCCGATGACATACAATGGCTGTCTCAATTCGGCGCTTCCGCTTCCGGCGGAGTGACGAGGCTTTTATATACGAAAGAATGGATGGACGCCCAGCTTGCCGTCAAAAAGAAAATGGAGGCGTTCGGGCTGGAAACGGCATTTGACGATGTCGGTAACGTGTTCGGCCGGCTGAACGGCACAGAATCGCCTGATGAGGTGATTCTGACCGGATCGCATATTGACACCGTTATTGACGGCGGAAAATATGACGGTGCGTTCGGCGTGCTGGCGGGCATGCTGGCGATCCGGCACTTGCATGAGACGTGCGGGCGTCCGAAAAAAACGCTGGAGGCTGTGTCGCTCTGTGAAGAGGAAGGGAGCCGTTTTCCCATCACCTATTGGGGCTCAGGCAATATCACCGGTGCTTTCTCGCTTTCAGATGCGGAAACACCGACAGACGCGTCCGGCATTTCTCTGAGAGAAGCCATGCGGCAGAACGGCTTCGGTGCAGGCCGTTATCCAGCGCCGCTGCGCACTGATATTAGTGCCTTTCTGGAAATTCATATTGAACAGGGGCAAACGCTTGAACGATCAGGAAAGGATATCGGGATTGTCACCGAGATTGCCGGACAGAGACGCTATACCGTTACGCTTGACGGTGAATGCAACCATGCCGGCACCACTTCAATGAAATGGCGGAAAGACCCGCTCGCGGCGGGAAGCAGCATCATCCACGAACTGATGCTTTCAGCGGAAAGACAGCCGGAAGAGCTCCGTCTGACGTGCGGGAAAATGACGGTTGAACCGAATATGGCGAATGTCATTCCGGGCCGTATCCAGTTTTCCGTTGATATTCGCCACCGGCAGGAAGACGTGCTGGCAGCCTTCCATCAGAAACTGGTATCGATTGTTGAATACATCAGCCGAGGCAAAGGAGTCAGACCCTTTATTGATGAATATATGAGGATAGAGCCGGTTCAAATGGATCAGACACTGACACGAACCGCAGCAGAGGCTGCAAAAGAGCAGGGGGCGGACCCGGAGAAGATCGTAAGCGGAGCGGGACATGACGCCCAGATGCTCGGCAGAACCTTTCCGGCCTGCATGCTGTTTGTGCCGAGCCGTGGCGGGATCAGCCACTCACCGCTTGAATTCACACCCGCACATCAGCTTGAAACCGGCGTCCTTACGCTGGCGAATGTATTACATAAACTTGCCTATTAACGTAAAGGGGGAATCGGCGTGGAGACAAGAAAAGAATTGTGCATTCCGCAAAGAACGATTATGACACCGGGACCGACAGAAGCTGAACCGAGGGTGCTGAGGGCGATGGGCGCTCCGATCATCGGCCAGTTTGACCCGGCATTTACCGGCATTATGAACGAAACGATGCAAATGCTCCGTGAATTGTTTCAAACGGAAAACCGCTGGGCCTATCCGATTGACGGCACATCAAGAGCGGGGATTGAGGCTGTTCTCGCAAGTGTGATAGAACCGGGCGACAGCGTGCTCATTCCGATATACGGACGCTTCGGATACCTGCTGACTGAAATCGCCGAGCGATACGGAGCGGACGTTCATACGATCGAGTGTGAATGGGGAACGGTCTTCCGGCCTGAAGAGGTTATCAGCGAGATGAAAAAGATTTCTCCGAAAATCGTCGCTATGGTGCACGGAGAAACATCAACGGGGCGGATTCACCCGCTGAAAGAAATCGGGGAAGCGTGCCGCGCCCAAGACGCACTCTTTATCGTGGATGCCGTGGCCACGATCGGAGGCTGCGCCGTAAAAACGGATGAGTGGAAGATTGACGCAGTCATCGGGGGAACGCAAAAATGCCTGTCGGTCCCTTCCGGAATGGCGCCGATTACTTATAATGACAGGACGGCCGCTGTCATTGCCGCGCGTAAAAAGGTAGAACGGGGCATTGCGACGGCGGCTGACGGCAACATGCTGTCCGGTCATCGCCCGATTACGAGCAACTATTTTGATCTGAGCCAGCTCGAAGATTATTGGAGTGAAAGAAGGCTGAATCACCATACAGAAGCGACAGCAATGCTTTATGCGCTGCGGGAGGGTGTGCGTCTTGTCTTGGAAGAAGGACTTGAAGAACGGTTCCGCAGGCATCAGCGTCATGAAAAAGCGCTTACGGCGGGACTTGCAGCGATGGGCCTTAATTTATTCGGCGATCCGGGGGCGAAGCTGCCTGTCGTCACATGTGTGAAGATTCCGCCGGAAGCAGACGGCGAATCGATCAGAAGGATGCTTTTGTCTCAATTCGGAATTGAAATCGCCAGCTCGTTCGGTCCGCTGCAGGGGAAAATTTGGCGAATCGGAACGATGGGCTACAGCTGCAGAAAGGAAAATGTGCTGTTTGTGCTGGCCGGACTTGAAGCGGTTCTGATCAGACACGGAGTTGCCGTTAAAGCCGGGGAAGCGCTGCAGGCGGCCCTTAACATATATGATCTGCCGGCTGAAACCGGTGTGCTGTCATGAGACTTGAAAACGAGATTGAAATCATCTGGACTTTT
The DNA here is from genome assembly GCF_011008975.1 of Bacillus sp. LUNF1. Lineage (NCBI taxonomy): Bacteria > Bacillati > Bacillota > Bacilli > Caryophanales > Bacillaceae > Bacillus > Bacillus sp. LUNF1. Next base: position 3,130,458 of record NZ_CP048876.1, on the reverse strand, counting down.
TTCCCTTTTGCCCGTTATACTGAATGGTATAAAAAATGACAAATATGGAATGATCATCTGTTTGTCTGGGGAGAAGGTAAGAAATCATGGCGTACATAGGCCGATTGTCAATTTTAATGCTGAATATGTTTATTGCGATGCTTGGAATCGGATTGATTATTCCGATTATGCCCACCTATATTACCGAATTCGGCGCGACGGGGAGCACGATGGGTCTGCTTGTTGCGGCGGCGGGGCTTACACAGCTTTTATTCGCGCCTATTGCCGGGGAAATAACCGACAAATACGGACGGCGGAAACTGATTATTTTCGGCATCGCCGCCTTTGCCGTGTCACAATTGATCTTCGCCTTTGCCGGAAGCCTCTGGCAATTGTTCGCATCCCGCCTTTTGGGCGGAATGGGCGCGGCGTTTTTAATGCCGTCAATGTTCGCTTACATTGCGGATATTACGACCGAAGAAGAACGCGGGAAAGGAATGGGGCTGTTCAGCGCGGCGATGACGCTCGGTGTCGTCATCGGGCCCGGTGTGGGAGGCTATTTGGTTCATTACGGCATGTCTGTGCCGTTCATCGTGTCTGCAAGTCTCGCCTGCTTTTCAAGTGTGCTTTCATTTTTCTTTCTGCCCGAAACGCTGGGACGTGAAAAGCAGCTGGAAGCCCGGGCAAAAACGGAAAAACGTGAGCATCTGTTTAAGCAAATGTCACGCGCGCTCAAGTCGCCGTTCGCGTTTATGCTGATTCTGGTTTTTGTGCTGAACTTCGGAATTATGAACTTTGAATCCGTTTTCGGCCTTTACGTTGACCATAAACACGGATTTAAAGCGTCTGATATTGCCTTTATTATTACGGCTGCGGGTCTCATCGGCGTGTTTGTGCAGGCGGTCGGCGTCAGTTATCTCGTCCGCAAGTTCGGGGAAAAACGCGTGATTAACGTGACGTTGATCGGGGCTGCTGCAGGACTTGTGTGGTGCCGGTTTGCGGGTTCATATTGGGCCGTTTTTGCCGCGGCAATCTTTTTCCTGACGCTGACATCGCTGCTCCGGCCGGCGGTTAATACGATGCTGTCGAAGCTCGCCGGTGACCAGCAGGGGTTTGCCGGCGGGATGAACACCTCATTCATCAGCTTAGCGAATATCGCCGGACCGTCTGCTGCCGGTTTTCTCTTTGATGTAAATATGGAATTTCCATATATGCTGGGAGCGGTCATTCTCGCCATCAGTTTTCTGGCCGCGCTTGGCTGGGGCAAAAAGACACAAACCCGGCCGTTCACGCAGCAAGGATAAGAATCAAAAGCCTCCGGGTATCCGGAGGCTTTTTGCTATTGTCGTTTATTCTTCGGCTGTCTGCATCTCTGAAATTGCAGAGATGCGCATAGAGGGAAAATCATATCGAACGCCATTATGAATTATAGGGAAATCAGTTGTTCCGTATGCTCAAGCATAGCGCGAATGGAAACCGGAACAGGTGTAGATAAAGTAAAACCAGCTTTATCTCTTGAGGAGTCTGACAAATTTGATCTGCCGGAAGTTGATCAAAAAAGAAGGCAGTCAGGCGGGAACAACATAGATCGACGTAAATGAAGAAAGGGAAAAAGCAGCGGTGTTGGTATTTGCTGTTTCGTATGCAGAGTGAGAACAGTCTGCCTAAACGGGTCATTGGGATAATAAGAACCGTTCACCGGGTGTAGGGGTTGATTGGTGACAACAAGGAGAGGTTAGCTTATAAAACCTCTCACGGAAGATGTTGTGATGGCTCCCCTGCACGGATTTTGCAGGCTAAAACCCGCAATTAGGCCAACACACAATTATGCAAGAGACAATCATCTAAAAAGGGTGTCGGTAAGTACAATATGGTGTACGGAAAAGGAGTTGAAAATGTTGTATTATTACCCGTCATTCCATTTGTATCAGCGGCAAGAATTTAATTATTATCCATGGGCCCATCAATTGACTCATTCAGGGAGCTCCCCCTATGTTTCCGCGCGCCCTCCTTTTTATAATTCTCCATGTTACAGAGAGTGCATAAGAAGCGGAGCGGATAGTTATTTCTGCTGCTATATCTGCGGTTTCTGTTAAAAAGAAAGACTTATAGAAGTAAGTGATTTTTCCAGGATGACAGTGAGACCATCATCCAGACAGCCAGTAGCCAACACACGAAGCTTCATTACGATTCACGGAGGGGAACCGTCCCTCCTTTTTGGAGAGTTTTTTTCCGCTGTGAACGGAGAATGTATCAGTGTAGCCAAAACTCCGCGTGAAAAAGGAAAAGAGCACTTCCTCTTTCCTTTAGGAGAAAGTCATTTCTACGTATCAAAATTTAAACTATGAGATTGGAGAGAGTGGCCTGCTTAAAGTGTTTACGACTGTTGTTAACGATCCATGTTGGGGATAGGCTGCGGCAGAAGCTCTATTAAATATACAATAATAGGGTAAGCACCCGTAAACGGGATGCTTTTTTGTTTGGAGGTTAAAATATGATAATAAAATCCATTCCCGTTGAGGTCAGGGATCAAAGCTGACAGAGACCTCTAAAACATATAGGCGATGGGTGAAGCGGCGCCCGTCAGATATCACTATAGGAGATATAACGAAAAGGACAGAGGGGAAAGAAAGTCATTTCAATACTGTCCTGGTCAAAAACAGTCTTGTGCGCCTACTTTGGCCAGTAACTCTGTTTTCATACGTTATGAACCTTACTATATCTCTGAACGGGATATCATCTTAATGCAGTCGTTCCCATTGGATTATGATTTCATGGACGCTAACAAACAGTATTGTTTGTGGAATGAGCGTCCCACCTATCATGATGAAGAGGATTGCGGAACAGATTTATTTGCAATGGCTAAAAATTGTATAGAACTTCTGTTCTTTAAGTGACTGATTTTAATCTAATGTAGATCAGTTGATATTAAAGGAGAGTAGCTAATATGAGATATAAAATAGATATTGTAATTGATACCGTTTCACAGGTTTATAATGAAGTTCTTCAGACCTTAGCAACTCATCATACTATTAGAGATCTATTAAATTATATTGAAGATGTCGGTTCAGTCCTTGAGGGATTTTTAAAGGAATCTATTTACAAAAGTGAGAAAAATAGGGAAAATTTTTTCAGCCTCATTAATGGTCTTTCAAAATTTGGGCTATCTGAGGATTTAAAAACATCACTACATGAATTAAGAAAACTATACAATAATGCTAAACATAGTCCAACATATAAGACCTCTACAGATAAAATACTAGAAATACTAAAAGAAACGATAAGTTGTTTAAAAGAAATTAAAGAAAAAAACTTAGGGTTTGATCCTATAGTAAACACATATAGAAGGACAGTATGGATCGCTGGTTGGGATCACTATACAACAGGTGATACAGAAGTTCACATTATGATTCCTTACGATGGTGATAGATATATTCCTTCAATTGATTACTTCAATATTACATGGTCAGGATGGGATGAAATAATAAATAAGTTTGTGTCAACTGAAGAATTACTTATGGGAAAAGAATATTTCCCAAGAAAAGTATATTCAGATTTGGAGTCAGAAAGAGACTTTGTAGATGCAGGTGTCTTTAAGGGCGATTATAAAACCTTGGTTTTAGAATTATCTAAATATGTTGATGAAAAAAATGAAAAGTCTCTTCTACCTTTTTTTCAAAGAGGGAATAATCCCAGGGCTATGTTTTATGGAGTCATTTATGCAGTTTGTGAGGCTATTAATGAAAAAGGATTCCGAAGAAACAATATTGAAGAATTCCGAAAATCAGTACAACTTTTGGCTAGTTATAAATATGCTTGTCCGAGAAATTCAGAAATTGTTCAAAAATATATAATTTCTGTAGCTGATTTTCTAATGGGGTTAAATGATGAACACACAAAAAGAATAGAAGGACCACTATTCTTTACACAGAGGAGGTTTGAAATGCAGAAAAACGCTGCATATCTAAAAAGTAAAGAGCTTCCACTTATCATTACTAATCAAGGTGAATTTATTGTTGAAATAATTTAGTGGATAAAAAGAGGATGCTGCTAACACCCTTCATTCACAACAGAGAAAGCTCCCTGTCATGATCACGCTCTGATTCATATTGTAATAGAGGACAGGGAGCATGACAAGAGAAAAAGCGAACATAAGTTACTATCCTGATGACGAAAAAGAAAATCTCCTTCTCCTGCATAGTGCCGATTTGTTAGAGAACATCAGTCAATCTAAAGAGAAATATCAAAAAATCGTTCAGAAAGGTATCGCCTAGTGAGTAAAAGACTTCCAAAGTGGCCATATCAAGGTGAATAATATGGACGATTTAATAAAGCTCATAGAGCTCGATATAGAGCTTCAGAAAGATGAGGAAATTTGATTATCTATGTGAATGAGACGAATATCCGTAATCAATTACTATTCTATTAGGGTTGACATTTGCGGCTTCCAATTGGCCATTAAATCATAGAGGACTCTAACTTTGCTACCTCCATAGCAGGATTTCGAATATAAACTCTTTGTGAATTTTCAAATATGCCTTCTATTGAAGCATTAATAAAGGAATCGGGTATGAATGTCGGCCTAAATTCTGGATATTCAGGATAATCATTAGGTTGGTTTTGAGAATAGTAACGGTAATCACATGGAATTGGAACAAGTTGATATTGTGGGTAATAATAATACACTTTAAATCAATCTCCTTCAAAGTTAATTTACAAAATATGTATGTGAAGGACGTTCTCCTACTCGGAACAGGAGAAAATACTCATTTTGAAATCAAAGAAACATCCGAACTTTTACAAGGAAGTAAAGATCCTTGTGAAAGAAGCAGACGAGCAAAAACTTGTTAACGGTATCGTTTATGAGCCGGACACAGTTGATGCTCACGGGGATGTTATGACAGCTGCAGAAATTGAGAAGGTCCGCTCACGGCTTCCTGATAGATGCTCGTGAAATTGACAAGCAGCATGACTTTCAGGGCGGCGTTGGTGAAGTGGTTGAGTCTTGTATCGCCCCCCGCTGATTTTCAAATAAATGGCGAAACCATCAAAAAAGGGTCATGGGTGCTTGTGACAAAGGCTCCCGAGGCAGTTTAGGATGACATTTAAAAGGGTGAGATTATCGGTTGCATCCCGGATATCGAAAAAGCCTGATGATATCAATGGAAGCTGATTTTGACGGCAGCATTTTTTGAGGATTTAGCTGAATGAATCCCCCTTAAATAGGATGCGGGAGAACACCCGCATCCCTATCTCTAACGATTCCTTAACCAATCAGCCGCTGCATTCTCAGCGCGAGCCGCAGGCGCATCGTCGTCTCCGGATCTTTTAAGCTTTTGCCGAGCAGTTCCTCGCATTTTTCTAAACGATAGATCACCGTATTTCGATGGACGTACAGGCGCTTAGCCGTTTCTGAAATCTGGCAGTGGGTCTCCAGGTAAACAGACAGCGTATGAAGCAGGCTCTGGTCCTCCTTTTGCCGGTCGGCCAGGCTTTGTAGGGTGGCTTCGTAAAACTTCTTCACATCTTCCGCCGGAAGCAGGCGGAGCAGCTCCGGCACGTCTTTGGCATGATAGATTTGAATAAACTCCGCGCTTCTGGACAAATGCCCGGATGAAATGGCGTCTGAAGCTTCGGTAAAAGCGTCAGGGACGTCGATCAGCTTTTGGCATATGTTTGAGATGCCGAAGGAGACAGTCCGTTTAAACTGCGCCCGGACCTGCTTTTGAAACTGCTCCAAAAAGCTGATGACAGACGCGTGCATTTCATTCCAGCTGTCTGTCGCTTCAATTAAAAGAATACCGACATTTCCTTTAATAAAGAGATGAGGGGGAAACGGAAAGGATGACAGCTCCCCTTCAAGCAGATCAAATACATGATCAGAAACGAGCTGATTTTCGGTAAAGCTGATCGTTTTCTCATTTCGGTCAAGTTTTCCGCAAATGCACATGTATTTTTGATCCCAGCGGAGCCGGAATTCTTTGGCGCGGCTTTTGATTTCTTCATGGCCGGTAAACGAGCGGTCGATGAAATTGCTGAAAAATTCATTGCGCGCCCGTCTACCGAATTGTTTGACGGCATTTTCTTTCAGCAGTTCAAAGGAAATGACGTTGGCCGCCTGTTCAATTGTCAAAATCATGCCTTTATCAGCGGTCTGCACCAGCTCCGGAATCACCAGATAACCGCAGTTTTTTTCAACATTCAGAATCGGCAGGACAGAATACGCCTTTCTGTCGGACAGCATGGAAAAGCAGGTGAAATAAGGCCCGGAAAGGGAATAACAGATGTTTTTCAATACAGACGTGTCAATGGGTATGCGGTGGGACGATGATAAGAGTTTTGTATGCTGATCCAAAAGCAGCACGGGAAGCCGGAGAATGTCTGAGAGCTTCTTAAGCAGGGATTGAAGCCCCTTGCCGCTCATGATGTGGTTTGTGAATTTTTTATGGGCGTAAATGGCCTGCTGCAGCTCATTTGAACGCATATCAAGAATATGGCTCAGTGTGGCGTTGACGATATCTCCCAGCCGGATGTCTTCCGGCAGCTCAATAATCGGAAATTCATACCGGTCGGCAAGCTCCGCGGCATCTTTCGGAATGACATTAAGATAGCGCTTCGTTTTGATCCCCAGTCCTGCGCAGCCCCGTTTTGCCATGAGGCGGATCAAATCTTTCAACAGCTGCGGGCGGTCCTTCAAGTGGTAAGCCGTCGTGACGAGCAATTCGTTTTTATGTAAAAAATCAGCGATGTCCGGCGCATCCATCATGTTGACGTGCTGCACCTCCCTCCAGCCGCCGGATTTGCCTGCGATTATTGCGGCCCGCTCATAAGCGGGAATCTTCATCACATCATAAATGTTCATCAGTCAATCTCCTTTCAGGTTCTAAAGACAACCATTGGTTAATATGAATAAAAATCATCAAAAATTATAGCGGTTTTGCTGATGTATTACGATCATAGTAGCAGTAAACTGGCAATCATAGACGCATGTTGTGATAAAAACTGACAGAAAATCGTCATCCTTACAGGGAGGAAGATAAAATGGCCTATGACGTAATTGTAAAGGGTGCGAAAGCTGTGCGAAAAGGCGGGACAGAGCGGGCCGATATCGCCGTCAAGGACGGGAAAATTGCCTTGATCGGGCCCGGCATTGACGAAAACGCGGAACAAGTGGTGCAGGCTGACGGCATGTATGTGTTTCCGGGCGCGGTCGATTGTCACGTGCATTTCAATGAACCCGGTCGCGAAGAATGGGAAGGCATTGAAACCGGCTCAAACATGCTGGCTGCCGGCGGCTGTACGTCTTATTTTGATATGCCGCTTAACTGCATCCCTTCGACGGTAACTGCTGAAAACCTGCTGGCAAAGGCGGAAATCGCCGAACGGAAGTCAGCGGTTGATTTTGCGCTTTGGGGCGGTTTGATGCCTGGATATACCGAACATATCCGGCCGATGGCAGAAGCGGGGGCAATCGGGTTTAAAGCGTTTCTGTCTAAATCGGGAACGGATGAATTTCAATCAGCCGATGAACGGACTCTTTTAAAGGGAATGAAGGAAATCGCGGCGTGCGGCAAGATTTTGGCCCTGCACGCAGAAAGCGACGCCCTCACCCGATTCCTTGAAGCCGAGTACGCGCTCCAAGGGAAAATTGATGCCCGCGCTTACGCTTCCTCCCGTCCGGAAGAAGCCGAATGCGAGGCTGTGCAGCGGGCGATTGAATATGCGAGAGCGACGGGATGCGCGCTTCATTTTGTACATATCAGCACGAAACGGGCCGTGCTCTCCATTCAGCAGGCGAAAAAAGACGGGTTGGATGTCACCGTTGAAACGTGTCCCCACTACTTATTATTCAGCTTTGAAGACTTCCTCAAAAAAGGGGCGGCCGCCAAATGCGCTCCGCCGCTCCGTTCAGAGGCTGATAAAGAGGAATTGATCGGAGTTTTGGCTGAGGGCCAGATTGATATGGTGTCTTCGGATCATTCTCCCTGTCATCCGTCTTTGAAACGCGAGGATAATATGTTTCTGTCGTGGGGCGGGATCAGCGGAGGCCAATTTACGCTTCTCGGCATGATTCAATTAGCGATCGATCATGGGATTCCGTTTGAACATGTGGCCCGATGGACGGCCGAAGCACCGGCCGAGCGCTTCGGTTTAACGAATAAAGGACGGCTTGAAGAGGGATTTGACGCTGATTTTGCCATTGTCCGGCCGGAACCTTTTACCGTCACAAAAGAAACGATGTTTTCCAAACATAAGCAAAGCCTGTATGAAGGCCGCACCTTTCCATACCGAATTGCTGCGACCTACAGCAAGGGGCGCTGTGTGTACCAGGATGGCGTGGGTAAGCAGAGCGGGGCTTTCGGAACATTCCTGAAGCCTTCTGAAATAAAAGAACCGATTCTCTGAGGAGAATCGGCTTTTTTTGTCGTTTGGAAAGCGGGTCTCGTGGTATCTTTTTATAAAAAGGAGTAAAACACATTGTATAATCAAATCTTGAACATATTAACGGCATCCTGGTCGCGCAAGACTAGTACAAAATGGACGGAAGATTGCCCGGCCAAAGGCCAGTGCGGCGTAACGGCTTTAGTCATCCAAGATGTTTACGGCGGTGACATTCTCAAAACAAAAACCGGCACAAGCTGGCATTTTTATAACCGAATAGACGGGGAGATATATGATTTCACGAGCGGTCAGTTTTCAGAGCCGATTGTCTATCAGCACATTCTTTCTTCCAGAGATGAGGCATTTTCGGACACCAATGAACATCAGTACCGGTTCCTGAAAAGTGCATTCAGAAAAAACATGGAAACAGAAAGAGAAAAACACCTGTGATAAACTAGAGTGAGAGGTGAAGGATTGTGATTTATATCGGACTGACGGGGTGGGGGGATCATGACAGCATCTATCCGCCGAAAACAGCGGGCCCGCAAAAACTGCAGGTGTATTCCTCCCATTTTCCCATCGTTGAGCTGGACGCGAGCTTTTACGCGATACAGCCCGCCCGTAATAATGAAAGATGGGTCAAAGAGACGCCGGAATCTTTTCAATTTGTCATTAAGGCATATCAAGGAATGACGGGCCATCAGCGCGGCGATATTCCCTTTGAATCGAAGGAAGAAATGTTTGAGGCGTTTAAGCTGTCATTATCGCCGTATATAGAGCATGGAAAGCTTGCCATGGTGCTGTTCCAATTCCCGCCGTGGTTTGACTGCAAGAAAGAAAACGTCGCATATTTAAGATGGTGCAGGCAGCAGATGGGCGATATTCCGTGCGCGCTTGAATTCCGCAACCGGTCGTGGTTTTCCCCGCCATTTTATGAACAGACGCTTTCCTTTATGAAGGAGGAAGGCTGGATTCACAGCATATGTGACGAGCCGCAAATCGGCGAGGGCAGCATTCCGACCGTCCTGAAAGCAACGGATGAAGAAAAAACGCTTGTCCGTTTTCACGGGCGGAACAAGCAGGGCTGGATCAAACCAGACGGCGGACAAAACTGGCGTGAGGTCAGATATTTATACCGCTATAACAAACAGGAGCTCAAAGATTGGAAAAACAATCTTCAGGAGCTGAAAAAGCAGTCGCGCAATCTGTATGTGCTCTTCAACAATAACTCAGGCGGAGACGCCGCCGATAACGGGCTTGAGATGCTTGAAATGTTAGATATCTCATATACCGGGCTTGCTCCGAAGCAGCTCGACCTATTCAGCTAGAAAAGAGGTTTCAAGACACATGTCTTATCTTATTTTGATCATATTGGGATTTATCGCGGGAACGGTCGGCAGCCTGATCGGGCTTGGGGGAGGAATTATCATCGTGCCGGCGATGCTCTATTTAAGCACGATGACTCCGTTTTTTCATGACGTAACACCGCAGACTGCCATCGGCACGTCCCTTTTGGTGATTATTTTTACGGGACTGTCATCAACTCTGGCCTATATGAAATATAAAACCGTTGACTACAAAAGCGGACTGATCTTTTTTATCGGTTCCGGCCCGGGAAGCATCATCGGCGCGTATTTGTCTAAACTTTTTAATGCGCATACGTTTTCCGTCTGGTTCGGATTTTTTATGATTTTGATTTCCATTACATTAATGCTGAAGGCGAAAGCAAAACCGGTCAATAAAGCGCATAAAGGCATGATCCGGACATATGAGGATGAATCAGGTGAGCTTTATACATATTCGTACCGTATTTTCACCGGTATCGTGATTGCCTTTTTCGTCGGTTTATTGGGCGGTCTTTTCGGCATTGGCGGCGGCTCTCTTATGGTTCCGGCCATGATGCTGTTATTTTTGTTCCCGCCGAAAGTGGCTGTGGCGACGTCAATGCTCATTATTTTCTTATCCTCCGTGACGGGTTCCGTGTCACATATCGCAGAGGGCCATGTCAATTGGCTGTATGCGCTGTGCCTCGTTCCGGGCGCGTGGTTCGGCGGCAAAATGGGCGCGTGGGTCAATAAGCGGGTGCAGACGAAAACGATCGTGCTTTTCATGCGGGTCGTCTTGATTTTGATCGGCTGTGAATTAATTTATCAAGGGATATTCAGCTAAAAGGTAGGAGAGATGGTATGTTAGAGAAGCTCCGTTTATATCATACGAATGATTTGCACAGCCATTTCGAAAATTGGCCGAAAATCGTACATTATATTGAGCAGAAGAGAAGTGAGCATGAAAAAAACGGGGAGGAAACACTCGTATTTGACATCGGCGATCATATGGACCGATTCCAAATGATAACGGAAGCGACCTTCGGCAAAGCGAATGTCGGCTTGTTAAACCGGCTTGAGATCGATGCGGCTGCCGTCGGGAATAATGAAGGAATTACGCTGCCTCACGATGAGCTGGCGGATTTATATACCCATGCCGCGTTTCCCGTCATTGTGTCCAACCTGTTTGACGCGGACGGACAGCGGCCGGAATGGGCCGAGCCCTACGTGATTAAAACGCTGAAAAACGGGATGACCGCCGGCATACTCGGCGTCACGGTGCCGTATTATCCCGTCTATCAAAAACTCGGCTGGACGGTGACGGATGCGGAAAAAAGCATTCAAGAATCACTTGACGATATCAAGGGCAAAGCGGACATCATCATTCTGCTTTCTCATTTAGGCCTGATCGATGACCGGGCAGCAGCGGAAAAATTTCCGGACATCGATGTCATTCTTGAATCACATACGCACCACCTTCTTGAGGACGGACAGGACATAAACGGCGTATTGCTTGCATGTGCGGAGAAATACGGGAACTATGTCGGCTGTGTCGAGCTGACGATAGAAAGTGAATCACGAACCATTGTCAGCAAACAGGCATCTGTACAGAAAATGGCTGATTGGCACGGGGAATCTGAAGATACGGCGGCTTTTCTGAAAGAGAAAGAACGGGAAGCGGAAAACCTGCTCTCCGAACAAGTCGCCAATCTGAATGAAGAAGCCGGCGTGAAGTGGTTTGAGGAATCGCCGCTCCCGCTTCTATTAGCCGAAGCGCTGAAAAGCTGGTGCGGCTGTGAAGTCAGCATGGTGAATTCAGGCGTCATTTTGGGGCCTTTACAGAAGGGGCCTGTCACAAAACTTGACCTGCACCGCATCTGCCCTCATCCGATCAATCCGGTCGCCGTGCGTCTTTCAGGAAGGGAACTCCAGGAAACAATCAGCCAGGCCGCCTCGGAACAAATGGAGCAGCTGCGGATAAAAGGCCTCGGCTTCCGCGGGGAAGTGATGGGCAGGATGGTATATGCCGGAGCGGAGGCAGAGGCCGGCATTCTTGAAGACGGTGTGACGCATCTCCTCAATGTGAAAGTGAACGGAGAAGAGATTGATCCGGAGCGGATATACTCGGTTGCCGTTCTCGACATGTTTACACTCGGAAAGCTGTTCCCTTACATCCGCGATTCAAAAGAAAAGCAATACTTTATGCCGGAGTTTTTAAGAGATCTGCTCGCCTGGAAGCTCGCGCAGCAGCCGTAATGTCATATAGCTGTCCGCCATTCCATTTCACCCGAGTGAAGGTAAGCGGGACTTTTTAAGAGTGAAAATAAAATACTATGTCCCCTCTTACAAGCATACATTGTGATATGTAAGGGGGGATTTTTCTTGCCTAGATACCGGAGCGCTCTTCGCAAGAGAGGGCCTTTGCCTTTTCGATATGTGCTTCTTCTGTCGTTTGCTTTTTTTATCATATCAACAGTCATCAGCCTCTGGATGATCAACTCCTCAATCAAACCGGTGCTGATGAACATCGGAGAAATGGAAACTAAACGGGTGGCGACAGAGGTCATTACGGAATCCATTGAGGAATACATGTCTCACAGCGACAATGTGAAAGATATGGTCGATATGAAAACGGATGAAAACGGAAAAGTCACAACGATGGATTTTAATACACAAATGGTCAACAGCATGAAGGCGAAAGTGACAAAGCAGCTTCAGGCTCATCTGAAGGAAGTGGAGTCGAACAATAAGCAGCATGAAACAGAAAAAGGCGCGAAAACGGCCGATGAAATTATGATCGATATTCCCTTAGGGCAGGTCACGGGAAACAGCATTCTCGGAAATCTCGGGCCGAAAATCCCCGTGCGCTTTAACTTGATCGGCGATGCGTTAACTGATGTGAAAACAAAAATAAAGCCGTACGGCATTAACAATGCCCTGATTGATATCAGTATTTTCGTGGAGATTAAAGTGAAGGTCATTATTCCGTTTGCCAGTAAGACTTCAGTCGTGACAAATAATATTCCGGTCTCCATTAAAGCGATTCAAGGAGAGGTGCCGCAGTTTTATAACGGAAGCGGCGGGTCAGGTGTGACGCCTTCCGTCCAGCTGCCGAATGAAAAACAGAAGAAAGATAAATAAAAACACACAGCCGCAATCTTTCCTGGCGGCTGTGTGTTTACTTTTTCCTGCGGATTTCTTTACGTTCCCATGCCCTTAAATGAGGATACGGGTCAAAGGACCATTCCGATCTGCCGTTATCTTTATACATCCCGTAGTGAAGATGCGGCGGAAATTTTCCCGCGGTGCCCGGCGGTCCGTATCCGGAACTGCCGACAGAGCCGATCACTTCTCCGGGTTTGACGATCTGGCCTTTATGCACACCTTTTGCAAAGCCGTTCAGGTGAGCGAAGTAGTGATACGTGTTATTGATATCCCTGATGCCGATTCTCCAGCCGCCGAAACGGTTCCAGCCCTTCATTTCAACAATACCGTAGCAGGTCGATCTGACGGGAAGCCCGTAATGAGCGAACAGATCCGTTCCTTCGTGAATCCGGCGCCCGCCGAAACCCCGGGCGGCGCCCCACGTGCTGCGGTAGCTGTAATCCGTCTTCACGGGAAGCGGAAAGGCGTGCTCTCCGAGATCAAGGCGGCCGAACGTTTTAAACAGTGTCATGAATTCGGTGATAATGCCGACCGTCTGATCACGGCGGTAATAATTCCAGAGGCCGATGCGGATATGGTCAAGATCCGTTCCGAATCCCGCTAAATACTGAGCAAATGTATAAAGGATATCCTCATCATTGCTGACCTCGGCTTTTCCGTCGCCGTCGCCGTCCAGGCCGATCCCGTCAAATACTTTAATGCTGAGAGGCGCATCGTCCTTAGGATTTGGATTTTCGGGGCCGCTCCACAAATGATCCGGAATATAAATGCTGATGATTCCCGCTTTTTCCGGCAGATCCTTTCGGTTCGAGCGGACATTTTCTTCATATTGATCAACCGCCGCAAGCACATACCAAGGAATCTGCGTGACTGCTTCGGCTTTGCGGTACAACTGCATCCGTTCGCCGTAAACAGGAGCCGATTGTTCTTTCCCGCTTGCAGCCGGACAGAAAACTGATAAAAGGAGAAGAGCAGATAACAGAACTTTCACAACATGATCTCCTTTCAGGATTGAATACACATAGTTTGCGGCAACAATCCGAGAAAATGTAAGTAATTCTCTTCCCTTGTCGAGAAATTTTTCCTATGTTAAAGTGACTATTGAATAGAAATCCGCAAGTTTTACATCCATCGTGAAATAGAAATTTTTCGCACACGAACATGAATAAAGGGATAATGGAGATGATGGGGAAATGGCAAAGAAAGACGAGCATCTGAGAAAGCCGGAATGGCTCAAAATAAAGCTGAACACGAATGAAAACTATACGGGCCTGAAAAAATTAATGCGTGAAAATAATCTGCATACCGTATGTGAAGAAGCAAAATGCCCGAACATCCATGAATGCTGGGCTGTCAGACGTACGGCGACGTTCATGATTCTCGGTTCCGTCTGTACGAGAGCATGCCGCTTCTGCGCTGTAAAAACGGGACTGCCGACTGAGCTGGATCTGCAGGAACCGGAACGCGTAGCTGATTCCGTCGCGCTGATGAATTTAAAACACGCCGTCATCACGGCCGTAGCGCGTGATGATCAGAAAGACGGCGGAGCAGGCGTCTTTGCGGAAACGGTCCGGGCGATCCGCAGAAAAAGCCCGTTCACGACAATTGAAGTGCTGCCATCCGATATGGGCGGAAATTACGACAACCTGAAAACATTAATGGATACCCGTCCTGATATTCTGAACCACAACATTGAAACCGTCCGCCGCCTGACACCGAGAGTCCGGGCCCGCGCAACATATGACCGTTCTTTGGAATTCTTGCGCCGTGCGAAAGAAATGCAGCCTGACATCCCGACGAAATCAAGCATTATGATCGGTCTCGGCGAAACGAAGGAAGAAATTATTGAAGTGATGGACGACCTGCTTGCGAACAATGTCGACATCATGGCGATCGGCCAATACCTGCAGCCGTCGAAAAAACATTTAAAAGTCCAAAAATATTATCATCCGGACGAATTTGCCGAACTGAAAGAAATCGCGATGCAAAAAGGCTTCAGCCACTGTGAAGCAGGCCCGCTTGTCCGTTCTTCCTACCATGCGGATGAACAAGTGAACGAAGCGTCTAAAAAACGTCAGGCCCAAGCATAAGATAAGCCGAAAAAACCCAAAACGCCGCAGGTTTTGGGTTTTTTGTGATGGAGCCGTTTTTGCAGGGAAAAAGTCATTCTTGAATAAGGATCGTCTGAACCGCTACACTGGATATAAAGAGGAAAAATTCTCCGTCCGTCCGAACCGTCTCATTTTGCAATTGATGGACAGAAGTCAATGAATTATGATAGTAAAGAGTGATAAAAGAGGTGAAGACATGATTCTTATTCAAAATGCCGAGTTTGAACTCGTACACGATTTTAAAAACGGCTTTAATGAAGAAGCGTTCAAAGCCCGCTATTCGGACATATTAAATAAATATGATTACATTGTGGGAGACTGGGGATACAGTCAGCTGCGGCTCAAAGGCTTCTTTGATGACCAGAATCAAAAAGCAACCTTTGAAACGAAAATCAGCACATTGGACGAATACATTTACGAATACTGCAATTTCGGCTGCGCGTATTTTGTTTTAAAACGAATCAGAAAATAATTGATGCAGAAGGGGATGCTGTCACGTGTATTTTGTTGACAGAAATAATATCGAACAAACACTCCGTTTTTTTGAGACCCAGCTGGCGCTGTTTGACAGCACGCCTGCATGGCAGAGCGAAATCGAAAAAAGGGCGCTTGAGCGGATCAGCCATCTTATGATCGAATGCATTCTCGATGTCGGAAATGATATGATTGACGGCTTTATCATGCGCGATCCGGGCAGTTATGACGACATCATGGATATTCTGACGGATGAAAAGGTGGTAGCTGAGGATGAAGGGAATAAGCTGAAGCAGCTGATCTCTTCCAGAAAGCAGCTTGTCCAGGAATATCAGCATGCCGACCATCAGGAGCTGTTTACGCTGATCACGTCAAACAGAGATGTGCTGAAAGCCTTTCCGGCCCGTGTAAGAACCTACCTGGAATCAGAATTAGGGCCTGTTTCCGCATTTAAATAACAACGAGTGAGAAAATCCACAGGAGTGTTGAGTATGAAGGATTATAAAGGATATTTGATAGATTTGGACGGCACAATGTACAACGGGACGGAAAAAATCGAAGAAGCGTGTGAATTCGTGAGAACGCTTAAAGCGCGCGGCATTCCGTATTTATTCGTGACGAACAATTCTTCCCGGACGCCGAAGCAGGTGGCGGACAAGCTGATGAGCTTTGACATTCCGGCATCTGAAGAGCAGGTCTTCACGACGAGCATGGCGACTGCGCAGCATATCGCCCAGCAGAAAAAACACGCGTCGGTGTATGTAATTGGCGAAGAAGGCATCCGTCAGGCCATTGAAGAAAACGGGCTGAGCTTCGGAGAAGAAAACGCGGACTTTGTCGTTGTGGGAATCGACCGCGGCATTACATATGAAAAGTTGGCAACGGGATGCCTTGCGATCAGAAACGGTGCCCGGTTCATTTCAACAAACGGCGACGTCGCCATTCCGACTGAAAGAGGGCTTTTACCAGGGAACGGTTCGCTCACATCCGTTTTGACGGTGTCAACGGGCGTTGAGCCTGTCTTTATCGGCAAGCCTGAATCCATTATTATGGAACAGGCGATGCGTGTGCTCGGAACGGATATTTCCGAAACACTCATGGTCGGCGATAACTATGCAACGGATATTATGGCCGGCATCAATGCCGGAATGGATACGCTGCTGGTTCACACCGGAGTGACAAAGCGTGAACATATGGCCGGTTATGACCAAAAACCGACATATGCGATTGACTCTTTAACCGAATGGATTGAACATCTATAAAAAAAGGGACGGCCATGACGGCCGTCCTTATTCTGTATTTCTGGCGCTGTGAGCAAGCCGGCTTGAAGCCGCTGCTGCGATTGCGCCGACGATATCATCAAGAAACGTATGGCATTCGCCCGTAGATTTATCATTTAACCGCCCGAGAATGCCGGGTTTTTCTTTGTCAATGTAGCCGTAATTCGTAAAGCCGATCGAGCCGTATATATTCACGATAGAGAAGGCGAGCACCTCGTCAACCCCATACAGGCTTTCATCAATCGCCAGAATGGTCTGAAGCGGTTCAGACAGCTTTTTTTGTTCGGCGAGCACATCTAATTCTATTCCTGTTAAAATGGCGTTTTGCACCTCGCGTTTTGCGATGACACGGTCCACATTGAGCCTGCATACCTCCATCGTCAAATCAGGATGATATTTTTTTTGAAGGAAATACACCAGCTCGGCGATATCGGCCGTCTCAACCCCCCGTTCTTTTAAACGCGCCCTGGCGACAGCTTCCACCTGATTCAGTTGTTCCTTTTCTGACATTTGCTTCACCCAATCTTTTTTTACTAGTTTATACAACATCCTTCCGATGTGTACGATGTTTCTCCACTTGATTCAAAGGATTACAATATGTATTCATAATTCCGCCGGCGTATGACTACGATGTGAATAGCTCTAATTTTTCAGGCAGGTGATTATGATGAAAAGCATCATTAAAGAAAAGTACGGCATCCACGTCAGACAGCTTTCCGTTTATCAGAAATACCAATGCTTCCAGACGCCTAATTCCTTCTTTCTTATAATTCCCGTTTCCGGGTTTTCGCAATCAGAGCTGACGGAGCTTTACTACATGAGTCAGTATTTACAAGAACAAAGTGACCCATACGTTTCAGTGTTTATCTTTACGAAGGAAGGAGAACTGACCTTTGAGGACGAAGGCAAAACGTATGCGCTCTTAAAAGCGCCGATTCCCGTCTCAAACCGGTCGTTTTCTGTCGGAGGGGAGCTTGCCGAATTTCACAGAAAAGGGCGGGGTTTTCCGTACGAAGTGAAAGAAGCGGGCAGGATCGGCCAATGGAAGGACTTATGGGGAAAACGGGTGGATCAGCTGGAATCATTCTGGATGCAGAAAATTCATATGTCTCCGCTTGAACCGTTCGAAAAGAAAATGATCGAAGCATTTCCTTATTATTCGGGCTTAGCGGAAAACGCCATTCAATATTTAGTGGATACGGAGCTGGATGACAATCCCGGCGCAGAAGACTCGGGGACAATCTGCCATCAGCGGATGGAACGGGATACCTGGTCGGAGGAATCACTGATCCGCATTCCGGGCGATTGGGTATTCGACCATGCCGCCCGTGATATTGCGGAATATATGCGCAGCACATATTTGTATCATCGTGACGACCTGCTCAAAGATGGTTTTTTGTTTCTGCAGGAATATGAGCAAGTTACGCCGTTATCCTCCTTTTCCAAGCGCCTGTTTTACAGCCGCCTGCTGTTTCCGCTCCATTTCTTCGAGACGGTGGAGAGCTATTACATTTCTCATGATTCTGAAAAACAGTTTTACGAAGAGCAGCTTGACTACATTCTTGCCGACTGCACCCGCTATGAACAGTTTTTACAGACATGTCACAACATGATGAATGTCAGGTCGGCGCAGGTTTTTGTCCCGCC
Organism: Bacillus sp. LUNF1; assembly: GCF_011008975.1. NCBI lineage: Bacteria > Bacillati > Bacillota > Bacilli > Caryophanales > Bacillaceae > Bacillus > Bacillus sp. LUNF1. The sequence continues at coordinate 3,112,095 of NZ_CP048876.1, read as the reverse complement.
TGTGGCGTGGCTCGGAAAAGGAATCAGTTCGTAAGAAAATATGACGTAAAAATATTTAGAAAATAGGGAATCTTGTCATATCAGTGTGTTAAGCGTTTTCATAGCCGTAGAAACAATATTCAGCCGCTTGTCAAAACAAATACGGGCTTATATAATATTTGTAACTTAAATGTCTGTGAAGGGTTAACAATTGTCCTTTTCTAGTGGACGAAAGGAAGAAAGGTGGAGTTTCTCTTTGGAAGCGATTCGTATTGGACTGTTAGGACTGGGAACCGTGGGAAGCGGAGTCGTCAAAATTATACAAGATCATCAGGATAAGCTTATGCACCAGGTCGGCTGTCCGGTGACGATCAAAAAAGTGCTAGTTAAAGATATTGATAAAAAACGAGACGCAGACCTGCCGAAAGAAGTGCTGACGACAGAAGTCTATGATGTAATCGATGACCCTGAGGTCGACGTGATTATTGAAGTCATAGGCGGTGTCGAACAGACGAAGCAATATCTTCTTGACGCCTTGAAAGCGAAAAAACATGTTGTGACCGCAAATAAAGATCTGATCGCCGTATATGGCTCGGAGCTTTTAGCCGCCGCAAAGGAAAATGGCTGTGACTTGTATTATGAAGCGAGTGTCGCCGGCGGAATCCCGATTTTACGCACGCTCGAAGAAGGCCTTTCCTCTGACCGGATCACAAAAATGATGGGAATCGTCAACGGAACGACGAACTTCATCTTAACGAAAATGATTAAAGAAAAAAGCCCGTATGAAGAAGTGCTGAAGGAAGCGCAGGATCTCGGATTCGCGGAAGCGGACCCGACCGCCGATGTAGAAGGGCTCGATGCCGCGCGCAAGATGGCGATTTTAGCCCGTCTCGGCTTCTCTATGGACGTTGATCTGGACGATGTCAAAGTAAAAGGAATTTCCCGGATTACGGATGAAGATATCAGCTTCAGCAAACGGCTCGGCTATACGATGAAGCTGATCGGCATCGCCCAGCGTGATGACAATAAAATCGAAGTCAGCGTTCAGCCGACACTGCTTCCGGATCATCATCCGCTCTCTGCGGTGCATAACGAGTTTAATGCCGTTTACGTGTACGGAGAAGCCGTCGGCGAAACGATGTTTTACGGCCCCGGAGCCGGAAGCATGCCGACTGCGACATCGGTCGTTTCCGATCTGGTCGCGGTCATGAAAAACATGCGTCTCGGCGTAAACGGAAACAGCTTTGTCGCCCCGCAGTTTGAAAGAAATCTGAAGCAGCCGTCTGATATCTATGCCCAGCAGTTTTTAAGAATTCACGTCAAAGACCAGGTCGGCTCTTTTTCAAAAATCACATCGGCCTTCTCAGAGCGCGGCGTCAGCTTTGAAAAAATTCTGCAGCTGCCGATTAAAGGCCACGACGACCTCGCGGAAATCGTCATCGTCACGCATCATACATCGGAAGAAGATTTCAGTGACATTCTGCAAAACTTAAATGACCTCGAAGTCGTACAAGAAGTAAAAAGCACATATCGCGTAGAAGGGAACGGTTGGAGCTAATGTGGAAAGGACTCATCCATCAATATAAAGAATTTCTGCCGGTGACGGATCGGACGCCGGCCCTGACATTGCATGAAGGCAACACGCCGTTGATTCACCTGCCGAAGCTTTCCGAAAAGCTCGGAATTGAACTGCATGTGAAAACAGAGGGCGTTAATCCGACGGGATCCTTTAAAGACCGCGGCATGGTCATGGCGGTCGCCAAAGCGAAAGAAGAAGGCAATGATACCATCATGTGCGCCTCTACAGGCAACACATCCGCGGCGGCTGCGGCATACGCGGCGAGAGCCGGCATGAAATGCATCGTCATCATCCCGGACGGAAAAATCGCCTTCGGAAAACTTGCGCAGGCCGTCATGTACGGTGCGGAAATCATTGCGATTGACGGAAACTTTGACGACGCGCTGGCCATCGTCCGGTCGATTTGTGAAAAATCACCGATTGCATTAGTGAATTCAGTAAACCCTTACCGGATTGAAGGGCAAAAAACAGCGGCCTTTGAAGTATGCGAACAGCTCGGCGGAGCGCCGGACATTCTGGCGATCCCGGTAGGTAACGCCGGGAATATCACGGCCTACTGGAAAGGGTTCAAAGAATATCATGAGAAAAAGGGCACCGGACTTCCGAAAATGCGCGGTTTTGAGGCGGAAGGTTCTGCGGCCATCGTCCGCGGCGAAGTCATTAAAAATCCAGAAACCGTTGCGACGGCAATCCGAATCGGGAATCCCGCCAGCTGGGACAAAGCCGTGCTCGCTGCGGAGGAATCAGCCGGAAAAATTGATGAAGTCACAGATGAAGAAATTCTTCACGCTTATCAGCTGATTGCCCGTGAAGAAGGCGTGTTTGCCGAACCGGGCTCCTGTGCATCCATCGCCGGCGTTTTGAAACAGGTGAAATCCGGTGAAATTCCAAAAGGCAGCAAGGTTGTCGCAGTTTTGACCGGAAACGGCCTGAAAGATCCGAACACGGCTGTAGACGTATCTGACATAAAACCGATCACGCTGCCGACAGATGAGGACAGCATACTGGAATACTTAAATGGAGCGGCGCGTGTATGAATGAGGCGGAGATGCTGTTTTCCATTACGGTTCCGGGAAGCACAGCCAACTTAGGGCCCGGGTTTGATTCCGTCGGGATGGCGCTCAGCAGATACTTGAAGCTTTCGGTTTTCCGAAACGATGAATGGCAGTTCTCGGCGGAAACCGAAACTGTCGCGGGCATCCCTCAAGGAACGGACAACCTCATCTACCAAGTCGCCAAACGGACGGCTGACCGCTATCAAAAAGAGCTGCCGCCCGCCCATGTCAAAGTATGGAGTGACATCCCCCTTGCACGGGGTCTCGGAAGCAGCGCGGCCGCTATCGTCGCCGCCATTGAGCTTGCGGATGAGTTATGCGGCCTGCAGCTGTCGGAAAGCGACAAACTGCACTTAGCCAGTCTTGAAGAGGGGCACCCTGATAATGCCGCTGCTTCCCTTGCAGGAGGGCTTGTGATCGGCCTTCACGAAGAAGGTGAAACACATATCGTGCGTGTTGCCGAAGCGGATATCGACGTTGTGGCAGTCATTCCGTTTTACGAAGTTCTGACCAGGGACGCAAGAGACGTGCTCCCGAAAGAGCTGCCGTATCGACGCGCCGTTAAAGCAAGCGCCGTCAGCAACCTTCTCGTTGCTGCGATCATGTCAAATGACTGGGCGCTCGCCGGGAAAATGATGAGAAAAGACATCCTCCATCAGCCGTACCGCGCCATGCTTGTTCCTGAGCTTTCAAAGGTGGAACATGCGGCCGAAATGAAAGGCGCTTACGGAACGGCGCTGAGCGGAGCGGGACCGACGATTCTTGTCCTGATTGAAAAAGGAAAGGGAGAAGAGCTGAGAAAACAGCTTTCTGAGCATTTCCCCCACTGTGAGATTGCGGCGCTTACCGTCCCGTCAGAAGGAAGCGTAATTGAACGGAATCCTTTAGAGCAGGTGAAAAGTGTATAATGATAAAAAAGCGTTCTTCCCATCAGAGAAGGACGCTTTCTTTTTCTGGAGAAGGATTTTTATTTAGGGAAGCGAAATAAAAAAGAAAAGGAGGAGAAACGATTTGAAAAAACTCATAACCGAGGAGGACATTGCGACTCTCGTATCCGTGACAGACCCGCAATATGCCCCTGACGGCAGAAGAGCCGCTTACGTCCGGACAACAGTCAATCATAAGCGTGATGCCTATTCCTCAGCCATTATGGTATATGACACAGAATCCGGCATCTCAAACCCTTGGACTTTCGGGGACAACAGAAATACAAGTCCGCGGTGGTCGCCTGACGGACGGCGACTCGCCTTTGTTTCTGACAGGGAGAACGGCATCCCTCAGCTGTACATCATCGACGCTGCCGGCGGAGAGGCGGAGCAGGCGGCCGATATTCCTTGGGGTGTATCAGATCCGATATGGGCGCCCGACGGCAGATCCGTGCTTGTGTCCGTCAGTCTGACATCAGCGGAGCGCGCCGATGAGAAAGAAAAAAAGAAGCATGACGAGTATGAGCCGGTTGACATCCAGTCATTAACATATAAACGTGACGGGAAAGGCCTGCTGAACGGAAGCTGGGTCCAGCTTGTGCTGATTCATCTTGAAACGGGGGAGATTCAGCAGCTGACGGATCATGAAGCGGATCATTATGGCGCGGCCTTTTCAACGGATGGCAGGCAGCTTGCGTTTACCGCCAATTTATACGAGCCGGGTGACGCCGGAAAGCCGAGCGATGTCTATCTGATGAATCTGGCGGACGGAAGCCTGAAGCAGATTACGCCGCACCGCGGTTCTTTCGGTTCCTGCGTGTTTTCACCGGACGGTTCTTATATCGCGATGCTGGGCCATGAAAATGAATTTCGCAATGCGACTTTAGAAAAAGCGTGGCTGTACGACGTGAAAACTGAGCGGCTGTCCTGCCTGACCGACATGCTGGATGTTCATTTGAGCGATGCGCTGATTGCGGATTCAATCATAGGAGGAGTGACGCCCCGGCCGGTATGGACAAACGACGGGCAGGGCTTTTACGTTCTCGGGAGCGAGCAGGGAAGCACCGGTATTTATTATATCTCGATTGACGGCCTCGTATATCCGATCCGATTAGAAGAAGAGTATGTGAACGGTTTTGCTTTTCATCCTGATCAGAAAAGCTGTATCGCTGTCATTGCCAAACCCGCACAGCCTTCCGAGCTTTACAGCATTTCACTTGAAGATGGGGAAGAGAAGCAATTGACATTTGACAATGATCGGTTTATTGAGGAGCGTATCATATCCGTGCCGGAAAAGCTGCAATATGAAACAAAGGACGGGCAGACGGTAAACGGCTGGTTTTTAAAGCCCGCCGTTTTTGAAGAAGATCAAACTTATCCCCTCATTCTATACATACACGGCGGGCCTCACATGATGTACGGCCATACGTATTTTCACGAATTCCAAGTGCTGGCCGCACAAGGATATGCTGTCGTGTATGTCAACCCAAGAGGAAGCCATGGCTACGGGCAGGATTTTGTCAATCGTGTCAGGGGTGATTACGGAGGCGGAGATTACCGTGATGTCATGCAGGCGGTGGATGAAGCCATTCAGGCGTATCCGTTTATTGACAGCGGCCGTCTCGGTGTGACGGGCGGAAGCTACGGAGGGTTTATGACGAATTGGATTGTCGGGCAGACAGACCGTTTTAAAGCAGCCGTCACGCAGCGCTCCATTTCAAATTGGTTCAGCTTCCACGGTGTCAGCGATATCGGTTTCTTTTTTACCGACTGGCAGCTCGGGCATGATTTGTTTGAGGAAGCGGATAAGCTTTGGGATCGTTCTCCTGTAAAATATGCGTCCCGCGTTTCGACGCCGCTTTTGATTCTGCACGGTGAGCGAGATGACCGCTGTCCGATAGAGCAGGCCGAGCAGCTCTTTACCGCGTTGAAGAAACTGAACAAAACGACGTCGTTCATCCGGTTTCCGAAAGCCACGCATGAGCTGTCGAGAAGCGGCCATCCGGAACAGCGGATGAAACGCATCCGTTATATTTGTTCATGGTTTGATGACTATTTGTAAAAAATAAAAAAACCAGGCTGTCATGCAGCCTGGTTTTATGATTAAAATACTTGTTCTACTTCAACGACACCCGGTACTTCTTCAAGAAGGGCGCGTTCAATTCCGGCTTTCAGCGTAATCGTTGAACTTGGGCAGCTGCCGCATGCGCCAAGGAGGCGAAGCTTTACGATGCCTTCGTCTACGTCAACAAGCTCACAGTCACCGCCGTCACGAAGCAGAAACGGACGTAATTTATCCAATACTTCCTGTACTTGCTCTTTCATTTCAACCTCAGTCATGAGATTCGCTCCTTTCATATACATAAAACCATTATATTCACAGTAACGGTAAAAATCTAATGTTTGGTTTGCAAAGCTGCTTTCCCCATTATAGCATATTTAAACTTGAACATAAAAACCGTTTTTTATACAAAAGCTGCTCCGTCCTTTGTATACTGGTGTAAAGGGGATGATATACATGACAAAGCCGGTTACGCTCAGTGTTTACGGCGCTGAAACGCTTTGCGCAAGCTGCGTGAATATGCCGAGCGCCAAAGATACGTTTGAATGGCTGGAGGCGGCGCTGAAACGGAAATATCCGGAGCAGCCTTTTAACATGCGGTATATTGATATTGACGCACCGCCTCAGCAAAAGGAGACAGAAGAGCTTGCGGAGCGCATCAGAAACGATGAATTTTTCTACCCGCTCGTGCTGGTGGAGGATGTCATTGTGGGGGAAGGGAATCCGCATTTAAAAGATATATATGAAGAAATGGAAAAGCGCGGCTATGTTGCAGGCTCTTAAAAATGGCCGCTGATCGCAATCAGCGGCTTTTTTCTTATCAGCCGTTATGATGCTTGTACATCCATAAAAGGCCTGATTTTAATAAACGGGGCACACGCCCGATGAGCGGACGGTCGTTGACAAGACCGAAGCCCGCTTTTTTTCCGAGTGAACCGAGAACGCCTTTCAGCTTAAATTGCGGCATTGTTTCCGGCAGCTCTTCATTGTTCCAGCGTTTCAGGAGAATCTGCACAATTTGTTCCGCTTGCGCTTCAGCCAGCTGGGCGCTCGGCGCATGCGGCAGGCTCGCGCAATCACCGACGACGTAAACATGCTCATCGCCCGGAAGGTTGTGATGCGGTGTTAAAACGATGCGGCCTTGCGGGTCTTTTTCAGCGTCCAGTTCTCTGACGGCTTTATTCGGCTGAATTCCCGCCGTCCACACGATGGCATCGGCCGGTATTCCTTCATCATGATTATAAACGATGCCGTCTTCCACTTTTGTAATATTCGCATTATTGATAATGGTGACGCCGTGTTCTTCAAACCATTTTTGAACGTACTTGCTGAGTCTTTTCGGAAAGCTTGATAAAATCAGGTCGCCCCGGTCAAATAACATAATCTTCAGATCGTCACGGCTCTCTCTTAATTCACTGGCAAGCTCCACGCCGCTTAATCCCGCTCCGACGATAGCGACAGATGCATTGGCGCCGAGGTTGTTCAGCTTTTGATAGGCCTCGCGTGACTGATCAATGGTCTGAATGCTGTAAGTATGTTCCGGCGCGCCGGGCACGTTATGATACTTATCCTCGCAGCCCAGTCCGATCACCGCGTCATCGTAAGAAATCGGTTCGCGGTCATGAAACAGAACCTGTTTGTTTTTCGTGTCGACGGAAGCCACCTCACCGTATTGAACATCCAGATTCGGATGCTCAGGAAAAGACACCCTGATATGATGATCAGAAATCGTGCCGGCGGCGAGCGCATAATATTCTGTTTTTAAGCAGTGATACGGGTTTCTGTCAATCAGCGTGATGGATATATCTGACGGAAGCTGGTTCGGCAGTAAGCGGTGCAGCACCCGCATGTTTCCGTAACCCCCGCCGATCAAGACCAATTTTTTCATAATGATTCCCCTTTTGCCCGAAAAATATGGTAGTCAATGTTGTTACAAAATAACGAACTATGTAAAATAACATCTAGAATTATATCGAATTTGATCTAAAACCACAATAATAGTTTTAAAATAACCTACAAATTGACCAGAAAACACGTAATAGTAAAACCTTTAACCTGAATTAATATGTTACGATAACATTGAGCGTGAAACCGGATCTTTGACGAATAGAGGAAATTCCGTTAGGATAAGGTACATATGTGAGGTGAAACCGCATGAATCCGATGATTGAATTCTGTGTCAGCAATTTAGCGCGCGGTTCCCAGGAAGCACTTGAGATCTTAGAGAAGGATCCGAACTTGGACGTGCTTGAATACGGCTGTTTAAGCTATTGCGGGAAATGCATGGAGTCCCTGTTCGCCCTGGTCAACGGCGAAGTGGTCACGGGGGGCACGCCTGCTGAATTGGTTGACAACATATATACATTCATAGAAGAAAATCCGATGTTTTAATCAGAGGCTCCGAACGGGGCCTCTTTTTTATTGCGCCCGGGTTTTGGCAAAATAAAAAATTTGTAGACAGCAAAAATAAATATTGTTATCTTAATAAAGACTTTTTTTAAATAAAATTTTAGAGGTGGATTCATTGAATATCGTTTGGGGGCTGCTCGGGGCAGTTGCTATATTAGCCATTGCTTTTTTGTTATCAGAGAAGAAAAGCAAAATTAACCTGCGAACCGTCATTGTCGGTTTATGTTTACAAATGGCCTTCGGATTCATCGTATTAAAGTGGGACGCCGGACGGGCCGTATTTTTATGGTTCTCAAGCCGTGTGCAGCTTCTCATTGATTATGCGAACGAAGGCATCAGCTTTATTTTTGGCCCGCTGTTAAAAGTGGGCAGCAGCCCGGCTTTTGCGCTGAGCGTTCTGCCGGTCATTATCTTTTTCTCAGCGCTGATTGCCGTTTTGTATCACTTGAAAATCATGCAGCTCATCTTTCGCGTCATCGGAGGCGGACTGTCAAAGCTTCTTGGGACAAGCAGAACGGAATCGCTTGCGGCGGCTGCGAATATTTTTGTCGGACAGTCTGAATCACCGCTTGCCATTAAACCGCTGATTGCGGGATTGACCCGTTCCGAGCTGTTTACGATTATGACGAGCGGCCTTTCGGCTGTAGCGGGTTCGACGCTTTTCGGTTACGCCCTGTTAGGCATTCCGATCGAATACTTGCTGGCGGCCAGCTTTATGGCGGCTCCCGCCGGTCTCGTGTTCGGAAAAATTTTAATACCTGAAACGGAAAAAACGCAGACGATAAAAGGCGATTTTAATATGGACGAAGAAGGCGAAGGCGCCGCTAACGTGATTGATGCAGCGGCAAAAGGCGCGTCCACGGGCCTTCAGATTGCTCTAAATGTCGGCGCCATGCTGCTTGCGTTTGTCGCGCTCATCGCCGTAGTGAACGGAATTCTCGGCGGAATCGGCGGCTGGTTCGGTTTCAAACATATTACATTAGAATCCATTCTCGGTTACGTGTTTTCACCGATCGCATTTGTAATCGGCGTTCCTTGGCATGAAGCGCTCGGAGCGGGAAGCTATATCGGACAGAAACTTGTGCTGAATGAGTTTGTCGCTTATTCAAACTTTGGGCCGCATATTGCGGACTTTTCTAAAAAAACGTCTACGATTATCAGCTTTGCGCTGTGCGGATTTGCCAACTTCTCTTCGATTGCGATTATGCTCGGCACACTGGGCGGTTTGGCCCCAAGCCGCCGTTCGGACATTGCGCGCCTCGGATTAAGAGCGGTTATTGCGGGAACACTCGCAAACCTTCTCAGCGCGGCGATTGCCGGCATGTTTATTTAGTAAACGATAAAAGCTCCCTGCATATGCAGGGAGCTTTTATGTATGAAAAACGGGGGATATTTGTATTGTGTCCGAGCAGAAGAGCTTTTATACTAAGTAAAAGAAAAAAAGTTGGAGGCCGATATGAATTCATTCCGTTTTACCAAGATGCACGGTCTTGGAAACAGTTATATATATGTAAATCAATTTGAAGAACAGCTGCCGGAAGAACGGCTGGCTGAGATTGCCGTTAAAGTGTCCAGCATTCACACGGGCATCGGCTCTGACGGAATGATCCTCATCTGTCCGTCAGAAAAAGCGCCCGTCAAAATGCGGATTTTTAATAATGACGGCTCAGAAGGGAAAAATTGCGGCAACGGCCTTCGCTGTGTGGCAAAGTATGCATACGAACATAAGCTGACAGAAGAAACGTCCTTTTTCATTGAGACGCTTTCAGGTCTTGTGAAAGCAGACATTACAGAGGACAACGGGATTGTGCGTGAAGTCGCCGTTGATATGGGCGAACCGCGCCTCACCAAAAAAGAGCTGCCGATGCTCGGCAATGAAGATGAACGGACGATCGATGAAACCTTTGTTTTTGGAGAAACGGAGCTTTCCGGAACAGCCGTATCAATGGGAAACCCCCATATTGTTTTTCCGGTTGCGGATATCAATCAAGCGCCTCTTACAACGCTCGGCCCCGTCATTGAAAAAGACCCGAGATTTCCGGAAGGCGTCAATGTCGAATTTGTGGAAACCGTCAGCGCCGATGAACTTCATTTCCGCGTATGGGAACGCGGCTCCGGCATTACACAGGCTTGCGGAACAGGCGCCTGTGCGGCGGCTGTCGCATCCGTATTGAACGGTGTTTCTGAACGAAACCGGGATATCACTGTTCATTTAGCGGGAGGCGACCTTGTGATTAATTGGCAGGATAACGGGCATGTGCTGATGACGGGACCCGCCGAAACCGTATGCAGCGGCGTCTTTTATTTGTAAACAGCTCGTTTGAGAAATACTCTCCTCAAGGTTTATAATAGATACTAGCATCGTTTTTAAAAAAGGAGGTCTACCTATGATTGTTCCAGTAACCATCACTGAAGCAGCGGCTTTGCATATAAAAGATATGATGAAAGAGCATGAAGAAGAAAACGCGTTTCTCCGTGTGGGCGTAAAAGGCGGCGGCTGCAGCGGCCTGTCTTACGGAATGGGATTTGAGCACGAAAAAGGCGAAAAAGACAGTATGTTTGAACAGCACGGAATCACCGTTTTGGTCGACAGCGAAAGCCTTGATATTATGACCGGCACGATCATTGACTTCAAACAGTCCATGATGGGCGGCGGTTTCACTATTGACAACCCGAATGCCATCGCTTCCTGCGGCTGCGGATCTTCTTTCCGCACGGCCAAAAACGCCGGTACGCCGGAAGAGTGCTAAGGGTCAACCCGCTATTCTTAGGATGAAAAAATATGACGTCTTTCTTTTCGATGGCGCTTCCACCATTGTTAAGAAAGGCGTTTATCTGTTTAATAAAAATAAAACCCGCTCAACAGAAGCGGGTTTTCCTTTTGCAAAGAGGTTATTCAATTGTATGTTTCATCGCATTGTACATATTTGCCGTATGTTCATCGGCTTTATCCCGTGGCATGCGCAGCCGTTCGACTGAAGAACCATACCCGATTTCTTGTTTGCCCTCTTTCAGTCCTTTAAAAATCCCATCAGCGAATTGATCCAGCGGTTCTCCTTGAGTATGCAGCCCTGCTCCGCCTAAATCTGTATTCACCGCCGGAGGCGCAACTTCAATCACTTCTACAGATGAATCAGAAAGCTGATGTCTCAGACTCATTGTAAATGAATGAAGCGCCGCTTTCGTTGCTGAATAGATCGGTGCAATGGCAAGCGGTGTAAAAGCCAATCCCGAAGAGACGTTAATGACAGCCGCATCTTCTTTTCCGGCAAAAAACGGAGCGAACAGCATAGACAGGTGGAAGGGAGCTTCAATGTTCGTAGTGATTTCTTTATTGAAATAGTCCCAATTGTCCTTCGCATCCGCTTTCAGCACATGAAAACGTTGTTGAATCCCCGCGTTGTTTACTAACACATTCACTTCCGGATAATTTTCTTTCACCCAATCAAACAGTGATATACGTTCAGATGGAATGCTCAAATCACTGACATATGTAATAAGATCCGGGAATGTTTCCTTTGCTTTTTGAAGAGCGTGCTCACGCCGTCCGGTCACAATGACTTTATTTCCCGCTTTTAAAAACCGTTCTGCGAAAGCCAATCCTATTCCGGCATTTCCGCCTGTAATCAGTATTGTATTTCCCGTCAGTTTCATATTAACTCCTCTTTTCCGATTGTTTCATACTTCTTAGATAACATTTCAGCTCCCGCTTCTATCCTGCAGCTGCAATCCAATCAATATATTTTTTGGATCATCGGGAAACCCGCCAAAACTATTCTTTCCTTGTCACAATATGATGATACGGCTTAAAGCACGGTTTAAGTCAACAAAAGAACCTTGTGATTCCGTTTCGGTTACTCACATCAGACATAGGTCACGAAAGGAAAGGTGAATGTGAAGTCTTGGAATTTTCTTGATGTGATAAAGCGTACCGTATAACATGGGTGAGAGACAATTAAAAAACGTTTCTGATCAAAACAAAAGGACGGCGATGCATGTGCAGGAAGGGAACAGCGTTGATATCAGGCCGCTCAGCCTGAATGATGCAGAGCGAGAACTGGTTTTGCAGACGGAAAACCGCATGTTTTTTGAACGGTTTGCCATGTCGAGACAAGAGGATTTTTATACGCTGGAAGGCCGGAAAAAACGAATTGAACAATCACTGAAGAATGGGGAAAATGACACAGAATACAGCTTCGGCATTTTTCTTCAAGATCAGACCCTGATTGGCACGATCAGCCTTTTTCAGGTGGTTCGGGGTTCCCTCCAAAGCGCTTTTATCGGTTATTTTTTAGATGGCAAACATAACGGGAAAGGCTATGCGACGAAGGCTGTTAAGCTGGCAGTCGATTATGCATTCAATGAGCTGAAACTGCATCGGATAGAAGCCGGAGTCATGCCGCACAATAAGGCGTCAATCCGGGTGCTCGAAAAAGCTGGCTTTCATAAAGAAGGCATTGCGAGAAAAAATGTAAAAATAAATGGAAAATGGGAAGATCATCAGGTGCTGGCGATCATACATCCGGAGGATACATGACGATATCCTCCTTTTTTATATCCTTCGTCTCTTTCGACAGGTTCTTTCTAAAACTTCAAATCAATTGTCTAAATCATACTATTTGCAAATTCAAAAAAAAATAAAGGGTATATAGAACTGAAAAATCTGAAAGATGTGCTCATTGTCAACACGTCCTAAAGTCATATTTTTCGAAAGGATATTGATTTTTTGATAGGATTAAACTAAATTGTAAAAGTATAGAATAGTTAATTTATTTTGTAAGAAAAGGATGATGATATGATAGGTCAATTGAGCAATAAAAAAATATTTTTAAGTTCTTTTTTCATCATTTTGATCTGTTCATTACTCTTCCAATTCAGTATTTCAGATAAAGTTCTGCAGTCGTATTATTCTTCCGTCGGAGAAAGTACCTATGATATCGGGGAGAAAAGTGTTCGTACGATTGTCATGTTTCTGCAAGGGTTTATGATCTTCACAACTTTTGTGGAAATTCTGATAGGCGGATTTCTGTTATTCGTTGCCGCTTTTATTCTCGGTACAAAAAAACCGAAAAAAATATATTTGCTTCTATATACACTGACTTCTTTAATCTCGGCATTTAAAATGTTGATTCTTTCAGTTGTTAATTACTTAACGGCTGATTCCTCGCTTATATATTCTGCCGGCGGCACCAGCTTGAGTCTGCAGCTGCTGGACCCATTTCTGCTCATATCAATCGCGGCTCTTTATGCTGCCGCAGGAAAACTGACCGATCTCAGTAAAGGCAAGAGAATCATTTTGACTGGATGTTTTGTTTTACTAAAACTCTTTACTATTTTCTTAAACTATTTTATGGCGGATAAAATTTAGCTCGGGAGAGAGTCAATTAAGCTGAATTTTATTATAAATTAAAAAACAGAGTAGGGAGATGTTATGATGAACTTAGTAAAATCTAATAAAAAGTCTTTCATTTTGTTTGGCGCGGCTCTTGCTGCAGCAACATTGGTTTATGCACTATTATTAACGGGAACTGAATTAAACGTGGCGGCGGCTCATGCATTCTCAGCCAATGCTGAATTAGCTTCAACTCTAGGCATCTCTACAGCAGCAGCTAAAAAAGCAATTGATATTATTGATGCGGCATCAACAATTGCTTCTATCATTTCTCTTATCGGTATCGTTACAGGCGCAGGCGCGATTTCTTATGCAATCGTTGCAACAGCAAAAACAATGATTAAGAAATACGGCAAAAAATACGCAGCTGCTTGGTAAAATCGATCAATAAATAATTGCTCTTTTTGTACAAGCTGCAAAAAGAGCCTCTCTCCCAAATACATATGTAAGGATTGAAAGTATGATAGTCAAACAAATTGCGGCTCTTATCAAATATAATACCCTGTCATCGTTTCGAAAAAGAAAGGAAGATTGGGGCATTCCTCAACTCAACAGCAAACTGCTGTCTGCCATTATTATTTCTCTGTTATGTTTATATCTCGTTTTCCTGGGATGCGGTGTTGTATTCGGGACAAAACTGATTCAGCTGCCCCTAAGCGCATGGGGGCAATTTGTTTTAATCGCCGTTTCACTTGAGCAGCTTTTTTGGGCTGCCGGCTTCTTTAAAGAACATCACAATGCCTTTCTGCTGGATACGCGTAAGGTCATTCATCAATTAAAAAAGGTTCGTTTTTTACAGCTGTTTTCTGTTTTTGCCGGCCAGGCGATCAAAAAAACCATTTTCGTATGGTATCTTTTTGTTTTTCCGGTTTTTTTGTTTTTATCAAGCGCAGGCATGACGGGGTCTGCGGCGATCATCGTATTTTTCTTGGGCTTCGTTTATTTTCTTCTCAATTTATTTTTATCTATGCTGTTTTCTTATGTTGTTTATCTTCTTACAAATATGTGGAGCAAATTGTTTTACTTGAAAATCATGAAAGGCGTTTTATTCAGCGTCAGCCTGCTGGTTCCGCTTGCAGTCGGGTATGCCGTTTATCTTCTCGTGTTTGGGGAGTATACCGCAAAGGATATTTCAAGCTTTACGGAGACACCGGCTTTCCGGAACATCCTCATGAATACGCCGTATGTATGGTTAGCATTCAGCTCACATTCCGCGCTCGTTTTCGCTGCGGTGTTTGCGGCCGCCGTCCTTTTAACGGCGGGGATGTTTAAACTGTGGTCGGCCACCCTGAAGAAAATGGACCTTATTCCTTATATGTTTTTGACAAACGCAGATTTTACGCCAAAGCTGAAATTATATAGAAATAACAAAATATTTCATGCCGTTTTTCAAAAGGATCTGCTGTTCTTATCGAGAATTGACGGGTTTTTTATCAGGAACTTCGGCAGTATGCTGTATTTGTTCATGCTGTTTTTAGGTTTTTGTATTCCGCTTCTATCGCATCACTTTCTCGGGTATTCGGCAGCCGCCATCGTGTCTGCGGCGGTTATCATTGCGAACTTTTCGTATCAGCTCGTCGGAGATGCGCTCAAAACAGTATTATCAGTTGACGGGGAAATAAAAAATCAGCATTTGTTTCACCGGAATATCAAACATGCGTGGCAGCTGGTATTTCCGAAAGTATGTATTTATAATCTCGCCGCTCTTATCTATTCGTTCATCATCACCATTTTGATTACGGTGTTTTTTCCGTCTTCCGCGGCACTGACGATTTACTTGTTTATTGTGTTTTTATGTTCGGGTTTTTTATACAGTCTTGTCCAGATTTCAAGCACCGCCCTGTATCCTAAGAAAAACTGGGAGCATCTGTACGAAATTGGAGAAGCGGGGAAAGCAAAGACGTATAACAACTTATACAGTTCTTTCATTTTCATTGTGTCGCTTCAAATCGCTGCGATCACGTCGTATTTTATCTATAAAAAGCCGGAACTTGAAACGATGCTTATTCATTCGGCATCAGGTATTTTTGTCCTGTTCACACTATTAAACTATGGAGTCATGTTTCTGTTTCTTCGCAGAATCAATATGGCGGAAAGGTTTGCGAACAATGATTAAATTAGTGAATATACAAAAAAACTATAGTGAAAAACAGGTGTTGAAAGATATTTCGTTTGAGGTGAAAAAAGGCTCAATCTATGCTTTGCTGGGGACTAATGGAGTCGGGAAAACAACGACTTTGAAAATCATTTCGGGCCTGCTTAAACCGACTTCAGGCCGCGTCATGATTGACGGCAAGGAACTGGATTCAGAAGAGGGGGGGCAAATATCGGCTGATATCGGTTTTGTGCCCGACCATGCTTTTTTATATGATTACTTAACGGGAGTCGAATACTTGCGTTTTACAGCGGAGATGTTTCAAGTGCCGTCTCAGCGGACAAATGATTATATAAAGAATATGTTAGAGACGCTGAAGCTTGCTCAAGACGGAAATCAGCTGATTAAAACATATTCACATGGAATGAAACAAAAATTATCAATTGCGGCCGCGCTCATTCATCAGCCAAAGATATTAATTCTTGACGAGCCGCTGACGGGCATTGATTTAATCAGCGGTAAAACGATACGGACGTTATTAAAGGAGTACGTCAAGCAGGGAAATACGGTCCTGTTATCAACTCACCTGCTGGAGCTGGCGCATTCGCTGTGCGATACGATCGGTATTATACATGAAGGCGTTTTTGCGGCGGAGTATCAGTCATCCGAGCATTCATTAGAAGAGATTGAAGAATTGGCTGAGAGTATCTATACATGATGAACCGCATGTTGCCGGCAATCAGAACGTCCGCCATTCCGTTAACCGCGTCATTGCTGTTTTTTTCAGGCGGTGTGATCGCTGCGTTTTTTTCCGATCACTTTGTTTCGACCGCGTCTTACAACGGCTCGTCAGGCGCGGTTGAACTGCTGAAAAACAATGCAATCGCCTGTCTGTTTTTAGCCGCGGGTTTTTTTACCTTTGGGTTGACCTCAATCTTTTATTTATTCACCAACGGGTTTATTTTAAGCGGCTCTATTATAGAAAATCTGCATAGCGGGGTTCCTTTTTATCAGATTTTTTTACTGCTAATTCCTCATGGTATATTTGAAGTTCCCGCGTTATTATTAAGTGGCGCCATTGGTTTTAAGGGCGTTGAATTGGTCATCAGGCTGTGTTTTTCTAAGGAAAAAAAGATAATGGCTTCAATGTTCAGGCATATTGGAATATTGGTGCTCATAATTATTTGTCTGCTGATCGCCGCTGCCATTATTGAAGCTTACATCACACCAATTTTTAAGTAAAAGGGGCAGAAATCATATGAGAAGTAAATTATCATTAATCGGTGTGCCGATTGTTATGATTATCGGTTATATCATTTCTTTATCCTTTGAGTGGCTGTTTCCTGTTCTTACTTTTGGGGTGGCAGGACTATATCTCTTTATATTTGCACCGGTGCAAAATAAATTCATTCGTTACATCTTTTTGTTTATTTTTGTGATTAATCTGTTGGCCAGTGCGGCTCTTTATTCCGGTATTTAATAAAAAAAATGACATTCATATTGAATGTCATTTTTTTATCTTCGAGCGGCTCTGCTGTGTGTTAAAATCTGTCGCCGTTGAAAATAGAGTTTTTTACGATCACGTAGTCGACATTGCGGATGGCTTCGAGTGTATTGCCGCCGGCGTAAGAGATGGAAGATTGCAGATCCTGCTCCATTTCAATCAGCGTGTCCTGTAAAGACCCTTTATGTTCGACATGCATTTTTTTGCCTTCGACGTTTTTCTTTTCGCCTTTTTGAAATTCGGAAGCGGAGCCGAAATATTCTTTGTACAGCTTGCCGTCGATTTCGATCGTTTGGCCCGGTGATTCCTCGTGGCCGGCGAATAATGATCCGATCATGACCATAGATGCGCCGAAACGGATGGATTTCGCGATATCGCCGTGCGTGCGGATACCGCCGTCAGCAATGATCGGTTTGCTCGCCGCTTTTGCGCACCAGCGAAGCGCGGCTAATTGCCATCCGCCGGTTCCGAAGCCGGTTTTAATCTTTGTGATGCAGACTTTCCCGGGGCCGATTCCCACTTTTGTCGCGTCGGCGCCCGCACGTTCCAGCTCCCTTACAGCTTCAGGCGTTCCGACATTCCCTGCGATGACAAAGCTTTCCGGGACATGTTCTTTAATAAATTGAATCATGCTGATCACGGCATTGGAATGGCCGTGCGCGATATCAATGGTAATATAATCCGGCACAAGCTCCTGTGCTTTCAGCTCCCGGATGAATTCGTAATCATTTTCCTTCACGCCGACACTGATGGAAGAAATCAGTCCGCGCGCTTTCATATCCCGAACAAAAGTCAGGCGTTTTTCCGGCTCGAAGCGGTGCATGATATAAAAATACCCGTTTTCCGCGAGCCAGGCCGCGATGTTTTCATCTATAATCGTCTGCATGTTGGCCGGCACGACCGGAAGTTTAAACGTGTGTCCGCCCAATGTAACTGATGTATCACATTCAGATCGGCTGTCCACAATGCATTTTGCAGGAATCAGCTGAATATCTTCGTAATCAAATACATTTTCCATATATAACACCCCTAAAAGCGAATAATATAATTAAATAAAATTAAAATGTTCGTCTTTTTATAATGTACTTTGTTTTGTCAGGAATGTCAAATGATTTCATGCTGCCTCATATCCGGTCAGCTTGTCATCCATTTGCAGTTTGGTTATCATAGTAGTATTGGGTGTTGTAAGACATTTGTTACGATAGATAGATTTGCAGAAGAAGGGAGGGGCCGGTGTGGAACAAAAACAGCCCGGGCACAGCCCGAAAGCCCAGAAAATTCAGGACCGGATTATTTTAGGCACGATTTGGGTCGTGTCGGCGCTTGTCATTGCGCTTGTTGTCGGAACCGTCATGAATTATATTTGGATGTTTAAATAAAAAAGAGTCTGTGCCGGTATGACACAGACTCTTTTTTATTATTTTTCAAACATGCTTGTAGAATGCAGAGGCTGGACGCGCGCTTTCGGGTCCATGTAAGCCTTCGCGTTGTTCACGGCTGTCGGAGCTTCGCCGAAACCGCTGGCGATCAGCTTGACCTTGCCTTCATATGTGCAGATATCTCCGGCGGCAAAGAAGCCTTCAATATTCGTTTCCATTGTGCTTTTGACGACGATGGAATTTTTCTCGATTTCAAGGCCCCAGTTTTTAATCGGTCCGAGAGAAGAAACAAAGCCGTAGTTTACGATCAGGTCATCAATTTCGATGATTTCTTTACGGTCGCCTTTCACTTCTTCGAGAACGAGCTGTTCGATCCGGTCTTCACCGACAAGTTCAGCGGGAACAAACGGTGTCAGCACGTTGACTTTAGAATTATGCAGGTTTTCGACACTGTGCTCATGCGCGCGGAATTTATCACGGCGGTGGATGATGCTGACTTCTTTGGCGATCGGCTCAAGCATGAGCGCCCAGTCCACCGCGGAATCGCCGCCGCCCAGAACGGCAACGCGTCTGCCTGCGAATTGATTGAGGTCGTCAATGAAGTAGTGCAGGTTTTTGCCCTCATATTGTTCCGCTGATTCCAGCTCAAGCTTTCTCGGCTTAAATGCGCCGTTTCCCGCGGTGATAATGACCGTTTTTGAATAATGCGTTTCTGAATTCGTGACAAGCTTAAACACACCGTCCGCCTGTTTTTCAACAGATTCAACGGCCTGCTCTAAGCAGATGGTCTGATCGAACTTTGCCATTTGCTCTTTTAAGTTGTTCACAAGTTCCTGGGCGCGGATTTTCGGGAATCCGGCTACATCATAAATATATTTTTCAGGGTACAGCGCGCTGAGCTGGCCGCCAAGCTGAGGCAGGCTCTCGATGATTTTGACGCTCGCCTGTCTCATTCCCCCGTAAAAAGCGGTAAACAGGCCGACCGGGCCGCCGCCGATGACCGTAATATCATAAACCTTTGAATCCTCTTGCATACCAAATTGCCTCCTAATTGAAAATTGTTATTAATTATAACATACAATTTAAAAGGATGACGAGTGCCGAAAACCGCCCGGCCGCTTCATTCTTGAAAAAAATTGCGGCCGCCGCTAATATGGGGACAAATTCCAATCTGTTTTTTCCTGAATGTTTTCTGATTCTTCCGGATAGTATGGTGATATGCAGACATGTGCGGTTTTCTAAAAAATTTTATATTTCATTTCATAAAATCCCGCCAATAAGCTGAAGCTAATACAAATGTTGATTTGATTATACGTCTAACAGCAAAAAAAAGAAGGTGGATGTGATGGCATTGAATAAACCCAAAATCGTGGTTTTAGGTGCAGGTTATGGTGGATTAATGACAGTAACAAGGCTTCCGAAGCATATCGGGGCAAATGACGCTGACATTACTTTGGTCAATAAACACAATTATCATTATGAAACGACATGGATGCATGAAGCGAGCGCAGGAACACTGCATCATGACCGCTGCAGATATCAAATAAAAGATGTAATCAATGAATCACGGGTCAAATTTGTGCAGGATACCGTAAAAGCGATAGATGTGCAAAATAAAAAGGTGACGCTTTCACAAGGGGACATCCCTTATGATTATCTTGTCATCGGGCTTGGCGCCGTCCCTGAAACATTCGGGATTAAAGGCTTAAAAGAATTCGCTTTTCCGATCGCGAATATTAATACGTCGCGCCAGCTGAAAGACCATATTGAGCTCCAATTTGCGACATACAATACGGAGGCTGAAAAACGCCCTGACCGCTTAACCATCGTTGTCGGCGGAGCGGGCTTTACGGGAATTGAATTTCTCGGTGAGCTTGCGAACCGCAAGCCGGAGTTATGCAGATATTATGATATAGATGAAAGTCTCGTCCGGATCGTCTGTGTCGAGGCCGCCCCGACGGTTTTGCCGGGATTTGATCCGGAGCTTGTCGATTACGCCGTTCAATACCTTGAGAGCAAAGGCGTTGAATTTAAAATCGGCACCGCGGTTCAAGAATGCCGCGCAGACGGTGTCACAGTCGGCAAGAAAGATGAAGAGCCGGAAGAAATCAAATCCCAGACCGTTGTCTGGGCGGCGGGCGTGCGCGGACATCCGATCGTGGAGGAAGCGGGTTTTGAAAATATGCGCGGCCGTGTCAAGGTCAACCCTGATCTTCGGGCGCCGGGTCATGATGACGTTTTTATACTCGGCGACAGCTCGCTCTTTATCAATGAAGAGACGGAACGGCCGTACCCGCCGACTGCTCAGATCGCGATGCAGCAAGGAGAAACGGTCGCCAAAAATCTGGGCGGTTTGATTAAAGGAGGCCAGCTTGAAGAGTTCAAGCCTGACATTAAAGGAACCGTCGCCTCCCTCGGTGAGCATAACGCTGTCGGAGTCGTATACGGCAGGAAGCTCAAAGGCATGCCGGCGTCCTTTATGAAAAAGGTCATTGACAACCGATCGCTCTTTATGATCGGCGGGCTGGGCCTGACGCTGAAAAAAGGGAAGTTTAAATTCTTCTGAAAACCCGCGGCCGCGGGTTTTCTCTTCTTTTAAAAAAGAGCGCTATCAAAAGCATGTAAAAGAAAAAAAAGAATGTTTCCGCTTACATGAGTTGTTTTGTTACATATTCTGACTTGGTGCTTGACAAGTAAATATGATATATTATCAGAAAATTAAGAAAAAGGGTGATCCGCATGAAAACGACAGCAAAAAGCACGGCGGCGTGTCCGTTCTGCTCAGGTAAAGGGTATTTTCAATTGCTTCTTGGCGGCTCCGAAACATGTCCCTCCTGCCAGGGAAGCGGCAAAGAGAGACGATGATTTTTCCAGACGTTGACTTTTTTACCGCCCCCGAGGTACACTGAAAGTGCTGTAGGGGGTGGATGTTTGTGATTAGTTTGCCGGTTGTCCTGATCTCAATCGTACTATTTTTTGTACTGTTTTTCGGCATAGGCTTTCTGTTGAACATGCTGCTTAGAATGTCGTGGATTATGGCTGTTGTCTATCCGATTGTATGCCTTTTCATTATCAGCAATAAAAAGATGATCAGTTACGTGCAGGCGCCGGGGGAATCCTTTCAAAGCCTGTTTCAGCGTATCATGTCATTAGCGGTTGCGGATGTCGTGATTTTGGCGGGCGGACTGGCGGGAGCCATCACGTCAGGCATTGCCATAAAGGCGCTCAGAAAAAGAGGATATCAAATGTTTTAAGCCGCTTTCTTATTTGAGAAAGCTTTTTTTGTGTCGCGGCGCTTTTTGTATAGCACCTCACCGAGTTGGGAACAATGACTCGGAGGAGAGTGATTTCAGATTGACGATAATCAGACGCGTATTCATGATCGTGCTCTTTTTGGGCGCATGCCATGCGACATACTTTTCCATAACCGGTGTTGAAGCAAAGGATCTGACAAACTGGATGACCGAGCATCGCGGCGCCGTTTTGAAAAACATGGGCACTCCGTTTCAATCCTTACAGAATCAGCCGGAAAAGAAGGCATCAGGCAGGATAAAACCGCTGGAAGAAGCTTTTGACTGGGAACGCTATCCCTCACATAAGGTGACGGCCACCGGTTATACCGCCGGAGCGGAATCTACCGGAAAATCTCCGGGTCATCCGCAGTACGGAATTACATATTCAGGCGTGAAGGTCAAACGCGATTTATATTCAACTGTTGCGGCCGATCCGTCTGTTTTCCCGATCGGGACGATTCTGTTTATACCGAATTACGGTTACGGGGTTGTCGCCGATACCGGCTCAAAAATTAAAGGCAGCCGCCTTGACCTCTACTTTGACACCGTCAAGGACGTCTATAACAATTGGGGCAAAAAAACACTTGAGGTCTACATGATTAAAAAAGGGAACGGCACAGTGACCGAGGACGAACTTGTAAAGCTGAACGAAACAAAGTCGATGCAAGTGTTCAGAAATCAATACAAAACGGTAAAAGAATAAAAACGCTTCAGCATCCGCTGAAGCGTTTTTTACATAAAGAGATAATCTAAAATCAATGTCAGCACAATACCGGTGACGCCGCCGAAGAATACTTCAATCGGCTGATGGCCGAGCAGTTCTTTCAGTTTCTTCTGTTTTTCCTTCTCTTCCGCTTTCTGAAAGTCCTTCGCTTCGCTGACAAACCGATTAAAGTCGATGACCAGTTTATTAATGACCGTCGCCTGTTCACCCGCATGCCGCCTGACACCTGTAGCGTCGAACATCGTAATGACGGCGAAAATCGCGGCGACTGCAAACAGGGGCGAGTCCAGCCCCTGTTGCAAAGCGACTCCGGTTGACAGCGCAGTGACGGCGGCGGAATGGGAGCTCGGCATGCCGCCGGTGCTCGTCACAAGAGACCAGTCAAGTTTTTTGGATACGATAAATTGAATAGGCACTTTTACAACTTGGGCAAAAATAATGGCGGCAAAACTCGCCAGTAAAGGAAAATTCATAAGTACATCCATATGCGACATCCTTTCTGTATCTGCTGATTCCGATCGTATCGAAAAACTGCAGAAAACGCCCTTAGTTTGGTAAAATAAAATCAATGAAAAATGTTTTTTCATTATACCACTTTACATAACAAATACCCACATAAGGAGTGTGTACTCATGTTTTATGCATCTGATCAACTGCGGCATCCCGAAACACTGGTCATCGGTCTTTTTCAAAAAAGCACGCTGAACGGATTTACGAAGGAATTGGATGATAAATTGGACGGTCATCTGACCCAGCTGTTAAAGGATGGTGATGTGTCCGCCAAACGCAATCGTGTATCAAAAGTATACCCTCCGGCTGCGACCGGTATGAAACGTATTTATTTTATCGGTCTGGGAAGAGAAGCGGATTATTCGTTTGAAGATACGAAAGAATGCTTTGCGCGAGTATTTCAGCAGATTCATCAAGATAAAAAACAGGAAGTATCCGTTTTGCTCGATACATTCGTCTCCGGTGAAGTGCCTGCCGCCGATGCCGCTCATGCGCTTTCAGAAAGCTGTCTGCTTGCGGTTTACGAAGTGCAGGATTATAAACATAAATCGAATGAGCCGGATCAGGAACTGAAATCAGTCTGCGCCGTGACCGAAGAAGACCTGAGGGAAGTGCAGGCCGGCCTGAATGTCGGCGCGGCATACGGCCAAGGGACGAATTCAGCCCGCACGCTTGTAAATATGCCGGGTAATATGCTGACGGCCACCGATTTGGCGTCATATGCCGCTGAGCTGGCGGCAAAATACGATTTTGAGTGTGAAATTTTAGAAAAAGATGAAATGGAAGAGCTCGGCATGGGCGGGCTGCTTGCTGTTAACAAGGGCTCATCCGAACCGCCGAAAATGATCGTTCTGAAGTATCAGGGCAAAGATCAATGGGAAGACGTCATCGGCCTGGTCGGTAAAGGAATTACCTTTGATACGGGCGGATATTCAATTAAGCCGAAAACCGGCATCGTCGGCATGAAAAGCGATATGGGAGGAGCCGCTTCGGTATTGGGCGCGATGGAAATTATCGGCGAACTGCGGCCTGAACAAAATGTGCTCGCTGTCATACCGTCTACGGACAACATGATTTCGTCCGATGCTATGAAGCCGGATGATGTCATCGTTTCGCTCAGCGGAAAAACCATTGAGATTCTGAACACCGATGCGGAAGGGCGTCTCGTGCTTGCCGACGGCATCACATACGCCAAGCAGCACGGAGCCTCTGTCCTCGTAGACGTCGCAACGTTAACGGGCGGTGTCATTGTCGCCTTAGGAAACGAAATGACGGGCGCCATGACCAATCACGCCGCGTTTTATGAACAGGTGGCTGAATCGGCGAAAGAATCCGGCGAGCCGATCTGGCAGCTTCCGATTACAGAAAAGGATAAAAAACGGGTGAGAAACAGTCAGATGGCTGATTTGAACAATTCTCCGGGAAGAGAAGGCCACGCGATTATGGCGGGGGCATTCATTGGTGAATTCGCGGAAAACACGCCGTGGGTTCATCTCGATATTGCGGGAACCGCGACGGCGAATAAAGCGACATGCTTCGGCCCTGCCGGCGCAACAGGCGTCATGGCAAGGACGTTGGCTGTTTTGACTGAGCGCTTTACGCCCGAAAGATAACAGCAACCCGCTGCCTTGATGCAGCGGGTTTTTTGATTTCCAAAATCTTTAGTTGACTAAAGCACAGAATATATGGTAACTTTAATTATCTACTACATTAGCAAACTAAAGGATTTTTGGAGGGACTCATCAATGAATGCTGTTGTTGTCGCAGTATTGCTTATGCTCGTCTTAAGCCTGCTGCGTGTCAATATTATTATAGCTTTAATGATCGGCGCGCTTGCCGGCGGGCTGACCGGCGGCTTAGGCCTCGGAGAGACGGTGAAGGCTTTTACGGACGGTCTCGGCGGAAATGCCACCGTCGCGGTCAGCTACGCGCTGCTCGGAGCATTTGCCGCGGCGCTGACAAAAACGGGGCTTCCCGATGCAATGGTGGAAGCGTCTGTCAAACTAATCGGAAAAAAGGAAGATTCGCGGAAAAAAGCACTGTCAAAAGTGTTAATCGTACTGATTATTTTAATCATATCCTGTTTCTCGCAAAACGTGGTGCCCGTTCACATTGCGTTTATTCCTGTATTGATTCCGCCGCTTTTAAAAATATTTAACGAACTTGAAATAGACCGCAGGCTGATCGCGTGTGTGATGACATTCGGACTGACTGCGCCGTATATCGTTCTGCCTGTCGGATTCGGACAGATTTTCCAGGGGATGCTGAGAGATAATATGGCGTCAGCCGGTTTAAAGGTGCCGCTCAGTGATATCCCGTATGCTTTAATCATCCCGACGGCCGGGATGGCGGTCGGTTTAATTTTAGCCGTCATCGTCTTCCGGAAACCGAAGAAATATGAGACGAAGGAGATTGCCGGACTATCGTCTTCTCCTTATACGAAAAAAAGCATTGCCATCGCCTTGATCTCCATTGCCGTGTCGCTTGCCGTTCAGCTCTATCTGTCACAAGTGCTCGGAGTGGAAGGTATGATCATGGGCGCGCTTGCCGGCTTGTTTACGCTGTTTATAAGCGGAGTCATGAAGCGCAATGAAGCGGATAAGCTGATCACGGACGGCATGATTCTGATGGCTTTTATCGGGTTTGTCATGCTTGTTGCGGCCGGTTTTTCAAATGTATTGAATAAAACGGGCGATGTGGCTTCCTTGGTCAAAGCATCAACAGGCTTTATCGGCCACAGCCAATCATTGGGCGCGCTCCTGATGCTGGTGGTCGGTTTATTAATCACGATGGGAATCGGATCATCATTTGCAACCGTACCCGTCATTACGACCATATTCGTTCCGCTGTGCGCTCAGCTCGGATTCAGCCCGATGGCAACGATCGCCGTAATCGGAGCGGCCGCCGCGGTCGGCGATGCGGGTTCTCCTGCAAGTGACAGTACGCTCGGCCCGACGTCAGGCCTCAGCGCCGACGGACAGCACCACCACATATGGGATACGTGCGTACCGACATTTATTTTCTATAACATTCCGCTTGTGATATTCGGCTGGATTGCCGCGCTTGTTCTGTAAAAAAAGGCTCCCGAAAAGGGGAGCCTTTTTGTATGCTGAGAACATCCTACGCCGGATTTCTGCTGAACCCCGTCGCTTTATGAATAGACCTGTATACGGCAGGCGCGATTGATGCCAATAACAGTGCTAAAACGATATCTTTTATGAAAAACCATATCATGTAAAACCAGGCCATTCCGTAGCTGATCGGAGCATGAAGCCATAATTTCAGCGCAATATACGTATAGGTCGTGCCAATGATATAAATGACGGCGGTACCGATCAAAGAGGCCCATGCATAATGCAGGCGGCCGGGTTTTTTTGTTTTTTCCAGCAGCCATCCGGCTGCAAATGCCGCCGGGATGTAAGCGAGAATAAATCCGCCGCTCTTTCCGATAAACGGCGCAAAGCCTGCTGAGAATTGGGCGAAAACAGGCGCCCCCGCGAGTCCGGCCAATGCGTATACCGTCATTGCGATGGCTGCCCGTCTGGCGCCGAGAAGCATCGCGGCTAACAGACAAAAGAAAGGCTGCAGCGATAACGGAATTCCCGCAACTTGCAAAAAAGGAGCCATTGATGTAATGTTGGCGCCGACGGCCATCAGTGCGGCAAACATGCCGATAAGTGCCATATCGCCCGCGCGAAGGTTGCGTTGTTTCATTTGTTTTTCCCCCTTACACTTGTACCAGATTAGCGTAATCGAAGGGTGATTGATTGTCAACACAGATTTAATGTAGGTTTACTAAATGGAGGGAGCCATATGTTTTTCGGGAAAACGAAACAAACAAAACAGTCGGAACGGATTCCGCCAAACCAAAATGTCACAACGAAGTTTCCCGTGCTTCACGCCGGAAATGTTCCTTATTATGAAGATATGTCAAAATGGAACCTGCAGGTGTACGGGCTTGTTGACCGTCCTATGCTGTTAAGCTTTGAAGATATCAAAGCCTTTCCTGAAGCCGAAGTGAAAAATGATATTCATTGCGTCACGGGCTGGTCCCGTCTTGATAATATCTGGCAGGGAATACGCGCGAAAGACATCGCTGAGAAAGCGGGCGTGCACAAAGAAGCCGGTTTCGTCATTCTGCACGCTGAAGAGGGCTGGACGGCCAACCTGCCGCTTTCTGATTTTACGCGGGAAACATCCCTGCTGGCATATGCGCATAACGGCGAGCCGTTAACGCCAGAGCACGGCTATCCGCTAAGAGGCGTTTTCCCCCACCTTTATTTTTGGAAAAGCGCCAAATGGCTGCGCGGCATTCAGTTCACAAAGGAAAACCACCCCGGCTTTTGGGAGAAAAACGGCTACCATATGAGGGGAGATCCATGGAAGAACGAGCGCTTTACATGGGATTAAGCCCCTATCACTATATAGTTCTTAGGTACCTTATTGAAATAAGGTGCTTTTTTTATATCAAAAATCCATTGACTTTGTTTGGCAAAAAACCTATTATTTGAGGTGTCTTTTGATATTGAAAATCATTATCAATAAGGATAGATAAAGCAATTGCCGCAAAGGGGATGAACACATAATGGACGGAAAACAAATAAAGCGGGGTTTCACGCCGGCCGGCCGATACGCAGTTCCGGGCACAGAAGTAAGAGAAATGCGCTCTAAAGGAGGCCGTACATATCGTATCTTTGTCTCTTTTCCTCAGGAAGAACCGCCTGTATCCGGTTTCCCCGTCATATACCTGCTCGATGCGAATTCCGTATTCGGCACAATGGCCGAAGCTTTGCGGGTGCAAAGCCGACGGCCTGAAAAAACAGGCGTTGTTCCGGCGGTGATTGTCGGAATCGGCTACCCGACAGATCAGCCGTTTTCCGCCGAACGTCACAGTGATTTTACGATGCCGCTTTCTGAATCAGAACTGCCGGTGCATCCGCACGGCGCGGCATGGCCCGAACAGGGAGGGGCGGAAGCGTTTCTGAGTTTTATAGAAGAAAAAGTAAAGCCCGCGATGGAGCGGGATTATCCGATCGACAGAGGCAGGCAGACGATTTTCGGCCATTCGCTGGGCGGTCTTTTTGTGCTGCAAGTGCTTTTGACGAGGCCGGACATGTTTCAGACCTATGTTGCCGGGAGTCCGTCAATTCACTGGAACAAGCGTTTTATTCAGGAAAAAGCGGAACGTTTGTCAGACCGGCTCTCTGCGGAAAATCTTCAAGTCAGCGTATTGCTGGCTGCGGGAGAAATTGAAAAAACACATAAAAGCAGAATCCCGCAGCACGCAGAGGCGCTGTACTCTTTATTATCCGGTTTTGAAGATGATGGAGTCCGTACTGAATACAGCGAGTTTGAAGGAGAGGGCCATATTTCTGTCCTGCCCGTTTTAATCAGCAGGGCCCTGCGTTTCTGCCTGAATCCGGGAGGGCCGCATACCCCGTATTCTCCCGCATGAGAAAAAACAGGCCCTTCGAACTAAATACGGCTGATTCTAATTTTCTAATTGACTGCGTGTTTTGATTTGGATATGATTGTCTTGAATCATAATTGATAATGATAATCATTATCAATATAGAAAGGGAATGATAATATGGACGCATTGGGAATGAAAGGGAAAACGGCCGTTGTCACCGGCGCCGCTCAAGGCATCGGAGAAGCAACAGCGCTTGCCCTTGCTGAACAAGGCGTAAATGTGGCAGCTATAGATACAAATGAAGACCTGCTTCTCAGGCTTACTGACAGACTCCGGCAAAAAGGCGTGCAGGCGCAGGGGTTTGCCGCAGATGTATCTGACAGTGCGGCTGTCAATAATATCATCGCCGCCGTTGAACGCGACATGGGGCCTATTGAAATATTGGCGAACGTTGCGGGCGTGCTGCGGCCGGGTCCGGTGCAATCTCTCAGTGATGAAGATTGGGATCAAACATTTTCAGTTAATACGACCGGCGTATTTCATGTGTCGCGGGCTGTAAGCCGGTACATGATTGAGCGGAAAAAGGGCGCCATCGTTACGGTCGGTTCGAATGCAGCCGGCGTTCCGCGTGCTTCCATGGCGGCTTATGCGGCGTCAAAAGCGGCTGCCGCCATGTTTACGAAATGCCTCGGACTGGAGCTTGCGGCCCATCATATCCGCTGCAACATCGTATCTCCGGGTTCAACGGAAACCGACATGCAGCGGGCGCTGTGGCAGGACGAGAACGGAGCCCGGGACGTCATCAGAGGTTCGCTTGATACATATAAAACGGGAATTCCGCTTCAAAAGCTGGCGAAGCCTTCTGATATTGCAAATGCCGTTTTGTTTCTGGCTTCTGAACAGGCAAACCATATTACGATGCATGATTTATGCGTTGATGGCGGCGCTACTTTAGGCGTTTGATTTAACGAGAAGGAGGGACAAACATGACAAATCAACATGTATTGACGGAAGTGTCAGCAAAAGAGGTGCTGGACGCTTACAAGCCCGGGGCGTTCTTTTTAGCTTCCCCGAAAAGTACGATGCTTGCGGAAGGAATGTTTGCGGAAGTGCCTGATACAGACACGGAAAATCAGCTGGATTCACTGCCTGAACGCGTGAGACAGACGCTTCTTGAGGCAAAGCAAGCCGGCATCAAACATCCGATTGCGGCCGGCGCCATTCCTTTTGACGGCAGAAAAGCTTCCCGGCTTTTTGTACCGAAGAATGTCCATACGGCAGGCCCGCTTTCGTTTGCGGAATCTTCCGCAGAAAAGCCGCAATCCAATACATATGACATCCGTCCCGTTCCGGAGCCTGAGGGCTTTATGAGCGGTGTGGAACAAGGCGTATTCAACATTACGGACGGTCCGCTCAGCAAAATCGTGCTGTCAAGGACGCTTCATCTGACCGCTGAAAAGGATATCGACATTCCTCAGGCCGTCAAGCATTTGGCGCAGCACAACCCGCGCGGCTATACATTCGCTGCGGATGTGACGGGAACGTCAGAAACAAGAAAAACGCTTTTCGGCGCAAGTCCTGAACTGCTGCTGTCCAAAAATGGAACATCGATTCTGTCCAATCCGCTGGCAGGTTCCAGACCTCGCAGCACAGATCCCGCCGAGGATCAGAGAAGAGCGGAAGAACTGCTGCAATCAGCAAAAGATCTGCATGAACATGCCGTAGTTGTGGCCGCCGTGGCCGCCGCCCTTAAACCGTTCTGCCGTGTGCTTGATGTGCCGGAAAAACCGTCACTCATTAAAACTGAGGCGATGTGGCACCTGTCCACCGAGGTAAAGGGAGAGCTTCGTGATCCGTCAACGACATCACTTGAGCTGGCCATCGCCCTGCATCCGACGCCCGCGGTATGCGGAACACCGACGGATGCGGCGAGAGAAGCGATTCAGGATATTGAACCGTTTGACCGCAATTTCTACACGGGAATGGCGGGCTGGTGTGATGCTGAAGGTGACGGAGAATGGATTATCGCACTCCGCTGCGCCGAAGCGGAAACAAGGTCTCTCCGGCTCTTTGCGGGTGCCGGGATTGTCGCCGGATCAAAGCCGCAGGATGAATTGGACGAGACATCGGCGAAATTCCGCACTATGCTCCGGGCGATGGGGCTTTACCAAGATGAGTTGTAAAAAAGGAGGGAACGGATCGTGCTGACTGGATTTACGCCATGGCCGGAAGAATGGGCTGACAAATACCGAAAAGACGGCTGCTGGAAGGGTGAGACGTTCGGAGGAATGCTGAAAGAGCGCGCGGCTTTATACGGAAATCAAACTGCCGTGACGTGTAAAGATGTACATTGGACCTACAAAGAATTAGATGAAAGGGCCGATCGTTTAGCGGCGGGACTGCATAAGCTCGGAATTCAAAAGGAAGACCGCGTTGTCGTGCAGCTGCCGAATATCGCTGAGTTTTTTGAAGTGATTTTCGCGCTGTTCCGCCTCGGAGCACTGCCCGTTTTCGCGCTGCCTTCTCATAGAAGCAGTGAGATCACGTATTTCTGCGAGTTTGCAGAGGCGAAAGCATACATCATTCCTGATATGCATTCAGGTTTTGATTACAGGGCGCTTGCCAGACAGGTGAAAGACAAACTTCCGGATTTGGCGCATGTCATTGTGGCCGGCGAAGCTGAAGAGTTTCAGGAACTGAGCAGCCTGCATAGAGAGGCTGTTCAGCTGGAAGATGTAAGCCCGGCGGAAGTCGCCTTTTTACAGCTTTCAGGAGGCAGTACGGGGCTGTCCAAGCTGATTCCGCGAACACACGACGATTACATATACAGTTTGCGCATCAGTGCGGAAATATGCGGCTTGGATCATCACAGCGTTTATTTGGCCGCTCTGCCGACAGCGCATAATTATCCGCTCAGCTCGCCGGGTGTGCTGGGAACTTTATATGCCGGAGGCCGGGTTGTTCTGTCACCGACGCCGAGTCCGGATGACTGCTTCCCGTTAATTGAAAAAGAACGTGTCACGATTACAGCGCTCGTCCCGCCGCTTGCGATGGTGTGGATGGACGCATCCGGTTCGCGAAGTGATGATTTATCAAGCCTTCAAGTGCTGCAGGTAGGAGGCGCCAAATTCAGCGCTGAGGCGGCCCGCCGCGTGAAGAGCGCTTTCGGATGCACCCTTCAGCAGGTTTTCGGAATGGCGGAAGGATTGGTGAATTATACGAGACTGGATGATCCTGAAGAGATCATTGTCAATACGCAAGGCAGACCGATGTCACCTTTTGATGAGGTCAGGGTTTTAGACGATGACGGGCGGGATGTCGCCCCCGGTGAAGCGGGACATTTGTTTACACGCGGCCCTTACACGATTCGCGGATATTATAAAGCGCCAGAACATAATGAAAGATCATTCACAGCCGACGGATTTTATCAGACCGGCGATATCGTCAAACTGACGGCGGACGGCTATATCATCGTCGAAGGACGTGCGAAAGATCAAATCAATCGGGGCGGTGAAAAAATAGCCGCTGAGGAGGTGGAAAATCACCTTCTTGCGCACCCTGCCGTTCATGATGCGGCCATGGTTTCAATGCCGGATGATTTTCTCGGGGAGCGGTCCTGTGTGTTCGTCATCCCGAAAGGAGAAGCGCCGAAACCGGGAGAGCTGAAAGCATTTTTACGTGAGCGCGGACTGGCGGCATATAAAATCCCCGACCGGATTGAATTTATCGCTTCTTTCCCGAAAACCGGCGTCGGCAAGGTCAGTAAAAAGGATCTTCGCGAAACGATCGCCCAAAAAGTAAAGCCGGCTGAAATCAAACAATCTTAAAAAAGGAAGTGTTTACATTGGCTATACCGTCTATTCCCGCATATGCGCTGCCGACAGCGTCAGATATGCCTGAAAATAAAGTATCGTGGACGCTGAATCCGAAACGCGCGGTGCTTCTGATCCATGACATGCAGAATTATTTCGTCGATGCTTTTGCGAAAGGTGTCGCTCCGATCACAGAGGCGTCTCAGAATATCAAAAAAATAAAAGAGCAATGCAAAGCACTCGGCATTCCGGTGGTGTATACCGCGCAGCCGGGCAGCCAAGACCCGGCGGACCGCGCGCTGCTGACGGATTTTTGGGGACCGGGGCTAAAAAGCGGGCCTTATGAAGAAAAGGTCATTCCGGAGCTTGCCCCGGATGATCAGGACATTGTCCTCACAAAGTGGAGATACAGCGCGTTTAAACGGACGAATCTCCTTGAGATCATGCGTGAAAGCGGCAGAGACCAGCTCATGATTACGGGAATTTATGCACACATCGGCTGCCTCGTCACAGCATGTGAAGCATTTATGGATGATATCCAAAGCTTCTTTATCGGAGATGCCGTTGCTGATTTTTCTTCAGAAAAACATAAGATGGCCATCGAATATGCGTCTCAGCGCTGCGCTTACACAGCTTTGACAAACGAAGTGCTGGAGCTGCTGGGCGGCGCGCCGGTTACTGAAGGAGAAAAGAAGGCTTCCGCCGTATTGACAAAAGACCGGGTGCGGGAACAAATTGCGGCGATTCTTCAAGAATCACCGTCTGATATTCCGGATCATGAAGACCTGCTGGACAGAGGTCTTGACTCCGTCAGAATCATGAGCCTTGTCGAACAATGGCGCCGTGACGGAGCTGAAGTGACGTTTGTGGAACTGGCGGAGAACCCGACGCTGGAAGAGTGGTGGAGACTTCTTTCTTCCCGATCTCAAAAAGTCTTGCCGAACGCAGATTATTTATAAAGGGAGAGAATAGAATGCATGATACACAACAGCTGCCTCTGACAGGCGCACAGGCCGGTATCTGGTTTGCGCAGCAGCTTGATCCTGATAATCCGATTTACAATACAGGCGAGTACGTTGAGATAAACGGCGCGATCGATGTGAACATATTTAAAACCGCTCTCGAACGCGTGCTGACGGAAGCCGCGTCATTACACGCCCGCTTCGAGGAGGGAGCAGACGGGCCGAAGCAGATCATCAATCCTCCATTTGAGGCTGCGATCGATGTCATAGATGTGAGTTCAGAAGCTGATCCGCAGCAGGCCGCACTCAGACTCATGCAGACAGATTTGGCTGAGCCCGTTGATATGGCGGCCGGGCCTTTGTTCCGCGACATTTTATTTCAGGCGGGACCGGAACGCTTTTTCTGGTATCAGCGCATTCACCACATTGCGATAGACGGCTACGGTTTTTCACTGCTGGCACGGCGTACGGCGCAAATGTACACCGCAATACGGGAAGGACGTCCGGATAACGGGCGCTCCTTCGGCTCTTTGGAGGAGCTGGTAAAAGAAGAACAAGAATACCGCGCGTCTGATCAATTCCTGAAAGATCGGGAATTTTGGATGGAGAAATTTGCGGATGAACCTGATGTCGTCAGTTTGGCGGAAAGAGCGCCGCGAACGTCAACAAGTTTTCGGAGAAGTACGGCTTATCTTTCTGAAACGGCTTTACAGCATGTAAAAGCGATTCCGAACTGGCATGAAGCCGTTACTGCCGCAGCGGCGGTATATGTCCACCGGATGACAAACGCAGGGGATATCGTGCTCGGTTTACCGATGATGGGACGGATCGGCTCGATTTCACTGAATATTCCGAGTATGGTCATGAATCTTCTGCCTTTACGGCTTTCTCTCCGCCCGGATATGAATTTTCATGAGGCCGTCAGCCAAGTGGCAAAAGAAATCCGAAACATCCGGCGCCATCAGAAATACCGCCATGAAGACATGCGCCGCGACCTTAAATTGCTCGGAGAAAATCGCAGGCTGTTCGGCCCGCAAGTCAATGTGATGCCGTTTGACTACGCGCTTGACTTCGCCGGAGCGCGGGGGACCGTTCATAACTTATCAGCCGGGCCCGTTGATGATTTGTCAATTAACGTTTACGACAGAGCGGACGGAAGCGGAATGCGTGTGGACTTTGATGCGAATCCGGAAGTGTACAGCGCCGAAGATATTGAAAACCATCAAAAACGATTCCTGCTTCTGTTGGAATCAGCTGTGAAAGACCAGACACAAAAAATCGGCACACTCAACCTTCTGCTTGAAAGTGAACGTCTCCGCGTACTGGAAAGCTGGAATGACACGCGCAAGGCCGAGAAGCAGAAAAGTCTGCCGGAGCTGTTTTACGAACAGGCCGTAAAAACACCGGACCGGCCGGCAATCATCACCGAAAACGAAGAGCTCAGCTATGCCGAATTGAACAAGCGCGCGAACCAGCTTGCCGGCATGCTAAAAGAAAAGGGGCTCGGACCGGAACAATTTGCCGCTTTGCTGCTTCCGCGGTCACAGGAGTTGGCCGTGAGCATGCTGGCCGTTTTGAAAACGGGAGCCGCATACCTGCCGCTTGATCCTGATTTTCCTTCTGAGCGGATCACATACATGCTCAAAGATGCACAGCCTGCCTGCCTGATTACAACGATGGAATTATCCGGCCGCATGCCGGAAGACAGTGATGCAAAAAGAATCATTCTCGATGACCCGGATACGGTAAAAACCGTTGCCGCTCAAAATGCTGACTGTCCCGCTCAGGCGGAATGTTCGCCTTTGCACCCCGCTTATATCATCTATACATCGGGTTCAACGGGCAAACCGAAAGGCGTAGTCGTGACATTAAAAAGCGTAAGCAATTTCCTCTTATCCATGCGGGAAATGTTCCCGCTCGGCGAACAAGACCGCCTGCTTGCCGTTACGACTGCGGCGTTTGATATTTCCGGACTTGAGCTCTTCCTTCCGCTCATCAGCGGGGCAGGGTGCGTTATCGCACATAAAGAGACGATTCAGGAACCGCGGGCGCTTGCGCACATGATTCACTCATACGGTATTTCAATCATGCAGGCAACGCCGACATTGTGGCATTCATTAGTTACCAATGAACCGGATTCTCTCCGGGCGCTGCAGGTGCTTGTCGGAGGTGAGGCGCTTCCGAAGGCGCTTATGCATGCTCTGCTTGAATCAGGCTGTACGGTGACGAATCTGTACGGGCCGACTGAAACAACAATCTGGTCGGCCGCACAGCCGCTTGCAAAAGGCCATACAGGGGCGCCTCCGATCGGAAAGCCGATTTGGAACACGCGGGTATACGTGCTGGACGCCGCATTGCAGCCCGTCCCGCCGGGAATTGCGGGCGAGCTTTATATAGCGGGCGAGGGGCTTGCCAGAGGTTATTATAACCGTCCTGATTTAACAGCTGAAAGATTCATTGCCGATCCATACGGCCCCGCGGGCGCGAGGATGTACCGGACGGGAGATCTCGTGCGCTGGCGTGAGGACGGCTCGCTTGATTATATCAGCAGAGCCGATCACCAAATTAAAATCCGCGGGTTCCGGATAGAATTAGGAGAAATTGAGTCAGTGCTGTCGAAATATCCGGGTATTTCGCAGGCCGCCGTCATTGTCCGTGAAGACCAGCCGGGAGATAAGCGGCTGGCGGCTTATGCTGTCGCGGATCGGCCCCTTGATATCGGCGAACTTCGTGCATATATGGCCGAAAGCCTGCCGGATTATATGGTGCCGGGCGCGTTTGTACAGCTGAAGGAATTGCCGCTGACGCCGAATAAGAAGCTCGATCGCAGCGCTCTGCCTGCACCTGATTTTTCCGCTGTCCTGTCTGACAGAGGGCCGCGGACACCGCAGGAAGAAATATTATGCGATCTGTTTGCCGAGGTTCTCGGTCTCGCGCGGGTCGGAATTGATGACGGGTTCTTTGAATTGGGCGGACATTCGCTCTTAGCCGGACGCCTGATGAGCCGGGTTCGGGAGACGATGGGCGCAGAGCTTGGCATCGGCCGTCTGTTTGATACGCCGACCGTTGCCGGGCTCGCCGCACAGCTTGACACCGCAAAGAGTGCGCGGCCTAAGCTCAAGCCGTTTGACCGGCCGGAGCACATCCCGCTGTCATTTGCGCAGCTGCGTCTTTGGTTTCTCTACTGTCTTGAAGGGCCAAGCCCGACTTACAACATTCCGGTGATTGTCCGCATGTCAGGCAAGCTTGACCAATCAGCGCTGAAACACGCCTTTTACGATGTGGTCAGCCGTCATGAAAGCCTGCGCACCGTTTTTCCGGAAAATAAGGGATCATCGCATCAGCTCATTTTATCTGCTGAAGAAGCCCGCCCTGTGTTTACAGTGACACGTGCAGACAAAAACGAGCTCCAAGACATGCTTGCCGCTGCGGCACGATATCGGTTTGATCTCGCTAAAGAGCCGGCCGTCCGGGCTGAGCTGTTTGATCTTGGTGACGGCGAGTATACGCTGATGATTCTCCTGCATCACATCGCAGGTGACGGCTGGTCCTTGAATCCGCTCATGCGTGACTTATCCATAGCCTATATCGCCCGGCAAACAGGTGAAAAAGCAGAATGGGCGCCGCTGGCGGTTCAATATGCGGATTATGCGCTTTGGCAGCAGCAGCTTTTAGGCAGCGCGTCTGATTCTGAGAGCTTAATTGCGCGCCAGCTGGATTTCTGGAAGAAAACGCTTGAAAATGTACCGGATCAGCTGGAGCTGCCGTCTGATTTTCCGCGTCCCGCTGAATCAAGCTACAGGGGCGGCGTCATTCCGGTCAACATCGGCCAAGAGCTTCATGCCCGTCTTCTCTCACTTGCCAGAAAGCAGCGCGTAAGCCTGTTTATGGTGCTTCAATCAGGGCTTTCCGCGTTACTGACCCGGCTCGGTGCAGGGACCGATATTCCGATCGGCAGTCCGATAGCCGGCCGCAGTGATGACGCATTGGGAGACCTTGTGGGTATGTTCATTAATACACTCGTGCTGAGAACCGATACCTCTGGCGATCCGAGCTTTTGTGAGCTCCTTGAAAGGGTCAGAGAAATGAATCTCGCAGCATATGAACATCAGGATGTGCCGTTTGAACGTCTCGTGGAAGAATTGAATCCAAGTCGTTCCCGATCAAGACATCCGCTGTTCCAAGTGATGCTCGCATTCCAAAATACGCCTGACCCTGTACTCAGTCTTCCTGATATGGAAACAAGCCTGCAAATCAGCAGTGTCGGATCGTCCAAATTTGATTTGACGCTGGAATTGGCGGAACAGCGCCATGACGACGGCACGCCTGCCGGTATTGAAGGCCTGCTGGAGTTCAGTACGGACTTATTCAGAAAAGAAACGGCCGAAGCACTTGCCGGACGCCTGCTTCTTCTGCTCGAAGATGCTGCATCACATCCGGAAAAACCGATCGGAAGCTTAACCATTCTTTCTGATGAAGAGCGCCGGAAGCTTTTGCCGGTTAAACAGGCAAAACAGCATATTCAGCCTCGGCAGACACTGCCTGAACTGTTTGAAATACAGGCCGCCGCAAAATCGGATGAAACGGCGGCAGTATTTGAAGAGAGCGGTCTCACTTATAAAGAGCTGAATGAAAAAGCCAATCAGCTCGCGCACATGATGATTGCCCGCGGCGTCGGCCCGGAGCAGTTTGTCGCACTGGCGCTGCCGCGTTCTTTAGATATGATTGTCGGGCTGTTAGCCGTCCTGAAGACGGGGGCAGCGTATTTGCCGCTTGATCCTGATTATCCCGCGGACCGCATTGCTTTTATGTTACATGATGCCAAGCCTGTATTTATGCTCACCAATCGTGAAGGCGCAAGTAAGCTCTCTATCGAAAGCGGCATGCCGGCCTTCATCTTGGATGATCCGCAGAACAAGGAAACACTTCGGCAATATGCCGTCACGAACCCTGAGAATGCCGACCGTATTCGTCCGCTGTCACCGCTTCACCCGGCCTATGTCATTTACACGTCGGGATCAACAGGTGTGCCGAAAGGTGTCATCATTCCGCACAGCAATGTTATCCGGCTGTTTGAGTCGACGCGGCATTGGTATCACTTTCATTCTGATGATGTATGGACGATGTTTCACTCCTACGCTTTCGATTTCTCTGTCTGGGAAATGTGGGGGCCGCTGCTTCACGGCGGACGTCTCGTCGTCGTGCCGCATGACATCAGCAGATCGCCGGAAGCGTTTTTACATCTTCTCGTGAAAGAGCGGGTGACCGTGCTTAACCAAACGCCGTCAGCGTTTTACCAGCTGATGCATGCGGAAAAAGAACACAAAGAGCTGGGGCGTCAGCTCGCACTCAGATATATCATCTTCGGCGGCGAGGCGCTTGAGCTGAGCCGGCTTGAGGATTGGTACAGCCGCCACGCAGACAATCAGCCGGTGCTCGTGAATATGTACGGCATTACGGAAACGACGGTGCACGTCAGTTACCTTGAATTAGACAAAAACATTGCCGAACTGAGAGCAAACAGCCTCATCGGCTGCGGTATTCCTGATCTGAACGTATATGTGCTTGATGACCGGCTGGAGCCTGTGCCCCCGGGCATCACTGGCGAAATGTATGTTGCCGGAGGAGGCGTGGCACGCGGCTACTTAGGGCGGCAAAGCCTGACCGCCGAACGCTTTGTGGCTGATCCGTACGGCCCGCCGGGAACGAGAATGTACCGGACGGGGGATTTAGCCCGCCTGCGGACGGACGGTTCTCTTGATTATATGGGCAGGGCGGACCACCAGATTAAAATCCGCGGCTTCCGGATTGAATTGGGAGAAATCGAAGCGGTTCTCGTCAAACATCCGGATGTCGAGGATGCCGCCGTAGTCGTCCGTGAAGACCGGCCGGGAGATAAACGGCTGGCCGCCTACCTTGTCCGATCTGCCGGCAGCACCTTGGACACGGGGGACATGCGCCGGTTTGCCGAAGAAAGCCTGCCGGATTACATGGTTCCGTCAGCTTTTGTCCAAATGAATGAACTGCCGCTGAC
Source organism: Bacillus sp. LUNF1 (assembly GCF_011008975.1). Lineage (NCBI taxonomy): Bacteria > Bacillati > Bacillota > Bacilli > Caryophanales > Bacillaceae > Bacillus > Bacillus sp. LUNF1. Next base: position 3,072,967 of record NZ_CP048876.1, on the reverse strand, counting down.
ACCGAATGGAAAGCTTGACCGAAAAGCGCTCCCTGCGCCTGACTTCCAAACGGAGGTCACCGGCCGGGGACCGAGAACGCCGCAGGAAGAAATGCTGTGTGAGCTGTTCGCAGAGGTGCTTCATCTGCCGCGTGTCGGTATTGATGACAGATTTTTTGATTTAGGCGGCCATTCTTTGCTTGCGGTTCATTTAATGAGCCGTATTCGGGAAGCGATGGGAGCCGAGCTCAGTATCGGAACACTATTTGAAGCTCCTACGGTGGCAAGCCTTGCTGAAAGACTTGAGTCAGGAACGGGCGCAAGCGCGCTTGATGTTCTTCTTCCGCTCAGAACGGCAGGAGAAGAAACACCGTTGTTCTGTGTCCATCCGGCCGGCGGTCTCAGCTGGTGTTATGCCGGGCTGATGTCTTCTTTAGAGGCTGATTATCCGATATACGGCTTACAGGCGAGAGGCATCGGAAAAAAAGAACCGCTTCCGCAAAGCTTAGATGACATGGCGGCGGATTATATTGAAAAAATCCGCACCGTGCAGCCGAAAGGGCCGTACCGTCTGCTCGGCTGGTCTCTCGGAGGGAATGTCATTCAGGCCATGGCGACACAATTACAGAGCCGGGGGGAAGAGGTTTCGCTTTTGGTGATGCTTGACGCGTATCCGAATCATTTTCTGCCGATAAAAAATGCGCCTGATGACGAGGAAGCCGTCATCGCGCTGCTTGCCCTGGGAGGGTACGACCCGGACAGCCTCGGGGATCAGCCGCTTGATTTTGACACCGCGCTGACCATTCTCCGCCGTGAGGGAAGCGCATTAGCCAGCCTGGACGAGTCAGTGATGATGAATCTGAAAGACACGTACATTAATTCTGTCGGGCTGTTAGGAACATACAAGCCGAAGCCGTTCCACGGAGATGTGCTGTTCTTCAGATCCACGATTATTCCGGAGTGGTTTGACCCGATTGAGCCGGATACTTGGAAACCGTATATTACGGGGAATATCGAGCGGTATGACTTAGACTGCCGCCATAAAGATATGTGCCAGCCGGGCCCGCTTGCCGACATCGGCGCGATTCTGGCAGAGAAATTAAACGGACGGCGTACAGTCCGGTAGAGAAAGGAAAGAATGATATGACAAATCCATTTGAACGGGAAGACGGCTCATACCATGTGCTCGTCAATGCTGAAGGCCAGTACTCACTGTGGCCGGCCTATCTGGATGTGCCGGACGGCTGGGAAACCCGCGTCACGAATGAAACCCGCCCCGTTTGTCTCGAATATATTGAAACAAACTGGCGTGATATGAGGCCGGAAAGCCTGAAACAGGACGAAACCGCTAAAATGTAATAAGAAAAGCCTGCCGTTATTTCGGCAGGCTTTTTATGCGGACATCAGCCGTTAAGCTGTGTATGATCACAAAATGTATAAGGGTGGCCTTCTTCATTCGTGCACCATGACTGAGACAGAAAAGCCAAAAAGACCGCGGCCCACTGGTCTGCAAACTGGATTAAAATACCGCCGTCGTGCCACGTTCCGTTATCCTTCTTCCAGCGTGTATCAATTGGGTTTCCCTGATTCATATGAATATTATGCATGCCGTTTGTCGGCTTGAACCCGAAAATCTTATCAGCGCCCGGCTCCGGCCCGAATTTAGAGCCGTAAATATAGACGGTGGCTTTTTCTGATTTGGCTTTTTGCATGTACGTCTCAATAAAGTCATTTAAGTCATTATCCGGACCGGTGACTTCATGCGGGAGGGGCACCATGTTCCGGGGATCAAACAATCCGCCGCGGACATAATCCAGCGCCAGCTCACGGCTGGTTTCATCAATTGGGGTATATCCATACGGAATGTTGGGCAGCAGGGTGATCGCGCTTGCGTCAAAATGATCGCGTGCCGCATACAGAACCTCTGATTCTTTTGAACTTGACATGACATTGATCGCACAGCGATAGCGCGTATCAGGCTCGCCTAGCACCTCGACTTGAAAATGCGGAGAATCATCATCTGTTTCCCTTTTCATATCTGACACAGTGCCTTTTAATACACCATAGTGCTGAACAGCCATATGAATCCTCCTTTTTCTTTCGGGATATGAATTGATATTCGAGACAGGGGGCCGTTTTTCCTTTTATGAGAAAGAAAAAAGGACAGCCCGCTGATCAGGCTGTCCTCTTCATATCTATTAAGCTTTTGCAGCCGAACCTTGCATTGCTTTTTCAGCAGGCACGTAGTCATAGCCTAAGTCTTTGGCTACCGCTTCATACGTGACATGTCCGTTAGCCGTATTTAAGCCCGCTTTAAGCGCAGGGCTGTCTGCAATGGCTTGTGCCGCGCCTTTATTGGCGATTTGAAGCGCGTAAGGAACGGTTACATTCGTTAATGCGAGCGTAGACGTACGCGGTACGGCGCCCGGCATATTGGCGACAGCGTAGTGAACGACGCCGTGTTTTTCGTAAGTCGGATTATCGTGGGTTGTAATATGATCAACGGTTTCCACAATGCCGCCCTGATCGATGGCAACATCAACAATGACGGAACCCGGTTTCATTTGTTTAACCATTTCTTCCGTAACGAGAGTCGGCGCTTTGGCTCCCGGGATGAGCACGGCGCAGATCAGAAGATCCGCTTCCGCGACGGAATCTGCAATATTTACAGGGTTTGACATCAAGGTTTTAATCTGATGCCCGAAAATATCATCAAGCTGACGCAGGCGGTCTGCGTTTAAATCGATCATTGTCACATCGGCACCGAGTCCGACAGCCATTTTCGCGGCATTTGTTCCGACGCCGCCCCCTCCGATGATCGTGACTTTTCCGCGGGATACACCCGGTACGCCGGCTAATAAAATTCCTTTTCCGCCCTTTGGTTTTTCAAGAAACTGAGCCCCGATCTGCGCGGCCATTCTGCCGGCCACTTCGGACATCGGCGTAAGCAGCGGAAGGGAACGTCCGTCCGTTACCGTTTCGTACGCGATAGCTGTCACGCCTTTTTCTGTAAGCGCTTTAGCTAATTCCGGCTCTGCAGCTAAATGAAGGTAAGTGAATAAGACCAGACCTTGACGGAAATACGCATACTCTTCAGCCAGCGGTTCTTTTACCTTCATGACCATTTCCGCATCCCATACTTGCTTTCTGTCCTCCAGAATTTCCGCCCCTGCTGATACGTAATCTTCATTTGTAAAGCCGCTTCCGAGTCCCGCTCCGGATTCCACAAGAACCCGATGGCCGTTTCCGATAAGCTGTGAAACGCCTCCAGGTGTTAATGCCACTCGATTTTCATTGTTTTTGATTTCCTTTGGAACCCCGATAATCATGTCTGTTTCCCCCAATGTTTGTGTGATACTTCAAGTGTAGCGCGATTTTTGCGAAAATTCTTTGTTTGAAACAGAAAATAAAAAAACACGGATTTGTGAAATTTCACGAACCCATGCTGCGAAGTTTGATATCAAGGTAAATCGTAAACTTTTCATTCACATTTTTTAAGTCGATTTCTGCGATCTGGCTGATTCTTTTCAGCCTGTAATTCAATGTATTGACATGGATGTTAAGCGCTTTAGCGGCGGTGTTGACGTTGCTGTCGGCATCAATAAAATGTTCGAGCGTTTTTACCATATCGGCTTGGTGCTCCCTGTCATACTGCTCAAGCTTTGAGAGGGAATAGTTCATATAGCCGCTGTGCTTGCGTTTTTCATCCAACACATCCAGGTACTGATAAATGCCGAGTTCCGAGAAGCTGAAAAGGTGTTTGGTTTCTCTCACAAACCGCTCTTTCGCTTTTAATACGGAAAGCGCTTCCTGATAGGAGCGGTAAACGTAAGAAATCGATTCGTAAATACCGCCGACCGCAATCGACGCATCCTCAATTTTATATCGTTCCTTCAGCTGTTTTTGAATATGAAGGGCGAAGTGCTTTAAATCTTTAAAAGGCTGATCGGTTTTCGGCGCGGCTAATAAGATTAATTCATTTGAATCGACAGTCGCCAGCATGACATGAATCTGCTGTGTCGTTTCCTGCAAATATTGCAGCTGCTGTTCTGTCTTTTCAGTCAGCTCATCATGTAAACGGATGATCATGACGCTGAACACGGACGGCAGCGCCATTCCGAGCTTATGAAACCCTTCGGCCATCTCGGCTTCCTGATAAATATGGCCGGTCAGCATTTTCCAAAAAAACTCCTGGCCCCGCTCTTCGATTTTCGTTTTGCGGATCTGCAGGTGCAAAAGTTTGTTCCGCACCGCTTTGGCTGCCAGCTGAAGTGTCTTCAGATCTTCGTCATTGAGATTTTTTTTGATCTCAAGCGCCCAAATAAATCCGAGAACCTGACTGTTTTTCCAGATGGAAATCGCCACGCGGTTGCTTAGGCCCACCTCGTCAATTTCTTTCACTTTGATCGGCTGGTCCGTTTTTAAAAGAGCCGGAATGGTTCCGTCTTTCCACAGTTTGTTGATGACTTTCTCCGGCACCCTCCGCCCGATAATCGTCGACGTCCGGGCCGGATCTGTACAATCGCTGTGCGTGCTGTATGCAAGCAGTTTATGATTAACGTCTTCTATTGTAATGGGGCATTGAAGAACTTCACTGATATGGTCGGCAACATCTTCAAGCCTGTCGAAACTGTACTTAAATGGATCCTTTGGATTGGTCATCTGTATCCCTACTTTTTCATAGCTTCATATCTTGATCTTACCATCTTGCTTTTCAGACTGAAAGGCATCTTTGCAGGGAAATAGACTAGGACAATAAGATCATTCGATGAAAACGAAAATAATGAGAAAATCATACTACTTCATTTACAAAATGTGTAAATATACCGAAAAATCCAATATATCATAAGACTCATTTTGTAAAATTAAAACAGATTTGTTTGACTGTGCCGAATGGTTGTTTTTATAATAATGACGTTCAAAAAATAAGTGAATTAGCCCATATTTAGGCTGATGACACAGGAGGGTATAAGGAATATGTCTGGATTAATTCGTGTCACACCCGAAGAGCTAAGAGCGATGGCTAAGCAATATGGCGTTGAAAGTCAGGAAGTCATGAATCAGGTTGACCGCCTGAACCGCATGATTTCTGATTTGAAAAGCATGTGGGAAGGTGCTTCAAGTGAAGCATTTGCAGATCAATATGAGCAGCTGAAACCTTCATTTATTAAAATGTCTGAATTGCTTCAAGATGTGAATCATCAGCTCGATCAAACGGCAAATACGCTTGAGTCTACTGACCAAGATATCGCTAACCAAATTCGCGGATAATAAGATGAATGAAGAAACGGAGCGCCTGATTCAATCAAGAAGACGGCGCTCTTTCTATGTAAGGGTGATATGAATATGTATATCGATATTACAATAGATTTAACACATTATAACGGCAGCGTCTTCGATCTCAGATTGTCAGATTACCATTCTGTGAAAAAAGTCATCGATATTGCCCGGCAGGCTCAGCATGTATCTGTTCCGCCGCGTGAAGGCTATTGGATCAGAGTGGTCAATAAAGAAGCCGTTTTTTCCGGAGAACAAAAGCTATCTGACTGCGGCATTACGAACGGAGACCGCCTTGAAATTTTATGAAAGGACATGGTGGAATGACAGATCATAACCGATCTTATTTAGAAACAGAATTAGACGCCGTCCGGGAAGAAACCGAATCAGGCTTCACGTTCACCTTCCAGCGGGAAAAAATCAAGCTTCTTGACGGGCTGGAAGCAAACGTGATTAAAGATGCTGATCCTTTTTTTCAAAAAGAGGTCTCAGTTTCAGAAGACGAAGTAACCATCACAATCAAACCTCCTTCTTCTTATCAGGCTTTCCGCTATATAAAAGGAAAAGATAAAAAAAGCAGGTGGCAATTTGCCTACCGTCTCGTCCAAGCCGTGAAACAGCATAAGCTGAAACGTCTCAATCTGATTGCCGCCCCTGAAAATATCGTGTTTGATAAAGCGCTGACGCCTTACTTTCTTCATTACGGCGTAAAGGAGAGCCTTCCGCCTTATGAGGAAGATAGAGAAAGGGTGTTAAAAGAGCTCAAAGCCTGTGCGGCGCTTGCAGCTGACGGGGCGTACACCTTCGATGAATATTTGAAGTACAAGGAGACGCTTCACTTCTCTCCTGAGGTGAAAAGCGTGCTAGAGGCGGAGACGATTGAAGAACTGGAAGAAACCATTCAAACCGCAATTGATTCCCTCGAAGAAAGGGACAAGACATACATAAAACTGCCGAAAAAGAAATGGAAAATCCAAAGATACGCCGGTCTGGCGCTTGCCGTCCTCCTTGTGCCGACACTTCTTTACTCCTTATACGTTCTGTTTTTCGCCCAGCCAAAGCAAGAGGCAATTACGGAAAGCAACCGCTATTTTTTAAATCAGCAGTACAGCAAAGTCATTGACACACTCGCTAAATACGATGCGGAAAGCCTCCCGGAATCTGTCCAGTACGAGCTTGCTTCCTCTTATGTGGCAGTTGAAAATCTGAGGGAAGAACAGCGGAAAAACATCGGGAATCTGGTGACGCTGCAATCAGACCCGAAGCACTTCCTTTATTGGATTGATATCGGCAGAGGGGAAAATGAAGAAGCCATCAAAATCGGCCGCAATCTTGAGTACAACCCGTACATCTGGCTCGGACTTACAAAATATAAACAGCAATTATTAGCGGATGACAGTATGAAAGACGACGAAAAGCAGAAAGAACTGGACGCCGTGGAAAGCGAGCTTGCGAAGGCGAAAAAAGAGGCGGAGGAGCAGCATAAAGAAGCGGAGGAAAACGGTGACACCGCCGAAGCTTCCGCCGGACAGGATGAAAGCAAACAAGACAAAGCGAAAGATAACAAAGAGAACGACAAGAAAGATGAGAAAAAAGATGAAAAAAAATAACAGCACACATCAAATGGCCGCAGGTAACGATCAGGCTGTCAGGAGGTTCGCCATATGAGTCTGTTATGGGTTTTTTACCGAGAGCACGTACAAAAGATTCAGCTGTCTGAACTCCCGCCGTCTCAGCCGATTACGATCGGTCCGGATATGAAAGATACTATCACGGTCGGCACACTTCCATTACGGCAAAACGCCGCAACCCTTTATCGAAAAGAAACAGATCGTTATGATGTTTTCCTGGGAAATAACTGTGCCGGCGAATTGACAATAGGAAATGAAATGCCCTGCCGGATTGAAGAAGAGACGATGCGGCTTCTGCTCACCCCTGACAAAGAAGAATCCTCCGTTTATTTTATCGGCGGGAAGGATGAGATCGTTTTCTCATCAGAAATAGAGGAAGCGGATATATACAAAGAGCCGTCCTCCGCTCAAACAGGGGCTTTTTATCTGCGAAAGTCGGGAGGATGCTGGTCTGTCGTCCCTGATGGCCAAGACGTTTATGTGAACGGAAAGCTTGCAGAAGCTAAAGGAAGGCTCCGGACGGGAGATGAGCTGCTGTGGAATTTTCTGCGTGTGAGGCTGACGGAGGACGACCTTTTAGAAGCCGTTCATCACGAAAAGCTTCATACCGGTTTAACCAAAACGGTAAAACCAAGCACCGAAATGAAAAAGAAATACCCGCAATATCGAAGAACGCCGCGCATGGTCTACGATCTTCCAGAAGACCGCGTTTCATTCAGCTTTCCCTCGCAGGAAAGCGAACAGAATAACCGGGGGCTGTGGCTCGTCATTCTGCCTCCTTTGGTCATGCTGATTGTAATGGGGGTTGTCGCCATTATACAGCCGAGGGGCATATTCATCCTAGTCTCTTTGGCGATGTTTATGATGACTCTCATTACCTCCACCGTGCAGTATTTCCGTGAAAAAAACCAGCGGAAAAAACGGGAGGAGAAGCGGGAGCGTGTGTACAAGCAGTATTTAGAAAACAAAAGGAAAGAACTTCAGGCGCTGTCGGAAAAACAGCTGCAAGTGCTGACGCATCATTTTCCCACGTTTGAAAAAATGAAATATTTAACCTCTGAAATCAGCGGCCGCATTTGGGAGAAATCGCTGGAAAGCAGGGATTTTCTGATGCTTCGGCTCGGAACGGGCACGGTCCCGGCAAGCTACGAGATTTCAATGAGCGGCGGAGACCTGGCGAACCGTGATGTGGATGACTTGATGGAGCAGTCGCAGCACATGCAGCGCGTGTATAAAGATATCCGCCATGCGCCCGTGACTGTTGATTTACAAGAAGGGCCGATGGGGCTTGTCGGGAAACCTCAGATCGTCAAAAATGAAATTCACCAGCTGATCGGCCAGCTCGCGTTCTTCAACAGCTACCATGATCTGCGGTTTGTCTTTATCTTTCATGAGGACGAATATAAGGAATGGGAATGGATGAAGTGGCTGCCGCAATTTCAGCTGCCTCATATGTACGCGAAAGGATTTATTTACAATGAACAGACCCGCGATCAATTGTTATCGTCCATTTACGAGCTGCTGCGTGAGCGGGATTTGGAAGAAGATAAAGAAAAGAAGATCTTCCAGCCGCATTTTGTCTTTGTCATCACAAATCAGCAGCTGATCGCAGAGCACGTCATTTTAGAATACATCGAAGGCCGGCATGAGCATCTCGGCATCTCGGCAATCATCGCCGCGGAAACGAAGGAAAGCCTGGCGGAAAACATTCACACCCTCGTCCGCTACATTAATGAAGATGAGGGAGACATTCTCATTCAGCAGAAAAAAGCGGTGCAGATCCCGTTTAAGCTGGACAGGCACGAACGGAAAAACAACGAGCGTTTTTCCCGGACGCTTCGGACATTGCATCATCAGGTCGGAATGACGAATTCCATTCCTGAAACGGTCTCATTTCTGGAGCTGTTTCATGCGAAGGAAGTAAAAGAAATCGGCATCAGGCAGAAGTGGGAGACAAGTGAGTCTGCAAAATCGCTGGCTGTTCCGATCGGCTATAAAGGAAAAGACGACATCGTCTATTTAAACCTGCATGAAAAAGCGCACGGGCCGCACGGATTGCTGGCGGGAACGACCGGCTCCGGGAAAAGTGAATTTCTGCAAACGTACATCCTGTCATTGGCAGTTCACTTTCACCCGCATGAAGCGGCGTTTTTGCTGATTGACTATAAGGGAGGAGGAATGGCCCAGCCGTTCCGCAAGATGCCGCACCTTCTCGGGACCATCACGAATATTGAAGGAAGCAGAAACTTCAGTATCAGGGCGCTTGCATCCATTAAAAGCGAGCTGAAAAAACGGCAGCGTCTGTTTGATCAATATCGCGTCAATCACATCAATGACTATACAAAGCTGTATAAACAGGGAGAAACGGATATTCCGATGCCGCACCTGTTTTTGATTTCAGATGAATTCGCCGAGCTGAAAAGCGAAGAGCCTGACTTTATCAGGGAGCTTGTCAGCGCGGCCCGCATCGGACGGAGCCTTGGTGTGCATTTAATTCTCGCCACGCAAAAGCCGGGCGGCATCATTGACGACCAAATATGGAGCAACTCACGCTTTAAGGTCGCGCTGAAAGTGCAGGATGCAAGTGACAGTAAAGAAATCCTGAAAAACAGTGATGCGGCGAATATTACGGTCACCGGACGCGGCTACTTGCAAGTCGGAAATAACGAAGTGTATGAGCAGTTCCAGTCTGCCTGGAGCGGCGCCCCTTACATGGAAGATGTATACGGCACCGAGGATGACATTGCCATCGTTACCGACACCGGCTTAATTCCGCTGTCTGAGGTGGACGCGGATGATGCGGCGAAAAAAGACGCCCCGGCAGAAATAGAAGCCGTAGTCGAAGAAATCGAGCGGATTCAAAATGAAATGGGCATTGAAAAGCTGCCGAGCCCGTGGCTTCCGCCGCTTGCCGAACGTATCCCGCGCACGCTTTACCCTGCGCAGGAAAAAGACCGCTTCTTCATCGCCTGCGTGGATGAGCCTGATCAGCAAAGACAGGCGCCTCTCGCTTATACGATGATGGATGACGGCAACATCGGCATTTTCGGCTCATCCGGCTACGGCAAGTCAGTGGCTGCCATCACCTTCCTGATGAACTTCGCGGAAGGATACACGCCGGAAGAGCTTCATATGTACATCTTTGATTTCGGAAACGGCACGCTTTTGCCATTGGCAAAGCTTCCGCACACCGCAGACTATTTCTTAATGGATCAAATGAGAAAGATCGAAAAATTCATGATCCGCATCAAGGAAGAAATCGAGCGGCGGAAACGGCTGTTCAGAGAAAAAGAAGTCAGCCATATCAAAATGTACAATTCGCTCAGTGAAGAAGAGCTGCCGTTTATATTTATCACAATTGACAATTTCGACATCGTAAAAGATGAAATGCATGAATTAGAAACGGAATTTATCCAGATTTCACGCGACGGGCAAAGCTTAGGCATTTACTTCCTGCTGACCGCAACGAGGGTAAACGCCGTCCGCCAGTCGCTGTTAAACAACATAAAAACGAAAGTCGTCCATTATTTAATGGATCAGTCAGAAGGATACTCCATTTACGGGCGTCCGCCGTTCAGTCTCGAACCGATCCCGGGCCGCGTCATGATCCAAAAAGAAGAACTGTATTTCGCGCAAATGTTTCTTCCGGCTGAAGCGGAAAATGACCTCGAGATGTTCCAGGCGCTGAAAGATGATGTAAAAGCTTTAGCTGAGCGCCACGCCGGAACAGCCGGCCCACACCCGATTCCGATGCTTCCGGATAGGCTGACGGCCGGAGAATTTTCACTCCGTCTCGGCCCGGATCAAGAACCGTTCCGCATTCCTGTCGGGCTTCATGAGGAAAAGGTCAGCCCTGTGTACTTTGATCTGGGCAAAAATAAACATTGTCTTATTTTGGGCCAGACACAGCGTGGAAAAACAAACATTCTGAAAGTGATGCTGAATCACCTGCTGCGTGAAGGTACGGAACGGGTCGGGCTGTTTGACTCGATTGACCGCGGACTGTCGCAGTATGCGCAGGAAACAAAGGTCAGCTATCTGGATACAAAAGAAGACGTCCGGCAGTGGATCGAAACGGCAGAAGCCATTTTCACGGAGCGCGAAGCTCAGTATGCGCAGGCCGTCAAAAATGGCGATGTGCACAAACTCAGTTTCTCTCCGGTCGTGTTAATGGCCGACGGCATTACAAGATTCCAGCAGACGATCGACACCGCCATTCAGGACAAACTGGCGATGTTTATGAAATCTTACGCGCATGTGGGCTTCAGTTTTATCCCGGCGGGCAATCACAGCGAATTCTCAAAAGGCTATGATTCCTTAACGACGGAAATGAAACAGATCCGCCACGCGATGCTGCTTGTGAAAAAATCCGAACAAAATGTCATTCCGCTGCCTTACCAAAGGCAGGAACCGGACATTCAGCCGGGCTTCGGCTATTTGGTTGAAAACGGGAAGGAGCAAAAAATCCAAATACCTTTATGTTCAGCGGAAAGGGAGGCCGTCAGATGACTGAACAACGAAAAAGCCTGATCAAATTAATAGCCGCGGTCGTCATCATTCTGCTGCTGCCGGTGCTGTTTTTCCGGTTTATCGGCGATGACCCGGGAAAACAAAAAATCAACGCCACCCGCCAAATCGCAGTCGTGAATGAAGATATGGGCTTACAAACAGATGAAAATGAGGAAGAGGAATCCGTCCATTTCGGCAAAGAAGTAGCGGCCGCTCTTGGCGGCCGTCCGGATTATTCATGGACGGTTGTCAACAGGAGCGCGGCTGAAAACGGTCTGGCGGCTAAGAAGTATGACGCCGTCGTTTACATTCCCTCCGATTTTTCAAAAGACATCTTAAGCTATGACAAGGAGCGCCCGCAAAAAGCCACGCTGACATTCAATATTCAAAGCAACCTGAACGCCGTCAACAAAGAAAAAGTGCAGCGTGAGCTAGAAGACGCCCAAAAATCAATGAATAAAAAAATGTCGGCATTATATTGGAATTTCGTCTCACAAAAAGTGAACAATGTCCGAGGCGATTTTGACAAGATCGTCAATAAAGAATCAGAGTTTCAAAACGTCATGTACAATTTTTACAAGCCGAGCTCCAATGACTTGGCAGGTGAAATCAAGCGGCAAAAAGACCTGATTGACGAACTGAAAAAATCAATGAATGAAGCGCAGGGCGCGGCAAAAGAAAAATTGACTTCGGCAGATGAAGCCAAAACCACGCTCAAAGACTTTGCCGATACGGTCGAGCGCTATAAACAATATCAAGAAAATCAGAAAAAACTGCTGATGGCCGCGCAGGAACAAAATCAAAAGCAAATCACAACCGGACTGAATGCCATTAAAGCACAGCAGGCCGCCAACCAGTTCAGCACGATGATGAGCGGGCTGTCTTCAGGCATAAACCGGGCGCAGACACAGCTTGACCAGACAGGATCGGCTCTTCTTGCCGCCCAACAGGTGAGAGAAGCGCAGGTTCCTGATCAGGAACGCGGGATGGCAGATATTCAATCTAATTTACTGAACAATTTTTTGACTCAATATAAAGCTCAAGCAAGATTTGAAACACTGAACAGCATCCAAACCCTTATGAAAAGGGATCGGCAGGCATTAACCGTTCCGGAAAAGGACCCGGGTGATGACGGATCGGATGAACCGAAAGAAGAAGAAAAACCGGAAAAAGAAAATCCCGGCGATCTGAAAATTGACCTTGATGATCAGCGTGACGAATTAAAGCGCATCTCCGCTGAAATCAATCACATTTCTGACGGATTAAAAGAACCGGAAAAAGAAAATCCGGCCCCTGAAAAACCGGGCCAAGGTGATGACGGTGAAAACTCCGGCGATACCGATCCGAATAACGGAACAAATCCCGGAGAAGACGGAAAAACGGAAGACGGTACAAAAGAAGAGCAGCCTGCCTCCGATAACACAAGCGATCAGGAGCCAAAAACCGTCCAGACCGCCACTGCCGCTAAAAACGTCACTCCGCCTGCTGATGAGCCGGCGGACGATCCAAACGATTCTGAAGGGGACGGCGGCACGGACATATCTGAGGCGAAAGAAAGGCTGAACCAAGCCGCAGAGCGCATTCAGCAAATTGAAAAAGAGCTGGAAGAGAAACAGCAGACTCATAATGAAGAACTGAAAAAACGTCTCGATGCTCTTGATGAAGAAATCCAAGGCCTTCAAGACCAGATTGATGACGTCAAAAAACGGGCAGACAAATTAAAGAAAAAGCTGGAAGAATCAGAAGGAAAGAGAGAACAAGATTTCAATACCATTTACAGAATGATTGTAAAAACAGAACAGAACATTCTGAACTACCCGTCATTGGATAGCGGCCGCAAATCTGCTCTTGAACAGATATTTGCCGCTGACATCAATACAAAAGAAATATCCGATTTAATGAGTTACTATAATGATTTATCCCTGTATGAGGCGACACTTTATCACTCTCTTGACGCGGGCCCGCTGCCTGATGTGAAAAACAGGGTGCTGAAAGCCCAGCAAGGCGAAGTTCAAACCGTTCTCGCCATCAAACCGGTGGAAACGGCAAGCTGGGAAAACCTGAAAAAGAACAAGATGCAGACAGATGAAGACATCAGCAATTTCATTAAAGGCATGACCGAATTCTCGGATAACTACAGTTCGTATATCAGAGATGAACAAGCCGGAGTGCTCGATGAGCTCGCCAGCATTTCAGACAGCGCGGCGAAAGCATCCGATCAGCTGGCTGAAGGCGCTGTGCAGGAAGCGGCCGCATTCAGCGGAGACGGATTAACCGGAACGATGGCGCTCGGCGCTCAGGATACCGTCGGCCGCGAAGTCCTGCAAATGTCTGACACGATGGGCCATCTGTCAGAACGCCAGTCCGGCATCATCAGCTATACCGACAATATGCAGCAAAGCGTAAATGACGTCCAGCAAAAAGCGGACACCTTAAACAGCAACTGGGGCAAAAACGTCGATTCCACGAAATTGATCAGAAATGACGTGTACGGCATTTTAGGGAACGCGCTCGTTGATGGACAGGAAAACGGCTACGTTTACGATTATCTCGCCAACCCGCTTAAAATCAGCGGAGAGGTGCCGGAAGACCGGGTTCAGAATGTTCCGCCGGTCGTCATTTTGGTGATCGTCCTGATCAGCAGTCTTCTGATCGGCTATTTCAGCTCGTATTATCAGCAGGCGCCGCTTCTTGTCAAAGGCGCGCTCTTTGGGATTTTAAACATTATGGTCGGATTGATGATCAGTCTGTTCGGTCTGAATATCTACTCGCTTCCGGATGATCAGACGATTAAATGGTCAGTCTTTACGATTCTCTTGCTTGCGGCGAGTTCTGCTTTTATCCGGGCAGCCTTTGTCTTCGGCTCGATTACCGGATGGATTGCATCATCCGCGCTCATTCTCTTTTATGTGGCGCCTTTGATCGACCTGATTATGCCGAACTTCACCTTTGACAGTCCGGTTTCGAAAGTCTATATCGATATTCAATACGGAACGGGGCATCTGTTTGCGATGGGGGTAACGGTTCTTGCGATCATTACGCTGATTGCGGCGGCGCTTCCGCTCGTCATTCGGCTGTTTGCGGAAAAAACGGAGGAAAGTGATCAGTCTTATGAGGCGTAACACAATCATGGAAAAAGGATTGCTGCTGTTTGCTCTCTCCTTTTTCCTTTTCCTTCCCCAAGCCGCAGCCGCGAATGAGGAAAATACTGATGTCAAGCCGAATGAATATGAAAAGAAAGACATTGAAATTCGTACGGATTACCTGCACGACGATGCCTACTCTGAGGAAAAAACGGCGCTTCCGAAAGAACAGAAGGATATCACGTTTGATCAGCCGGCCGAAAACCCGGATGACAAACTGATATCAAAGTTGTTTACATCGTCAGACACGGAGCCGAATACGATCAAAGCGCAATCGAAAAAACTGGGTATCACATTTGCCGAGCCTGCGGTGCGGCATACCTCGGCAGATATGGAAACGGAAGAGAAAAAGACTTCTTATCTGCTTCCTGTCATTTATGCCGTCTTGATCCTCCTCGGGATTGCGGCGATGATCTATCTGATCCCGAAAGTCACGGCGCAGGAAAAGGCAAAGCGGTAAACGGATCGCTTGTGTTTGCGGGAAGACAGCCCGTAAAATAAGAAAAAAAGGAGGAGTTTCATGCAGTTTTTTCTTATAACAGGCGCGTCAAAAGGCTTGGGCCGGGCGCTTACGGAACAGGCGCTTCAAGAAGGAGCCGAAGTCGCCGCGCTTTCAAGAACGATAAGCGGGGAAAAGCGCGAGGGGCTGACAGAATACAGTGTTGATTTAACCGATCTGGCAGATACCGGGCGGCAGATGAAGGCGATTCTTGATCAAGCAGAGGAGAAGGGGTACTCCGCTGTCACACTGATCAACAATGCCGGAATGGTGGAACCGATCAAGCGGGCGAAAGAGGCTTCCGCCGAAGAATTAAACCGCCATTACACCCTTAATCTGACGGCGCCCGTTTTGCTCAGCCAAATGTTCACAAAGCGTTTCGAAGCGTTCAGCGGCAGCAAAACAATTGTCAACATCACATCGGGCGCAGCGAAAAATCCTTATAAAGGCTGGAGCGCGTATTGCAGCTCAAAAGCGGGGCTTGATATGTTTACGAGAACATTCGGGTTTGAACAGGAAGATGAAGAACTGCCGGTCCGCATGATCTCATTCTCGCCGGGAGTGATGGATACAGACATGCAGGCTGTCATCCGTTCTTCGTCAAAAGAAGATTTTCATGACATCGAACGGTTCCGCAATCTGAAAGAAACGAAAAACCTCAGAAGTCCTGAATACATCGCCGGCGTCATTCACTCACTGGTCGCGGGCGAGCCGGAAAACGGACGGATATACGATATCAAAGAATTTTTGTAGAGCAGCGTTCACGCTGCTCTTTTTTGTTTGTACAATCACTTCGGGGTCCGGCGGCATATGATGAATGAAACAACGTATAAGGGGTATAAGAAATGTATCAGATGAATTGAGTTTCTTCTCGATTTATGTTAGGATTCTAAAAATATAAATAAGGAGGGGTTTCCATGAGAAATGTAACGTTAATGGATGTCTTCACCCATCCAATCGCACAAAAGTATTTACAGCGTTCCGGTGTCGCACATGCGATCGCCTGCGCGTTTCATGCATACCGTCTTGCCGTAAAAGCAGGTGTCAGCCCGGATCTTGCGGCGAAAGCGGCTTTACTGCATGACGTCGGCCATTATGAATGGTACACAGACGGCAAATGGGATTATGAAAAGTACAGAAGAAACGATATCCATGCCATTAAAGGCGCGGAACGGGCGCATAAGCTGCTCATCCGGCTCGGTGAAGAACCGAAAGCGGCGAAGGACATTGCGCTGGCGATTCTGCTTCACACCGATTCCTATCTGCCTGAAGGCGAACTGGACAAGAATACGCTCCAGCAAATCGTGAAACAAGCGGATGAACTCGATGAAGAACCCGGCGGACATCACCATTACCGCCAAATGGATCACACGGCCGCGCTCAAACAAATCCAAAAGCTTGATCAGTTAATTGACCAAGCCCAATATCCCATAAGAAGCTCAGTCTAGGCCACTCATGCGGCCTTTTCCGCTTACATAACTCCGCATGCTCACTAACACCTTTTCCGCTCCGATAGACGTACTGTGTCAAAGCCTTTGTCCGCTGCATATGCTGAAGGAAAACATAGTAAAGGGGATCAGCGAAAATGGCCCATCAAGGAAGCCCGCAAATCGTCTCGTTAGTGGACCCTTACGTTTATCAGACCATCCATAAGCTTATCGGCTCAAGGTTTATCATTCAAACCGTCAGACGCATTATCAGAGGACGGCTGATTGATGCCACTCCGGATCACATCGCCATTGAAGAAACGCATGACCGTGTATTTTATATCAGAAACCGCCATGTGGTTTCCGTCATGCCTGATTATACCGAACGCGTGTAACAGCCCGAATAAGGCGCAAACCGGAGGCGGCCCTATAGAACCCCGGTGCGTCTTCTTTTTTGAGATACATAGATGCACGGCGGCTTTTTTTGGTACAATCACAGTACAAGTTCACATGACAATAGGAGGAAACCGCTTGTTGAAATCAAAGGTCCATTTTTGGACGCTGCAAATTTTGCTCGTTTTGCTCATTATTTACGTATCAACGAAAGTCTCGTTTATTTTTCAGCCGTTTTTCGGTTTTATCACCACTCTGTTTTTTCCGATTTTGATCTCGGGCATTTTGTTTTTCATTTTTAATCCGATCGTGCGCCTGCTTGAGAAAAAAATCCCCCGGACATTGGCGATCCTGCTCATTTATCTCGTTTTCATCGGCCTGATTGCCTTTATGTTCACCGCCATCGGACCGATTGTGGCTTCCCAGGTCACGGGGCTGATTAACAATTTCCCTGATTACATTCATCAGATTCAAGTCTTGACGGCGCAATTATCCCATTCCAAATGGTTTACGTGGATGATGACGCAGGATTATGTGTCGATAGAAAAAATCCAGCAGTCTCTGACGGGATTTTTACAAAGCCTTCCGCAAAATATTACGGCAAGCCTGTCGGCCGTGTTCGGCGTCGTTACGAATATCACGCTTGTCGTGATCACCGTTCCGTTCATTTTGTTTTATATGCTGAAGGACGGCCGGCGGTTTCCGCTCTTGGCGGTCAAAATCCTGCCTTCTTCCTACCGGGCGGAAGGTCGGAAAATATTTAATGACTTATATGTCACATTGGCCGCCTATTTCCAAGGCCAGCTGCTGATTTGTCTCTTTGTCGGAACGGCATGCTTTATCGGATATTGGATCATCGGCCTGCAGTATGCGTTAATTCTCGGGATGGTGATCGCCGTCACCAATATCATTCCGTACCTGGGGCCGTTTCTCGGGGCGGCGCCCGCGGTGATTATCGCGTTTATGGATTCGCCGGCTAAGGCGCTGTTTGCCGTTATTGTTGTCGTTGTCGTCCAGCAGCTTGACGGGAACCTGCTTTCTCCGCTTGTGATTGGGAAACGGCTCAATACCCACCCGCTCACCATTATTCTTCTGCTTATCGGAGCGGGCAGTTTCGGCGGCATTCTCGCAATGATTCTGGCCGTGCCGGTTTACGCGGTTTTAAAAGCTTTTGTCTTAAATATCGTCCGGCTTATCAAACTTCGTCAGCGGTCAAAGCTTGAAGACAGCCGCAAGCCGAAATAAAAACGGGCACAACTCCCGATGCAGCGCATAAAATGCTGTAAAGAAAAGCGGAGGTGTGGGTATGCCTGCAATTGTGGGACCGATTTATATTATGAGTTTAGCCGGAGACGCTGCGGCGAGCTTCGGTGACGTGTTTGCCATTTCTCCCAAAGCCGTTGACCACTCAGGCGCGGGGGCAGGGGCGTTTCATTCCGGAGATTTTATCAAAGTCACTAATAAATTCAGCAAAACGCGCTTTGAAGACATCGATGTGTTTGACGAACCTGATTGGTTTAACGCGTGACAGCCTCCTTTTAGGAGGCTGTCGCTTTTTTGTAGTATAATAGAATCAGTCTTTATAAAAGGGGAATTTTTATGAAAATCAGAAAAGCGAATATTACCGTGCAGTCCGGAATGATCGGTGATGTATATCTGCATGAAAATAAAAAAGAACAGCATACCCTTGTAGCCGTTCCGGAACTTGAGTGGAGCACGATCATTTCCTATGAGGAAGAGAAAAAGGCGCTGGCGCAGCGGCTTTTACAATCGTTCAGCAAGCTGATTGAAGAAGAGCCCGCCGGAGAGCTCGCCGGCAAGATCTCCCATTGGGTGGCTGAAATGTAACGAAGCGGTTTACCGCGTCCCGTCCGGGGCGATAATTGTAAAACAAGCTGAGGAGGGACAGGCCGATGAGCGACAAAACGGTTGACCTTTATTTACAGCAGGGGATGTACGGCCCTCTGCAGACGAAACCGGATGAGCGCCATTTATTTTTAGGCTCGCTCCGTGAAAGAGTCATCATTGCCCTGACGAAGGGGCAGGTGCTGCAAAAGCAGCCGTATGAAGAAGTGAAACAGGCGCTGAAAAGCCGAAAAGACGCGGTGCTCTATATAAACGGAAGGCTCCCGTATCATGCTTATTCACCATATATGAAGCTTGCCGCACTTGCCGGTGTCCGAAGCTCCGTCATTTCGGACCTTCAATTCGAAACGCCGCTCGGCCTGGTTTTTGCCGCCGATTATGCCGTGAACCTTGACGGCATTTACGTTCAGGATGACATTTTTCAGCGCTCACTCCTGAAATCTTAAAAGGGCAAAACACCGTTTGTCATTTTACAATGCCAATTCACTTACAAGTGGAGATAGGATATAATGGTTTTCATATGAATGGCGGGGAGGCCGGCTATGAAAAAAGCATTTATATGCATTGATTATACGAATGATTTTGCAGCTGAGAACGGGGCATTAACCTGCGGGGAACCCGCGAGACAGATTGAAGATACGATTGTCAGTTTGACGCAAGCATTTATAGAAAATGGTGATTACGTTGTCTTTGCGGTAGATTCGCATGATGCAGACGATGACTTTCATCCCGAGACACGCCTGTTTCCTCCGCATAATATCAACGGCACGGAGGGCAAAGAGCTGTACGGAAGGCTATCGCCTCTTTATGAGAAACATAAACACGCAAAAAACGTAAATTATATGGAAAAAACGAGATATTCTGCTTTTGCGGGAACGGATTTAGAGCTGAAACTGCGGGAACGGCAGATCACTGAGCTGCATCTTGCGGGCCTGTGCACGGACATCTGCGTTCTTCACACGGCGGTTGATGCCTACAACAAGGGCTTTCAGATCGTCATTCATCAAAACGCTGTGGCCAGCTTTAATCCGGAAGGGCATGAATGGGCCCTGTCCCATTTTAAGAACAGCATCGGAGCGCAAGTGGCAGAGTAAGGAAGGGGAAAACAATTTTGGTGGAGCATGGTTTTAAAGACGACAGTTTGTCTTTACATACAGATCTTTATCAAATTAATATGGCCGAAACGTACTGGAGAGACGGCATTCATGAGAAAAAAGCGATTTTTGAGCTTTTTTTCAGAAAGCTTCCCTTTGAAAACGGCTATGCGGTATTTGCGGGCTTAGAAAAAGCAATCGAATACTTGGAGAACTTCAAATTTACCGACAGCGATCTGAATTATTTAAAAACGGAATTGCACTATGCTGATGATTTCATTGATTATTTACGGGATCTTTCTTTTACCGGATCTCTTTACAGCATGAAAGAAGGCGAGCTCGTTTTTAACAACGAACCGATTATGCGGGTCGAAGCGCCCCTGATCGAAGCCCAGCTGATTGAGACGGCTCTGCTTAACATTGTGAATTACCAAACATTAATCGCCACGAAAGCGGCCCGCATTAAAGGCGTTGTCGGTGACGAAGACGCCCTCGAATTCGGAACACGGCGCGCCCATGAAATGGATGCCGCTATGTGGGGAGCGAGAGCGGCTCTGATCGGCGGCTTCAGCGCGACGAGTAATGTAAGAGCCGGAAAGCGTTTTAATATACCCGTATCCGGCACGCACGCTCATGCGCTCGTACAAGCGTACCGCGATGAATATACGGCATTTAAGAAATATGCGGAGACCCACAAAGACTGCGTGTTTCTCGTAGATACGTACGATACGATCCGTTCGGGTATGCCGAATGCGATTAAAGTCGCAAAGGAATTCGGCGACCGGATCAACTTCATCGGCATCCGTCTGGACAGCGGGGACTTGGCGTACCTGTCAAAAAAAGCGCGTGAAATGCTTGATGAAGCGGGTTTCACAGACGCAAAGGTCATTGCTTCAAGCGATCTTGATGAGCACACGATATTAAATCTGAAATCGCAAGGAGCGAAAATCGATACGTGGGGCATCGGCACGAAGCTGATTACCGCATACGATCAGCCGGCTCTCGGCGCGGTTTACAAGCTTGTCGCCATTGAAGAGGACGGCAAACTGACCGACACCATTAAAATTTCGTCAAACCCTGAAAAAGTGACAACGCCGGGAAGAAAGAGAGTATACCGGATTATCAACAAGCTGAATCACCACTCGGAAGGTGATTATATCGCGCTTTATGACGAGCGGGTAAATGATCAGAAACGCTTAAAAATGTTCCATCCCGTCCACACGTTCGTCAGCAAATTCGTCACTGATTTCTATGCGAAAGACTTGCATGAGCCGATCTTTGAAAACGGCGTTTTATGCTATGATAATCCCGAAATTACCGACATCCAGCAATATGTGCAGGATAACCTCAAACTTCTGTGGGAGGAATACAAACGGATCAGCAAGCCGGAAGAATATCCGGTCGATTTAAGCGAAGACTGCTGGAGCAACAAGATGCAGCGGATTCATGAAATCAAAAGCGAGCTGAAACGGGAACTTGAATAGAAGACAAAGCGGCCTTTCCTTTCTCTGGAAAGGCCTTTTTGTTGTGATAATATTTTTCACATTTAGACAAATTTCGTCAAGTTATTTGATATACTTATGTTCGAAGGCCGCATCTAAGGGGGTAAATGAATGAAGGTGTTTGTTGCGAGACAGCCTATCTTCAACAGAAACGAACAGGTTGTTGCTTATGAACTTCTTTACCGGGAGAGCGAAGAGAACCGTTATTCGGCCGCTGACGGAGATAAAGCTACGACGGATCTCATTATTAACAGCTTTATCAACATCGGAATCGAAAAGCTGACTGAGGGGAAACGCTGCTTTGTGAATTTTACAGAAAGCCTGATGTTTTCAGATCTCCCTACCTCCTTTGATCCTGACCAGCTTATTATCGAAATTCTTGAGGACATACCGATCACTCCGGCACTCATCTCAAGATGCAGACAGCTGAAGAAATTAGGATATACATTAGCACTTGATGATTTTTACGCCATCAATCCGGAAAATGAAGAGTTAGTGGAACAGCTGATGAAATATATTGATATTTTAAAAATCGACTTTTTGCAATCCTCGCGTCTGGAGCGCAAAAAAATCATTCAGACGTACAGCTGTAAAAGTCTGATTTATTTAGCGGAGAAAGTGGAGACGAGAAAAGATTATAAACAGGCGGCCATAGACGGCTTTCACCTGTTTCAAGGATATTTTTTCAGTGAACCGCGTGTCATCAGCGGAAATGATCTGACGTTTCATTTTCATTCTTACTACCAGCTTTTAAGCG
Source organism: Bacillus sp. LUNF1 (assembly GCF_011008975.1). Classification (NCBI taxonomy): domain Bacteria; kingdom Bacillati; phylum Bacillota; class Bacilli; order Caryophanales; family Bacillaceae; genus Bacillus; species Bacillus sp. LUNF1. Next base: position 3,050,890 of record NZ_CP048876.1, on the reverse strand, counting down.
AATTAAACAATGACCAGCCCAATATACAGCGCGTGACGGAATACATAGAGCGGGACGTCAGCTTATCGTATCAGATTCTGCGTTTTTTAAACGGATCGCAAACAAGGCTGAAAAAAAAGATAGACAGCATCCAGCAGGCCATCATGATGCTCGGGCTGAATGAGATTAAGCGCTTGATTTACATTCTTTCATTCAGAGATTTAACGGCGAAAAGCCACTCAAGCCAAAAAGAAATCATTAAGATTTCCTTAATCAGGGCCAAACTGTGCGAACTGCTGGCGAAAAGAACCGGAAGGCCCCAGCCCTCTTCTTACATGCTGATCGGCATGTTTTCGCTCATCGATACGCTTCTCCACAGGGAGCTGGAGGATATCATCAAAGAACTGCCTTTAATCGATGAAGTCGGACAGGCGCTGCTCGGTTATGAAAACGATTATTATAAGATGCTCGCGCTCGTCAAGGCCATTGAATGCAACAACTGGGACTGTGACGAGTGGGGAAAAGAACTGAACAAAGAAGAAGCGTATGACTGTTACTTACAGGCGATCGAATGGTGCCGGCAGCTGATCGTGGATTGAGCCGCTTTAAGCCGACCACCTGAAGGCGATGATAAACCGGCTTTGCTCTCTGACCAGACTGACACGGATGCCGTCGGGATTATACGTCACGTCAAAGTCATTTTTGATGCCGGTCTGCTTAATGAGCCGCTTGACCGCTGCGGTGTCAGAGGATTGCGCTGCGGTGAGGATGCGGCGTGCAAGCTCTTTTGACGCCGTCAGCCGCGCAAGGAGCAGGCGCGCATCCTCCAGCATGCCCGCAGCTTCATTTGCGGACGCTGTCAAAATATCTGCGTGAACCGGGGGACTGGGCGCTGGATGCCGGTATGGCGCGGCGAAAACAGGGCAGCATGGATACACATAATGCATACGGCGGCCTCCTTCCTGAGAAAACATTCGTTATACATGAGTATAGGCGGCGTGATAATGAGTTATGACATGCAAAAAGACCACAATGCGGGGGTTGAGGTCTTTTCGGTGTTTGTCGGTGGTTATGCGACGCTGTTCGCCCATTCTGTTTTGAAATTGCGACGGCAGGGACTATAGTCCTTGCCGGTTTGTCGGAAAACCGTTAAAAAAACAGCAGAACCGCCAGATTGGTCTGCTTCATCCTAAACGTCTGCCTTTCTGGTAGTTATATAGTCCTGTTCGCTAAATGCTCCATTCGGGACTATGGGATTACCCCGGTTTGCGGTGTCACGCAGATACTTTTACACATACTTTTCGGTGAAAAATCCCGCAAAAACGTTTACACTATTAGTAACAGATCAAATACCTAGGACTCGTTCACCATACACAATTCATTGATCTTTCAAAAAAAGGAGTGTGGAAACGGTGGAAAACAAATTAGAAGAAGTAAAGCAATTATTATTCCGACTTGAAAATGATATCAGAGAAACAACCGACTCATTACGAAACATTAACAAAAGCATTGATCAGCTCGATAAATTCTCATATGCAATGAAAATTTCTTAAAAAGACTTGGAAACAAGTCTTTTTTTTGTGCATTTGTTATACAATTAATGGATAAAGTATTATATGATTGTTAAAAAACAATAAACATGCTGTATTTGAACAAAAGGGTTTAGTAAAATAAAGTGAGGGATTCATATAGCTAAGAAATTAACTCTAGAAGCAGAAGATGTAAAGGACACAATAAACCATATTCTCAAAAAAAATGATGTGAATAAAGAAGTAAGTAAACATGTTTTGAATTTTGCTGATACAAAAAACAACTTTCCATTTGCTGAGTTAGCTTTAGATCATTATTTGGCTTTTGGAGGGAATGATTTTGAAGAAATACTAGATTTAGGATCAGGGATTGAACTGCTTATCTTAGCGGCTGATATTTTTGATGACATACAAGATAAGGATCGTCCAAATGCAGAATGGATGAAAATGGATCAGGCTGTATCTTTAAATATTGCAACCTTAATTTATACAATAGCTCTCCAAGTTATATCATCTCGAGATCCGGAAGGGTTATTACTCAAGACAGCTCTAAAATATACAGTTCAAGCTATGGAAGGACAACACATTGATTTGGTCGATAATACTTTAACTGAAAATCAATGCATTGAAATGATTAAGAAAAAGTCAGGGGCTTTGACAGCTTTAGCAAGTATGCTGGGTGCTGTACTTGCAACTAAACGTTATCAATCAGATGTGGAGCAGTATGCTTTCTATATAGGGGTTGCAGCTCAATTAAAAAATGATTTATTTGAGATAATGTATGTGAATAATACGGAAACCTTTTTCAAAAAGACAAATTTGGCAATTCAGTTCTTAGAGAAAAAATTCAACACAGTATCCACAGAATTGTTAAACAACAACTTTCAACAATCAGAGTTAAAACGGCTTCTCTTAGAATCTGGTGTTATCCATTATATGTCAGTTATGATTAATGTATATAATTTGAAAGTGAAAAATGGACTCGAAAATTTAAATTTGACTTTAGAGAACAAAAACTATTTAATTAAAAAAATTTGCGAGAATGAGAAGGTGGATAAAAATGCAGGAAATAGTAAATTATTTAGTTCGTAATCCCGAAATTGTTCAAAAATTGAGAAGAGAAGAAGTCAGTATCATAGGTTTAGATAAAGAAGAGGTGAAAGGGGTATTGCTTGGATTTGATCAATTAATCTCAATGAGTTCAAAAGACGAGATATATTGGAAACCGTCATGAAACAGGGGTAAATATGAAGTTATCTAAAAATACGTATTCCATTTTATTAATTTTACTCAGCTTGTCTTATATTTTCTATTTAACTTATATAAATGTAAATAATTTATTTGTAGGAGCCACCGCAAATGTTAATAACAAGAATCAAATAGAGATTACCAAAGTATCAGATTACACAATGGCTTATTATGCTGGTGTTAAAAAAGGTGACATTGTAATTAAAATTAATCAGAATAAGAGCGTTGAACCAAAAGATTTAAAACAAAATACATTGAAAAACGTAAGATCTATGACAGTTGAAAGATCTGGTGAAATAGTTGATCTCAAAAATTTAAGTTTATTAAGTGAAGACAACTTATTTGTTTATTTAATACCTGTTATTTTTTTCTTTGTATGCCTTAGTTGTATTATCCTTATTTTAAAAATTAATAAGGAGCAAGATTCAGTTTCAGCTTTTATATTGATCATCTTTTTACTCACTACTGGTATAGCATATGTAAGTGCGGGAGGTTCATCAAAAGGAGATATAATAAGCCGATACGTAAATGTCATAACTTTAATATCCGTACCGGTAAATTATCTCTTGTTTATTTACCAATATATCAAAGAATTTGGATACAAGATTTTTAACGGGAAAGTTTTTGTTGCTTTATATACAGTCCCTGTTATTAATATAATACTAGAGTTTTTTAGGCATTGCTTTGAAAGAGGAGTAGTTGGGAAAGTTAATTTAGTATCAATATCTCTCCTTTATTTAATAGCTCTATTTTTCATTACTGTAGGTTTAATAAAGTACAAAAAAACAGAGCAAGCAAATATTCTTAAGACTTTTCTTTTAATTAATATTTTTGCTTTCTCACCATTTGTATTCTTGTATGTGGCACCCTACATCATTTTTAATGACTATTATGTTTCTTCTTTTTTAGTTGCGCCTTTTCTTTTATTAATTCCTTTTTCTTTAGTTTATCAATTTATGACTAATAAAATCTATGAAATTGATTTTATTATTGGGCGGTTGAAATATTATAGTCTTTTAGCTGTCACTCCTACTTTACTTATTATTACAATTTATGATCTTGTACAAGATCCAAACTCAGAGTTTTATACGTTTAAACTAACTTTGCTGACATATATTATTATGTTGGCTGTGTTTTATTCAAAAGAGATCTTAGATTTTCGTTTCCGTTTAAAGCGTTTTTCTGAAAAACATAATTATCAGGACAGCATATTCAAGTTTACTCAAATAATTAAAGGAGCTTCATCCTTAAAGCAAGTATTCACTGAACTTGAATCTACTCTACTTGAAGTTTTGATGGTTAGTAAAGTATGTGTTTTAGAAGTAGAAGGAGACTTAAATGTAAGGTATTTTTTTAATGATAATGAGAAAAAATTATGGGAGCCGTATTCTCATCAATTAGCTGAAACGACAAGCGAAATTGGCAAAATAGTTCAAGTGGATAAAGGGTTTTTAATGAAAATAGGGGAACGGGGCACTAAATCATACATTGTACTGTGTTTATCATTTATGAATACTCCGAAACTAACTTGGGATGAGATTTCTTGGTTAAAAACCTTATCATTCTACACCAGTATTACGATGGAGAATGTGCTTAAAATCGAAGAACTTATGAATCATCTCGAAGATTTAAAGAAACAAGAGACAAACCCGGTCTGGCTCAAAAAGCTGATGTTTACGATCGAGGAAAAGCAGCGTTCGGATTTGGCCCGTGATCTGCATGATTCAGTGCTGCAGGACTTGATTTCTTTGAAGCGCCAGTGTGAGCTGTTTCTGGCCGATTTTAAGAAAGAGGAGCCTTGCCAGTTAGAGGTGCAGGACAAGCTTCATCAGATGAATGAGCAGATGTCGGATGTCATTTTGATGACCCGGGAGACGTGCCATGAGCTGCGTCCTCAGCTGCTGTATGATTTGGGTCTGGTCAAGGCGGTATCCAAGCTTGCCGCACAGCAGCAGGAGCGTGCGCCGTTTCATATCCGTCTGAATACGGGCCGGTTTACGGCGGCGCTGGATTTGGATACGCAGCTGAATTTGTACCGCATCATTCAGGAATTTCTTTCGAACGCCATGAAGCATTCACAGGCGAATGAGGTGCTGATTATGCTGATCAGCATTCAAAATAAAGTGATTCTGCATTATGAAGACGACGGTGTCGGCTGCAATCAGGAAGAAGGCGGCGGGCAGTCGATGAGCATGGGGCTTTCGGGTATTAAGGAGCGCGTCCGTGCGCTTGACGGACGGATGAAAATCGACACAAGTGAAGGAAACGGTTTTAAAGCGGATATTGAAATGGAATTGTAACCAATTTATCACCAAATCGACTTGGCAGAAGCCAAGTCTTTTTAATAAAATGGAAATGAGTGAGTAAAAGGGAGGAAACCATGAAAAAGATACTAGTGATTGATGATCATCCGGCTGTCATGGAGGGCACCAAGACGATTCTGGAAACGGACACGAATCTTTCTGTCGATTGCCTCAGTCCTGATGCCAGTGAACAATTTGTTCTCCGGCATGATTTTTCAGCTTACGATCTCATATTAATGGATTTAAATCTGGGTGATGACATCAGCGGCATAGAGCTTTCCAAGAAAATCTTAAAAGAGAATCCTCTCTGTAAAATCATTGTCTACACAGGCTATGAGGTTGAAGATTATTTTGAAGAATCCATCCGCGCGGGCCTGCATGGCGCCATCAGCAAAACCGAATCTAAAGAGAAAATCATGCAATACATATATCACGTGCTCAACGGACAGATTTTAGTTGATTTCTCCTATTTCAAACAGCTGATGACCCAGCAAAAAACAAAAACGTCTTCTTCCCCTCAAAGTGAGCAGGATCGGTTAACCCCGAGAGAGCGCCATATTCTCCAAGAGGTCGAAAAAGGTTTGACCAATCAGGAAATCGCAGATGCGCTTCACTTAAGCAAGCGGTCGATTGAATACAGTCTGACATCCATTTTTAATAAGCTGAATGTCGGCTCCCGCACTGAAGCGGTGCTGATCGCCAAGTCAGATAACGTACTATAAATCTTGAAGGGAGAATAACCTATGAATCTGAACAATACATTGCTCGGCGCACTCGGTATTGAAATCACTGAAAACACGCCGGAGAGATGCGTGGCGGTGATGCCGGTGGATAAGAGAACGGTGCAGCCTTTCGGATATCTGCATGGGGGCGCGTCAGCAGCGCTGGCGGAGACTGTTGCAAGTGTCGGGGCCCAGCATTTTATTGACCGGTCGAAACAGGCGTGTGTCGGGCTTGAGATTAATGCCAATCATTTAAAATCCGTGAAAGAGGGCGGGACGGTCACGGCAATAGCAGAACCCGTTCACACGGGCAGAGCAACCATTGTGTACGGGATTAACATTTTCGATGAACGGGAAAGGCTGATCTGTGTTTCCCGCTGCACGCTGGCTGTTATAACAAAATAAACAAACAGCCGGAACCCTGAATCGTCCGGCTGTTTGTTTTTACAAATATGAATCTTCTTTTCGTTTGATCACAAAGTTTCTGATCCCTTTGTAATCATCCTGAACGCTTCTTTTATCAAGCGCCGCTCCCGAATTGTACGCGGCCCTGCATATGAGGTGCGCTCCGACCGGCGCCGTCAGCAGGATAAAAATGATGCCGAGCAGTATTTTTACAGAAATTTCTCCGGTCAGCATCCACAAGTAGCCTAACACCCCGAGCAATACCAAATTAACGCCGAGTGTCGAGCCTTTTGAAGAGGCGTGGGCGCGCGTATACACATCAGGAAGCCTGAGTGTGCCGAAAGACGCGACCAGGCAGATCAGCGATCCCATCAGAATACAAATGCCGACGGCCCATTTAACGATTTCGATCATTTTCGATAATCTCTCCTTTCTCCAAAAACTTAGCAAAGGCAATCGTGCCGATAAACGATAAAATGCCGAGCAGCAGAATGATGTCCAAAAAGGCCGATGTGTTTAAGAGAATGGATACAAGCGCGGTCATGGCAATCAGATTAATGCCGATCCCATCAAGCGCGACGACCCGGTCCGGAACCGTAGGACCTTTTATGACGCGAATGACGTACAGAAGAGTCGAGACCGCCATAATGCCGAGTGATAATTGCAGAATAAACGTAAACATCAGCGGCTCACCTCCTGAATGGCTTTCTCAAAAGAGACGCGGATGTCATGGATCGCTTTCTCCGCATCTTCAATGTCCATGGCGTGTATATAGAGAATCGACCGGTCATCGGAGATATCCATCACAAGCGTACCCGGCGTTAAAGTGATTAACAGCGAGAGCAGCGTGATCTCCCAATCCTCCGTCAATTCCGTCTTAAACGCGAAAATGCCCGGGCGGATGTTCAGTTTCGGCGATATAACGGTTTTCAGCACGCTGACATTGGCCAAATATAATTCCTTTATAAAGATCAGCGCCAGTTTGATGACTGACCATATTTTCCAAATGTAAAACGGCCGCGAGAAGAAGCGCCGGAAAAAAAACAGCGCCGCCAAGCCCGCGATAAATCCGGTCATAAAACCCCCGGCGCTGAGGCTGTTTGTGAGAAACATCCAGCAAACAGCGAGAAGAACATTTAATAATAGTTGAAAAGCCATGCCATCTACTCCTTCAAAACAGCTTCAATGTATTTTTCCGGATTCAGCAGATTCTCAGCCGTCTGATTGACATACGGTGAAACCCATTCGGTTCCGAGCCCGAACAGAAGCGACAAAAGGAGAAAAGCGGCTGCCGGATAAAGAAGTCCTTTTGCGGAACGTCCGCCTGCGCCCGGAATTTCTTTTTCTTCCCCCCAAAAAGCCGTCGTAAAAACCTTCAGCACGGAATAGAGCACAAGCAGGCTTGATAAGAGAATCAATACGGAAAACAATGTTTCCCCCTTATCGAACCCGCCTTCCGCGATCTTCAGCTTGCCCACAAATCCGCTGAACGGCGGGATGCCGGCCAAAGATATGGCTGAGATAAAGAACATCCATCCCAAAACGGGATAACGGGTGATCAGTCCGCCCATTTTATGCAGGCTGGCAGTGCCTGTCAATGCGATAAGCGTGCCGGCAAGCATAAACAGCGCTCCTTTAATCAGCATATCGTGAATCAAGTAATAAACCGCTCCTTGAATGGAGGCCGGCGTGTTCATGGCAATGCCGAACAAAATCACGCCGACGGCTGTAATAATATTGTAGATGACGATTTTCATGACATCCGAAAAGGCGATAGATCCGATTACGCCGAATAGCACCGTCAGCATCGCAAGCCACATCATCAATTGGTGGGTAAAGCCCGTATCATGAATAAAGATCAGGGTGAATACTCTTAAAATGGCGTACAGGCCGACTTTCGTCAAAAGAGACCCGAATAAAGCCGAAATCGCAGCCGGCGGGGCGTAATAAGAGCCCGGCATCCAGAAATACAGCGGGAATATCCCGCCCTTTAAACCGAATACAACGAGAAGAAGGACGCCGATGACGGTGATCAGCCCGGTCTGGCCCGATTCGCTTATTTTTACGCTTAGATCAGCCATATTCAGCGTGCCCGTCACCGCGTATAAGTAACCGACGCCGATGACAAAAAACGCGGATGACACAATGTTAAACACGATATACTTCAATGATTCTCTTAATTGAATTTTCGTTCCGCCAAGCACGATCAGCATGTAGGACGCGATAAGCAGAAGCTCAAAAAAGACGTACATGTTGAACAGGTCGCCCGTCAAAAACGCTCCGCTTACGCCGGCCAGAAGAAACTGCACCCCTGAATAATAGAAAGCGCGCTCCCTTTTTTCTCCGATGGAGCGGAAGGAGTACAGGATGACGAGCAGCCCGATTATGGCGGTTGTCAAAACAAGCAGTGCGGCGAGCTGATCCGCGGCGAGCACAATGCCGTACGGCGCTTTCCAGCCGCCGAGTGTCAGCGTCTGAATCCCGTGTGTGAAAACCGTCTGAACGAGAGCGGCGCTGATGACGATGGAAACACAGGAAGCGGCAGTGCTGAATATCCGCATCAGCATCACGCGCCTGTTCATAAAAATCAGCAGCACTGCGGCAAGCAGCGGCACCAGGATAGGCAATATCACAAAGTTATTCATGTTGATCATTTCCCCTCATTCGATCCATTTCGTCCGTTTTCAGTTCCTGATAGGCGCGAAACGCCATCACAAGCAAAAAGGACGTGACGCCGAACGAAATAACGATCGCCGTCAGTATGAGTGCCTGCGGCAGCGGATCGACAAACGACGTGCTTTTTCCGCCCAGTATGGGAGGAGCGCCTTTTTTCAGTCCGCCCATGGTCAGGAGCAGCAAATGGACGCCGTGGCTTAAAAGCGCGGTGCCGATAATCACGCGCAGCAGACTTTTAGAAAGCAGCAGGTAGGTTGCCGCCATAAACAAAATACCGGCAATGACAGACATTAAGATTTCCATTATTCTTCCTCTCCAATCGTTTGAATAATGGTCATCGTCACGCCGACAACAACGAGATACACACCTAAATCAAACAAAGTGGCCGTCGCAAGCTCCGTATTCCCAAGCACCGGGAGATGAAAATGGCCGAATGTATGGGTGAGAAAGGGTGCTCCGAATAAGAACGAACCTGCACCCGTTGCAATCGCGATAAGCAGACCCGCGCCCGCCACATAAATAAAATTGACGGGCAAAATCGATTTGACGGTTTTTAAATCAAAGGCCAAAAGCAACAGCACGATGGCCGAAGACGTAATCAGTCCGCCGACAAATCCTCCGCCGGGAGCGTTATGCCCCGATAAAAATAAATAGAAAGAGAAAAGCAGAATGATAAAAGATACAAGCTTCGTTGCCGTCTGAAGGATGATGTCGTTTGTTTTTTGCTGTCTCAACGCTCTTCTCCCTCCTCTTTTACTTTCGTTCTGATCATGCCGTAAATCCCGAGTGCGGCAATCGACAGCACCGTGATTTCAAACATCGTATCAAATCCCCTGAAATCAACGAGGATGACGTTGACGATATTGTTTCCTCCCCCGAGCTTATGGCTGTAAGCGGTGAAAAAGGAGGAGATGCTGTCTTTTGTTTTTTCGCTGGAAGACGCGATTCCGAGCATTGTCACGATGACGCCGACACCGAGAGAAATGATAAAATTCGTCATCCGGAATGTTCTTGTCTTCTTTTTCCGCCGCATTTTCGGCAGATGGTAAAAACAAAGAAGAAACAAGGCGACGGATATCGTCTCAATGACTAGCTGCGTGAGCGCCAGATCGGGCGCTCTGAAAATCACGAAAAACAGCGCGAGTGTGTACCCGACAACACCGAGTGAGATAATGGCCGTCAGCCGCGATTTGGCGAACACAGTCGCAATCGTTGCGCTCACCATAACGAGGGACAGCACGATTTCATACAGGCCGATCTCAGCCATGCCTTTCGCTGTCATGGAAAAGCCGCCTTTCATCACGAACGCCGCTCCGATGAGAATGATAAACGCCGCAAAGATATACAGCAGATAATCCCGCAAAAATCCGGTCATATAAGATGACGTCAGCTGGTAAGATCTTTTTTCCATACTGCCCCTCACCGCATCGTAAAGCTTGTTCAGCGTCAGTTTTTTCGGAAACAGACCGTACAAACGCTCCCATTTAGACAGCGTTACGTAACCGATCGTGCCGACAATGATAATGCCGAGGGTCATCATTAGCTCAGCCGTCACCCCGTGCCACTGGGAAATATGAACATGAAATGTATCTCCGCCGGTTAACAGAGCCGGATAAATGGAGTTCATCGCCGGTTCAATCAGGCTGTAAGACAAAACGTTCGGTGCAAAAAACAGACTGACGGCGCAAGCGGCAAGAATGACCGGCGAAATCAGCATGCCGAGCGGTGCTTCATGCGGCGTCTTTTCAAGCTGATCAGGTTTGCGCGCGCCGCTGAACGTTCTGAAAAACAGCTTCATGCTGTAGATGAAAGTGAAGACGCTCCCGATCCATGCGAGAACGGGGAACAGCACGCCCCACGTATCCAGGCTGAAAATATCTGCATGAGCAATCCGCAGCATACTTGTAAAGAACATTTCTTTACTTAAAAAGCCGTTAAACGGAGGGAGGCCCGCCATGGAAAACGTTCCGATCAGTGAAACGGTGAACGTTACCGGCATAAGCGCCATCAGGCCGCCGAGCCTGCGGATGTCCCGTGTTCCCGTTTCATGGTCGATAATGCCGACCGCCATAAATAAACTTCCTTTAAAAGTAGCATGGTTAATTAAGTGAAACACAGCCGCGGTGACAGCCGCCGTAAAATACTCTGAATGCTGGTAATGAAGCGCGGCGGCTCCTGCGCCGAGCATCGATACAATCATACCGAGCTGACTGACTGTGGAAAATGCCAGAATCGCTTTTAAATCGGTTTGTTTAATCGCATTGAAGGAAGCCCATACCATCGTGATCAGACCGACTGAGGCAACCGTCCAAAACCAGACGGGTGAAAATGCAAAAACCGGACTGAATCTGGCAATCACATAAATGCCCGCTTTCACCATTGTAGCCGAGTGCAGATAGGCGCTGACAGGAGTCGGCGCCTCCATGGCATCAGGCAGCCAGATATAAAACGGAAACTGCGCTGATTTCGTAAAGGCCCCCAATAACAGGAGAACCATCGCCGGAATAAAGAATGGATGGCCTGCGATAATATGCACCTGGTTGACCATTTCCCTGATACTGAAAGAATCCGTCATCAGATACAGCAGGATAAAGCCGCCGAGCATGCACAGCCCGCCGCCGACGGTAATCAGCAGTGACTTTTCCGCACCGTAGCGTGATTTCTTCCGCTTATGCCAATACCCGATTAATAAGAAGGATGACAGGCTTGTCAGCTCCCAGAACATATAAAGAACGATAACGTTATCGACGAGCACAACGCCGAGCATCGCGCCCATAAACATCAGCAGGTACACATAAAAGGGGCCGAGCTTTTCTTTGTCCTTCGATAAGTAAAAAATACTGTAAAGCGTCACCAAAGAGCCGATGCCCGTAATCAATAAAGCGAATAACAGCCCGAGTCCGTCAATATAAACGGTATAGTTAATACCGAGGGACGGAATCCATTCGGCCGCATACCGGACGGTTTCCCCAGCCATTGTGACAGGGAGCTTGCTGATAAAGTAAACAAACAGCACAACGGGCACTATCAGCACAAACCAGCCTGTATGGACTTGTTTTACCCGTTTATAAAGAAAGGGAACGATAAATGCAAATAAAAAAGGCGCCAAAATCGCGAAATGTAACAGCTGCAACAGAAGACCTCCTTTGCTTGTTTTTTCATCAAGCAACTGCTTTATGTAAGAGTGAATCAATCAATTCACGGTCATAGGACCCAGTACAAATTATATCGCACTTTTTTTTACCCTGCTACGGCATAATGTATTCCTTTCTGTGTTTTTGTGGTCTTTTGAACCCAAAATAAATTTATCAAATATCCTGATCTTTGTATATACATTTATCTTTCAGATCAAGCTTTTAAAAAAGGAGCTGATCAGATGAAGAGAAAGGCGGCGGCCTGTATTGGAATATTTTGTTCTATTATTGCAGGAACATTCATAGCGGATGATTTCTGCAAAGAGCGGCAGCAGACGGAGGTAGATGAATGGGAGCGTTTTTTTCTCGGTGCGGAATACGCGGAAGATAAACTGAGTGCGGCTGAATCAATGCAAACACCGTTTCAGCCGCGTGAGTATATCAGAATCGTTTATAGATGAAAAGAGTTCCGGCGCCGGGGCGCGGAACTCTTTTTTTGTGGTGATCAGCGTTTTCCTTTAATGTAAGGGATGCCGTTGGCTTTAGGCGCGTCCGCGCGGCCGATGAAGCCGGCAAGCGCGAGAATGGTCAGAATGTAAGGAGCCATCAGCATGTATACATTCGGAATGTCTTTGAACAGGGGCAAAAGCGAGCCGATAATGCTCAAACTCTGCGCAAACCCGAAGAACAGCGCAGCCCCGAGCGCGCCGATCGGATGCCATTTGCCGAAAACCAGTGCGGCGAGAGCGATAAAGCCTTGCCCGGAAATGGTGGAGTGCGTGAAATCAAGCGCGATCGTGGAAGCATATACACCGCCGCCGAGCCCGCCGAACAGCCCGCTGATCATGACGCCGATATAGCGCATGCCGAACACGTTGATTCCCATCGTATCGGCCGCCATCGGATGTTCCCCGACAGAACGGATGCGGAGGCCGAACGGCGTTTTGAATAAAATAAACCAGGAAACAAAGGCCAGTACGATGGCTAAAATCGACGTATAATATACGTCGGAAAAGAAAATCTTTCCTAAAACCGGAATATCGCTTAACCCGGGAATGTTCGTTTTGTAAAAGGGCTCCGGGATTTTATCAGTCTGCGCCTTTCCGTAGATCAGCTTGACGATAAACAGTGTCGCTCCTAACGCGAGCATATTGATCGCCACACCGGTTACCGTCTGATCGGCGCGGAAAGAAACCGCGGCGGCCGCGTGGATCAGTGAGAACAGTCCGCCGGCAATCATTGCCGCAGCCAAGGCGAGCCACGGAGCGGCGGCGCCAAGCTCGCGTCCGAAAAATAAGTTGAACATGACGCTTGTAAAGGCGCCGATAATCATCAGTCCTTCAAGACCGATGTTGACAACTCCAGATCTTTCAGAAAACACACCGCCGAGAGCAGTTAAAATAAGCGGAGCCGCATATACGAGTGTTGCCGGGACAATAATGGATAAAATCTGCAGGAAGTCCACTTACTTCGCCCCCTTTTTCTTCAATTTATCAAGGATGAGACGGATGGCGTAGCTTGATGCCACAAACAAAATAATAATGGCGATGACGATGTCAACGACTTCAGAAGGCACCCCGGATTCAATCGGCATATTTAATGCCCCGACTTTAAGGCCGCCGAGAAGACATGCCGCCAGAACCACGCCGATTGCCGTGCTGCCGCCGAGAAGCGCAACCGCAATGCCGTCAAAGCCGACGCCGGTAAAGGCGCCCTTAACCGCCGCGTATTGAAAGGTTCCGAGTCCTTCCATCGCGCCGGCAAGCCCTGCGAAGGCGCCGGAAATCATCATGGCGTACATCATATTTTTTCTGACGCTCATTCCGGCGTATTGTGCGGCGTGCTGGTTAAAGCCGACAGCCCGGAATTCAAATCCGCTTTTTGTTTTATGAATGATAAACCACATGAGGACTGCCGCAAACAGAGCGATCAGAATGCCCCAGTGAAGGCGGGAGTAATCTGTCAGCTGCTCTAAAAACGGCGAGCGGAGCGACGCGCTTTCATGAATTTTGTCTGTTTTGTCCCGGTGGTCCGTCATGACATCGGAAATGAGATAATTGGTTAAATGAAGAGCGATATAATTCATCATGATCGTGACAATCACTTCGTGGACAAAAAAACGGGCTTTTAAAAATCCGGGAATCAGGCCCCAAATGCCGCCTGCAGCAGCAGCCGCCAATAACGAAAGCGGAAGGTGGATGTAAGCGGGGGCGTCAAAGGAAGCGCCGACCCACACCGCGGCGGTCCAGCCGACAAGGAGCTGTCCTTCAACCCCGATATTAAACAGGCCGGTCCGAAATGCGAATGCCACGGCCAATCCGGACAAAATATATGGCGTAATCTGCCGGATCGATTCCCCGATGTAATACACTTCACCGAAAATGCCGCTCCAAAGAGCCGAATACCCGCTTACGACATTGTAGCCGCTGGCGAGCATGATGACCGCACCCGCAGCTAACCCAAGGATGATCGCAATCAGCGGCACAGCCAGGTGAGAAAGTCGATTAATCATGTGTTTTCCCCGCCTCCATTTGCTTACTTCCCGCCATTAAAAGTCCGAGCTCCTGCTCGTTTGTTTCAAGCGGATTGACGTTTGCGATGATGCTGCCTTCAAAGATGACGGCGATGCGATCGCTGAGATTCATTATTTCATCAAGTTCAAAAGATAACAGAAGCACCGCTTTACCGGCGTCACGCTGCTCAATGAGCTTTTTATGGACGAATTCAATCGCGCCGACATCGAGTCCCCGCGTCGGCTGGGCCGCAATTAAAAGATCAGGATTTCTGTCCACTTCCCGGCCGATAATGGCCTTTTGCTGATTCCCTCCGGAGAGCGCGCGCGCAGGCGTATATTCATCAGGTGTTCTGACATCGTATTCTTCAATCAGGCTTCGCGCTTTGTCATAAATCGTGTGTTTATTTAATATGCCGAAAGAAGAGTAGGGCTTTTGGTAATAACTTTGCAGCACGATATTTTCTCCGATCGGAAAATCAAGGACGAGCCCGTGTTTATGCCTGTCCTGCGGAATGTGCCCGATGCCGGCTTCAGTGACTTTCCTGGGCGGCATGTTTTGCAGCTGTTTGCCGTTTAACGTGATCGTGCCGGCATTCGTTTTTCTGAGGCCTGTAATGGCTTCAATTAATTCAGACTGGCCGTTTCCGTCAACGCCCGCAATGCCGACGATTTCACCGGCTCTGACAGAGAGGGAGAGCTGCTTGACCGCCTCAACGCCGCGCGCGTCCTTCACCGTTACATCAGAAAGCGAAAGCACTTCTTGTTTCGGATCGGCCGGCTTTTTATCCGTCTTGAATGACACTTCGCGTCCGACCATAAGGCTTGCCAGTTCATCTTGATCCGTATGTGCGACATCGAGTGTTGTAATGCCTTTTCCTTTCCGGATAATGGTGACACGGTCGCAGACTTCCATAATTTCTTTTAATTTGTGAGTGATGAGGATAATCGATTTTCCTTCATTGACAAGATTTTTCATAATCTGAATCAGTTCTTGAATTTCGTGCGGAGTCAGCACCGCGGTCGGCTCGTCAAAAATGAGAATGTCGGCGCCCCGGTAGAGGGTCTTTAATATTTCCGCCCGCTGCTGCATACCGACGGAAATATCGGCAACTTTGGCTTCAGGATCAATGTGCAGGCCGTAACGGTCGGAAATATCGCGCACGTCCCGGTCGGCGCGCTGTCTGTCAATTCGGCCGAATGTTTTCGGCTCTTTTCCGAGAATGATATTTTCTGAGACGGTAAAGGTGTCCACAAGCATAAAATGCTGGTGCACCATCCCGATGCCGAGATCGTTGGCTTTGTTCGGGCTGTTGATGTGAACGCGTTCGCCCCGCACCCGGATCTCGCCTTTTTCCGGCTGATA
The DNA here is from genome assembly GCF_011008975.1 of Bacillus sp. LUNF1. Classification (NCBI taxonomy): domain Bacteria; kingdom Bacillati; phylum Bacillota; class Bacilli; order Caryophanales; family Bacillaceae; genus Bacillus; species Bacillus sp. LUNF1. The sequence continues at coordinate 3,035,016 of NZ_CP048876.1, read as the reverse complement.
CAGACCGAATAAAACGTTCATGAGTGTCGATTTTCCGGCGCCGTTTTCACCGAGAAGGGCGTGTATTTCGCCTTTTTTCACTTGAAGCGTGACGTCATCATTGGCGACGATTCCGGGAAACTCCTTGCGTATATTCAGCATTTCAATGATATAATCCACCGATTTTTGTCGCTCCTTTTCAGAGATACTTTGATGAGAAAGAGCTTGGCAAAAGAAAAGCTGCAAGAGATGCAGCTTTTCCTTCACCGCTCTTTTCATAAAAGAGAGGGGATAAGCACGGAAGTCTCCTTATCCCCTGGTTCTTACTCAGCCTTGAAGGATTTCAATTCTTTTTCAGTTGAAGGGATCTCGAGTCCGTCCGCGATTTTCTTCTTCCAATCGTCTGTTGCTTTGATGACATCGTCAGAAAGGTTCTCCTTGTGATCCGAGATGCCGACTGCATCTTGCGCCAAACCGTATGTTAATGTTTTGCCGCCCGGGAATTTCCCGTCACTCGCTTTTTTCGTTAAGTCCTCTACGGCTGTATCCACTTTTTTGACCATTGATGTCAGAGTGACATTGTCTTTTGTGCCTTTGACTTGACCTTCCGCGTACTGGTCTTTATCAACACCGATAACCCATACGTTCCGCTTCGGATCTTCTTTTTTCAGATTTTTCGCTTCTGTGAAGACGCCCGTTCCCGTTGCGCCGGCCGCGTGATAAATGACGTCAACGCCTGATTTGTACATGCTTTCAGCCGTCGCCTTGCCGACATCGGCTTTGTCAAATCCGCCCGCATATTTCACTTCGACGGTCGCTTTCGGATTTGCGGCTTGTACACCCGCGCGGAAGCCGATTTCGAATTTTTTGATCAATTCAGACTCCATTCCGCCCACGAATCCGACTTTTCCCGTTTTGCTCGATAGCGCAGCGGCCGCTCCCACGAGGAATGAACCTTCCTGCTCCTTAAATGTAAGGCTCGCCACGTTGTCTTTTTTGACAACGGCGTCAATGATCGCAAAATTTGTGTCTTTGCGCTGATCGGCGATTTCGCTGATGGAATCCTGCATCAGATACCCGACGCCGTAAATCAGGTCAAAGTGCTCCCGCGCTAATTTATTTAAGTTCGTTGTATAATCTGCATCTGATTTTGATTGAAGATAGTCAAAACCGCTTTTGCCTTTTGTAAGCCCGTTGTCTTTTCCGAATGCCTGGATGCCTTCCCAGGCGGACTGGTTAAATGATTTGTCATCGACACCGCCGATATCCGTTACCATGCCGACGGTAAAGTTTTTGCTGCCGGAGCCGTTTGCTTTGTCACTTGAACCGCATGCGCTTAATATGGTTCCGGCCGCCGCGATGAGCGCCATCGCCATTCCGATTTTGCGTTTTTTCAAAGATATAACCCCCCTGTAAAATATGGCTGTGCCGTTCAATTCAGTCTTGAGTCCCCGTACCGGATGCGGAATCGAAAAAACTTTCTGATAATAACGATGAGACGTCTCTCTTTTTCCCGCCTTAAGCGGCTGTCTCTTCCAGGTTCGGGACTTATGACTTACCTGAAAAGATCTGCTAACCAATCATAATTTATCATTTTACCCGCCATAAATAAATAGAAATTTGCTTATTTTTTAAAAAATATCAATTTTATGAATCGTCTTCCTCATCTGGATAAAACAGAGGAGGATCAGCCAGGTCATTATCCTTATATAGCATACAAAAAAGGAATCTCAAGCCTTTTGTCACGGGATATGACAGTAAAAAAGCACCGTTCACAGCGGAACGGCGCTTTTTGACATTATAAATATTGTTTGATGCTGCTGACATTGCCTGTGTTGATATGGTATTGAAAGACGGGCCTTCCGATTGTGCCGTACGCCATCTCTACATTCAGCACTTGAATGTCTTCCAGAAATTTAAGATACTTCCGGATGGAGACTTGCGAGATTTCAGTATGCTTGGCGAGATCTTCCGTAGTAAAAGAACTGTCGCCGAAAGACTCAATGCTCGCCCAGATGAGTTTAAGCGTGCTCTTTGTCAATCCTTTCGGAAGGTGAACCTTTTCCGCCGCTTCTTTCTTTTGAAAAAGCTCGGCATCCAATTCTTTCTGTGTCATGCTTCTGTGTGATTGATAAACTTTCTGCTTGCGTCTGTAGTCGGAAAGAGCGGTTTGAAAGCGGTCAAATTCAAATGGTTTGATTAAATAATCGACGGCGCCGTACCGAAGCGTTTTTTTGATGACGTCCAGCTCGCTTGCGGCCGAAATGACGATGACATCAACCGATTCATTCTGCTTGCGGATTTCCGTTAAAAGCTCAAGCCCGTTTTTTCCCGGCATGTAAATGTCAAGAAGGATGAGATCGATATGATGCTCGCTCAGCACGTGCAGCGCGCTTTGAAAGGATGATGCGATCCCTTTCAGCTGAAATCCTTCAATCTGGCTGAGATAGCGCTTATTTAATTCACCCACCATGGGGTCGTCTTCAACTATGAGTACATTAATCATCATTTTCCTCCTTCGGTTCATACGGAATGCGAAGACTGAAAGTCGTTCCTTCATTCTTTTCACTTGTCACAATCATATGGCCTTTTAAATTTTCTGTTGCCTGCTGGGTGAAATAGAGGCCGAACCCCCGGTTTGTCCCTTTCGTGGAATAACCTTGTTCAAAAATACGGGCTTGGTCTGCCGCAGACATTCCGGCTCCCGTGTCCGTAATCTCTATATCAAGCTGGCGATCCTGAAACCGCATCGAGCACGTAATGTTTTTTTTCGGCATCTGCGCCACCGCGTCGAGCGCGTTGTTTAACAGATTTCCGATAATCGTAATGAGCTCATGGATGACGGCCGGATCTGCCGCATTCGGGATCAGGCTGCCGAGCTGAATGTCCAGATCAGCGCCCTGCTCGCGTATGTAGCTTTGTTTTCCTAGAAGAAACCCTGCGAGAACCGGACTTTTGACATCACTTATAATCTCGCTTGTTTCCGTCTTCTGCTGAATGGCAATGTCTTTAATGTAAGTGCCGAGATCATCGTATTCTTTTAACTGGACAAGCCCTAAAATGACATGAAGCTTATTCATGAATTCATGAGACTGGGCTCTTAATGCGTTTGCATACATTTTAACACCGGACAGCTGTTCTGCTAAATGTTTGACCTCCGTTTTGTCCCTGAACGTGGCGATCGCTCCGACGGTTTGTCCTTTCAGATGAATCGGAACCTCATTAAAGACCAGCTCAAGTCCGTTAATGCGGATATCCCTGTCCTGAAGCGGTTTTTTCTTTTCAATCACCTGTTTCAGCCTGCTTTTCGGGAGAATATCGTTCACATCTTGATCGACCGGATTAGTCGGAATACCCATTTTAATAAAAAGCCGTTTCGCTTCCGCATTGGCGAGCTTTATTTTTCCCCGCGCGTCAACCGCCAGAATGCCTTCCTTCGTTGATTCGAGCATGGCGCTCCGCTCTTCCAGGAGGGTGGCGATTTCATAAGGCTCAAGACCGTACATAATGTTTTTGACGGTGCGGGCGACAATGACGGCTCCGATGACGCCGACAAAAATACTTACGCAGATGATGAAATAAAGCGGTCTCAAACTGTGGCTGACGACATCCTGTATTTTGTTAAGCGAAATTCCGACCGAAACGACGCCCACTTGTTTTTTATCTTTTCCATAGATCGGTACGAAGGCTCTCATGGATTTTCCGAGCGTCCCCGCTGATGTGCTCGTTTTGATATGGCCGTGCATCGCCGGCTGTTCGTCTCCGCCGGTGAATTTCTTCCCGATTTTATTTGCGTCGGGGTGGGTGAGGCGGATGCTGTTCATATCCATCACCACGACAAATTCGGTTCCTGTCGTATGCTGGACGTCTAATGTATAATCCCGGAGCTCTTTCAGCCCTTTTCTTGTTTGCAATGCCTGCGCGACACTCGGTGTTTCCGCGACCAGCTTTGCGGTGCGCAGCGCGGTTGTCCGTTCTTCTTCTTTCACGCGGTCTGCTGTTTGGACGCTGATCGTGAAAAAGGTGATACAAAGTGCGATAAGGACGACAATACAGACGAATATCGTTAATCGGGTTTGCAATTTTAATGTTTTTTTCATAACAGCCTTCCTTACGTTTATCATTCCCGCGTTCTACTTTACTCCGAAAAAGCCGGTTTGTGAAGATCAGGCCCTTATTTCGTAAAAGTGAGGAAAAATGGTATTTTTTATCTTGTCAATGTGTTTTAAGTCCTCCATAATAAGTGAGGTAGATTACAGAAAGGGACTTTTTATATGAAAAATACTTATTGGACGGGTTATTTTCCGCTCGTTGCGATTCTGCTTTTTAGTTCGTCATTATCCATTTCTACCTCGCTTTATGTCATGAAGATACTTCAGACGCTCGGCATGTATCAGGGGATGCTGGATTATTTCTCTGAGAAAGGGATCAGACTGGCGCTTTTTGCAGCGTTCGCCCTTGTGTTTTTTATGCTATTTTCGGCTTTGAAGCTGATTGCAAACACAGTGACAGAGCTGTCTCTTTTGTTTTTCACAAATGACCCTGAGGGGGACAATCTGAAAAAAATCAGATTAGGCTCTTTAATTTATGTAGGCGGAGGAATTCTTTCCTTTGCGCTCGTGCAGAATGGTTTTTGGATTGCGGCGTTATTTGCCGTTGTTACGCTCGTTTATTTGATTTTCATGGTGTACAGAATCTATTCGACACTCTCTATCGTTTCGCTGATCGGTTTTATATTGCTTGAAATTTTGTTTTGGTTTACTTTTGTTATCGGTATTTTGTACATCTTTATCAAGCTTTATAATAGCATAATGGCTAGCTTACCTGTGTAAGCTAGCCATTTTTGTTAAGACAGAAATCTATTTTTGATCTCAGGGGAGGGGAGCATGCATGCTTCCCTTTTTCCGAACCATTTGTAACGGCGCCGGGCGATGAAAGAATAGGCTCTGTCCCTGAGGGGGCGGGGCACCGCGAAAAAAACCGCTGACAGCCGCCAGGCTCCGCGGAGATGACGGGAAACTTTTAACACGGCTGCGGATTTTTTGTATATCCGCCCGTTCTCGATAAAAATCATGCTGTCAAATTGTTCTGTCGGAAGTCCTTCTGATGCCAAAAGCTCCCGGGCGGTATCTGATTGCAATGAAGCAAATGAGATTTTGCCGGCCGGATCGCGTTTAATGATGAATTGAACGGCGCCGTTGCATAAGTTGCAGACGCCGTCAAACAAAAGCACGCGGTCCGGAAGCTGAGCTGGTTTCAAAGCGGATCCCCTCCGTTATCTTTAATAAGCTGCCTGCAGCGTGTTTTTCCAGATCGAAAGCTGAGGGCTTGCGTCATGAAGGTATTCGACGCTTGACGGTGTATCCTTTCCGACCCATACCCCCATCGTATAAGCGTCCGTCAGGCCGACAAACCACATATCGTGATAGTCATTTGACGTTCCTGATTTTCCGCCGACGTACGGAGCTTTAAAGTTCGCTTTTTTTCCTGTACCGCTTTTGACGACGGCTTTCATCATTTCTTTGATCTGCATGTTGGTCCGCACGCTGAATACCTGCGTCGGCTCATCTTTCCATTTTAATATCGTTTTTCCTTTTAAATCAGTCACTTTTGTAATCGCGTGACTCGGCGTATAAACGCCGTTGTTGCCGAACGTGGTGTACGCATTGGTCATTTCAAGCGGCGTCATGCCGTTTGTAAAACCGCCAAGCGCCGCGGGCAGACGGTAATCCGCGCTGACCAGCTTCGCGAAATGAAACGGTTCAAGGTAGCTGAACGCCTTATTGACGCCGACGCGGTCCATGATTCTGATGGCCGGTGTGTTGTACGAGTATTTAAACGCCGTTTCCAGCGTGACCGTACCGTACGTGCGGTTATTGTAGTTCTGCGGGCAGTAATCCGCACTGCAGAATTTGCTTGCGTCAATCTTGCTGTGTGGCGTTGCGCCGGTCTTTTCAATGTAAGGTCCGTAATCAAGCAGCGGCTTAATGGAAGAACCGGGCTGTCTGTATGCTTGATAGGCGCGGTTGAAATCATATTTATGATAATCTTTCCCGCCTGAAAGCGCGATAATCTGATGTGTCTGATGATTAATCACGGCCGCTCCGCCCTGGACGCCTGCATACGGCAGATTTTGATTCACTTGGGCGACGACCTGGTTTTGCATATACGGATTCAGCGCCGTATAAATCTTCACGCCGTCTTTTAACAATGTGCTGACTCTGTCGGAAAGCTCACTCTGTATTTTTTGTTTCGCCTTTCCGGAAGCTTTTTCAAGACGTTTGTCATAGCCTTCGGATGATGAAACAAGCTGTGTGAATTCATCATTTACATAGGAAACATAGTCAGGATATTTATTTGTTTTTTCGTTTATATCAAGCTTGATCTTTTCTTTTTCGGCTTTTTTCAGCTGTTTCCCGGATATAACGCCTGCTTTTTTTAATCCGTTAAGCAATCTGACTTGTCGTTTTTTCGTATAATCAAAATGCTTGAGAGGATCATATAATGTAGGGTTATTAGGGATGGCGCAGATAAAGGCCATCTCTCCCAAAGTGAGAGATTTCAGCGGCTTGCTGAAATAAAATTGTGCCGCCGAACCGACACCGTATACGCCGTTATTAAAATAAATCGTATTTAAGTAGCCTTCTAAAATCTCATCTTTGCTGTATTTTTTCTCAAGCTGATAGGAATAGGCCAGCTCCGTCAGTTTTCGGCTGAAGGTGCGTTCATGGCTTAAATACACATTCCTTGCCAGCTGCTGGGTGATGGTGCTGGCGCCCTGGTCAATTTTATGATCTTTGAAATTGGAGGCGGCCGCCCTGACCATCCCCATAAAGTCAAACCCTTTATGCTCATAAAAATGACGGTCTTCAGAGGTTAAAAACAGCTGTTTTACCTCATTCGGTATTTTATTAAAGGGCACGATCACGCGGTTCTCATGATCGCTGACAATCTCAGAAACAAGGCTTCCGTCCCTGTCATACATGTAACTGTTTTGAACCAGGTTGATCGCTTTTAAATCAATATGTTTATCGAGCACCTGATCAAAAGGCTTGATTTGTTTTACCTCTTTGCCGGAAGCAATAACTGTAAATGCACACAACGGGATAATGCCGAGCAGCAAAATCCATCCGATTATTTTACGTACCATGGTCACTCTCTTTTCTCCTGATTTCTAGCCATATCGTATCATTCTTTTAAGAATACGAGAAGGTTAAATTTAGAAGAAATCGTGATCGCTGCCGGTCAGCCCGCATTTGACGCTGTATCCTTTTGCAGATGTCCCGCCATCCATAAAAGCCCCGCGCCTATTAAAAAGAGAAAGGCGGTGACGTAGAAAGCAGCCGAAATGGAAAAACCGCTCGAGACCGCACCTCCGAGCAGAGGGCCGAGCACATTTCCGAGAAAACGAAAGCTGACGTTATAGCCGAGCACCTCTCCCTGGATGCTGCCCGGCGCCCTGACGCGGATCGCGGCCGTAATGCAGGGGAGCGTGCCGCCCATGACCATGCCGAACAGAAATCTGAAGACTAACAGAATGGAGAGGGAGGAGGCGAGCGCCTGCGGAATGAAAAACACCGCTGAGGCAATCAAAAGCACGATTAAGATCCGGCTGTGGCCGAAGCGGTCGCCGAAGTCCCCCCATTTCCGGGCAAGCAATAAGCTTCCGAGTCCGGTCGCTGAAAACGCCATTCCGGAGAAAAAAGCTAAATTAACAGGTCCGTGCAGCTCATTGACATATAAAGCGAGCAGCGGCTGAATACTGAAATTGCCGGTCTGCACGATCATGGTAAGCACCATCATCGCCCAAAGCGCGGGCTGGTGAAAAATATAGGAGAGCACCTGTTTTCTGGAATAGGTTTTCCGCTTGTTTTGTTTCTCGCCGAGCGGCTGCTCATTCACCTGAAATAAAACGAGAAGCACGGATACGAAAATAACAAAAGACGTAATAAAAAACGTGTACGTAAACCCGAAGCTGTCAGCGAGCAGCCCGCCCAGCATCGGCCCGAATAAAGTGCCTGACACCTGACCCATCTGCAGCGTGCCGAGCGTTTTCCCGGCAGTCTCTTTCGGCGTCTGCGCCGAAATCATGGCAAGCGATGTCGGAACAAAGCCTGTTACTAGACCCATAAGCAGCCGCAGGACAAACAGCTGATAAACGGATGTCACAAACCCCATCAATAAAATGCTGACGGCAATGCCGGTGCCTGTAATCAAGAGAATTTTTTTGTAGCCGCGCTTATCGCCGAATCTGCCCCAAAACGGGGAAATCACAAACGCCATTAAAAACGTGACGCCGAACACATACCCGCTCCATCTCTGCACATACCCGCCCGAATGGGGGCTGATCGTTTCGATATATAACGAAAGAAACGGAACAATCATGGTCATGCTGGCGGAAATAAAGAAATTTGTAATCCAAATGACAACGAAGTTCTTCTTACGGACAGAAATAACATCACCTTCTTTACTTTTCGTGTGTCTAATCATAAGTATATAGGAATAAATCCGGTATTTGTATTTTCGATGCGGATATAGGAAAATTCATTATTTTTAGAAAATGAAGAAAGTTTCAGAGGGGAAACTGATATACTATCATAAAATATCATTTTTGATCGGAGGAAAGGCAGGTGTAAAAAAAGTGGATCAGCGCAGTCTGCTCATTATTGATTTTGAATTTACAATGCCTGACGGAAAATACAGCCCGCAAAATTTCTTTCCCGAAATTATTGAAGCGGGAATTGTCAAGACGGTGAATGATGAAGTGACTGAAACGTTTTCGAGTTATATCAAACCGAAAAAATTTCCGAAGCTGACGAAACGATGCAAAACCTTTCTGAACATCACCCAAAAAGACGTGGACGGCGGAATCACGTTTAATGAATTCATCCGCAAATTAAATGAGCTTGATCCTGATAAAAACTGCACGATCGTCACCTGGGGCAATATGGATATGAAAGTGTTAAAGCAAAATTGCATGTTTAACCACATCCCTTTTCCGTTCAAAGGAGAACTTCGGGATCTGTCCCTTGAATACAAAAACTTCTTCGGCGACAGAACATTGACCGGCCTTTGGAAAGCGGCAGAAGAGTATGGCGATAAAGGGACGGGCACGCATCATAAAGCGCTGGATGATGCGCGGACGACATACAAATTATTCAAGCTTGTCGAGCGGGATAAACAATATCTTGAAAAACCGAAACCTCCGACGATCGGTGATCGCGTCGATCTGACTGAACTGTTTCGCCGGGCCACATAAAAAAACCCAATCATGCCGACTGGGTCAAGTTCTTTTAAAATAGTCACGCTCTAACGCGGCCAAGTTGGTAAGCGAACGTTCCGCCCATTCTGAGCCGTCCGCTGTAAGCTGATCTTTCAGCCGGGCAGACGCCGCTTGTAAGGAAGCCGTATAATCAGGCACCTCGCCATCAAACGGTTTGACCATCTGATGCGGTATGTTTGTCTGTTCCCCGAATGCAAGCGCTCTTCTTTCATGAAAAAACGGAACATCCGCCTGCTTCGGATGATGAAGATCTCCTTGAGCGGGATGCGTCAGAACGGCTTTAATTTTCACTAAATAGTGATTGGGCCTGACGTCTGTCACTTCCCCTATGTATGCTCCTGTTTTATAAAACCCTTTTACGATTGTGCCGATTTCAAACGTATTCATAGCGTTCACCTCTCTCTAGTTATTCTATAAAAGATCAACGCGGTTGGCTAGTGAACAGCTGCCGGAAGCCTGACTGAGGCCGTTGTGCCCGAGTGCTCGCCGCTGGTGAAATAGACGGAGCCTTCATGATGCTGAATAATCGAGAATGTCACGGTAAGCCCGAGCCCGGTGCCGTTCGTTTTCAGCGTATAATACGGTTTGCCGAGTTTCTGCAGTTCTTCATCGGACATGCCGATTCCGTTATCCGTAATCTGAATGAGAATCATCTCTTCCTGTTTTTGGACGGAGACCTCGATTCGGCCGTTTTCAGAGGGCACGGCTTCAATACTGTTTTTAATCAGATTAATGAAGGCCTGTTTCAGTTTTTTTACATCGCCGAACACATATAAATCAGGCTCGCTTTGAACAGTCACGGTCACCGATTTAAAATGGGCATAAGACTCCATTAAGGAACCTGTTTCCTTTACGAGCAGAGAAATATCAAACTTTTCTTTTTCATAGTCATCCTGCTTCGCCATATCGAGATAATTCGTAATGATCGTCTGAGCCCGGTCGAGTTCGGACAGCACAAGTTTCTGATATCCGGAGTGGGATTTGTCCTGAAGCTGCTCGCCGCTGAACAGCAGCTGCACAAAACCTCTGACGACCGTAAGCGGATTGCGGACTTCATGGGCGACGCTTGCCGCAAGCTCGCTGACGACGGCCATTTTTTCTGAGTGAATCAGCCTTGCCCGCATGGATGCATTCTCATCGATGATCTCAATCAAATAAATGCACAGCAAAAGGGAGCTGACTTGAAAAAAAACAGATACTGCCGCCTCATAGTAAACGGAAGATGGATTTTGAAAATTGAAAATATTGGTCGCGGAATAGATGAAGACAGATGCGGTTAATAAGGCGGTTTCAGTGCAGCCGATGAGAAGAGCGAAAAGCAGTTTCTTCCGCTTTGAAAAAAAAGGCCATTTCGTTTGGAGCTGGATAGGGATGATGATTAAAAAAGGAATTAAGGATAAGAAAAAAAGAGCGGAAGGTTCAAACCATATGAGCTGAAAAAAAACGGATGCCGCCCCTGCGGCAAGTCCTGCGGCGGTACCGGAATAAAGCAGGCAGACGATAATGGGAATCAGCTGCAAACCGTAACGGACGGAATGAAGCTCCTGGATGGGAAAAGCCGTACATAATAAGGAAGATGACGCTGCAAATACGGCGACCAGCAGGCGGTTCGCTCTCGGCACAAGCAAATCAGGCTTGCTGAGCCAGAAGACTTGATAAAGAAAAATAGGGAATAGAATAAAAGAGAAGTGAAGCAGGTAATCCTTTACAATCTCCATTTATGCGAAATCCTTTCCTATGTAAATATGAATCTATTATAACATCTTTACCGGAAAAAAAAGTATATATTTCTCTAAAGCGAACGCCCTTATCTCATCTGATAAAGGCGTTCTTTCCGCTGCTAAGCGAGCGCTGCTTTCATTCTCTCAAGCCCTTCTTTTACGGCGGCGGCTGAACAGCCGACATTAAGTCTCATAAATCCTTCGCCGCCCGGTCCGTATTTTGTTCCCGGCTCTAATATGATTTTCCCTTTTTTGAGCATTCTTTCTTTGAGCTCGGCATCCGAAAATCCGTATTCGCTGAAATCCATCCAGATCAAATAGGAAGCGTCAGGCTTCATCATGCGGACTTTCGGCAATTCTTTTCTTAAAAAGTCCTCAGCCAATTTCATATTCCCTTCAATGTAAGGAATCAGCGCGTCAAGCCAAGGGCCTCCCTTTGTATAGGCCGCTTCGATTGCTGCAACCGCAAATGTGTTGAGGCTGGAAATCCCGTTCTGATGCAATGCGGCGGAGAATTTCGCCCGCTTATACCGATCGGGAATGATAATGGCGGATGCCTGAATGCCGGCAATATTAAACGTCTTGCTCGGCGCGACACAAGTAACGGAAATCCGCGCAAACTCCTCAGACAGAGAAGCGAAAGGCGTATGCGGCTTTCCGTACAGCATCAAGTCGGAATGTATCTCGTCAGAAACGACGGTGACGTTATGGGCGGCGCACAGCGATCCGAGCTTCATAAGCTCATCCCGGCTCCACGCTCTGCCGGACGGATTGTGGGGATTACAAAGAATCATCAGCTTGACCTCAGAATCGCTCAGTTTTTTCTCAAGATCCTCAAAATCCATGCAGTAGACGCCGTTTTCTTCCCGTAATGGGTTATGTAAAACCTGCCGTTTGTTTTCCTTGATCATCTGATAAAAAGGCGTATACACCGGTGATTGAATCAACACCGGATCGCCCGGTTCGGTAAAGGCTTGTACGGCCATGCTGATTGCCGTGACAACACCGGGACTGAACGCGATGCTTGCGGGATCGGGTCGGTAGCCGTGCCGCGTCTCAAGCCATGAAGCGACGGCTTCTCTTGTGTTTTCGTCAGGAGACGTATAACCGAATATGCCGTGGTCAAGGCGGGCTTTTAAGGCGTCAGTGACCGCTTCGGGAGCGCGGAAATCCATATCGGCAACCCACATCGGAAGCGCATCCGATACGCCGAATAACGCTTCCGCCTTGTCCCATTTCACCGATTGTGTGCCAAGACGGTTTTCTCGAAGATCAAAGTTCATGTATGTCACTCCTGTAGTATCATTATTTTGCACAGCGTATCTATGATAAAATAGAATTGCAAACTTTATTATAAGCGGTGATGAAAATGGAAGAAAGCCAAGCGGTCATGGAAATGATGAAAATCATTGCCAAGTGGGACCCGTTTAAATATGGAGAAGATTTTTATGAGACAGAAGCCGTCGATATCGTTCAGGCCGTCTACAGTGAAGACCGTGCCGACAAGCTGGCAGCAGCCATTCAGGATATCTTTGAAGCTTCATTTGAGCAAAAGCTTCCGATCGAAGGCTGCCAAAAGGCCGCCGAGCAGCTTCTGTTCATAAAAGAAAGCAGCTCCTGCACCCCTTAAAAACCGGCGGTTCCGCCGGTTTTTTTATTGAATAAATTCAAAAATCCGCTCCGAAACAAACTCTGGGCGCTCTTCGGGTACGAGGTGCCCCGTATCCTTGAGTGAATACAGAATGGAATCCGGCAGGTCGTCATGAAGCCGTTTTCCGACTGAGACCGGAACGACCCGATCTTCTTCTCCCCAGATTAAAAGAGCGGGGTTTTGCACTTTCTTCAAATCCTCGGGCTTTAAATCGCCCTCCCTGTGTCTGATAAACCTTGTCATCGCTTTGAAAATCTGGCGGTCTGTAAATGGTTTTTCGTAACCGTCAATCATTTCCTGATCGATAAGCGTCCGGTCGTGAACGACATTTAACAGGTTGTTCAGCACGCCGTCTTTTGAAAGCCAATACTTAAGGTACAGGTCAAAACAAGGGAGATGCGTCCCGAATATAATCGACGGGTGCGAGCGCTTTAAATACCCCGAGCTGCACAACAGGACGATTTTAGAAAAAAGCTCGGGTCTGAGAAGAGACGCGGATAAGGAAATCTGGCCGCCCATTGAATGGCCGATGAGTGCGGCCCGGCTGATACCGAGCTTTTCCAGAAGTCCGATCAGAAGCTTGGCGAGGTTTGCGTAAGTATATACGAAAGTCCGTGACTTTTCCGATTGCCCGAAAGGAGGCAGGTCAACGGCGATAATATCATAATGGTTTCTGAGCAGCGGGATCAGTTTTCTGAAGCTGAATGCCGAAGATAAAAAACCGTGTACGCAGACGAGTGTCTGTCTGCCGGGATTTTCATAATGCTCGTAATACAGCTCAACTCCGTCTATCGCGGCCCGTTTAATCGGTGAAACAGCTTCCATGAGAGCCTTCGCCGTCCTTTCTTTGTTGTAATGTAAAGGCTTTTTTGATTGTCAGATTTTAGCTCTGGTTTCTTTCGGGTTTTTCTTAGCATTTGTCGAAAATCGTGATATAATGTCATGAAGATTTTTGATAATGCAAAGGTGTGAAACGTATGAAGCTGACCGAAAAAGAAACAGAAATATTAGAAATTTTAGACGAAAACAGCCGCGTTGATGCGGAAACGATCGCGAAAATGGCAAACATTCCCGCTGAAGAAGTTAAAAGCATCATTGAAAAGCTTGAAAAGGAAAAAGTCATCATTGATTATGCGGCGATGATCGACTGGCGCAAAGTCGACGGTTTGGAAGGCGTCACGGCGATGATTGACGTAAAAGTCACTCCGAAACGAAATGTCGGCTTTGATGAAGTCGCTGAGCGGATATACAGATTCCAGGAAGTTGAATCAGTGTACCTGATGTCAGGGGTGTATGACTTATCCGTCGTTATTCGCGGCAACACGATGTCAGACGTGGCAAGCTTCGTGTCTGAAAAATTGTCCACCCTTGAGTCTGTCGTTTCCACGACAACGCACTTCATCCTGAAAAAATATAAGCATGACGGCAAAGTCTTTGAAAGCGGAGACGATGACAAAAGAATCGTGGTGTCTCCGTAAATGGAAACGAAGACTTCTTATTTATCTGACTACGTGCAGCAGATTAAACCGTCAGGCATCCGCAAGTTCTTTGATCTGGCCGCTACGATGGAAGGCGTCATTTCACTGGGAGTGGGAGAGCCTGACTTTGTGACGGCCTGGAATGTGAGGGAAGCGAGTATTCTTTCTTTAGAACAGGGGTATACGGCTTATACGGCAAATGCGGGTCTTTATGAACTGAGAGAAGAAATCAGCCGCTACTTAGATCAGCGGTTCGGCCTGAGTTATTCGCCTGACAGTGAACTGATCGTTACTGTAGGGGCAAGCCAGGCGCTTGATCTCGCTGTCCGCGCCATTATGAATCCTGGAGAGGAAATGTTAATTCCCGAACCGTGTTTTGTCGCATATGAATCACTCGTGACCCTGACGGGGGCGAAGCCGGTGCCGATTCAGACTGTCGCTGCAAAAGGTTTCAAAGCATCAGCCGCCGATTTTGAAGCGGCCCTGACGGACAAAACAAAAGCGCTGCTTCTATGCTCGCCGTCAAATCCGACAGGTTCTGTCTATTCGAAAGAAGAGCTTGAATCCATCGCTGCTTTCGCTGAAAAACACGACTTGATCGTGCTTGCCGATGAAATTTATGCTGAGCTGACGTATGATGAGCCATTCACGAGCATGGGGGCCATCCGCGGCATGAAGGAACGCACGGTTCTCATTTCCGGCTTCTCCAAAGCATTTGCCATGACGGGATGGAGACTCGGATTTACGGCGGCGCCTCCCGTAATCAGGGATGCGATGCTCAAAATTCATCAGCACGCGATGATGTGCGCGCCTTCCATGGCGCAATACGCGGCGCTTGAAGGGCTGAAAAACGGCCAGGAAGACGTCGAAAGAATGAAGAAAAGCTATCGGAGACGCCGAAACCTGATTGTGGAGACATTGAACGAAATCGGACTCGGCTGCCACCACCCCGGCGGAGCATTTTACGCGTTTCCTTCCATTCAGTCGACCGGCATGAGTTCAGAAGAATTCGCGGAACAGCTGCTCATTGAAGAAAAAGTAGCCGTCGTTCCGGGGAATGTATTCGGCCCGAGCGGCGAAGGCTACATCAGATGTTCCTATGCGACATCCATTGAGCAGATTCAGGAAGCGCTCGTCAGAATCAAACGGTTTGTTGAAAAAAGGGCATAAAAAAAGATACGAACCCGGTTCGCATCCAAATAAAAGGGGGGAATACTAGAAAGCCTTCGTAATCATAGTATACCCCCATTTTTCTGTGCTTAAACATGATCATGTAAAAAAGTTCTCTTTGCGAAAAACAAACTTGTATGATATAATTTTAAATTGCGTATAATCTGTATTTAATTTAACTTAGGAGTTGTTATGAATGGCAGCAAAATTTGAAGTGGGCAGTGTTTACACTGGTAAAGTAACAGGATTACAAGCGTATGGTGCGTTTGTTGCATTAGATGAAGAAACTCAAGGACTTGTTCACATTTCTGAAGTCACTCACGGTTTCGTAAAAGACATTAACGAGCACCTTTCAATCGGTGACGAAGTACAAGTAAAAGTACTTGCGGTTGACGAAGAAAAAGGCAAAATCAGCCTTTCTATCCGTGCGACTCAAGCGGCGCCTGAAAGAAAAGAAAGCAAACCAAGAAAACCGAAAGCGGCTCAAGCTTCTGAAGAAACATCTGCTCCGCAAGGTTTCAACACATTGAAAGATAAGCTTGAAGAGTGGATTGAACAGTCCAACCGCAAAGACCTTATCAAAAAATAATCATTAAAAAAAGCACCGGATATGTATGTTCGGTGCTTTTTTTATGTTTGTTTATCTGACTTCCGGATTTGCCGCTTCCTCGCGGGATGTTTCTTCGTTCGGCTTAAACAGCAGGCCGAGATTGATCAGACCGGCGATGCCGACAAGACCGTAAATAATCCGCGACAGAGCTGATCCTTGGCCGCCGAAGATGGCTGCTACTAAATCAAATTGGAAAAATCCGATCAGTCCCCAGTTAATAGCGCCGATAATCGTTAATACGAGACAGATACGCTGAATAACACTCATGTAAACAACCTCCTCTATGAATTCGTGAAACAGTTATAGATTGTGACAAAGCAAAGAATCTATGCATACTACATTCTCCGCTGTGTAAATCACACACTGTCTCAAGCTGCACAAGTGCCTTTCCCGCGAAGCCGCTGCCTGTAAACCGTGTGATGTGCCGTCAAAAAAGCGGATTGCTTTACATTGAATGTCATCTTTCTGCATAATATAAATCCAAAGGAGGAGATGTCATGCAAAACTTTACATATTGGAATCCGACCAAATTGATTTTCGGAAAGGGAGAGGTCGAAAAACTTCCTGAAGAAATCAAGCCGTACGGAAAGAACGTACTGCTCGTATACGGGGGCGGCAGCATTAAGCGCAGCGGTCTTTATGATCAAGTAACCGAACTGCTGAAAAAAGCAGGAGTTACCGTACATGAATTGGCAGGCGTAGAGCCGAATCCGCGTGTCTCAACGGTGAACAAGGGTGTTGCGCTCTGTAAAGAAAACAGCATCGATTTCTTATTGGCCGTCGGCGGCGGAAGTGTCATTGACTGCACGAAAGCCATCGCGGCGGGCGCTAAATATGACGGCGACGCGTGGGATATCGTCACGAAAAAACACCAGCCGAAAGAAGCGCTGCCGTTCGGAACAGTGCTGACCCTTGCGGCAACCGGTTCAGAGATGAACTCCGGATCAGTCATCACAAACTGGGAGACACAAGAGAAATACGGATGGGGAAGCCCGCTCGTTTACCCTAAATTCTCTATTCTCGATCCGGTAAACACATTTACCGTTCCGAAAGACCACACCATTTACGGCATGGTCGATATGATGAGCCATGTGTTTGAACAATATTTCCACCACACGTCAAACACGCCGTATCAGGACCGGATGTGTGAATCGCTTCTGCGCACGGTGATTGAAACAGCGCCGAAGCTGATCGATGATCTGGAGAACTACGAGCTTCGTGAGACGATTTTATATACAGGCACGATCGCATTAAACGGAATGCTGTCAATGGGCGCAAGAGGGGATTGGGCCACACACAACATCGAGCATGCGGTATCAGCGGTTTACGATATACCGCACGCCGGAGGTTTAGCGATTCTGTTCCCTAACTGGATGAGACATGTGCTCAAAGAAAATCCGGCCCGCTTTAAACAGCTTGCCGTCCGTGTCTTTGATATTGACGAGACAGGCAAATCAGATGAAGAGATCGCACTTGAAGGAATCAGCAAGCTGTCTGATTTCTGGACGAGCCTCGGCGCTCCGAACAGACTCGCTGATTATGATATTTCTGATGAGAAGCTGGATACGATTGCAGATAAAGCGATGGCAAACGGAGTATTCGGACAGTTCAAGTCACTGCAGAAAGAAGACGTGCTTGCGATACTGAAAGCATCATTGTAATAACATAAAGGGGGCGGCCGGATTGGCAGCTCCTTTTTTTCTGTGTTATAGTAATTCCCTTACGATTTTTTTGGAGGTCATGATAAATGGAGAACTTTACGTACTACAATCCGACGAAACTGATTTTCGGAAAAGGTCAAATCGACCAATTGAAAAAAGAGCTGAAGCAATACGGGAAAAACGTGCTGCTTGTTTACGGAGGCGGCAGCATTAAGCGAAACGGCCTGTATGACCAAGTAACAGGCATCTTAAAAGAAGAAGGCGCAACCGTTCATGAGCTTGCGGGTGTTGAACCGAACCCGCGTCTGGAAACGGTAAATAAAGGAATTGAGCTGTGCAGACAGCATGAGATTGATTTCCTTCTCGCAGTCGGCGGCGGAAGTGTCATTGACTGTACAAAAGCGATTGCGGCCGGTGCGAAATATGACGGTGACGCATGGGACATTTACAGCAAAAAAGTAACGGCGCAGGACGCGCTCCCGTTCGGCACGGTGCTGACGCTTGCGGCGACAGGCTCTGAAATGAACCCTGATTCCGTTATCACAAATTGGGAAACAAACGAAAAATTCGTATGGGGCAGCAATGTCACTCATCCGCGTTTCTCCATTTTAGATCCTGAGAATACTTTCAGCGTTCCGGAAAACCAAACCGTATACGGCATGGTGGATATGATGAGCCACGTATTTGAACAATACTTCCACAATGTTGAAAACACGCCGCTTCAGGACAGAATGTGTTTTGCGGTCCTTCAGACGGTAATTGAAACAGCGCCGAAACTTTTGGAAGACCTTGAGAACTATAAGCACCGTGAAACGATTTTATACGCGGGTACGATCGCATTAAACGGCACGCTGCAAATGGGCTATTTCGGCGATTGGGCTTCCCATACGATGGAGCACGCCGTATCAGCGGTTTATGACATCCCTCACGCGGGAGGACTTGCGATTCTGTTCCCGAACTGGATGAGATACACGCTTGATACAAATGTAGACCGTTTTAAAAACCTCATGCTCAACATGTTTGACATTGATACTGAAGGCAAAACGGATAAAGAAATTGCGCTTGAAGGGATCGATAAATTGTCCGCGTTCTGGACAAGCCTCGGCGCACCGTCCCGCCTTGCGGATTATGACATTGGTGAAGACAAGCTTGAGCTGATCGCAGACATCGCCGCAAAAGAAATGGAATACGGCGGATTCGGCAATTTCCAAAAACTGAACAAAGATGACGTACTTGCCATCTTAAAGGCGTCACTGTAAGATACATTCCCGCCCGGGGTGAAGATGAAATAGATTTTCAAGCTGCAGATGTAACCGTTTTGGGGAGTCCCTCTTTCCATATTTTCATTAATGCATCAAGAGCAAGTGAAACACCCCTTGCCATGAGACAACTATGGAAATCTCACATGATGCGGTTTTGACTCCCTGTTTCTGTACATTTAGCAGAAAAGGATCAATTAACTTTGCGATTGCCGATCATCTTTTTACACAAAATCTAAATCATGAAGATGAAGAGCCTTGCTATACTTCGAATTTAAAAAAGGGGCGCTGATTCAATCAGCGCTCCTTTTATGCATTTTGTGTACTAAGGTCCCGCTGCGCCCCCATATAGCTTCCCATTAAGTTTTGATAACCGGGAAGATGACTGGAGATTAATGCGCCAAAACCTTCAACATCGTTGCGCCAATCACGCTGAAGCTCGCACGCTACGCTGAACCAGTTCATAAGCTGCGCGCCGCCATGAGCCATACGCGTTAATGATGCATCTGCTACTTGCTTATTAAACGTCCCCGAAGCATCTGTCACAACAAACACTTCGTAGCCTGCTTTAATGGCAGAAAGCGCAGGAAAAGCAACGCAGACGTCTGTTACGACCCCCGCAATAATCAGCTGTTTTTTGCCAGTCGCTTCAATGGCTTTAACAAAGTCTTCATTGTCCCATGCATTAATTTGTCCAGGACGGGCTATTTTTGGCGCATCAGGAAAGAGATCAACGAGTTCTTGCATGAGCGGTCCGTTGGGTCCATTTTCAAAGCTGGTTGTTAAAATAACCGGTAAATCAAAGAATTTAGCCGTATCACCGAGAGCCAATACATTGTTTTTAAATTCATCAACGCCATAGTCACGCACGAGACCGGAAATAAGGCCGGTTTGATGGTCAACTAAAAGCACGGCAGCATCATCTTTTGAAAGACGGGAATATAGATCAGACATTTTATAATCCTCCTTGAATTAAGGCAAGTAAGTTTGTGAATTGAAAACGGTAAATCTATTCATATGCTGTGTAGATAGAAAGTTATTTCTGAGGTGACTTTTCGTGAGGGTGATGATCCTTCAATTAATCTGGAACGGGAACCGGAGCATGATCAATCCAATGGATGAACTGTTGTAAATAGCGTTGAAGATAACGTTTTGTTTGTTCATCCGTAAGTATGTTTTGAGCGGAATCAATTTTCTCATGGACTTGCGAAATCAGCATTTTTTGAAATGGCAAAACATTGACTTGCATAGCTTCGAGTACTTCTCTCAATTGCGTTTGACCAAAGGCAGTGCCGAACCCTCCGGGGGTTGCTCCGATTAAGCCAACTGGTTTTCTGTTTAAAACAGAAGAGGTCCGCGGTCTCGATGCCCAGTCCAATGCATTTTTTAATACCCCCGGAATTCCGGAATTGTACTCTGGACTTACAATGATGACGCCGTCAACGTCTTGTATATCAGTTCTAAAGGATGTTACGGAGTCTGGTGCTCCGGCAATTTCTAAATCTTCGTTAAAAAAAGGAAGACTGTCTATTTCAACCCAGCGAAATTGAGCCGCATTATCTAAGTCAATCAATGATTGAGCAATCGCTCGATTATACGAGTTTTTTCGTAAACTTCCACAAATAAGACCAATGGTTTTAGTCATAAAATCACCTCCCGGTATAAAATCACTTTCATCTTAACACGATACCCCAAATATAGACACTATTTTTAAAAATGGACATTTATGCCTTAATATTCCTGTGCGGCAGCCTCTCAAGAGGAGTACTATATAAAAAGAACCGTCCCCTCGGGATTGGCGATGGATGTCATCCTGCTCCAAAGTAAAGGTGATACATTCCTGGATCACCAACATTCGATTCGTTATCCCTCTCACAGTTAATACAAATATAACCATCTCGAATCCGGAATATTGTATAAAAAATGAACGCATCTTTAGCGCAAATCCCGTATTCATCCGCCCTTCTTCATGACTTGATTTAGCGGGTGAGTTCATATAAAGTGAAAGAGAAAACAATTCACCGTGATGGAGGGACAAGCAAATGACGCATGTACGCTTTGATTACTCAAGAGCGTTACCTTTTTTCAATGAACATGAACTTACATACGCACGTGATTTCGTAAAAACGGCACACCATAATATCCATGAAAAAACAGGCGCCGGAAGCGACTTTTTAGGATGGGTGGACCTCCCTGAAAACTACGATAAAGAAGAATTCGCGCGCATTAAAAAAAGCGCTGAAAAAATTAAATCAGATTCAGACGTGCTTCTCGTCGTGGGTATCGGCGGTTCATACTTAGGCGCCCGCGCGGCGATCGAAGCGCTCAATCATTCTTTCTATAATGTTCTGCCGAAAGACAAGCGCAAAAACCCTCAAGTTATCTTTATCGGCAACAATATCAGCTCAACTTATATGAAAGATGTTATGGATCTTTTGGAAGACGCTGATTTCTCTATCAATGTCATTTCTAAATCAGGCACGACGACGGAACCTGCAATCGCTTTCCGGATTTTCCGCAAACTTCTTGAAGAAAAATACGGAAAAGAAGAAGCGAAAGCGCGGATTTACGCGACGACAGATAAAGAGCGCGGCGCTTTAAAAACGCTTTCTAATGAAGAAGGCTTCGAATCATTCGTTATTCCTGATGATGTCGGCGGACGTTTCTCCGTTCTGACTGCGGTAGGTCTTCTGCCGATTGCGGTAAGCGGGGCTGATATCGATGAAATGATGAAAGGCGCTCTTGATGCAAGCAAAGACTTTTCCAGCTCGGAATTAGAGGAGAACGCGGCTTATCAATACGCCGTCGTCCGCAACGTTCTGTATAATAAAGGAAGAACTATTGAAATGCTCATCAACTATGAGCCTGCGCTGCAATACTTTGCGGAATGGTGGAAGCAGCTCTTCGGCGAAAGTGAAGGAAAAGATGAAAAAGGCATCTATCCTTCTTCCGCTAACTTCTCAACAGACCTTCACTCTCTCGGTCAATACGTGCAGGAAGGCAGACGCGATCTGTTTGAAACTGTATTAAACGTTGAAAAACCGAAGCATGAGCTGACAATTGAAGAAGCGGAAAATGATCTCGACGGCTTAAATTACTTAGCCGGCAAAACGGTCGATTTCGTCAATAAAAAAGCGTTCGAAGGCACGATGCTTGCCCATACAGACGGAAAAGTGCCGAACTTAATTGTCAATATTCCGCAGCTTAATGCATATACATTTGGATATCTCGTCTATTTCTTTGAAAAAGCGGTGGCGATGAGCGGTTATCTGCTCGGAGTCAACCCGTTTGATCAGCCGGGTGTTGAAGCCTATAAGGTGAATATGTTCGCGCTTCTCGGCAAACCGGGCTTTGAAGAGAAAAAAGCAGAGCTTGAAAAACGTCTTGAAAAATAAAAAAAAGTGCTGGCCCTCAGCATGACGGGTCAGCCTTTTTTAAACCGTGAAAGGTGTGATGATGAATTGATGCGGCTCTTATGTAAGCATGCCGTCATTTCCGTCTGTTCCGCCGCTATTGTCTATTCGGCACTAAAACTGTCTCCTGAATCCCTCTTACAAACCATCCTGTTTTTCGCTTTCCCTCTCGGCTTGTTTACGGACATGGTCCGGCTGAAACTGAAGATTGGCCGGATGCATACGCTGATGACGAAGTGCTGTCTCTATTCCGCCGTTTTCTATATTTCAACGGAAGCCGTTCTCTCCGCAATTGTGACGTATGTTCTGATTGAATGCGCCGTTACCTCTTTCCGGCGTCTGTCTGCCGCTCCCGATTCTTCCCAGACGCCGTATGAAGATGCCGCAGAGCGGGGACGCTAAAGACAAAAAGGAGTATATGCACATGATCAGCATTCCATCTTCACTTGAAGGGCAATCGTTTTTACTCCGCGAATTGGAACAGGTGCTGAAACCGATCGGTTATACCATCGGAGGCGGCTGGGAGTATGACCGCGGGTTCTTTGATTACAAAATTTCCGATCAGGACGGCTATTTATTTCTCCGCATCCCTATTGAAGCAAATAAGGGACACCTGGATGAACGGGGGGCCGCCGTTACAATCGGCACACCCTTTTTGCTGAGGCACGTCTATCAGCAGGAAACGGATGATCACGCAGGCGGCGGTGTTTTTGAGTCATTATTCAACCAATTCTCCGAGCCGAAACGGCGGGATGCGGCAATTGACCGCTCATATACAGATATCGGCATCTCGCTTGTGAAAGAGCTGGAAGACGTCCTGCTGCATTAAAGAGCCAAAAACAGATCAGTATCGAGCACCTGGTATGACAGGGGAGGGGTCAGCATCGGCCCCTCTTCTTTTTGTATGCCGATGATCGTGGTATTCCGTTTGAGATAATAGAGCGCACAGTCATGATAAGATGAACCCTTTAATTCCTCGGGGACGGGAATGATGCGCACCTTTTTCTCCAGCGTCAGATCTGACAGCGTTTGCGGTTTGGCAAGCTGCAGCTTGACCCGGTAATGCTCAAACATCACCCGGCTCGACAGCCGTGATGTGCACAGAATCTTATTGGCTCCTGCGCGCTCGGCGTTTTTGACATACCGTTCCGTTAAAATTTCCACGATACAATAAACGGACGGGTGCAGCCCTTTGATGGCGAGAAGCGTTAATACCGACAGCATATCAGCTTCGGATTCATTTTTCTGCTGATCCGCTGTCAGAATGACGGTATCGGCTTCCGTAATATTCGCTTTATTGAGCGTGCTGTCATCAGCGGCATGTCCGCGGATGAAATGGACGTTTTCAATAAGCGGCCCTTCCCTTAATGAATCATCAATCAGGACGACAGTTTTTGACGGTGCGATGTGCTGCAGTTCTTTCAGCAGCATATGCGACTTCTCATTCCATCCGATAAGAATGACGTGCCCCTTGCCTTTAAAGGCGACCTTCCCTTCGACATAGCGGTGCTGTTTGCTGAACACGGCTGAAGAAAGCGTGGCGAAATAGGCGGTCACAAAACTCGCTCCGCTTAATACAAGCACCATACCGGCAATCTGCCCGAGCGGTGTCTGGGGAACGTAATCGCCGTAGCCGACTGTGGCCACCGTAATCACCGCCCACCAAACCCCTTCAAACACAGACGTGAATTGCTTCGGTTCGAGCATGTAAATGAGTTGGCCGAACAATAAAATCAAGGCGATAATGATCAGCCCGATCCGAACATATAACGGCCATCTCAGCCAGGAAATAAATAAACGGTTTGATTTCATTCGTCCGGCTCTTCTTTCGACAGAGAGATGGATAAAATCTGTTTAATAATGGTGTTTAGTTTTTCGTCCAGCTGTTCCTGGCCGTATGAGTCACGCGCATGTCTGATTAAATCGGCCGTCTCATCTTCAAACTGAATGAGAGGTTCATCGTTTTCCGCTTCATTATAGAGCTGGATGAAGGCGTCAAGCCCTTCGTTCATTCTGTCTATCGCATTGCTCAGCTGTTCTTTCTCGCCATTTGTCACTTTCATGTCGATCACACCTGTATCTTTTTTTATACAGTATGTCCCAGTTCGTTTGATGTCTTTCAAAAATCGCCGAAAACATATTCACCCTCATTTTTTCATATGATAAAGAAAGCGGACCGAAAAAGGGTGAGTCAAATGACAGTCATTCAAAAACTGCTGGCGGCGCTGGCCGGAGCGCAGCTGCTCGCTTCGGCGGCCGTATTGCTTATTTTTGATTTGAATGGATACAATCACATGTCAGGCGGATTTTCATGGCTTGTTTTTGTAAAAGAGACCGCAGGCACGTTTCCGTTTTACATCGGATTGGCCGGGTGTATCCTCATCATGCTCGGAGGATTGATTCCTGTCAGAAAAAAGAAGCGGATTTCTGTACAGGAAAGCGGACAATCATTAAAATAATATATAAGCAGATCGTACGATATAAGAGAAAAAGGAAGAGGATAATATGCTGTTTATCTTTTTAACAATTGCTGCATTGGGATTGTCGTTTTGGGCACAATTTAAAGTGAAAAGCAATTTTCAGAAATACTCAGACGTGGAAGCTTCCAGTCAGCGGACGGGGGCGGAAACGGCAAGACGGATTCTTGATATTAACGGTTTATATGATGTGCCGGTAGAACCGGTAAGAGGCACTTTAACAGACCATTACGACCCGACGGAGCGGGTGGTGCGTTTATCTGAGCCGGTATATTACGGCCGCTCCATTT
Organism: Bacillus sp. LUNF1; assembly: GCF_011008975.1. NCBI lineage: Bacteria > Bacillati > Bacillota > Bacilli > Caryophanales > Bacillaceae > Bacillus > Bacillus sp. LUNF1. Next base: position 3,010,024 of record NZ_CP048876.1, on the reverse strand, counting down.
CCGCCATTTCCGTCGCTTCCCATGAAGTCGGACATGCTTTGCAGCATCAGGAATCATACGGCGCGCTTGTGCTGAGGCACAAAATTTTTCCGGTCGTCAATTTTGCCTCCGGGGTTGCCCCTCTGCTTTTCTTGGGCGGGATGCTCCTGGGCAGCTTGAACTTAATCGGACTCGGCATTATTTTGTTTTCGGCCGCTGTTTTTTTCCAGCTTGTCACACTGCCTGTCGAGTTTAATGCCAGCGCGAGGGCGAAGCGGATTATCGTGTCGGAAGGATTCATTCGCAACAGTGAAGAACACGGCGTGAATAAAGTGCTGAACGCCGCCGCGCTGACGTATGTGGCTGCGGCGCTCGTTTCATTATTCGAGCTGCTTCGTTTTGTGATGATTTTCTTAAATGGTCGTGATGAGAATTAACACGAAGGAGGTGGCCCCTTACCGTTTGCGGTAGGGGTTTTTTTGCTTATATTAAAACTGATTCTCATTATGCTGTTAATCGGATTAACGGCCATCTTTGTCGCTGCGGAATTTGCGATTGTCAAAATCCGCGGTTCAAAAATCGCGGAGCTGGTTGAAACCGGAGACAGCCGGGCGCTCGCGGCGCACAGGGTGATTTCAAATCTCGATGAATATTTATCAGCGTGCCAGCTCGGCATTACGATTACGGCGCTTGGACTCGGCTGGCTCGGTGAACCGACGATTCAGCGGCTTCTTCATCCTGTTTTCAGCCTGATCGGAATGCCGTCATCTATTACGCACGTCGTCACGTTTATTGCGGCGTTTATCGCCGTCACGTATCTGCACGTCGTCATCGGAGAGCTTGCGCCGAAAACGATATCCATTCAAAAAGCCGAAGCCGTCAGTCTGTGGACGGCGAAACCGCTCATTCTGTTTTATAAAGTGATGTATCCGTTTATTAAGCTGTTAAACGGCTCAGCCGGATTTTTGGTCAAGCTGTTCGGTTTTCATTCGGTGAAAGAACATGAGGTCGTGGTCAGTGAAGAGGAATTGCGGCTGATTTTGTCCGAAAGCTATAAAAAAGGTCAAATCAATCAATCCGAATTCCGTTACGTCAATAAAATATTTGAATTCGATAACCGGGTCGCCAGAGAAATCATGGTGCCGCGCACCGAAATCGCCGCCATCTCGCTTGAACAGTCAGTTGATGAAGCCATACATTTGATCATCAACGAACGGTATACGCGATATCCGGTTATTAAGGAAGACAAAGATCACATTCTCGGCATTATTAACAATAAGGATTTATTTAAAGCGTATTTTCTCGGCCGCTCCATTGAATTAAAAGAAATTATGCGTCCGGTCATCAGAGTCATTGAAAGCATCCCCGTTCAGGAGCTTTTGATCCGCATGCAGAAGGAGCGGATTCATATGGCGATTCTCGTTGACGAATACGGCGGCACGGCGGGACTTGTGACCGTCGAAGACATATTGGAGGAAATCGTCGGGGAAATCCGTGATGAATATGACCAGGATGAAATGCCCCACATCGTCAAAAAAGGCGAACACCACTATGTGATGGACGGCAAGGCGCTCATAGAAGAGGTGAATGATCTCCTTGATATCGCCATCGAAAATGAAGACATTGACACGATTGCCGGCTGGCTCTTAACACAAAAAATGGAGCTGAAAAATGGTGATGTGTTTCATGCCGAAGGGTGTGAATTTAAGGTGCTGGAAGCGGAAGACCATCATATCCGCTTCGTTGAAATTAAAAAAACTGATTTCTGAGCCTCCTGCTTTTGCAATGAGGCTTTTTTTATGAAAAAAATGCTTCTTCGTCCCGCTCTTTCATATGCTGTAAAGAAAGGAGTGTCGGTATGAAAACGGATTGGTGGAAAACGGCGGCCGTCTATCAAATTTATCCCCGAAGTTTTATGGATTCGAACGGGGACGGAATCGGCGACATGAACGGCATCAGAGCAAAGCTTCATTACATAAAAGAGTTGGGGGCGGATGTGATCTGGCTTTGTCCCGTTTTTGACTCGCCGGGCGCGGACAACGGCTACGATATTCGGAATTATAAACAAATTGCCGGCGAATTCGGGACGATGGAGGATTTTGACCGGCTCCTTGCGGATGTCCATGCGCTCGGCATGAAGCTGATTATAGACCTCGTCATCAACCATACAAGCGATGAGCACCCTTGGTTTATCGAATCACGCTCAGCGAAAGATTCCGAAAAACGGGACTGGTACATCTGGAGAGACGGAAAAAACGGCAAAGAGCCGAACAATTGGGAAAGCATTTTCGGCGGATCAGCGTGGGAATATGATCAAGAAACCGACCAGTATTACCTGCACCTCTTTGACAAAAAACAGCCTGATTTAAATTGGGAAAACGAAGCGATGAGGCAGTCCGTTTATGAGATGGTCCGCTGGTGGCTTGATAAAGGCATAGACGGCTTCCGGGTGGATGCCATTTCTCACATTAAGAAAAAAGAAGGGCTCCCTGACATGCCGAATCCGGACGGTCTCCCATACGTCCCGTCTTTCCCGTATCATATGAATGGGGAAGGCATAATGGATCTCTTAAAAGAGCTGAAACGGGAAACATTTTCGCGCTATCCGATCATGACGGTCGGCGAGGCGAACGGAGTGGCGGCTTGGGAGGCGGCTGATTGGGCCGGTGAAGAAAACGGCGTCTTTCAAATGATTTTTCAATTTGAACATCTCGGCCTCTGGGATACGGAAGGTGATCAAAGCATCTCCATTCCGGCGCTTAAGCGCGTCTTGTCCGGCTGGCAGAACAGTCTTGAAGGAAAGGGCTGGAACGCGTTATTTATGGAGAACCACGATCAGCCCCGTTCCGTCTCGGTATGGGGTGACGAACGGTTTTTGACAGAAAGCGCCAAGGCACTCGCCGCGATGTATATGCTGATGAAAGGCACGCCGTTTATTTACCAGGGGCAGGAGCTCGGAATGACCAATGTTTCGTTCCCATCCATTGAAGATTATGATGATGCCGCAATGAAATATCTGTATGAAAAAGAGACGTCCCGCGGCGTTCCGCATGAAAAAGTGATGAAGATCATCTGGAAGAAGGGCCGGGATAATTCACGGACACCGATGCAATGGAGCGGTGAGGCGAACGGCGGGTTTTCTGATGCTTCTCCGTGGCTCGGAGTGAATCCGAACTACACATGGCTGAATGCTGCATCACAAATGCAGGATGAAACATCCGTATACCATTTCTACAAACGGCTGCTCGCCCTCAGAAAAGAACACGGCGTATTGATCAGCGGCACATACGAATTGCTGCTTCCGAATGACCGGCAGATTTATGCCTATCTAAGAAAAAACGGAACAACAACCGCCCTGATCATCACAAATCTGTCCCGAACCCCCGCTTTATACAGGCATCCCGGTTATCCGCTTGACTCCGATTCTCTCGTGCTTGCAAACGCGGAGACAGAAGTGCACCGCCATGTGACATCCTTTGTTTTAAAGCCTTATGAGGCCCGCGTATATATATGGTGAAAAACTTCAGTCCCGAGGCTGAAGTTTTTTGTGATCTGCGTTTATCATCGCGATCCGACAGGAAAAGACAAATACAGAAACGAATATGGGAAAGGAAGAGAAAAAGAAAGGAGGCATTTATATGCTGAAAAAATTGCAGATTCAAACAAACAGACGGGATGAAATGATCGACATCACACATGAAGCTGAAGCGTTTCTCCGCAAAACAGGCGTAAAAAACGGTTTGGCGCTCATATACTGTCCCCATACAACCGCCGGCATTACCATAAATGAAAATGCCGATCCGGATGTGAAGAGGGATATGCTCAGAAGGTTTGATGAAATATATCCGTGGGACCACGAACTGGACCGGCATATGGAGGGAAATACGGCGGCACATATGAAAGCGAGTACAACCGGCGCCTCCCAGCATGTCATCATAGAAGACGGGCGCCTGATACTCGGAACATGGCAGGGCGTTTATTTTTGCGAATTTGACGGTCCGCGAAACAGAACATGTTATATCAAAATACAGGCTGAAACGGAGGAAAACAAATGAGTGAGTGGATGAGTGCATTATCATTAACAAAGCCCGTCATTCAGGCGCCGATGGCCGGCGGGCTGGTCACGCCGCGTCTGGCTTCGGCGGTATCAAATGAAGGGGCGCTCGGAAGCCTCGCTTCAGGATACGTCAGCCCGCAAGCGCTTGAAAAACAGCTTATCGAGATGAAAGAGCTGACGGACCGCTCCTTTCAAGTAAATCTTTTCGTCCCGGAAGAAAGGCAGATGCCTGAGGCGGAACTGGTTAAAAAATGGAAAGCCCGCATCCCAAGGGCAAAAGACGCCAAGCCGTTCTCTGATCTGAAAGAAGAATGGAATGATTTCGAGGAAAAAGCGGAGCTTCTGATCCGTTACGGAGTCAAAGCGTGTTCATTCACCTTCGGCCTGCCGCCGGAAAAAACGGCGGAAAAGCTGAAGAAAAGCGGCTGTTTCCTTTTCGGCACGGCGACAACGCCGGAGGAAGCGAAAGCCTTTGAAGAACGGGGGATGGACGCCGTTATTCTGCAGGGAATAGAAGCCGGCGGACATCGCGGGTCGTTTCTGCCGGTTAAAGGAGAACCGGCTCTCGGCCTTATGGCGCTGATTCCGCAGGCTAAAGACGCGCTGAATATCCCGGTGATTGCGGCAGGCGGCATTTTTGACCGCCGCGGGGTGCAGGCGGCCCGATGTTTGGGTGCGGACGGCGTTCAAGTAGGAACACCGTTTCTCCTTTGTGAAGAAAGCAGCGCCTCACCGGCATATCAAAAAGCCATTGCCGAATCAAAAGGAGCCGACACGCGGCTGACCACCCTGTTTTCGGGAAAACTGGCGCGGGGAATCGTGAATCAGTTCATGAAAACATATGAAGCCGACGAGGGAAATACGCTGCCTTATCCGCTGCATAATACGCTGACAAAGCCGATGCGCGGGCACGCGGCTCAATCAGGAGACGCGGAGTATATGTCTTTATGGGCCGGCCAGTCCGCCGCGAAACTTGAAGGGCCGACAGACGTGAAAACCGTTTTGGACAGATTGTGCGAATCATAATCCAGAAATCGTGAGGTGATGGATGATGAAGATTCTTCAAATGTCCTACGAAAAAAGAGGGACTATTGAGTTTGTCTTTGAAGATTTTCCGCATTCCAAAGTCACCATGGCGCCGATTAAAGGGTATTACTTTGTCCGCGCCATTAAATGGAGCAGACGGGACAGAGCCGTCACCCGACATGATTTAGAGAAGTTTGAATGGGCTGCAAACCAAGCGCTCGGCACGACGGCTTTTTACCGGAAAAGAAAAGCATTCCGCATCCCATCGTCACAATGACAGACGATGGGATTGTTTTAATGCATGATTTGATAAAGCGCGGGTGCATCAAGCCTTGTTGCCTGGTTAAGCAGATAAGCCGGCTGCACGGCATTTTTTTTTCTTAAAGAATTCAATCTCTGGATGATTTGTTCAGCGGTCAGAATCCCGAGACCGTGGGCGAAATATTGATCATTCCCCATCACAATGACATTCTCTCCCCGCCACTGAGCCTTTGCAGGATTAAAATCAGGATTTTTAAAATATAAACAATCTCCCCGTAAAAAGTGGCTGCCGGTTTCCGTGTAGATCGGCAGATGCTCATAGTGCCAGTCATACAAAGTGATATCCCGGAAACGCCGGTTAAACCGTTCTTCACCGATTGTCTTTAAGACGGCCAGATAATAAATCACAACAATGGCGGTAGCGCATTCAAATGCGTAAAACGCCCCGTTTTCAATAATGTCCCGAATCGCTTTTGAAGCGGGGATTCTGTACTTCAGCTCCAAGGCTCCTTCCGGCGTCACTCTCCAATAAGCCGTATTTCCGTATGTTTTGGCGAAAGTTGCAAATTTCACACCTGATCCGTGCAGTTCTCTTGCGGCTTCCACAATATGGCGGCGCAGCCGCACCTCGAACATCAGTTCAGCAATCGACCCGTAATCGAATTGTACGGGAGAATTGAGCAGTTCATTTATATACGGAACAAGGCTTTCTTCCGTCTGCCAGTTCGCGATGTCCTGAGGCCGAAGCACTTGGCCGGATATGATAATCATCTGCGCGCCCCCCTTCTCTTTTTTTATAAGATATGCAGGAAGCTTGGGCAACGAAAATCAAGTCATAAAAAAGGAGGAAATGTTAACAAAATGTGAAGGCTGAGCCGATATATAAGGTATCACACTTGAGGGAGCAGCTTAATATGAAAAAATTCATCAATTGGTGCACGAAGGCATCGATTTCACGTAAATTAATCATTTCATTTATCGTGATCTTAATCATACCGATTCTCGTGTTAGAATTCAGTTCATACCATACGGCGAGCAATTCGCTGGATGATCAGATTTCAGGCAACGCGAAAAATAACATTGAATCTTTTAACACAACCATTACAAATGATATCGGCGCAAAAGCAAAGGCGATTGAATTTTTCAGTGAAACGTTAAAAGGGTCATCCTTCTCAAAGAAAAACATGTCTGCTCTTGAAGAAAAGTTCGGGCAATACACGTCTATTCATAAGGACGTAGCCCGCATTTACGGAGGAACGGAAGACGGCAGCTACGCACAGGCGCCGAAGGAGAATACTCCGGCCGATTACGATCCGAGAACACGCACTTGGTATAAAGACGCTGTGAAGGCTGGCGGCACGCTCGTTGTCACCGACCCTTACACCGCGGCAAGCGACGGCAGCATGGTCGTCACCGTGGCAAAGCAGATGCAGGACGGAACAGGCGTAGTGGCCATGGATATTACGATTGACCAGCTGCTGAAGCAGATGCAGGGAATCAAAATCGGACAAAAAGGATTCGTGTTTATCACGTCCAAAAATAAAACCTATGTCGCGCATAAAGACCACAAACCGGGTGATAAAGTTTCAACCCCGTGGCTGAATGAGGTATACAGCAAAGACAGCGGCATTATTTCATACAAGCTCGATGATCAAAATAAAAAAATGGCGTTTACGACAAATAAACTGACCGGATGGAAAATAGAAGGGAGCATGGAGCTCAACGAAATTAAAGACGCCTCACAACCGGTGCTGACGATGGGAATGATCGTCCTTGCAGCATCCATTATCATCGGGGGAATTTTAATTCTGTTCATTGTCAGATCCATTACGTCACCGCTGAAACGGCTTGTCCGCTCTTCTAAACAAATCAGCGGCGGAGACTTGACCGAGACCATTGATATCCGCTCGAAAGATGAATTGGGCGAACTCGGCGCGAGCTTTAATGAAATGGGAGAATCTCTGCGGGGACTGATCAGCGCGATCCAAAACTCTGTCGACAACGTGGCCGCGTCATCGGAAGAGCTGACCGCTTCAGCTTCGCAGACAAGCAAAGCGACGGAACATATTACAATGGCGATTGAGCAGTTTTCAAACGGAAACGAAGAGCAAAGCGAAAAAGTCGATTCAAGCTCAGCTAAGCTGAATCATATAAATGACGGACTCGCCGCCGTTTCCCGCACATCATCATCCATTACGGAAGCATCTAAACAATCGAAGGAAGCTGCCGGCACCGGGGAAGAATATGTGCAGCAAACCGTCGGGCAGATGAATCTCATCAATCAATCGGTCCAGCAGGCGGAAGCGGTTGTAAAAGGTCTTGAGGCCAAATCAAAAGACATCACTCATATTTTAAGAGTCATCAACGGTATTGCCGATCAGACAAACCTGCTTGCGTTAAATGCAGCCATTGAAGCGGCAAGAGCGGGAGAATACGGCCGGGGCTTCTCAGTGGTAGCCGAAGAAGTGCGCAAGCTGGCCGTCCAATCCGCCGGTTCTGCCAAAGAGATTGAAAAACTCATTCAGGAAATCACGGCTGAAATTAATACATCGCTTCACATGTTCACATCCGTTAATGAAGAAGTTCAATCAGGACTTGCCGTAACGGACCGCACGAAAGAAAGCTTCCAGAATATCTTCGGCATGACAAACGACATCGCCGAGAAGCTTCAATCGATGAACGGCACGGTTGAACAGCTGTCAGACAGCTCTCAGCACGTTTCAGCCGCAGTGACCGATATCGCGGACGTATCACGGGAAAGCGCAGCAAGCATTCAGGATATTGCCGCATCCGCAGAAGAACAGCTTGCATCAATGGAAGAAATCAGCACATCCGCCGATACTTTGGCGCAAATGGCCGAAGAACTGCGGGAATTAACGAAACAATTTAAAATCAACTAGTAAAAAAGGACGCTTTCCGGATGGAAGGCGTCCTTTTTTATAGTGACAGCCGGAAAATTAAATAAAAAGTCTTGCATACAACGGGAGTACATAGAACTATTTTTCATTTATGACTTAATTTTCAATGTAATAAAAAGGGAGTCGGCCGATATAAACAGTAAATGATTGAAAGAGGTTTACAAAATTGAAAAAAACAGCAAAAAAAATCGCCAGAAAATCAATAGCCAAAAAACTTATCATTTCATTTTTACTGATCTTAATTATTCCGGTAGCAGTATTGGCTGCCGGCGCCTACCGTTCGGCGGCTTCATCCGTTGAAAAGCAAATGATGGAAAGCGCCGAAGGAAATGTGCAAATCTTAAACAATATGATTGATGACCGGATCGGAATGTTTACAAAAAGCTCAGCATATTTCAGCGAATGGGCGACAAGCGCTAAATTTAAAGAAAAAAACCAAACGGAAATGCAAGAAAGGTTCAAACAGTTTATTGAAAGCAATGATAAAGCGTCCGCCATATTTTCAAGCAGCAAGGAAGGAACGTTTACCCGTTATCCGCATGCCGATATGCCGTCCGATTTCAATCCGCTTGAAAGAAGCTGGTATCAGGAAGCCATGGAGAATAAAGGCCAAACCATCATCACGGACCCTTATGAGTCCATCTCAAACAAAAAGATGGTCGTCACCATGGCCCGCGCGGCGCAAGACGGATCAGGCGTCGTCGCCATTGATATAAAAATCGACGATCTCATCACGATGACAAAAGAAGTGAACATCGGAAAAGAAGGATACGCCTTTATCCTCAGCAAAAATAAAAAAGCCGTTGCTTACAGTGATGAAAAAGCCGGTGCGGCGGTATCGGGAAAATGGGTTGATACATTATACAGCGGGCAAAAAGGCGACTATGAATATACGCTGAACGGGAAAGCGAAAAAAATGGCGTACGTGACCAATGAAGCGACGGGCTGGAAAATCAGCGGAACCATGTCCGTGGATGAAATCAAGGATGCGGCAAGACCGGTTCTGACTCTGGCCGTTATCATATTGGCGATAGCCATCGCCGCAGGGATGATTTTCATTTATTTTGTCATCCGCTCAATTACCAAACCGTTAAAACGTCTCGTAGCTTCAGCGGAAAAAATCAGCAGCGGAGATCTGACGGAAACCATTGATGTCGGCTCTCAAGATGAGCTCGGCGTGCTCGGTAAAAGTTTTAATCATATGACAGATTCACTCCGTTCGCTTATTCAGGGAATTCAGGACTCTGTTGAACATGTCGCTTCTTCCTCAGAGGAGCTGACGGCTTCGGCTGAGCAGACGAGCAAAGCAACGGAACATATCACCCTTGCGATTGAACAGTTTTCTAATGGAACGGAAGACCAAAGTGAGAGTATTGATAAAGCGACAGCACAAGTGAATGAGATGAAAGACGGGCTCAGCGATCTGGCGGAAGCGGCAGCCGTGGTGACGGAAACGTCAATTGAATCGGCGGAGATATCCGGCGCCGGTGAGCGGCTTGTCAAGAAAACAGCCGGCCAGATGGGCGCCATTGACCAATCCGTAAGTAAAGCGGAGCAAGTCGTACAAGGGCTTGAACTCAAATCGCAGGACATCACCAGCATTTTGCGCGTCATTAACGGCATTGCGGATCAAACGAATCTGCTTGCTTTAAATGCAGCCATTGAAGCGGCAAGAGCGGGAGAATACGGACGCGGTTTTTCAGTCGTTGCCGAAGAAGTGAGAAAGCTTGCCGTCCAATCCGCCGATTCAGCGAAAGAAATCGAATCCTTAATTCATGAAATCGTCAAAGAAATTCATACTTCGCTCGGAATGCTGGAATCCGTCAATCACGAGGTGAAAAGCGGACTTCAGTTAACGGACGAAACGGAAAAAAGCTTCCGGGACATTTCCGCTAAAACAAATCAGATTGCCGGTGAACTGCAAAATATGAATGCAACCGTGGAACAGCTTTCTGCCGGATCTCAGGAAGTATCAAACGCTTCAGAGGATATCGCGGCAGTCTCCAGACAAAGCGCGGCCGGCATTCAGGACATCGCGGCTTCAGCTGAAGAGCAGCTTGCGTCCATGGAGGAGATCAGTTCCTCAGCCGTCACGCTGGAAAAAATGGCGGAGGAATTACGCGAACTGACAAAGCGTTTTAAGATAAACTCTTAATTAAGTCTAAAAGACTAATTTTGCAATAGGTAAAAAGTATGTTTCGTTATATTTCTTCTTTTTGGATGTGTATATTTACCCATAATTGCCGATATGAAGGGTAAACACGCAAGAGGAGATATAGCAGATGAAAAAAATTGTGCAAATCATCAAGCAGAGATCGCTTACAAGAAAACTGCTCATTTCTTTTTTGGCCATTCTCATTCTTCCTATTTCAACGCTGGCTTTTATCGCCTATCAATCGGCGGTAAGCACGCTTGACAGGCAGATGATGGGAAGCGCACTAGATAATGTGCAGCAGATTAACGATATGATCAACACAAGCATCAGCCAAAAGGAAGACGGAACGGCATATTTCAGCGACTGGCTCACAAAGGATCGGTACAAGCCGAAAAACCAATCGCAAATTACCGATAAATTCACAGAGTACATGAAGATCAATAAAGACGTGGAATCCATCTATACGAGTGACACGGAAGGACATTTCACACGGTATCCGGATCTGCAGATGCCTAAAGGATATAATCCGCTTGAAAGAGACTGGTATAAAAAGGCCGTGGAAAATAAGGGGAAAGTTGTTGTAACAGATCCTTACCGCACGGCTTCCACCAATACGATGGTCGTGACGGTCGTTCAGCAGACGAAAGACGGCTCAGGGGTCGTCGCCATCAATATGAAAATCGATGAACTTCTGAAAACGACAAAGAAAGTGAACATCGGAAAATCAGGCTACGCTTTTATCCTGACGAAAGACAAAAAAGTGGTCGCCCACCCGAACCGCACGTCAGGCACAGTATTAAACGGGGATTGGGCTGAACAGCTGTACAACAGCAAAAAAGGTGATTTTCAATACAAATACGACGGCCAGGAAAAGAAAATGGCTTATGATACGAACGGGCTGACAGGCTGGAAGATTACCGGAACGATGTATCTGGACGAAATTCATGAAGCGGCTTTGCCGATCCTTCATCTGTCCCTGCTCGTTCTCGTATTAGCGATTGTCATCGGAACCATCGTCATGGTGCTGATTATTCGTTCAATCACAAAACCGCTCAAGCAGCTTGTGACATCATCGAAACAGATCAGTGAAGGCGACTTAACAGAAACGATCGAAATTCAGTCAAAAGATGAATTAGGCGAGCTGGGCAAAAGCTTTAACAATATGGCCGCTTCACTCAGGTCTCTCATCCATGCCATTCAGGATTCCGTGAATAACGTCGCATCTTCCTCAGAAGAGCTGACGGCTTCAGCGGAGCAGACAAGCAAGGCAACGGAACATATCACACTGGCGATCGAACAATTTTCTAACGGAAATGAAAGCCAAAGTGAAAATATCGAAAGCGCGGCGGAACATATTTATCAAATGAACAGCGGGCTTAAAGATATGGCGAAAGCATCTGCCGTCATTACCGAATCCTCCGTCACATCAGCGGAAGTCGCCAATTCAGGCGGAAAGCTCGTCCACCAGACGGTCGGCCAAATGAACGTCATTGACCGGTCAGTGAAAGAAGCTGAACAAGTGGTGCGCGGACTTGAAACAAAATCAAAAGACATTACAAACATTCTCGGTGTCATTAACGGAATCGCTGATCAGACAAACCTTCTTGCACTGAATGCGGCAATTGAAGCCGCGCGTGCGGGTGAATACGGCCGGGGCTTCTCAGTCGTCGCCGAAGAGGTCAGAAAACTTGCGGTCCAGTCTGCCGATTCAGCGAAAGAAATCGAAAGCTTAATTATAGAAATCGTCAACGAAATCAATACATCTCTCGGCATGTTCCAATCCGTCAACAAAGAGGTGGAGAGCGGACTGGATATTACGAATCAGACCGAAACGAGCTTCAAACGGATTTCTGAAATGACGAACCAGATCGCCGGAGAAATTCAAAATATGAATGCGACGGTAGAACAGCTGACAGCAGGATCACAGCAGATTTCAGGAGCTTCTGAGCAAATCGCGTCCATCGCAAAAGAAAGCTCCGCCAGCATTCAGGATATCGCGGCCTCTGCCGAAGAACAGCTGGCTTCAATGGAAGAAATCAGTTCGTCTTCGGAAACGTTATCCCAAATGGCGGAAGAATTACGTGATATGACGAAACGATTTAAAATAGATTAATAGGTCATAGAACACCCAAATGTGCTGTTTGGGTGTTTTTTTTAGTTTTTTTAATAAATCTTTTGTCCTATCTGACGATATTAGATTTAGCTTTTCAAAGAAGGAGACTGAAAAAATGAAACAACTGATACATTGGATCAAACAGCCATCCATCAGCAAGCCGCTGATCGCGGCATTTTTAGCCGTATTGGTGCTTCCGGTCGGCATACTCGCCTACTTCAGCTACCAAACGGCGGGGAGTACATTAGAAAGAGAACTGACCCACAGCGCCCAGGGAAATGTCAGTGAACTGAACAGCGTGCTGGAAAACATGCTCGAAGGCAAGCTGAAAGCGATTGACTACTACAGCGAATCAATCACAAAGGAAAAACTGAACACGAAAAATAAATCGGCACTGCTCGACAATATGAAGCAGTATGTCACCGTAAATGGCGATGTCGCGTCAATTTACGCCGCGTCTCGCGACAAAGCGTTTGTGAAATATCCGTCCGCTGACATGCCGTCCGATTATAATCCGCTCACGCGCGAGTGGTATACAAAGGCGGTTGAAAAAAGCGGGCAGCCGGTGTTTACCGAGCCTTATAAAGACGCTGCAACCGGACAGACGGTCGTTACGATTGCCCAGCAGACAAAAGACGGATCAGGCGTTGTGGCGCTTGATATTAATCTGGGCGACCTGCTGAACGCTTCCGAACGCGTGCAGATCGGTCATAAAGGATTTGCCTTCATTACAACGGGAGATAAAAAATACATCGCCCATCCGACTATAAAAGCGGGAACGGAAGGCTCCGGAGAGTGGACGAAAGAAGTGTTTTCCAAATCAAGCGGATCGTTTGAATACATGTTTGAAGGACAGCAGAAGAAAATGGCCTTCACGACAAACAAACTGACGGGCTGGAAAATCGCCGGCACATTTTTTGTCAGTGAGATCCATGACGCAGCCTCGCCTGTCATGAAAATGGCGCTGATCATCCTGGCGGTTTCTCTTATCGTCGGCGGGGTTTTAATCTTTTTTATCATTCGCTCGATTGCAAAACCGCTCAAAAAACTTGTTTCGACATCAGCTAAAATCAGTGACGGCGATTTAACGGCAGTCATTGACATCAAATCAAAAAATGAATTCGGGCAGCTCAGCCAAAGCTTCAATGAGATGTCGGCCTCACTCCGGTCTGTCATCGGCGTCATTCAATCATCCGTCGAACATGTCGCTTCTTCATCCGAAGAGCTGACGGCATCCGCCGGACAGACGAGCAAGGCGACAGAGCATATTACACTGGCGATTGAACAATTCTCAAACGGAAACGAATCACAAAGCGAGAAATTGGAAGAAAGTGCTGATCACCTTTCCCAAATGAATGCCGGCATTGCCGAGACGGCGAATGTATCGGCGGAAATCACTGAATCCGCCATCCAAACCTCTGAAACGGCCGGAAGCGGAGAAGAATTAGTGGCGAAAACGGTAGGCCAGATGAAAACAATTGATCGTTCCGTACAGCAGGCGGAAGCGGTCGTAAAAGGGCTGGAAACGAAGTCGCACGACATTAAGAGCATTCTCAACGTCATTAACGGCATTGCCGATCAAACAAATCTGCTTGCCTTAAACGCTGCCATTGAAGCAGCCAGAGCAGGCGAATACGGGCGGGGCTTCTCCGTCGTTGCGGAAGAAGTGAGAAAGCTTGCCGTACAATCAGCCGGCTCCGCGAAGGAAATCGAAACGCTGATTCAGGAAATCGTCAAAGAAATCGCCACATCGCTTTCCGTATTCCAAGCGGTGAATCAAGATGTGAAGGAAGGCCTCGATATTACGGATCAAACGGCCGAAAGCTTCAAAAAAATCTCAGAAATGACGACTCAGATTTCAGGCGCCTTGCAGCATATGAACGGAACGCTTGAGAAGCTTGCAGCCGGGTCGCAAAATGTGACAAACGCGGTGGAGGACATTACCTCAGTCGCCAAAGAAGGGTCCGCCGGCATTCAAGACATCGCCGCCTCAGCTGAAGAGCAGCTGGCCTCCATGGAAGAAATCAGTTCATCCGCCGAAACGCTTGCGCATATGGCTGAAGAACTGCAGCAGGTCACACGGAAATTTACGATTCAGTCTGAAGACGAAGAACAGCTGTAGCGAGCTGTTTCTTTTCCTCATCTGAAAAAAGCGATACACTAGTATAAAAGAAGGGAGTGGCAGTGATGAGATTAGAAGGCAAAAAAGTCATAGCGCTTGTCAGTGACGATTTTGAAGACTTAGAGCTTTGGTATCCCGTCTACCGTCTGAGAGAGGAAGGCGCGATCGTTCATTTAATAGGAGAAGAAGCGGGCCGTTCATACAAAGGAAAATACGGCGTGCCCGCGACGGCGGATTACGATTTTAAGAGCCTGATTATTCAGGAGTATGACGCCGTGCTCGTGCCTGGCGGCTGGGCTCCTGACAAACTGCGAAGATATCCCGAAGTTTTGGACATCATCCGTACGATGAACGAGCAGAAAAAGCCGATCGGCCAGATCTATCATGCGGGCTGGGTGCTCATATCTGCCGGAATTCTCGCAGGAAAAAAAGTAACGAGCACGCCCGGCATCAAAGACGACATGACAAATGCAGGGGCACAGTGGCTGGATGAAGCAGTCGTAACTGACGGCCACATTGTATCAAGCCGCCGCCCGCCCGACCTTCCGCAGTATGCAAAAGCGTTTGCTGACCTGTTAGCGTCCAAATAAAAAACATCCGCCCGAATCCGGGCGGATGTTTTTAGTTTTGATCGGCGGGAAAGACAATTCCGATTTGTTTTCTCGCTTCCTCCATAATGCTTGCCGTAATGAAAGAACGTTCAAATGTATTTTCGGAAGACTCCCGCTGTCCGTTTCGAAGAAGATTGATGAATTCAGCCGTTTCGTAGTACATCGACGGTTTCAGATCAGGGACTGAAATGTCTTCCGTCCGTCCGTCACGATAGCGGATTTCCGCCCGTTCCGGTCCGTGAATGCTGTCCAGCACGATCGTGCCGTCTTCACCCTGAATTTCCGCCGAGGCAAACGAATTTGAGATTTTCGAATGCATCAGCACCGCTTCAAATCCGTCGTATGACAGAATGACCGTGCCTTCGCCGTCAACGCCGGATGCTAGTTTATGACCGGTCGCAATGACGTTTTTCGGTTTGCCGAACAGGACGACGGCCGGATAAATGCAGTACACGCCGATGTCCATTAATGAACCGTTCGATAATTCAGGCTTAAACGCGTTTAGCACCGTACCGTTTTTATATGCATCATATCGTGATGAATATTGGCAGTAGCTTGCCGTGAATCTCCTGACGGGTCCGATTTTATGTAAGTGGTTTTGAAGCATGCTGAAGTTCGGCAGGAACGTTGTTTTCATGGCTTCCATCAAGAGAACGCCGTTCGTTTTGGCTGCGTGAATCATTTCATCCGTTTCCCTTGCGTTAGACGCAAACGGTTTTTCGCACAGTACATGCTTGCCGTGTTCCATAAAAAGGACCGCCTGCTCTTTGTGAAATGCATTCGGGCTGGCGAGATACACCGCGTCATAGGCTTCGCTTTCCGCCATTTCTTTCAGGCTGGTAAAATAATGAGCAGCGCCGTGTTTGCCGGCGAATTCCGCCGCACGTTCCTCAGTTCTGGAATAAACCGCCGTTAATTGAAAATCATCAATAGCAGAAGCCGCCTCCAGAAATCGTTCTGTAATCCAATTCGTTCCGACTGTTGCAAATCGAATCATTGCTATCGCTCCTTCTATGTATTGGCTTACATTATAGCTTTTTTTCTGAGAAACATAAATGGAAAAAAGGCTGGCAGCTAAAGAGATAGGAAAAATTCCCATAGAGACCGGTTATTATTTTTCATTACAGGAACGATAGTGTACAATTTAAGTAAAATACATATGATGGAGGAACAATAGTGGAAACATTGCAAACATGGGGCGGCAGATTTAAACAGTTTTTCTTAGACAATAAATTTGTCTTGTTTTTGCTTGTATTGCTGCTCATCGGTCTCAATATCCTTGTCTTTATGAAGACATCATTTATTTTCACACCCATTATCGTCCTGCTCAAAACGATTGCGCTCCCCGTCATTTTGACAGGAATCGTTTATTATCTGCTTAATCCGATCGTAGATATATTGGAAAAAATAAGAGTGAAAAGAGTCTATTCCATCCTGCTCCTTTACCTCATTATTATAGGGCTGATTACGATTACGGTCGTTTCAATTATTCCGTTTTTAAAGGAACAGATCATGAGCCTGATCGACAATCTGCCGAAATATGTGGATATTGTTGAAGATCAGACGAAAAGCCTGATCGGAAGCGATTTTGTAAATCAGGCGCAAAAGACGATGAATATCAACATTTCCGATCTTGCTAATAAAGTATCGGCGCAGGCGGCGACAATTGCAAACAGCACATTTACCGGGGTCGGGAATTTTATCGGCGCGCTGACGGAAGTGATTATTTCAATTGTGACCGTGCCGTTTATTCTGTTCTATTTGCTGAAAGACGGCAAAAAACTGCCAATCTATATCTTAAAGTTTGTGCCCACCCGTCTGAAAGAACAAACGTATACGATGCTTAGTGAAATGAACCACAGATTAAGCTCCTATATTAGAGGACAGGTCATCGTCAGCTTCTGCATCGGGTTTTTATTATTTATCGGCTATCTGATTATCGGACTTGATTATGCGTCACTGCTTGCGGTCATTGCCGCTTGTACGAGCGTCGTTCCGTATTTAGGGCCGACCATTGCTATCACGCCGGCGATTATTATCGCGTTGGTCACTTCGCCCCTTATGCTGCTGAAGCTTGCGATTGTCTGGACCGTTGTCCAGCTCGTGGAAGGAAAATTAATTTCTCCGCAGATCATGGGGAAAAATCTTCACATTCACCCGATTACCATCATCTTTGTTCTTTTAACTGCCGGAAAGCTGTTCGGGGTTGTCGGCATTATTTTAGCCATCCCGGGGTATGCGGTCATCAAAGTGGTCACGACCCATCTGTTTGATTGGTTCAAAATGCGTTCGCATTTATATGAAGAAGAAAAAAATGATGCTGTATCGAAGTCATAAAATCGGAACGGACATGATATTTATTATAAGACAGGCTTTCCTTCAGAGGAGAGCTTCTCTTTTGTAAATGATGAATGAAGGGAAGAATGGGATGACACTATGGGAGATGTTCACAGCAGCCGTTTTAGGAATCGTGGAAGGGCTGACGGAGTACGCGCCGGTTTCTTCCACGGGACATATGATCATAGCGGATGACATCTGGCTGAAATCCGGAAGCCTGATGAATCCGGAAGCCGCAAATTCCTTCAAAGTGGTGATTCAGCTCGGTTCGATTCTGGCGGTGGCCATTGTGTTTAAGGATCGGATATTACATTTACTCGGCCTCAAAAAAAACGTCACGCGCGATCAGCAGAAGGGATACAGGCTGACCATCGCGCAAATCGCCGTCGGTCTTGTTCCGGCAGCGGTGCTCGGCTTTTTATTTGAGGATTTCATTGACCGCTATTTATTCTCCGTCAGAACGGTCGCTTACGGATTAATTGCCGGAGCCGTGCTTATGCTTATAGCGGACTGGATCAATAAAAGGAAAGAAACGATCGATACGGTGGACAGAATCACCTACAAACAGGCTTTCTGTGTCGGATTATTCCAGTGTCTCGCCTTATGGCCGGGATTTTCCCGCTCAGGCTCAACGATTGCCGGAGGTGTCATTGTAGGCTTGAATCACCGGGCAGCCGCAGACTTCACATTTATTATGGCTATTCCGATTATGGCGGGCGCAAGCCTTCTGAAGCTGGTGAAATACTGGAGCAGTCTTTCTTATGACATGATTCCGTTTTTTCTTGTCGGCTTTATCTGCGCCTTTGTCGTCGCCCTCTTAGTCGTCAAGTTTTTTCTTCGGCTCATTAACCGGATTAAGCTTGTCCCGTTCGCCATTTACCGTGTCATCCTCGGCATCATTTTAATCATGCTCGTGCGATAAACGAAGAGGCCCCCGGAGGGTCTTCTTTTTATGTTCGAAAAACGTCTCAGGAAAATATGAGCAAACTGAATTTTCTGCTTGAAATTCATAGAAGAGTCGTCTATAATAAAACATGACGTTACAGCACGGGGCCATAGCTCAGCTGGGAGAGCGCTACGCTGGCAGCGTAGAGGTCAGGGGTTCGAGCCCCCTTGGCTCCATACCTTTAAACCCTTATTCTATAAATAAGGGTTTTTTTGTTTTTTCATCTTCTGCGGCAGCCTCTGTGTTCTGCTTCATTTCTAACAATTGAAAATAAAGGAAAGAGAGAAAATGAAAAAGAAAATCTATCTTATATTATCTCTGTCAGCTGCACTGGCGCTTTTTTTGACAGCGCTTTCGCCTCTTTCTCCTGTCATCTTCACGTCTGCTTCAGAAAAAGGAGCCATCAGGCATGACATTTATAAAAAAGGATATCCGTATCAAAGCTACTTTGCGATTCTTCAAAAAGAAGAAGGCGGTGGAGAGGCCGGGAACCTTTATTATGTAAATTGGTTCAATTGGAAAGATGAAACCGGACAGACGCCGCACGTATGTTATTCAAAAAAATCGTCCGAAGGCGAGTACAAAGTAAGCTGCGGAACCGGACCGTAATGATCAAGAGCCCCTCTCCAATGAGGGGCTCTTTCTGTCGAGCTGAATGCCGCTCAGGCTCTCCGTTTAATATCCCCAATATAACGGCGTATCATAATGCCGATACGGATCATTCGGATAAGGCGTATTTGGCTGATAAGGCTTATTCATATCATGAATACCCGTGTTTTCAGACTGTCCGCAGTATTTATCGGGGCCTATCACAGTTGATTGCCGGATCGGTGAAACGGCTTTTTCCCACTCATGCTCATTCAGACAGTACGTATGCGCCATGATCTCCGGCGGCGTCAGACGGAGAATATCCGAGCCGTATATCACTTCAGGCGAAGGGGCGTCAAATATGGCCAAAAGATGGGTTTTGTCTGAAGTGGCGACTTCATAATGCCACCACCCCTGCGGAATATTCGCCACTTGCCCTGGAGAGATCGGATAATTCCGTATTTTCTGGGTGAACGGATTCAGCATCGACACCACCGCGGAACCCGAAATACAGTACACCAATTCAGCGGCGTTTTGATGGGTATGCGGTTCAATCACATTTGTTTTACTCAGAAAGATATCTAATAATGAAATATTTTCAAGCGTGTTTAACTGTTTAATCCCCAATACATTGATAAAGTTCCGAGCATCTTTCGTAAAAAAACGGCTCTCATTCACATCATAAGTGAACTGTGTATTCGGAGACGTGTAATCGATATCGGAAACCATGCAATCCCCCGCTTTCATCTTTAAACGTATATTCCCAAATATATGTGTCCCTGTTTCACCGGGTGATAAAAAAGGAGGTGAAATCCATAAATTCCAAAACCAACACAATATTGTGACGGCTTTTTTAAAGATTCATTTTAGATATATCTTTTATTCGAAATATCTCTTACTATAAAGATATATTGAAAATACATCTTTAGAAGGGTTGAGGATGAACATGCTGGACGAGAGAACAATAGACATCATCAAAAGCACAGTACCTGTATTGAAAACACATGGAGAAAACATCACCGGACGCTTTTATAACCTGATGTTTCAAGATCATCCCGAACTGTTAAATATGTTTAACCAAACGAACCAAAAGAAACAGACTCAGCGCGCAGCATTGGCAAATGCAGTCATTGCGGCTGCGGCGAATATTGATCAATTAGAACAAATCATTCCGGCGGTCAGACAGATCGGCCATAAACACACAAGCATCGGTGTAAAACCGGAACATTATCCGATTGTCGGAAAGTATCTGCTTCTGGCGATTAAGGATGTGCTGCAGGATGCCGCAACTCCTGAAATTATGCAGGCATGGGAAAAAGCTTACGGTGTTATTGCGGAGGCTTTTATCGGCATTGAAAAAGACATGTACAATGAAGCCGGATGGCAGGGGTATAAAGAATTTACGGTTATACAGAAAACAAAAGAAAGCAAAGATATCACATCATTTTATATCAAACCGAGTGACGGCTCTTCGCTTCCTGGATTTGAAGCGGGACAATATATCAGCATTAAAGTGAGGATTGCGGATTCTCCTTATACGCACATTCGCCAGTACAGCCTGTCTGATGCTTCTCGAAAAGGCGCATATCGGATATCTGTGAAAAAGGACGGAGCGGTTTCTTCTCATCTCCACAATGAAGTTCAAGAGGGAGATAAACTTGAAGTCAGCGCACCCGCCGGAGATTTCAAGCTGTCTGCTGCCGATAAACCGGTTGTTCTTATCAGTGCCGGTTCCGGAATTACGCCGATGATGTGCATGCTGAAAACAGCCGCCGAAAAACAGCCGGAGCGTTCCGTTACTTTTATTCATGCGGCGAAAAACGGAGAGTACGCCGCGTTCCGCAAAGAGGCTGAACAAGCTGCGGAGAATCATCCGAATATTAACGTCATTTACGTATACAGTGAACCGGCAGAACAAGACCGCTCAGGAGACAAGCCTTTTTACAGCGGCCGGATTGATCAAACCTTCCTGGAGCAGCTTCATCTGAATCAAAATGCTGAATTTTACTTGTGCGGATCAGCGCAGTTTATGACGCAAATGAAAGACATGATTCTTGCACTCGGGTTTGACTCTGATTCCGTTCAATATGAATTGTTTGGCCCTCAGCTGAGCATGGCATAACAAAAAAGACTCCTCAAAGAGGAGTCTTTTTTATTTGCGCAATGTGTTCTTTCTCCGTCTTTTTCCCTATTTTATTGAAATTTTCATCAATGACCAGTAAAATTATAAATCTAGTGATTCCGGAATTAAAGGAAGGTTGATATGAAAAAGAAAGCAAAGACCAAAAGGGTGCTTGGGTGCCTTTTTGCTGTATCTCTTATATTCGGATTATTTCTGGTATCAATGGTGTTTTCGAAATTCATAGTGACGGAAGAAAAACCGCCTGAAGAGGTGGACGAGCAGCAGGTCTTTATTGACAGCCTTTCCGGGCATGCTCAAATTTTATATGAGAAATATCATGTCCTTCCGAGCATCACCCTCGCACAGGCCATTCTCGAATCGGACTGGGGGAACAGTGAGCTTGCGGGGAAAGCGCGCAACCTGTTCGGTGTAAAAGGTGATTATAAAGGAAAACACGTCACGATGAAAACGGATGAATTTGAAAAAGGAAAACGAAAAACGATTCGGGCAAAATTCCGTAAATACAGCACGTTTTTTGAATCAATGGATGATCATGCCAAATTATTTGTCAACGGAACGTCTTGGAATAAAAAGAAGTACAAGCCCGTCATTGAAGCGGACAATTATAAAACTGCGGCGGCTGCCCTTCAAAAATCCGGCTACGCCACAGACCCCGGCTATGCTGAAAAAATTAAAGATGTCATAGAAACCTATAACCTGAATGAATATGACAAAATCAATGCCTCTCTTAAAGCAGTTGATATGAAAGGCGCCATCAAAGACCACGCCATTGAAGACGTGTGGTCCAAGCCGTCAAAAGAGCGGCATTCTATTAAACTGGCATCGGCGCAAAAGTTTACCGGCGAGCATATTAAAGTCGTATCTGAAAAACAAAACGGAGAATCCGTCTGGTACCAAATTCAAGTGAAAGATGAGCTGATCGGCTGGGTTGACCAAACCGCCGTCCAGTTAAGTGAAGAAACATAAGCATCAAAAAAAGCCGGCAGCCCGCCGGCTTTTTTACATTCCTTCAGTTTCAAACCTTTTAATATCACGTTTATGCCCCATCAGCACAAGGCAGTCACATTCATGAATGACAGTCTCCGGAGAAGGGGACAGCTGAATGTCTCCATTATGTTTCAAGGCGAGAATGGTGCAGCCGAATCTGGCCCGGACGCCGAGATCAAGAATGGATTTTAAATGCAGTTTTTTCGTGGCTGAAAGCTCCACAATGCTGTATTCATCTGACAAATCAATGTAATTTAAGACATTTTCATCTGAAAGGCTTTGTGCAATCCGCACGCCCATATCCTTTTCGGGATGGATAATACGATCAGCGCCGATCTTTTCAAGCACTTTGTGATGATAATAGTTTTGCGCTTTCACCCAAATATTAGGGATGTTCAGCTCCTTCAATAACAGCGTCGTCAGCGTGCTTGCCTGAATGTTGGCGCCGATTGCTACGATGACATATTCAAAATTTCTGATGCCGAGCGACTGAAGCTCGCTTTCTTCCGTTGAATTTGCCCGCACAGCATGCGTGGCATAAGAGGAGTATGCGTTGACCCGCTCTTCGCTGATATCGACCGCAAGCACCTCATGCCCCATTTTAAAAAGCTCTTTACAGATGCTTCCGCCGAAACGGCCGAGTCCGATGACGGCAAATTGTTTATTTTTGATTTTTCCCAATCCTCATAACTCCTTAAGAAACTGTTTTCGTCACTCCAAATACAACAAACAAGAATGTACTCCTGTTTCAAGGGTTTGTCAATGCGCGGGCCGGAAGAAAGAAAACAGCACAAAAAAAAGACCGGCTGACAAGCGATGGGCTTGTGCCGGTCTTTTTTCGCAATTATTAGCAGTCGCAAGGCTGTGTCGGCGGTGTGCTGCGTTTTTGAACAACAATTGTGTCCTCAGCATAGAATTTAGAGCCGATGCTTAATGATTTATTTTCTGCACGGAACTTATATGTACCTGCAGCAGGCAATGTTTTATTATTAAGAGAAAGCTTAAATTCCGCTGCGCCGAGCAAATCAATGTTTAACGGAAGTCTGACTGTTTTGCCGTTATTCAGAATCTGTCTTTCGCGTAAAGCGTGTCCGTTGACTGTATCTTTTGTAGTAGCCGCAAATCCGCTAGGAAGGGTAAATTCCATAACGCCTAAGCTCAGGATCGTGTTCGGACGGTACGTCAATTCGATATCAGAAAATGACCATTCCTGCTGGCTGGCACCTGTATATTTTGCAAATAAGGTAGCAGTCGCTTTCGTGGACATTTCCGGCTCGTGAACGGTTGAGCCCGACTCAGCGGCGAATGACGCTGTCGGCAGAGAAAGAAGCAAAACCAGGCCGAATAAACTTGCCATGACAGTTGAGAAAAATTTCTGTTTCATTTTAAATCCCCCTAAAAAAAATTTGCTGATTGTTCTTAAAAAAGAACGACCATACCTATAAAAATTTACCATCAATTTTAATGGAAGTAAATGGGGTTATGTTCCTATATTTTCTCAAAAATAATCAAATCACGACAAAAAAACGCCTGATTTTGATTCAGGCGTTTTTTTCGTCCGTTTCTATCGGAATAAATTTAAAAATCTCCCCGCTCTGAACCGAGTCGGCGAGCCGCTTCAGCCAATGATAATAAGCTTTCGAGCTTTCAAGCTGATCATATAACTGCCGCGCTTCTTCCTGTAATTCCGCGTTGCCTTTCTCGGCCAGCAAAACGGACTGCAAATCCGCCTGGGCCTGTTCAATGGCGGATAAATTCACCTGAACTTCACGATCCCATTTCGGCGGGAAGAAATTCGTGAAAAACGTAAAGAAATCTTTTTCCGCTACAAACGTATGCTTCCGTGTGCCGCGGTGAAAGGTTTTTTTAACCACATTTAAATCCTGCAGCTTTTTGACGCCTGTGCTCATACTCGGTTTGCTCATCTGCAGTTCCTCACGCATTTCGTCAAGCGTCATTTCATCCCTCATATACATTGTTCCGTATAAAATCCCGACACTCCGTGTGATTCCGTAAAGATCCATCGTCTCTGCAATGGAATCAATGACAAGATCCCTGGCTTGTTCTATAGCTGCGAATTCTGGATTCTCATCCATACTGTCCCTCTTTTCCACTTGAAGTTTAAATTTATTAAGTCATTTCTTTATGTTCTTAATCTTAACGAATCATGACAAAATGTCAAAATCTAAACGGACTGACCGGGTTTTGACAGGCAAAAAAACATGTGTTAAATTAATATTGTTAAAAACATTAAATTTTTATTTAACAAACTTACTTTTCGGTAAGGAGGACTTTTATGAGCAAAACGCTTTATATCGGCGGCGAATGGATCAGTGCAGAAAAAAAACAGACCCGCCGTATCATTAATCCATTTAATCAAGAAGAAATTGCAACGGTATGCGAAGGAGACCGGAACGATGCGGTGAAAGCCATCGCCGCAGCCAGAAAAGCATTTGATGAAGGGGAGTGGCCGGTGCTTTCCGGGCTCGAGCGCGGACAATTTGTTCTGAAAATTGCGGAATTAATCAGACGCGATCTGAACGAATTAGCTGAGCTGGAATCGCTCGATACAGGAAAAACGATTGAAGAAAGTAAAGCCGATATGGATGATATCGCAAATGTATTTCAATATTATGCCGGTTTGGCGGATAAAGACGGAGGCGAGGTCATTTCATCTCCGATTCCTGATTCCGTAAGTAAAATCGTCAGAGAGCCCATTGGCGTATGCGGACAAATTACGCCGTGGAACTATCCGCTCCTTCAGGCGAGCTGGAAAATCGCTCCCGCTCTTGCGGCCGGAAACACGATCGTTTTAAAGCCGAGCGAGATTACTCCGCTGACAACCATTAAAGTCTTTCAATTAATAGAAGAAGCCGGTATTCCGAAAGGGGTCGCCAATCTCGTGCTGGGGCCGGGCGCCTCTGTCGGCGACGAGCTTGCGAGAAACCTCGACGTCGATTTGGTCTCTTTTACGGGCGGAATTGAAACAGGCAAAAAAATCATGCAGGCGGCAAGCGGCAATGTGAAAAAGATTGCCCTGGAGCTTGGCGGCAAAAATCCGAATATCGTATTTCAAGATGCAGATCTCGAAACCGCTGCAGATCAAGCGCTGAACGCCGTGTTTTTCCATGCCGGCCAAGTTTGTTCGGCAGGGTCCCGTCTTTTGGTGGACGAAGCCATTCATGATGAATTTTTAGCCGAGCTGATCAAGCGCACGAAACGCATCAAATTAGGAAACGGTTTTCATGAAGATACGGAAAGCGGTCCGCTGATTTCCGCCGAGCATCGGGCCAAAGTCGAAAAATACGTAGAAATCGGTATCGAAGAAGGGGCAAAACTGGAAACAGGCGGCAAACGTCCTGATGATCCCGCCCTTCAAAACGGTTTCTTCTATGAACCTACTATTTTCTCAAACTGCAAGTCTGATATGCGGATAGTCCAAGAGGAGATCTTCGGCCCCGTTTTAACAGTTGAGTCATTTTCTTCTGAAGAAGAAGTGATCAGACTTGCCAACGATACCATTTATGGGCTGGCCGGAGCGGTATGGTCAAAGGATATTGAAAAATGCGAACGCGTAGCCGCCAAACTGCGGATGGGAACGGTATGGATCAATGATTTCCATCCGTATTTCGCGCAAGCGCCATGGGGCGGGTACAAACAATCGGGCTTCGGCCGCGAACTCGGCAAAATCGGTCTGGAAGAATACACGGAAATCAAACATATTTACCGCAACACGAAACCTGCGGCTGTGAACTGGTTTCAAGCATAACGAGGAGGAGATACAATATGACATTAAATATGAAAGTAGAAAGCATGCATAAATTCCATACATTCGAAATCCCGACAGTCATTAAACACGGAATCGGTGCGATTCAGCACGCGGGAAGTGAAGTCAGAGCGCTTGGCGTCACAAAAGCTCTGCTCGTAACAGACCCGGGAATTTATAACGCGGGAGTGGCAAACCCGGTCATTGAATCTTTACAGGAAGCGGGCATCGAAGTCGTCCTGTTTAACAAAGTGGAGCCGAACCCGCCTGTACGTCTTGTAAACGAAGGATCAGAACTGTATAAAAAAGAAAACTGCAACGGCCTTGTGGCTGTCGGCGGCGGAAGCTCCATGGATACAGCGAAAGCGATCGGGGTAGAAGCGACACACGAAGGAAGCGTGCTTGATTATGAAGCCGCGGAAGGCAAAAAGCCGCTGGAAAACCGTATTCCTCCGCTGACAACGATCCCGACGACTGCGGGAACAGGTTCAGAGGTCACACAATGGGCGGTCATTACAGATGAAGAAAGAGAATTTAAATTCAATACGGGCGGACCGCTTATCGCCGCGCATTTAACGGTCATTGACCCTGAGCTGCACACGTCCATGCCTCCGCATGTGACGGCCATGACAGGTATTGACGCCCTTGCGCACGCCATCGAGTGCTATACGATGAAATTTGCGCAGCCGATCACTGATGCCGTCGCTTTAATGGCCATTGAATATGCGGCGCATTATATTAAGCGCGCGTTTGCGGACGGAGAGGATTTGGAAGCAAGATACGGCATGGCGCAGGCGGCGATGCTTGCCGGCCTTTCATACGGCAGTGAATCAGCAGGCGCGGCGCATGCGATGAGCCAGACGCTCGGCGGCATCATCCCTGTCGCTCACGGACAATGCGTCGCAGCTATGATGGGGCCGGTAATGGAATACAACTGGAAAGGCTATCCGGAAAAATTCGCCCGCATCGCCAAAGCATTCGGAATCGATACAAGCAACATGACAACCGAAGAAGCGGCAAAAGCGTCCGTCAACTGGATGTATGATCTTGTAAAAGATTTAGAGGTGCCGAGTTTAGAAGAACAAGGTGTGTCTCCGGACATGATTGAACGTTTATCAAAAGAAGCCATGAAAGATCCGCAAACTTTCGGAAATCCAAGAGATTTGAATGAGAAAGCATACAACTGGATTTACAAACGCTGCTTCGACTTAACGCCGAAAACGGTATAATAAATGAACCCCGCTCCTTTACAGAGCGGGGTTTTTTAAGGATAATGTCAAGAAAAAGGCGGTGGTGGCTGATGTGGAAACGCATAACAGCAAAGACGGAAGGCGTATATATAGCGGATACCGAACAATTTGTTACCAAAAAGATGGACAAGCTTCGTGCGGAATACGGCGGGTTCCCCGGTGACCTGCATTTCGGACTGACAAAAAAGGCCGGCGCGCGTGAGCCGATGTATGAAAGAGGAACAGAAATTTTTAACCGGAGACAAATTTCAATCGTGTCCATGGAGGAATGTGATGACATTGCAGAGAAGATGGGGATTTCTCATATCTTTCCCGAATGGCTCGGCGCTAATATCGCAATCAGCGGTTTTTCTGCACTGACGCCGCTTAAAGAAGGAAGCAGAATGATATTTCCAAGCGGTGCGTCTCTGTTGTGCGAGGGAGAAAATGATCCGTGCATTCAGCCGGGAGAAGTCATTCAATCCTTTTATCCGGATCAGCCAAAACTCGCCGCGGCGTTTGTGAGGCACGCGATGGGCAGGAGAGGAATTGTCTGTATTGTTGAACGCCCGGGTGATATATGCACGGGAGATGCGGTCACCATCCATTCTTATGAACCGAAACGCGCCAAGAAAAAAATCGAGAAGGTCTGACTCAGACCTTCTCGATTTTTTGTTTGATTTCTTTTATTTGATTAATGTGACGCTTTTCATGATGGCCGATAAAATCAATCCACTGGCGGATCGTCAGTTCTTGAAAAACAGGATGCGGAAGCACACGTTCTAAGTCTTCCTCGTTTAATGATGAAATGACGGCGGTCAGCTGCTGTCTTGCCGTATCTAATTCCTGTTTTGCTTCAATGACTGATATTCGGTTTTGCTCAGGTTCGAGGTGTGACGGAGCCGGCCGTTTATTTGTTCTGTCCTCTATAAACTCCATCGGTTGTTCTTCTATTTCTTTTAACGGTGCGTCTTTTGCCTGCTTTGATAAAAGGGTCTGCGCTGTTTCGTCAATTTTCTTTAAATGGTCAAGGACTTCCCGCACGCTCCACTCATCAGCCGCGGGCTTTCGGTTGAATTCCTCATCAGAGAGTCCTTTCAGTTCTTCCCAGGTCTGCTGTCTTGCTTCATTAAAAATGCTCATCCTATCTCCTCCTTTAGAGTAAACATATCATATCCGGATTGGATAATCATGTAATCAGCCTTCCTTATCAGAAAATTGAAACCATTTACCTTTACATCCGTATATAAAGTAACACTCCGACACCTCAGCCGAAAGGAGGATAGAATGTGGACATATTTCATCTGCCGCTTGAAACGGTCTATCTTTACACATTGATTATTTCGGGAAGTCTCACGCTTTTGATTCTGTTTTTTCAAGATGTGTTTCACGGCCTCTCGGAAGCCATTCCTGTTTCATTTTTAAACCCTGCATTGATTCTGTCTTTTTTAACAATCTTTTCAGCCTCAGGTTATATCGGCGAAATCGCCGCTCCGCTATCAAGTCCTGTCATTGCGTTGCTTTCATTTGTTCTTTCGGTTCTTTTGGTCAGCCTGCTTCACTTCTTCGTCCTTGTCCCGCTTTCATCAGCGGAAGAATCGCTCGCGTATCGGGAGACAGATTTAAAGGGCAGAGTCGGCAGAGTCATTACTTCCGTCCCGAAAGACGGCTATGGAGAAGTGATCATAGAGGGAATAGGGGGCGCCATTTCTAAATCAGCCGTCAGCTTTGATCAAGAACAGATCAAGTACGGAACGGCCGTATTAGTGATTGATGTAAAAGACGGAGTGCTTTTTGTGACGCCGCATGAACCAATCTGATATCTAAGGGGGAACTGTTATGACTATGCCGATTATCATCGTTATCGGAATCGTATTCTTTTTACTCATCGCACTTATTGCTGTATTTATTACGAAGTACCGGACGGCGGGGCCGGACGAAGCCCTTATCGTGACCGGAAGTTATTTGGGGAATAAGAATGTTCACATTGATGAAGGCGGAAATCGTCTGAAAATCGTCCGGGGCGGGGGAACGTTCGTGCTCCCGGTATTCCAACAGGCAGAACCTCTCAGTTTACTGTCAAGCAAACTTGATGTCTCTACACCTGAAGTCTATACAGAACAAGGCGTGCCGGTAATGGCCGACGGAACCGCCATTATTAAAATCGGAGGCTCCATCGGTGAAATCGCCACAGCAGCTGAACAATTTTTAGGGAAATCCAAGGACGACCGTGAGCAGGAGGCGCGGGAGGTGCTGGAAGGCCATCTGCGCTCCATCCTCGGCTCTATGACCGTCGAAGAGATTTATAAAAACAGGGAAAAGTTTTCTCAGGAAGTCCAGCGGGTCGCGTCTCAGGATCTTGCTAAAATGGGGCTGATGATCGTATCTTTTACGATTAAAGACGTCCGAGATAAAAACGGCTATCTTGAATCATTAGGTAAGCCGAGAATCGCCCAAGTCAAGCGGGATGCGGACATTGCCACGGCAGAAGCGGATAAAGAGACGAGGATTAAACGCGCGGCCGCTGATAAAGACGCAAAAAAATCAGAGCTGGAGCGGGCGACGGAAATAGCTGAAGCGGAAAAAATCAATCAGCTGAAAATGGCGGAATACAGAAGAGAGCAGGATACAGCAAAAGCCAATGCCGACCAGGCATATGATCTTGAAACAGCAAAAGCCCGCCAGCAGGTGACAGAGCAGGAAATGCAAATTAAAATTATTGAGCGGCAAAAGCAGATTGAATTGGAGGAAAAAGAAATTCTGCGCCGTGAGCGCCAATATGACTCTGAAGTGAAGAAAAAAGCCGATGCTGACCGTTACTCGGTGGAACAAGCGGCCGCGGCCGCAAAAGCGAAGCAGCTCGCAGAAGCGGATGCCGAGCAGTACAGTATCGAAGCGATGGCCAAGGCGGAAGCGGAACGCGTGAGAATTGACGGTCTTGCTAAAGCGGAGGCTGAAAAGGCGAGAGGGGAAACCGAAGCGGAAGTCATCCGCCTGAAAGGACTCGCAGAAGCGGAAGCTAAAGAAAAAATCGCCGAAGCATTCGAAAAATACGGGCAGGCTGCAATCCTTGATATGATTGTGAAAATGCTGCCTGAATATGCGAAGCAAGTCTCAGCGCCTCTTTCCAACATTGATAAAATAACCGTCGTTGATACGGGAGGAAGCGGTGAAAACGGCGGGGCCAATAAAGTCACAGGCTACGCAACCAATTTAATGGCCGGTCTTCAGGAAAGCTTAAAAGCATCTTCCGGAATCAATGTAAAAGAGCTTATTGAGAATTTTTCAGGCAAAGGAAACATAAAACAAAGTATAAATGAACTTACAAAAGAACTGAGTGATTCAAACGAACGGCACAGCCCGGAATAAAAATACAGCAGGCGTAAACCGCCTGCTGTTTCAGTTCGTCCGCTTAGCTTCAAGAAGCCGCGGCGCAGTCATGAATAATAAGATAAGGACAATGGCCGAAAGGATAAAAGAAGGAATCATATAAGTCGCGTTATAGACGGACGAATAAATCCAGACCGGCGTGCCTTTCGGAGCATAGCTTCCGAAAAAGACAGCTCCGGAGACCACATGTGCCGCATAGCGCAGCACACTGCCGATGAAAACACCGCCTATAACATACATCGTTAAAACGCCTCTTTTTTTATTCAATGCCGATCCCCGTACACCGGAAGCTAACATGCCGCTGAAACCGAGGACTGCGAATGCCGCGATGTAATCAAGAAATAGCTGCACCGGGTGCTGCAAAAACAAATTGCCGATGGCGATCTGGACAATCCCTGTTAAAAAGCCTGTCGTAAGCCCGGCCTTCACTCCCCAGCGGAATGAAATCAAAAAAATCGGAATCATCATAATAGAGACCGAACCGCCTTGGGGCATCCGGAGAAACATACCTGAGACAATGTCCAGAATGACAGCCGCCCCGGTCATAATCGCTATTTCAATTAAGCGCACAAGCTGTGTTGAATGATTCATAGTTTTCCCCCCTGGTCAGACAACCGTATCAAGGATAAACAAAAAAGCAGCGCGGGGAAGGATGGGAAAAGTCCGCGCGCTGCTTACATAAACTGCAAATCATTTGGCTTTGCCACATCCCTACGCCAGCGTTAACTAACAGGTTCAAAGGGTCAGAACAAAATGTTCACTCTCAGCTTTAATGCTCCCCTTGTGGTCATCAAGTATTTAGTTCAATCTTACTATACAAGAAAATATGCCAAACCACAAGACAGCTTATCTTTCTATAGAAGAGAAACTGAAATAAGTATGAAAGAAAATAATTAATGATTTTTTTAAAAAAACTATTGTCATATTTTCAAAAGGGTGTTATATTATTAAACGTCGCTGATGAACAGCAGACAACAACGAAAAGCTTCGGAAACAACTTGAAAAAAGTTGTTGACATAAAAGAAGCTGAGTGGTAAGATAATAAAGCTGCTTCAACAAGCGGTAATGATCTTTGAAAACTAAACAAGACAAAACGCACCTGTTAATTCAAAGTTTTAAATAAATCGCACAGCGATGTGCGTAGTCAGTCAAACTACTTTATCGGAGAGTTTGATCCTGGCTCAGGACGAACGCTGGCGGCGTGCCTAATACATGCAAGTCGAGCGGACAGATGGGAGCTTGCTCCCTGATGTTAGCGGCGGACGGGTGAGTAACACGTGGGTAACCTGCCTGTAAGACTGGGATAACTCCGGGAAACCGGGGCTAATACCGGATGGTTGTCTGAATCGCATGGTTCAGACATAAAAGGTGGCTTCGGCTACCACTTACAGATGGACCCGCGGCGCATTAGCTAGTTGGTGAGGTAACGGCTCACCAAGGCGACGATGCGTAGCCGACCTGAGAGGGTGATCGGCCACACTGGGACTGAGACACGGCCCAGACTCCTACGGGAGGCAGCAGTAGGGAATCTTCCGCAATGGACGAAAGTCTGACGGAGCAACGCCGCGTGAGTGATGAAGGTTTTCGGATCGTAAAGCTCTGTTGTTAGGGAAGAACAAGTGCCGTTCAAATAGGGCGGCACCTTGACGGTACCTAACCAGAAAGCCACGGCTAACTACGTGCCAGCAGCCGCGGTAATACGTAGGTGGCAAGCGTTGTCCGGAATTATTGGGCGTAAAGGGCTCGCAGGCGGTTTCTTAAGTCTGATGTGAAAGCCCCCGGCTCAACCGGGGAGGGTCATTGGAAACTGGGGAACTTGAGTGCAGAAGAGGAGAGTGGAATTCCACGTGTAGCGGTGAAATGCGTAGAGATGTGGAGGAACACCAGTGGCGAAGG